>JANRJO010000078.1:0-2357 GCA_033763935.1 Bryobacteraceae bacterium
GCTCCTTGCGCCGGCGGAACAGAGTCGGTTGAGAAACGCCGATGAGAGCGGCGAACTCGACCAGGGTGACCCCGATCTGCCGGGCGAGCCACTCGGCCTCACCCCACGGAATCCCCTTCGCCGCAAGCGCGGCCGCCTCCATGTTTTCCATCACGAGAGAGGAATCGAGCGCTCGCGCCATGACGGCAATCAAATGAGAGCGGCGTCTATGTCAAGTGACAAGCGCCGGGAAATCGAGGTGCACTGCCGCCAGATCAAGATCTCCCTGTCGCTCGAGGTCCTGCGGCGCCTCTCGCCCGCGATCGTCGCACCCGGCCTTCGGATACCGAAACTTCCCTAACCCCGCTGAGAGCCCCAATGATCGAAGACGCGCTACAGCACCCATCGAAGCCTTCGCGCGGCTGCCTTCTCGCAGCGCCGTTCGTCATCGTCAGCGTCGCCCGCAACGGCTGCACCGTCCGCCCGACTACCCGGTCGCCTTGCGCACCAAGCCTTGCCGCCTGGCCCGCCATCGCTCGTGCGGCCAAGCTTGTCTCGGGGCGCTGTCTCCGAGGACGGTGGACGCCGACGGCGGCTGCCGGCCTCGCGGCGCGTCCCCGGGGTCGGCTACCGCACTGACGCCTACCTCCCGGCACCTCGCTGCCTCGGTGTCCCGCCAGCGGGCGAAGTGAGCCGTGGCGCGGGCCGGATGGCACTAAGGCTGCCGCCCGCTCACTCGCGGCAGGGGGTCTCGCGTGAATCCCATTCACCAAAGGCGTGCACGGGTCAACGCGGGCGGCAGATTAGGGCGCCCGGTAAATCAATGCACAGGGGAGGAAGAGCGTGAACACAATGCCGGAATTTACACACGTATCCTGAACCGTATACTCGTCAGAGGCGTCAACCAACCAGTCCGCCAAGTTTCCATACTCATGATAGTAGGCTTCGCCAGAGCCAACTGGTGGCGGAGAACCCTCATCATAGAGCTAGTGGTGCGAGAAACTAACCGTGCCATACGAGCCGTACCAGTTCGATTGAACGAGCGTCGTCAGGCACCCTCGACCGGACGAATAGCCAGGCAGGGCTGGCCACCCGGTGCCGAAACCCGCGCGCGTGAACGGCACCGCCCACAACACGGTCGCCAAGACGAACAGAACCTGAATCCGCCGGATCATAGTGTTACTTTTCATAGTGTGTTACACGTTCCTGACACTCGCTACGCCAAACAATCAGGGCTTCCTCTGGATCCTCTTACCCCTCAAAGACACTCCCTTGTTTGTCGTTACGACGGTCATGTCCCAGCCGCAGTTGCGATAGAGGTCTAGGAACTCCGCCTTCTGCTCCGGCGTTCGGGACGGCCACTTCAGCATCTCGCCGCCTACTGGATAGACAGGCTGCTGCTTCATCGGATTCGCGTCCGATTCGATCCACGCAAAATCGAGGTCATCGGTCCTGATGGTCCGGGCTGGTTCGGGGTAGGTGTCCAAGACGATCGTCGGGGTCGCGCGCGCCCTCGCCATCTCCGCCTCGCTCGGCGGCAGAGACGAAAGTCGATGGAGCTTCGGCGCCGTCGCGGCGCCAGCGCTGCGACCGAAGCCGATGGAGCCCTGTCCCAGGATGATGGAATAGGTCGCCCCATCGCTGTCCGCAAGCGTCGCTCGCCCTCCCGCTGCCTCGATCTCGAGCACCACGTTCCCGCCGACCCTGTCGCCGACCTGAAGCCATCGCGAGGGCACGCCGTCGACGCGCAACGACACACACACTCGCGCACCCATGGAGAGGAAACCGACGATCTCCGTTGCGCGCCCTGCTGTACCCTCCGGGTTGCCCAGGAGCGGCCGGGTCGGAGCAGCGAGGCAGGCAAGTGCGATGAGGACACGGCAGAAACCTCGTCCGGACGCACGGCACCGCGCTCCCGCTTCTTCTGCCGTGCCTCTCGGGAGAAGCGCTCCAAGAAGTCCACTACATGCCGACATACCCGGAGAGAAGCCCCGCTTTCTTCCATTGTCGAGACATCCACCGTCCGTGTATCCAATCAGAAGTTGCGCTTCTGGGGAGAAGAAGAATGGATGTTCGCGTTCACTGAGCGACGTTCGCCCGCCGTCCGGTATTGCTCGATACGCTTCCTCCGGAAATCAGGAGGCCGACACGACTTACGGGACTCACAGGGGGGCAAACACTGTGTCGCTCGAGGTGGCGTACGTTTGAAGGAATCCCAATTCACGCGTCGCGCCTACCTCCGGCGTGACGTCACCGCCGTCCCCTGCGGGACATCTGCGTGAAGTCCGCCGCCGGCTCCCGCGGGGTCAGCTGCACGGACGGGCGAGCGCGACGCCGTTCCCGCGCGGTCACCGCCCGCGCCCACAAGGCGGTGGCTG
>JANRJO010000013.1:0-53466 GCA_033763935.1 Bryobacteraceae bacterium
TCCTGCGGAACCCTTTCTTCCAACGACACGTAGCTGAACATCCCGGATTGCTGTTGATCGTCCCCGCGCATAAAACAATTCTCGCCTGAGATGTTTCCGTTGGGAAGAGCCTACGGAAGAGTTTTTCAACAAGCTCCTAGAGAGCCCGGATATGTTCGCACTGCGCGGACCAGGTATGGAGCCTTTGAGGCAGTAATCATTACGTATCCTAGTGGCGGCGCTACTTCGAGCGCGATCGGGGTGGCAACTGGAACCGGGCATGCGGCACTGCACGACATCATGTGACACCTTCGTCCTCCGAGGCCCTTCGGGGCAGCAGGGGCGAGGCCCAGGGAGGTGAGGGCGTAGGAGGCCGGTGGGTGGGACTGACGGCGTAGAGCAGAGCGGGCACGCCGGTGAGGGCGAAGGAAACGGCGATGCCGATGACGATGCCCCGCGGCGGCCAACGGGAGTCGAAGCGGAGAACCTGAGGGCCTACGTCTTCGATTTGTGCGCCGAGGGAGAATCGGATTGCGGTTGCTTTTCTGCTGGCCGGCGATAGCGCCCTTTGCAAGTTTCGGTTGAGTATCGGTCGGCGTGCGACGGGCCGGGGGCCGGGCGATACCTGGCCCGGCTGTCCTCCACGAGGGCCGCCGCATCGCAGCGCTCTTTCTGGTCTGCGCCTTCCTCAGCCCCGCTGCCAGACTTGACCCTTGATACGCCTTTTGGAACAGGACGAGAGCATGGGCCGATTCCGGTCTCGCCGCCAGCGCGCAAAAGGATTCCTCCGTAACCTGTTGATCCGCGCAGCGTCTTGACCGGGCGAAAACTGCGGGCGAAACTGGACGCATGGACCGCGATCACGCCATAGCCGTACTGCGCGAGCATGAACCGGATCTAAGAGCTATCGGCGTTCTCAGCGTGTCGGTGTTCGGCTCTACGGCGCGCGGTGATACCGGGCCGGAAACCGATGTCGATGTGGCCGTGCGTCTAACGGAGAGTTTCTCATCCGGCGGCTTCCATTATTTTGGCCGTCTGGATGATCTTGAACGGCAACTCTCGAAGCTGCTTGGCTGCAAGGTTGACGTGGTTGCGGAGCCTGTTCGCAAAGAGCGGTTCCAGCATGAAACTTACAGGGACCGCGCCCTTGCCTTCTAAAGCTCCCCGGTACTTGCAGCACATTATCGCTGGCGATGGCTGCCCAGAAGCGGCACACGGGGATGATAGACGGCTATTTCGTCCAGGTGAGCTGTGCAGTTGCGGACCACGAGCGACTCGTACACTGGCCCGTGGAGAGCGTTAGCCTGAAGGCGCGCAGCGATCTTCCGAGGGAGTGCCGACGGAGCGGTTCGGCAACTTACGCGATAGAAAGAATCCGAAACCAATGGCGATTACCAGACCGCTGTGGTCAAGCCCTCAACGTCTCTGAAGTGTTCGTCCCGGGTCACGAGAATAAGGTCGTGACAGGCGGCGGTTGCGGCGATCCAGAGATCGTTCTCGGGGATCGGACGGCCCTTCTCGCGCAGACGCTGCTTCATGCGCCCGTATACGCGTGCTACGCTGAGATCGCAAAGCAGGATGGATCGATCAGCGGCAAAGCGCTCAACCTTGGAGACATTCTCCGCCGGGCGTCCCGATCGTGCGGCTCCGAACAACAACTCACCGACTGCAATTACGGGAAGGAAGACCTCCGCCGCCAGTTCGATATTCGACACCGCGCCCTGATCACCTTCCGATCAAGCGATTATGACGTTGGTGTCTAACAGGTATCTACCACTGGCCGGCATCCACGCGCTCGCATTCTTCGTCGATCGCCTTGGACATTTCGCGGGCCGATAGATCGTCGAGAGATCCCGCGGACCGGGCTAACTCGGCGCCGCTTTCGCCTCGCCAAGCCGAGAATTGCAAAGAAGCGATGAACTGAAGAACCTGCTCCTGCAGCTGGGGGCTCAGCTTCGCAACTCGCTTGTCGATCTCGGTCCGGACGTTCATGGCATGGCTCCCTTCTCAGAGTACGTTACTTGATGGTCTATCGCCTGTCGGCGAGTCGGCCGCCGAGGTCCCCCTCGGGGCCAATGTATGGCGCGCCACTATCAGGTGTCGCGCGTCGTGGCGAACGAAGGAGACCCGATTGTTTGCGGGGCAGCCGTTCCGCCCGGGATTCGTTTTGGAGCTAGCGTCGGATGGGGGAGGTCGAGCAGAATATTCACACCTCGAGGTTGGGCAGGCCGGGCAGGTTCGCCCATCCGCTTTCCGGAATGCAAAAGGACAGTTCGATCCCGTCGGGGTCGCGGAGTACGAGAGTGGGACCCACTCGGTGCGCATCGCTTCGAGCTTATTCGCGGCGCTGTGCCGGAGGAGGGGCGGCGCTTGCTCATCCTCAAGGCCAATGAAGGCGAGGCCTCGGCGTCGCTGACGAAGAAGACGGTTCTTCCATAGAAGTCTTCCATCATCAGACTTTGGCACAGGTTTGCGGTGAGACGCGACGCGAAGGTGGCCGACGGGAAACCTTTGACCCGTCTTCCCGTATATTCGGTCATGCGTCTTTTTGCGTTTCTACTGGCGTCGTGCGCGGTGCTGGCGGGGCAGTCGTCCTCCGATTGGGTGGTCGAGGTACGGCACCGTGGAGAACTGATGTTCGTCAACCGGTCGGTGGTTACGGTTGACGGAGGGACGGTTTCCGGCACGTCGGGGCCCGGCAAGCTGAGAGGAACCCTGAATGGTGACGAGATGCAGGTGGAGTGGGTGATGGGGGACCGGGTGGAGGGGACCATGAGGGGCTCGTTGAAGGCCGGCAGGCTCACGGGGTCGGGGAAGACGAGCGACGGGCTGGTGTACGACTGGCTGGCGTATCGTGTGCCGCCACAGGGGACGGCGCCTCGTACCCACGAGTTCACGCCGGAGAATTTCGAGCGATACTTCTCGGCGGCGACGCCGGCTGTGTTGCGTATCGCGCCGGGCGATACGGTGCGGACGTGGAGCGTGGATGCGGGCGGCGTCGATGCGAAGGGTACGCGGCGTTCGCGCGGCGGGAATCCGCTGACGGGACCGTTTTACGTGGAGGGCGCGCTACCGGGGGATACGCTGGCGGTGAAGCTCAACAAGGTCCGCATCAACCGCGATTGGGCGGAGAGCGGGAATGGCCTGATGTCGAACGCGATCAGTCCCGACTACAATGCGAATCTCAAGCGGGCGAAGGACCTGGGCGGGCGGTGGAAGTTGGACGCGCAGTCGGGGATGGCGGCGCTGGACAAGCCGTCGGAAGCGCTGAAGAACTTCCGGGTGCCGATTGAGCCGATGCTCGGGTGCGTCTCTGTGGCGCCGCGGGGGCAGGAGGTGGTGGCCACGCGAGACTCGGGGTACTTCGGCGGGAACATGGATTACAACCGGATCCGCGAAGGCACGACGGTCTACCTGACAGTGAACCAGCCGGGCGGGTTGCTGATGGTGGGCGATGGGCATGCGGCGCAAGGGGACGGGGAACTGACGGGGGACGCGCTCGAGACCTCCATGGACATCGAGTTCACGGTGGAGCTGATCCGCGGGAAGGGGCGCGGGCTGCCGTGGGCGGAGGACAAGGACTGGCTGATGATGATCGGCATTGCCGGATCGCTCGATGAAGCGCTACGGCGGGCGACGACCGGGCTGGCCCGCTACCTGGAAGGCGAGCACGGTCTGAATTCGACGGAAGCCGCGCTGGTGTTGGGCTTCGCGGTGAAGTACGACATCGCCGATCTGGTCGGTACGCAGGTGAGCATTGTGGCCCGGCTCCCGAAGACGGTCATCGCGCAACTGCCTCCGCGGAAGGCGGAGTGACGTCAGGGGTAGAAATCACCACACCTCCAGGCGGCCGCACCCGTCCAGATTGGCGGGGACCGGAAGGAGGGTTGATGTATACGACGGAAACTGCGGATCTCGGGGATGACTTGGCGACACTGCAACGTGACGGCATTGTGGGGAGGAAGGCAGCGTTCTCGAGGGAGTGGGTGGAGCAGCTACGGGAAGACATGATGACGGCGTTCTGGGAGACGATCCAGCGGCCCGGGGGCGCGGTGGGGCGAGGACCGCGGCGATGGTATGTGGAAGTGCATCCGGAAGCGATTTCGGGGTTTGCCGACCTGGTGACGCATCCCTGGGTGACGTCGATGTGCGAAGCGGTACTGGGTTCCGATTACGAGATTGTTGAAATCGGGTTCGATACGCCGTTCCAGGGAGCGAAAGTGCAGCCCTGGCACCGGGACTTTCCGGCGACGCGGGAGGCATACGAGGACCATCGGATGACGTCGCTGGCGTTCAACCTCACGGGCGTGGACGTGACGCCGGACATGGGTCCGTTCGAAGTGGCGCCGGGGACGCAATGGGACGACGGGCGCCAGTGGCAGGCCGAGATGTTTCCGGATCGGAGTTTGTGGGCGCGGTACGAAGAGAGGGCGGTTCGAAAGTACCCGCAGGCGGGGGACATCTCGTGCCGGTCGGCGCTGACGGTTCATCGGGGGACGGAGCATGGGTCGCCGGTGGCGCGGCCGGTGCTGGTTCTGGGCGTGGACGCTCCGGGAGCGGGACATGCGGCGCTGCACGACATGATGGTGACGCGCCCGTTCTTCGAGACGCTGCCCGGGTCGGTTCGGGAGCACCTGGTGTGCCGGGTGGTGGACCGGCTGGAGCCGATCGTCCAGAAGCACGATATCGAGGGACTGGTGATGGGTTGAGGTTCGTCGCGGCGGATGACGAGGGCATGCGAGTCTGGTACTTTGGCAGCAGATCTATGCAAGTGACAGCGAGAGTGACAGCTTTTGTTTTGGCTTCGGCGATGGCGACGTGGGCGCAGACGGAACAGCACGGGCTGCCGGCGCGGGCGAGTGCGGCGGACTACCAGTCGCAGGCGGCGGCGGGGAAGGTGACGATTGCGGCGGAGTTCACGGGGCACGCGGTGCCGAACGACCAGGGGCCGCTGCAGATCGAAGATTTCGTGGTGGTGGAAGTGGCTTTGTACGGGGCGTCGGGTGAGCGGCTGGTGATTGCGGCGACGGATTTTTCACTGCGGATCGGAGGGCGGAAGGCGCCGCTGCCGAGCCAGCCGTGGGGGCTGGCGGCGAAGAACGTGAAGGACCCGGAGTGGGCTCCGCCGGAGGCGGCGGGCGAGGGTAAGCCGAAGGGCGGCGGGTTGACGACGGGCGGGGGCGGCGGGAACCAGCGGCAGCCGGGCGAGCCGCCGCCGCTGCCGCCGAAGCCGCCGATCGAGCTGCTGCGAAGCTGGCAGCAGCGGCTGCGGAAGGCGGCGCTGCCGGAGGGCGACCGGGCGCTGCCGCAAGCCGGGTTGCTGTTCTTTCCGTATTCGGGGAAGGACGAGAGCATACGGTCGGCGGAGCTGGTGTATGAGGGGCCGGCGGGCAAGGCAACGGTGACGCTACGGTAGGGCCGATGCGAACGGGCTTTCTGCTCTTTGCCGCAGCAGTGGCAGCCGCGGGGCAATCGGCGCCTTCCCTGCCCGACAACGTTCTCCACGAGCGGGGCGTCGAGTATTCGACGGTGGGCGCACGGGTGGCGATGGACATCGTGCGGCCGAAGGGGGTCACGCCGGGTGGCAGGCTGCCGGCTGTACTGCTGATCCATGGGGGCGGCTTTCGGGCGGGGAGCCGGGAAGCGATGCTGCCGGTGGCGGCACGTTTGGCGCAACGCGGGTACGTGGCGGCGACGGCGAGCTACCGGCTGGCGCCGCGGCATCAGTTTCCGGCGGCGCTCGAGGATGTGAAGGCGGCGGTGCGATTTTTGCGGGCGAACGCGGAGCGCTACCAGATCAACGCGCAGCGGATTGGGGCTATGGGGGGAAGCGCGGGAGGGCATCTGGCGCTGATGCTGGGGGTGACCGCGGGCGTGGCGGAGTTCGAGGGCACGGGGCCGCATCGGGAGCAATCGAGCGCGGTGCAGTGCGTGGTGAACTACTTCGGCCCGTCGGACCTGGCGCAGGCGTACCGGAGCAGTGAGGAGGCGGCGCAGGTGCTGCCGATGTTTCTGGGAGGGGATGTGAACCACAACCTGCGCGCGCACCGGCTGGCGAGCCCGTTGAGTTGGGTGACTCCGCAGGCCGCGCCAACGCTTACGGTTCACGGGAAGGAAGACAAGACCGTTGCCTGGGAACACGCGGTGTGGATCACCAACCGGCTGATGGAAGCGGGGGTGGATGCCGAGTTGGAGATTCTGGCGAGCGCGGGGCACGGGTTCCGCGGGGCAGACGCGGAGAGGGCGGAATCGCGGGCGTTCGCGTTCCTGGACCGGCATTTGAAGGCGGAGGCGGCGGCGAGGCGGATCGTGGTGGCGGACCATGGGCCGCAGGGCGAGATTGTGGCGATGGAGTGGCCTTCGGGAAAGGTGCTGTGGACGAAGGCGAATGCGCGCGGGCATGACGTGCAGTGGCTTGCGAACGGGCATACGTTGTTCACGGCCGGCGCGGAGAAGCGAGTGGTGGAGATGGATGCGCGCCAGCAAGTGGTGTGGGAGTACAGCGAGGGGTTGGAGCATCCGCTGGCGGCGCAGCGGCTGCCGAACGGGAACACGCTCATCGGGGACGCGCGGGCGGGGCGGGTGGTGGAGGTGACGCCGGACAAGAAGGTGGTGTGGACGTACGAGAGCGCGGACCTGGGGAACATGCGGATGCGGAACGCGAACCGGACCGCGGCGGGGACGACGTTGATTGCGGTGGAAGCGGTGGCGAAGGTCGTTGAGGTGGACGCGGGCGGGAAGATCGTGTGGACTTGGCAAGCCCCAGAGGGGGACCAGCGGCGGCTGTACATGGCGCGGCGGCGCGCGAACGGGAACACGTTGGTGAGCCTGTCGGATCCGGGCGAGGTGGTGGAGGTGGATCGGGAGGGAAAGGTGGTGCGGTCCATTGGCGGACGCGGGCCGGCGATCCGGATGGGATGGGCGTCGGGGTTCGTGGAGCTGCCGGGAGGGAACCTGCTGATTGCCGATTACACGGGGCGGCGGTTGCTGGAGGTGGACGGAGAGGGCAGGGTGGTGAACGAACTGCGGACGGGCGCGCGAACGGTGGCGAGCGTGGATGCGGGCGCGGTCACGCGCTGAGGGCGGCGGCGATGGCGGCGCCGAGGCGCGCATTCGAACGGACGAGAGCGACGTTGGCGGCGAGACTGCGGCCGTGGGTGATTTCGACGAGGCGTTTGAGGATAAAGGGCGTGACGGGCTTCCCGGTGACAGCCTGGCGAGCGGCTTCAGAGACGGCCTGGTGGATGTAGGCGGACATCTCGGCGGCGGGGATCTCGGCGGCCGCGGGGGCGGGATTCGCGACGACGGCGCCGCCTTCGAGGCCGAGCGACCATTTGACCTCGAGGAGGCGGGCGATCTCGGCGGGCGAGTCGAGGCGCATGGGGACCGGGAGGCCGCT
The DNA here is from genome assembly GCA_033763935.1 of Bryobacteraceae bacterium. Taxonomy (GTDB): domain Bacteria; phylum Acidobacteriota; class Terriglobia; order Bryobacterales; family Bryobacteraceae; genus DALYJJ01. The sequence goes on from JANRJO010000013.1 coordinate 7,379, forward strand.
CGAGCGGCTCCAGAACGCGGGGAATTCGCTGGTCTGGTAGCCGATGACGGGTACGCCGTGAGTTTCCAGGTATTCGAGGGTCTTAGGAAGGTCGAGCAGGGCTTTGGCGCCGGCGCAGACGACGGCGACGGAGGTGCGGGCGAGCTCTTCGAGGTCCGCGGAGATGTCGAAGGAAGATTCGGCGCCGCGGTGGACGCCGCCGATGCCTCCGGTGACGAAGACGCGGATGCCGGCGAGGCGCGCGCAGATCATGGTGGCGGCGACAGTGGTGGCGCCGGGACGACGGGTGGCGAGGGCGTAGGCAAGGTCGTTGCGGCTGACTTTGAGGACATTGTTCGCGACGGCGAGCGCTTCGATTTGGGATTCGGAGAGGCCGACGTGGAGGGCGCCGTCGAGGACGGCGATGGTGGCGGGGACGGCGTTGAGGGTGCGGATTTCGGCTTCCACGGCGAGGGCGGTGCGTATGTTGTCGGGATAGGGCATGCCGTGGGTGACGATGGTGGTCTCGAGGGCGACGACGGGGCGGCGGGCGGCGAGGGCGTCGCGAACCTCAGGGGCGATCTTGAGGGCGGCGGGGTTGGCTGGGGCGGGCATGGGGACATTGTGGCGCGAGCGGGAGGGCGGTGTGGGAAATTTTCTGTTAGCGCTTACAATTCTGTCGTAAGGGGTGTAGAATAGCCCTCGATCCGTCGCGACGGACGAGGAGAGGGCATGAACCGCAGACAATTCCTGGGGGCGATTCCGGGGGCGATGTTATTGGCGCCGCGCAGCGCGCGGGGGGCAGCGGGGGACGTCTCCGTATTCTTGAGCGAGCCGGTGGGGACGATCAGCCCGTATCAGCAGGGGCATTTCGTCGAGCATCTGGGCGGGGTTGTGTACGACGGCGTGTGGGTGGGCGAGGGGTCGAAGATTGCGAACATCCGCGGGGTGCGGAAAGCGCTGGTGGACGCGATGAAGCCGTTGGGCAAGACCGTCGTGCGGTGGCCTGGCGGGTGTTTCGCGGACAGCTACGACTGGAAGGACGGGGTGGGGCCGATGGCGCAGCGGCCGCGGAAGCCGAACTTCTGGATGGATGCGGGGCGGTTGCGGAAGGTGGAGATGACGCATGCGTCGCGAAACGATCCGAATCATTTCGGGACGAACGAGTTCATGCGGTTCTGCCGGCTGGTGGAGTGCGAGCCGTATTTCGCGGCAAACGTGCGCAGTTTGACGGCGAAGGATTTCTACGACTGGATTGATTACTGCAATGCGCCGGCGGGTTCGAGCACGCTGGCGGACAAGCGGGCGGCGGGGGGCGACAAGGACCCGTACAAAGTGCGGTTCTGGGGCGTGGGGAACGAGAGCTGGGGGTGCGGCGGCAATATGACCGCCGGGGAATATTCAGTGGAGTACCGGAAGTTCACGGCGTGGGTGCCGAGGTATGGGGATCAGTTGTCGTTCATCCCATCGGGGCCGAATGGATTCGACGTGAAGTGGACGCGGGAGTTCTTTCAGCGGATGGCGGAGAAGGGGCGCGGGGCGCTGCGTGGGGTTTGGGGTTGGGCAGTTCATTATTACTGCGGAACCACGGGGAAGAGTTCGACGGATTTCACTTCGGACGATGCGTACCAGTTACTGGCAAACGCGAACCGGATGGACCAGTTGATCCGGTTGAACTGGAACATCATGGCGGAGACGGACCCGGAGCACCGGGTGAAGATCGCGGTGGACGAGTGGGGGGCGTGGCACCCGGACGCGAACGCGCTGGCGCCGCATCATCTCTTCGGGAGCCCGCAGACGATGCGCGATGCGCTGGTGGCGGGGCTGACTTTGGATACGTTCCAACGCCATGCGGACAAGGTGGCGATGGCGAACGTGGCGCAGCTGGTGAACTGCATTCAAACGCTGTTTCTGGCGGACGGCGATCAGTTTTGCGTGACGCCGACGTATCACGTGTTCGCGATGTACAAGGACCATCAGAATGCGCAGGCGGTGCGGGCGGAGTTCAACGCGCCGCTGGTGGAGTACACGAGCGCGGACAAGCCGGCGAAGCTGGTGCGGCTGGCGGGGTCGGCTTCGGTGATGGACAAGACGCTGACGGTGACGGCGGTGAACACGAGCCTGACGGAGGCTCTGCCGGCGGTGGTGCAGTTACATGGGGGGACGGCCAAGGAGGCACGCGGGGAAGTGCTGGCGGCGGAGGATATCCATGTTCATAACAATTTCAAGAACAGGGATGCGGTGAAGCCGGGGTCGTTGAAGGTAGAGGCGACGGACGGCGGCGGGGCGGTGCGGGTGACGCTGCCGCCGATGTCGGTGGTGAAGCTGCAGGCGATGTTGGCTTAGGAGGTTCTGTGATGCGTCTTACTTTCATGGTTACGCTGCTCGCGGCGGCATGCTGCGCGGCGCAGTCGACGGATGACTTCAAGCCGGCATCGTCGAATGTGATGGACGGTCCGTACCCGCGCGTTGACGGCAAGGGGCGGGTGGAGATCCGGTTCCGGGCGCCGGAGGCGAGCAAGGTACGGGTGAATTTCTGGAGCGGCCCGAAGGCGGAGATGGAGAAGCAGGCGGACGGGTTCTGGACGTTTGTGACGCCGCCGATGGCGCCGGGGCTGCACTATTACACGGTGATCGTGGATGGCGCGGAAGTGAGTGATCCGGCGAGCACGGCGTATTTCGGCGGGAGTAAGTGGGCGAGTGGAGTGGAGGTGCCGGAGCCGGGGGCCACTTACTATCATGCGAAGGACGTGCCGCACGGCCAGGTGCGGGAGGTCTGGTATTTCTCCAAGGTGACGGGGACGTGGCGGCATGCGGTGGTTTATACGCCTCCGAGTTACGACCGGCAGTTGAAGGAGCGCTATCCGGTGCTGTATCTGCAGCACGGGGGAGGCGAGGACGAGAGCGGGTGGACGCGGCAGGGGCGGGCGAATTTTATCCTCGATAATTTGATTGCCGAGGGTAAGGCGAAGCCGATGATTGTGGTGATGGCGAACGGCTACGCGAGGCGGGCGGGGGTTGCGCCGGTGGACCTGCGCGGGAGGGCGCCGGGGTCTCCCGAGATGAGGAAAGCGATGGAGGAACGGATGTCGGCGTTCGAGGACGACGTGACGCAGGCGCTGATACCGTTCATCGATTCGACGTTCCGGACGATTGCTGACCGCGATCATCGGGCGATGGCGGGGCTTTCGATGGGGGGCATGCAGACATTCCATGTGACGTTCCGGCATCTCGACGTGTTCTCGCATATTGGGGGCTTTAGCGGGGCTGGGAATCTGCTGGCGCCGGGGACGGAGAAGTTGGATTTGAAGACGGCGTTTAACGGGACGATGGAGGATCCGGCGGCATTTGCGAAGCGGGTGCATGTGTTGTGGCTGGGGGTGGGGACGGAGGAGCCGGAGCGATTCAAGCAGGGCATTCGGCGGCTGCATGCGGCGCTGGAAGAGGCGAAGATCGAGCATGTGTATGTAGAGTCGCCGGGGACGGATCATGAGTGGCAAACGTGGCGGAGGAATTTGTTGGATTTTGCCCCGCGGTTATTCCGCAGTGGGGGGCGACGCTAGGCGGCGAGGTCGAGGACGGTTTCGAGCAGCATATTGGCGCCGTTGGCGCAGTCTTCCCAGGTGGTGAGTTCTTTGGGGGAGTGGCTGATGCCGCCGATGCTGGGGACGAAGATCATGCCCATGGGCATGAGGGTGGCCATCATTTGAGCGTCGTGGCCGGCGCCGCTGGGGAGGTGGCGTGTGTCGAGGCGGAGGCGTGAGGCGGCTGCCTCGATGACGCGCTGGATTTCGGGGGCGGCCTTCGCCGATTCCTGGTGGATCGACTTGGTCAGGGTGATGCTGGTGCGCGTTTGAGCGGCGATGGCGGCGGCGCGGGCGCGGATGGCTTCACCGAGGCGGTCGAGTTTCGCGGAGGACAGGTCGCGGAATTCGATGGACATGCGGACTTCGCCGGGGACCACGTTCACCGCGTTGGGGATGACTTCGAGGTGGCCGACGGTGCCGACCTGGGCGCCGGGTTCGGCGGTGACGATCTCGCGGACGGCGAGGGTGAGGTGGGAGGCGGCGATCATGGCGTCCTGGCGGTCGCGCATCGGGGTGGTGCCGGCGTGGTTGGCGACGCCTTGGATGACGACGTCGTAGTCGTCGATGGAGACGATGCCGTCGACGACGCCGACGGGGACCTTGTCGCGGGCGAGGGTGGCGCCCTGTTCGATGTGCATTTCGACGTAGGCGTGGTACTGGCCTTGCTGGAGGTGGGCGGTTTCAAGGCGAGTGGGCTCGCCGCCGATGCGGCGAATGGCTTCGGACTTAGTAAGTCCGCGGGAGGTGAGGTTCAACTCGGCGGCGGGCATCTTGTCCGCGGCGATGCGGCTGCCGTTGAGGCTGGCGCCGGCGAAGGAGGATTCTTCGCAGGCCCAGATGACCGCGGTGAGGGGGCGGCGGGTTTGGATGTTGAGGTCGTTCAGGGTGCGGAGGATGAGTAGGGAAGAGATCGAGCCAAGGGTGCCGTCGAAGTTGCCGCCGTTGGGGACGGAGTCGATGTGGGAGCCGAAGAGGACGGGGGCGAGGGCGCGGACGCTGCCGGGGCGGGTGGCGAAGATGTTGCCGGCGGCATCGATGCGCACTTGCGCGCCGGCGCGGGTCATGAGGTCCATACAGAAGTTACGGCCGGCGATGTCGGCGTCGGAGTAGCCGACGCGGCTGACTCCGTCTTTGAAGGCGCCGCCCTCAGGGCGTCCGAAGACGCTGAGGGCTTCGAGAGCGGCCTGGAGGGCGGCGGCGTCGATGCGGGGGCGGGGGGCGGCGGGAGCACCGGCGGCGGCGAGCGCGGCGAGGAAGGCGCGGCGGTTCATTCGGATCAGTGTAGCTCGGCGGCGGCTACGGCGACCGGATACAGAACCGACGCACCGGCAGGGGCATTTAGGATTTGTTCCGATTCACGCTTTTCAGGGCGATCTCGAAAGCGGGCTACCAAGAGGGCTTGAGCGTGCCCTTGTGTATCGGCCGAAGAGCGGTATTCAGGCAGAAGGATCCAATGTCATCCCCCGCCTTTCGAGCGTCCACGACCGCACGTCGAAAGTGAATGCCACCCCAAATGCGAGCGAGGTTCGCTTCATCCGCAGCATCGGAGAAGCTCGACCAGCGCCTAGAGACTCCAGGGAGACCTTCCGATGTTCCGTCGAATGGGAAGGCGGCTCCGAAGTAGCTGGTGAGGATGGTTTGGGCAGCGCCGCTTACCACCCCGTGAAAGGACAAATATTCAGGAAAAGGAGGGGTGACCACAAGTGGAGTCCAGCCGGCGTCTTCGATGGTGTCGGGGTTACCGTCGGTACTTGCCAGGCGGATTGCCGTGACAGGCCGCCAAAATTCGTAAAGGTACTTCGAGTCCCAACAGACGATGGCTCCGTCGGCCATGGCGAGGTTCAGGAGAGCGAAGAGCCTAGCGTTTTCTGACAGGGTCAGTCGGCGGAGGGTCGAGGCAAGTGCGGCAGCACGGTTCCAAAACGTGAGCGCGGTGGCTGCCCAGAACCGCGCTGCCTGGGTCTGGTCGGGTGTGCGGACTGCGCTTGCTAGCGAGCCAAGCACCTTCACTTCATTGAATTCCTGTGCGTACTTCTGGCTATCGAGAGTGGGTGGGCCGGAAGGACGGAACATGGCAGGACTAGGGATGATAAAGGGGATCGTTCGAGCCAGGGAGGGAATCAAGCCGGGTGCGAACACGGGAGGCGTCGGACGCCAGATTCCCGGAGAGACGCCGCCGAAGTAAGGCGGCAGTGGAGTGTTATACCCATCGCCGTTGCGCCACTCGAGGATCGCGGCAGCAACGAAGGCGCCCCACTCGCGTCCGCGCCGAATCGAGGCACTATGAGCGACGGCCGGATCCGGAGCGATTTCCTCCATGGAACGTTGCAGTTCCGCGTCCAGCAGCGCCGTTTGGGAGGGGAACAGAGCGCTGAGAGTTGCGTGGGCAGCATACACCACCGCGGTTCGCCGAGAGGCACCGGGTAAGGCAGCCGGCTCGACGTGAATGTGGTTGTATCGCCGCTCGACCCCGTTGACGGCGTCGAACATAGCGGCGTGCACAATCGCCGCCATTCTTGGTCCGGTGGGGCCGGCGTTGTTGGTGGCGACGAGAGTTTGCTGGAGTACGGCGTTCCACCGCAGCACTTCATCGGCATGAACGGCCTGACAAAGCCCGAATGCCAGCACGGCAAGCGGGAGGATGACGGTAGTCTTGGACATTTCTTTCTGCCTCCAGATGCGCGGCACCTCTTTCTTGGGTACGGCGCGGAACTGCTGCATGGAACCTTACCGGGATTTCGCCTCGGAGTCAGGTTACTTCTCGGCTGCCCGCGATATACCGCGTAAATCCTAGTAACGGTGGCACCTGCGGGCGGATGTAACCGGACCGATGCTCTCGTAAGCGGATGGACTATGATCTTGCTATGGTGCGCTTCGGACCATACGAGGTGGATTTTGAGACCTCGGAGGTGCGAAAGGCGGGAATCAAGGTACGTATACAGGATCAGCAGTTACGGATCCTGCGCCTGCTTGTGGAGCGTTCTGGGGGATTGGTCACTCGCGAAGATTTGCGGCAGCGGATCTGGCCTGAGGGAACATTCGTCGAATTCGACCGCAGCCTGAACGTCGCGGTGGCAAAGCTGCGGCAAGCGCTGAACGATTCCGCCGAGCGACCGCTCTACATCGAAACGGTGGCCCGAAAAGGATATCGTTTTATCGCGCCGGTGGTGACGCTGGAGCGCCTGGCTCCCGCAGACCGAGAAGGCGGGACCGCCACTGCGCCCGTACATCGGCAACCGGCGCGGAATCTCCGCGTTTTCTGGCCGTTATCTGTGTTGACCCTGGCTGCCTGCCTTCTGGGTGTTGCGGCTCTCCGCTGGCCCCGCAACGAACCAGACAAGCGGCTCGTGCAACTTGACCTGGAGGTTGGCGAGACAGTTACTCAACCGGCTATCTCGCCTGACGGAGCGACCATAGCGTTAGTCGCGGGCGGAAAGCTGACGATTCGCCGGCTTGATCAGACCACGATCACGCCACTCAACGGGACTGAGGGCGCATCGTCCCCGTTCTTCTCCCCGGATGGAAAGCACATCGGCTACTTCGCGGACTCAAAGCTGAAGCGGATCGCTATCGAGGGTGGCGCTCCCGTTACGATTTGTGACGCAGCGGGAGAACGAGGCGGAACCTGGACGGAAGATGGAGAGATTGTCGCCTCCTTCGGCACCTCAGGCACGTTGAAGGTTGTCAGCGCATCGGGCGGCACGCCCCGCCCGTTTACAACCATGGACGGCGAAGGATCAGATATCGTCCAGCACCGCAGGCCCCGCGCGCTGCCGAACAGCGCAGGAGTTCTCTACGTAGCTGGAACGGGAGTGGCGGACGGAGCACTTCGTCTCGTGTCTCGCCGAGACGGGCAGCCGCGGACTCTCGTCGAACGTGCGTCGGCCGGTTGGTATTCGTCTACCGGCCATCTACTGTTCGTGCAAGGCAATGTCTTGCATGCGGCTCCGTTCGATTTACGGTCCCTTCAGATGACCGGCCAACCGTCTCCCGTGCTGGAGGGGGTTATGCACGACTACTTTCGGGGGGGTGATTTGGACGTGTCGCCGGCAGGCACTGTGGTTTACCGCGCGATGCCGAGCGCGGACAGGCGGTTAGCGTGGCTCCGCGCGGGCGAAGGGGTGTCTACCGCGGGACTCCCAAGCCCGGGAGCGTACAGCAGCCCCCAACTCTCACCGGACGGAAAGCTGCTGGCATTGGGCGCGTCCGGGGAAGGCCTGATGCACATCTGGGTTTTTGACCTGGACCGGCGCCGGATGATCCGCGCGTCGTTTGGCAGAACGCAGTGCTGTCCGGTGTGGAGCCCAGATGGCGAGTTCATCGTATTCAGTGCGGGTATGGGCATCCGTTGGACGCGGCGCGATGGGAGCGGACCGGGCGGGGTGATCGAGGGCCCTGAAGGTACCGTATCCGTACCGTGGACGTTCTCCCCCGACGGCCGCTGGCTCGCGTTTCACCGGAACCAGCCACGCACGGGATATGACTTGTTTATCGCGCCCGTGGCTTATGCGGCAGGCGGACTGCGACTGGGAGTTGCTCGGCCTTTGCTCACTCGTGAAGGAATCCAGGCGGCGCCGGCCATCTCGCCCGATGGGCGATGGCTGGCTTACGCATCCGACGAATCCGGACGGCCCGAGATCTACGTCAGCCGGCTGCGAGGCGACGCCAGCATCGACGGGAGTGGCGTGAGAGTTTCTGTTGCTGGTGGGCGGGCCCCAAAGTGGAATCGTGCCGGTGACCGGCTCTTTTTTCGATCGCTCGATGATCGGGTAATGTGGACGCGATTCTACGGTGGACAAGAACGGTTTGGGGCGGATACGCCCGTAGCCTGGTCCAACATCCGGATGGCGGGAGGCAGCGGGCCGCCCAACTACGACGTCGGGGCGGATAGCGACAAAGTAGTGGCGGTGGTAGAGCCCGAGCGTTCAGAATCTTCGGAGACACACCTTCGCGTCATTCTCCATTTTGGTGAAAAGCTGCGACAGTTGCGCCACACGGGAGTACGCAACTAGCCGCCGACGCGCAGTGATTCCGGGGTCGTTCCGGGTAACCCCAGTGACTCAGCCTGCCTTAACCGGATTGCGGAGGGTGCCGATGCCGTCGATGGTGACGTCGACGGTGTCGCCGGGGGACATCGCTTTCGTGGTGCCAGGAGTGCCCGTGTAGATGACGTCGCCGGGGGTGAGGGTGACGTAGCGGGAGGCGAAGGCAACGATGGCGTCGCAGTCGAAGAGGAGGTCGGAGATGAACTGCTCCTGGGCGAGGGCACCGTTGAGGCGGGTGACGAGTTTGCTGGGTTTGGGATCGAGGCCGGCGGCGATGGCGGGGCCGAGGGGGCCGAAGGTATCGGCGCCTTTGGCGCGCCACCACTGGAGGTCCTTGTGGGGGCCGTTCTGCCAGTCGCGTTCGCTGACGTCGTTGCCGCAGGTGTAGCCGAAGATGCGGTTGCTGGCGCCCATGACGATGACGAGTTCGCCTTCGTAGTGGGTGTTCTTCGAATCCTTGGGAATGACGATGGGGTCGCCGGGGTGGGTGAGGCAGGTGACGGGTTTGTAGAAGAGCTCGGGGCGCTTCGGCGCGGGGCGGTTCCCGATGTGGCTTTTGTAGTTCAGGCCGACGGCCAGGACCTTGGGCGGCTGGCAGGGGTAGAGGAGTTTCGCGGAGTTCAGCGGGATAGGCTTGCCGGCGGGCTTCGGGTTGGCGAAGGGCGCGGCGGTGAGCGGCTGGATGCGGTCGCCTTCGAGGATGCCGTGGGCGGGGGCGGCGCGCGCGACGGTATAGCGCACGTAGAGTGTGACGCCGGGCTTGGGGGGCGCTACAGCCTGGAAGGCGGCGGAGGCGAGGAGTTGTCTTCTAGTGAAGGACATGGCGATGGGTTCGAGTATACTTGCGCCATGGCTCTGGCGGCTGGGGACCGGGTGGGGCCGTACGAGATTGTCGATAAGATCGGCGCCGGCGGGATGGGCAGCGTGTGGCGGGCGCGGGACACGCGGTTAAAGCGGACGGTCGCGATCAAGGTGGGGCACGAGCGGTTCTCCGAACGCACCAAGCGGGAGGCGCACGCGCTGGCGGCGCTGAACCATCCGCACATTTGCCAGCTCTACGACGTGGGGGAGACGCCGGAGGGCGCGGACTTTCTGGTGATGGAGTACGTGGAGGGGGAGACGCTGGCGGAACGGGTGGCGCGGGGGGCGCTGCCGATCGAGCAGGCGGTGCGACTGGGCGAGGAGATGGCCGAGGCGCTGCAGGAGGCGCACCGCCGGGGCATTGTGCACCGGGACCTGAAGCCGGGGAACATCATGCTGACGAAGGGTGGAGCGAAGTTGTTGGACTTCGGGCTGGTGCGAGTCGCGGCCTCGGCGGCGGGCGCGGACGGGAGCACGGTGACGGCGGTGACGGCGCCGGGGGCGGTGGTCGGGACGCTGCAGTACATGGCGCCGGAGCAACTGGAAGGGAAGGATGCGGACGCGCGGTCGGACGTGTTCGCACTGGGGGCGGTGCTCTACGAGTTGGTCACGGGGCGGAGGGCGTTCGACGGGGAGAGCCAGGCGAGTGTGATTTCGGCAATCATGACGGGGCGTCCACGAGGCGTGCGGGAGGTGCAGCCGGCGGCGCCGGAGGGGATGGAGCGGGTGATTGAGACGTGCCTGGCGAAGGACCCGGACGCGCGGTGGCAATCGGCGCGGGACGTGGGGCTGGCGCTTTCGCTCGTGCATGATGAAGCGGCGCCGGCGGCGAAGAAGGCGGGTTGGGGAGAGCGTGCGGCGTGGGCGGCGGCGTTGTTGGTGGTTGCGGCGTTGGTGTGGTTTGCGGCGTCGCGGATGAGCAAGGCGGGCGGCAGCGGTCTGCTGCCGGTGCGGGCATCGCTGTTGCCACCGGCGGGTTGGTATTTCGAGCGGGCAAACTTTGCGGTATCGCCGGACGGGACGCGGCTGGCGTTTGTGGGCGTGGGGGCTGACGGCAAGCGGAAGCTGTGGATCCGGCCGCTGGCCGCGGCGGGGGCGCAGCAGTTCGATGGGACGGAGGGCGCGGCGTTCCCGTTCTGGTCGCCGGACAGCCGGCAGGTGGCCTTTTTCGCGGGAGGCAAGCTGAAGGCGATCGAGACGGCCACGGCGACTACACGCACGATTTGCGATGCGCCTCTGGGACGGGGCGGCGGGGCCTGGAGCACCAAGGGGACGATTGTCTTCACGCCAGAGAATGTGGGTCCGCTGGCCCGTGTAGCGGCGGCCGGGGGAGCGCCTTCGGCAGCGACGAGATTGCCGAGGCCGGGAAGCGCGCAGAGCCATCGCTGGCCGGTGTTCTTGCCGGATGGGGACCATTTTCTGTTCCTGGCGGATTGGAGTAGCCCGCAAGACAAGCCTGGGAACGGGCTCTACGTGGGATCACTGTCTGGCGGCGAGCAGGAATGGATCTCGGCGGAGATCGAGGGCAATGTCCTGCTGACCGGGAAGCGGCTGCTCTACACGCGAGACCGCAGTCTGCGGATGCGAATGTTCGACGTGGCGCGCCTGCAATGGCAAGGCGAGGAGCAGTCGGTGTTAGAGCAGGAAGTTCTGCACCATGCGGGGTTCGCGCGTTCGGCCTTTTCGGTTTCTCAGAACGGTGTGCTTGTGTTTCAGTCGCTGGCCGATTCGGCGTCGCGCCTGACGTGGCTGGATGCGAGCGGCAAGGAGTCAGGAGCGATTCCGGAGTTCGGGTACGATCAGCCGCGGCTGTCACCGGATGGACGGAAGGTGGCGGCGCTGGCCGATGAGGCGGGGAACGGGCGGTTGTACGTGCGTGTGTACGATCTGGAGCGGGGCCGTTCGATGCGCTTGAGCAGCGAAGGGCGGGAGGAGTCGCCGGCGTGGTCGAGGGACGGGCAACGGGTGACGTACAGCACGCAGGACGGGCAGGCGTGGTCGCTGGCGGAAACGCCGGTGAACGCGCCGTCGCCGCGGGTGCTGTGGCGAGGGGCGGCCATGCGTCACTTCGATTATTCCCCGAAGGGTGAGCTACTGATGACGGACTTTTCTCGGGGCGGCCCGCGGGTCCGGCTTTACATGCCCGACGGTAAGGAAGTTCTATCGTTCGGGGAGCGAGCGGGGGCGGAGGCGCGATTCTCGCCGGACGGCGAGTGGATCGCCTATACGGGTTACGGCGCGGTTTTCGCGGAAACCGTAGCGCCTCCCGTGGTGCGGGTTCCGATCTCGATCGGGTATGGGACGCAGCCGGTGTGGGCGCGGGACGGAAAGACCATTTACTACGTGACTGCGGAGCGGAAACTGATGGCGGCGGCGTTTGATGCAAGGACGAGGACGGCGGGGACGCCGAGGCTGGTAGCGCAGACGCGCATCATCGAGCCGGCCTATGTGGGCACGCAGTACGACGTGGCGGCGGACGGGCGCATTTTGATCAACTCGATACCGCTTTCTGCGCCCGCGCCGCTCACGTTGGTCACGGGGTGGTTGAGGGAGTAGGTCAGAGTCCGTCGATGTGTTTCAGGGCCATGGACCTGACGATTTTACGGATTTCGTTCTGGCGGTTCACCGTCTGCAGGTAGTTCGCATTGGGATGGACCTTCACGAATAGGGCGGCGCCACCGGCAGGGCCAGGGCCTCCAAACATCTGGTCCGAGTTGGTGAAGGTCTGGATGGTGAAAGCATCGGCGACGCGTTCTTCTCCGGCCGGGAAGACGTAGGTGTGCAGCGCCCAGCCTTTCATACCGCCGTCCTTGATGCGCGCTTCGTGGACGGGCTTATAGACGCTGCGTTCACGATTCAGATACTCGCCCATCTCACCCGGTGAGATCTTGATGTAGTCGACGCGGAGCAAGTCACCGACGCCGTGGGTGCCGGCCTCGGCGCGGCGGATGGTGACGGAGGTGCGAACGACGGTTGCGAGTTCGTTGAGTTGCGTCACCCACTGCTGCTGGGTGGTTCCGGCTTTCTGCCAGTGGGGAGCGTTCATCTTTGCGATGACGTCAGGATCGATCTCGGCGCGCTTGGGCCAGGCGACGAGGGTGACGTAGTCTACGTCTTGCGTAGCGCCGGTGGGCGCGATGACGCGGTAGACGCCCCAGTTCTTGATCTGGCCGGCGTCCTTGCGGGACTGAGCGAACTTCTTCACGACGGCCATGTGCTTGACGAAGGCTTCGCCCATGCCCGGCTTTACTTTGTAGGCGATGTGCGAATACCACTCGTTCATCTGAGGCGCCTGCGGTTGCGCGTGCAGGCTGAAGGCGGCGAGCGCGAGGGCTGTGAGTATTCTGATGTGCATTCGAATTCTCCTTAGATTCCGTCAATCTGCTTGAGCGCGATGGAGCGGACGGACTTACGAATTTCGTTCTGGCGGTTGGTGGTCTGTAGGTAGTTCAGACCGGGATGCACCTTGGCGAAGGCAGCGGCGCCGCCGCCCGCCGGGCCGCGGGAGAACATCTGGTCGGAGCTATTGAAGGCGTGGATGGTGTAAGCATCGGCGGGGCGGTCCGTGCCGCCGGGGTAGACGAAGGAATGCATCGCCCAGGCCTTGAGACTCCCGCCCTGGATATCGGCTTCGTTCAGCGGCTTGTAGACGGTGCGCAGCCGATTGATGTACTCGCCTAGTGTGCCGGGCTCGATCTTCACGTAATCGACGCGAATGAGGTCGCCGACGCCGAACGTCCCGGCTTCCATGTGGCGGACGGAGACGGAGGTTCGGACGATGGTAGCGATCTCGCGCATCTGGGCTGCGAACTGAGCTTGGCTCAAGCCCACTTTCTGCCAGTAGGGGGCATTCATTTTGGTGAGGACGTCGGGGTCGATCTCCGCGCGTTTGGGCCAGAGGATCATGTTGACGACGTCGAACTCGTTGTTCGCGCCGGTGGGTGCAATGACGCGGTACAGGGCCCAGCTCTTGATCTCGCCGGCGTCCTTGCGCGACTGGTAGACCTTCTTGAGAATGGCCATCTGCTTCAAGTAGGCGTCCATCATGCCGGGCTTCACCTTCGAGGCGGTTCCTGTGTACCACTGGACAGGGTTGGCTGTCTGGGCGGAGAGCAATGAGGCGCCGGCGAAGGCTAGCGCGAGGATGGAGGCAGTTCTTCTCGTCATAGAGTCTCCGGGCTACTGCTTCTCGAGCACGACAGTGTTGTTGAGGGGCTTTCCGTCGAGGGCGGTGCCCGTCTGGGTGGCGGTGCGGGTTTTACCGTCAGGCGACACGACGGTCTTAATGGTCAGGGTGACTTTGCCTTCGCGGCGGTAGGTAGTCTCCTGGACGTTCCCCTTGCGAGTTCCGGAGATGGTTAGTCCCGGGGTGTTCTCCGCGTTCTTGTATGGGTACTCCTTGCCGTCCAATTTCAAGCGGTTCGTCGTGGTACTGGACTTACCATCGGCTCCCGTGCGATCGATTTTGAGGACCGTCCAATCGCCGTCAAGGGAGACGGTGTGGGTGACGCTTTTCGGAGCGGGACCCGGATTGTACTTGCTCTTGGCAATGTTGGCTTTCCAGACGCCGTTATGGGGGTCGGCGGCGAACAGGCAGCATGCTCCGAGCAGGGCGATGCCTACGAGTTGTCTCACGTTGTTTCCCTATGCCCAGTGGGGCTTCGTGCGAGTCTCTTACAGGCCCGGGAACTTGTCATGTCAATTCTGAGGTCAAACGGCAAGCCGATGATTCTTTGATGAATATTGATTCAGATCTCTTGGCGGGCGACGACCCCCGTGCTAGACTCGGACGCCCCCATGTTGACGGCGAAGCGCTCGAAGACGGTCCGGTTCGGGGCGTTCGTCGCCGACTTCGGTTTGCAGGTACTTACTAAGAGCGGCGTGCGGATGAAGGTTCCGGCGCAAGCGCTGCGGATTCTCGAGGCGCTGGTGGAACGGCCGGGCGAGTTAGTGAGCCGGCAGGAACTGTGCCGCCTGTTATGGCCGGACGATACTCACGTACAGTTCGAGCACAGTCTCAACGTGATGGTGAACCGGCTGCGGGAGGTATTGGGGGATTCGGCCCGGCAGCCGCGGTTCATCGAAACGGCGCCGAAGCAGGGGTACCGGTTCGTAGCGGCGGTGGAGTGGGAGACAGCGCCGCCGGAAGAGATTCCGTCGTCGCCGGCAATACGCGTGGGGCGATGGGCGTGGTGGGCGGCGGGAGTGGGGGCGGCGGCCGTGGTCTGGCTCGGCGTGTGGCTCTGGATGGGGCGGCGCGTGGAAGATCGCCCGACGTACGTCGTCCCACTGACGACATTCGCGGGCAGCAAGGACATGGCGACGTTCTCGCCGGACGGAAGCCAAGTGGCATTCGTGTGGGACGGCAATCGTAATCCGAACGACCTGGCGAGGAGCCGGCAGCGCGACCTGTACGTGAAGGTGGTGGACCAAGGGGAGCCGGTGCGGCTGACGGACACGCCGGGGAACGAGGAGTATCCGGGCTGGTCGCCGGACGGCAGACGGATCGCATTTCAGCGGCGGGACGAGGGGAAGAGCTGGATCTATTTCATTTCCGCATTGGGAGGCTTGGAGCAGCGGGTTTGTGAAGCGGGGCCGGGGTTCTCATGGTCGCCGGACGGCCGGCGACTGGCGCTGGCGGGCGGGGCGGACGAGAAGGGGCGGAACCAGATCTTTCTGCATGACCTGGCGACGGGGACGCGGCGGCAGGTGACAGTCTCCGGGAGTTACTCGGACAGCTTTCCGAGATTCTCCCCGGACGGTGAGTCCATCGCCTTCCAACGGAGCTTCACGGTATCGGCGCGTGAGGTGATGGTGGTGCGGGTGGGCGGCGGGGAAGCGCGCCGGCTGACGTTCGACCAACGGCCGGTGGCTGGGCACGCGTGGACGGGCGACGGGAAGGAGATCGTGTTTTCGGCGAACCGCGGGGACGGGGAACAGCTTTGGCGGGTACCGATACGGGGCGGGACGCCGGAGCGGGTGTCGACCTCGAGCGTTACCGCGCTGGCTCCGGCGGTGTCGCGAGACGGGCGGCGGTTGGCGTTCACGGAGCAGTTCACGGACGCGAACCTCTATTCGTACTCGGGGGCGGCGCCGCCGAAGTTGACGCTGGAGTCGTCGCGCGACGATCACAGCCCCTCGTTCTCGCCGGACGGGTCGCGGGTGGTGTTCGCATCGAAGCGGAGCGGTACGGAGGAGATCTGGATTGCGGACGCAGGGGAGGCGGGGCCGGCGGTGAGGTTGACGTCGTTTCGCGGGCCGGCGGCGGGGTCGCCGCGGTGGTCGCCCGACGGGCAATGGATTGCGTTCGACGCGAGGGTGAGCGGGAGCCCGGACGTTTATGTCATGCGGCCGGACGGCGGGGGGATGAGGAAGGTGACGGAGTCCGACGCGGCCGAGTTCTTGCCTTCGTGGTCACGGGACAGTCAGTGGATCTACTTCGCGACGAACCGGACGGGGACCCGGACGATCTGGAAGCAGAGGCTGGCGGGGGGCGAGGCCGTGCAGGTGACGCGAGGGGAGGGATTCGAGAGTTTCGAGTCGCCGGATGGGAAGTGGTTGTACTTCACGCGCAACCAGGGTAGGGACGGGATTTGGGGGGTGAATCCGGGAGGGGGCGAAGAGCGGTTGGTGAAGGGGTTGGAGGACGCGGGGTTCTGGCGGGCGTGGGCAGTGACGAGACGCGGGGTGTACTTCGTCCCGCGAAGCGCGGTGGAGGTGAGGCTGCTTGATTTGGCGACGGGGCAGGTCAAGCTGGTGCGCGAGTTGCGGAGGGCGCCGGTGAGCGGGTATCCGGGGCTGGCGGTGACGCAGGATGGGACGCGGATGATCGTAGCGCACCTGGACCAGGCGGTGAACGACCTGATGTTGATTGAAGGATTCCGATAGGGCGGCTGGGGCCGTCAGTGCTGGGAGATGCTGAGGATGTTTCCGTCGGGGTCCTTGAACCAGGCGACCTTGGACACAGCATCCGGGGCGGTCCAGATGCCGAGATCGTCTTGCGGCAGGAACGAGTACTTCTCAAACCGGATGCCGGCTTCCATCAAGTGGCGGGCGGCAGCGGCAATATCGGGGACGTTCCATCCGAGGACCGTATGCTGGGCCGGCTTGTGGTTCGGCATGATCGTCAGACGGAGCGACACGCCCTTGGCGTCGAAGACGACGGCGTAGTCATCCTGAGCGAGAAACCGCAAGCCGAGAGTTCCCTCGTAGAACGCCCGAGCGCGCGTGGGATCCGTCACGAGCACGAAGGCGACCAGCGGGTGTTCGGCGAGCATACGTTGCGATTGTAACGTTTTGATCGGCAATTCTGTTACGGTTATCTCTCGCGCTACAATACATTCCTAACACGGGGGGTATTCTTACTTGAAAACGATTGCAACGTTCGTGTGCGTTTGCTTTTTCCTGTTGCTGGGGCCGGAAGCAGTGCGTTCCCAGTCGTCGGATGCGTCCCTGACGGGGCTAGTGGTGGACGCGAGCCGGGCGGCGGTTCCGGAAGCGACAGTCACGATGGCGAATCTGCGCACGGGAGTGGTGACGCGAGCGGTGAGCAACGCGTCGGGCGCGTATGCGTTCCCGGTGCTGCAGCCGGGCGAGTACAAGCTGACGGCGGAGAAGCAGGGGTTTCGGGCGCTGGCGGTGAATGAGATTCACCTGGAGGTTGGGGCGCGGGTGTCGCGGGACCTGCAGTTGGAAGTGGGCATGACGGCGGAGGTGATCGAGGTATCCGCCGAGGTAAACAGCCCGCTGGCGTACGTGACGCCGACGCTGGGAGGCGTGATCACGGAGAAGAAGGTTCTCGACCTGCCGGTGTCGTCGCGCAACGTGTTGAACCTGACGACGACGATGCCGGGGACGAACGGGCCGAACTTCAATGGGGCGCGGCGCGGGAACCTGAACGTGCAAATGGACGGCATCAACGTGATGGACGCGAGGATCAACCAGGGCGTGAACTCGACGATCTTCGCGTCGGTTGATCGGATCGCGGAGTTCCGCGTGGTGACGCAACCGGTGGACGCGGAACTGGGGCGCGGGTCGGGGCAGGTGCAGATGATTACGCGGTCGGGGACGAACGAGTTTCACGGGTCGGTGTTCAACTTCCACCGGAACACGGCATTGAATGCGAACACCTGGTTCAACAACTTCAACGGCGTGGAGCGGGAGCGGCTTATCCGGAACCAGTACGGAGCGCGCATCGGCGGTCCGATCCTCAAGAACCGGACCTTCTTCCACTTCCTGTGGGAGGGGCAGAAGATTCGCGGGGCGGATACGGTGAACACAACGGTTTGGACGGACACGATGCGGCGGGGGCAGTACCGATTCTTTCCCAACGTGCAGAACGGGAACGCGGTGGCAGCGCGGCCGACGGTGGACGCGAGCGGCAATCCCCTGCCCCCGACGGCGGGAGCGCAGCTTTCGACGATCAACATTTTCGGAGTGGATCCGCAGCGCTCGGGATTCGATCGCACGGGGCTGGTGCAGAAGTACATCGAGGCGATGCCGCTGCCGAACAATTTCCGCGGCGGCGATGGCTTGAACACAGCCCTCTACACCTGGAACCGGCCGAACAGCTTCGACGAGAACAACTTCAATGTGAAGATCGACCACAACCTGACGGACCGTCACCGGCTGTCATTCTCGTGGTCGAACGAGCGCAGCGACGAGTTGAACGGGTTCATGCCGCAGGTGTATCCGGGGATCGGCGAGGACCTGATCGAACAGCGGGACTCGTTGTTCCAGGCGACGGTGACGTCGACACTGACGCCCACGGTGGTGAACGAATTTCGAGCCGGAGCGCTGCGGCCGCGGTTCCGCTTCTACGCACCGTGGGAGGTAGACCCGGGCATCGTGGCGACGGCCGGCGGGACGCCGTTCGGCGTCGATTTTGGGACGATCAGCGATCCGATCAACATCAGCAATGACCCGCAGGGGCGCATTTCGCCGAATTACCAGTTCTTTAACAAGACGTCGATCATCCGCGGGAACCACAACTACAAGTTCGGGGGGCAGGTTTGGTTCGTGTCGACGGTAGGCTTCAACTCATTCGACGTGCTGCCGCGGGCGGTGATTGGCGCAGGCGGCGCGCCGGTGGCGAACTTCCCGAGCGTTCCTGGAATCGGGGCGAACCAGACGGGCGCGCAGAACATTCTGAACGACCTGAACGGGAGCGTGACGAACTTCAGGCAGGCGTTGAACGCGCCGGGCGGACGGGAGCCGCAGTTTCTTGCGGGGGAGCCGAAGCAGCGGTCTTGGAAGGCGCCGGAGTTCGGGCTATTCTTCCAGGACGACTGGAAGATCACGCGGCGGCTTACGCTGAACCTGGGGCTACGGTACGAGTTCTACGGTGTGCCGTCCGATCCGAACGGGAAGACGGTGGGTCTGGCCAATGGGTCGCAGGGAATCTTCGGGATTTCGGGAACGGATTTCGGAGCGATGTTCCGGCCGGGGGCGTCCGGAGGAGCGCTGACGCAGTACATCGGGATCGGATCGAACACGCGGAACCCAGACCGGAAGATCTACAACAACGATCTGAACAACTTCGCGCCGGTGCTGGGGGTGGCCTGGGACATTCCGGGGCTGGGCACAAAGAAGACGGTGCTGCGCGCGGGCTACAGCACAGCCTATGAGCGGCTTTCGCTACGGCTGCTGGACGTGGTGGCGGGCGACGCGCCGGGACTGCGGCAGGTGGCCGATTTCCGGAGCGCTTCGAAGTTGGACCTGGGGAACGCGCGGCTGCCGCTTTCGCCGGTGGGGGCGCCGCTCTCGCTGATTCCAGTGACGGACCGCACGCAGACGGCGCGCATTTACGATTCCGGATTGCGCACGCCGCAGATCCACAACTTCAACATCGGCATCACGCGCGGGTTGACGGAGCGGAGCACGGTGACAGTGAGCTACGTGGGCAGCAAGGGCGTGCGGCTGCTGCGCGGCGCGGACGTGAACGAGCACAACATTTTCGAGAACGGGATTCTGGAGGCGTTCCGGATCACGCAGGCGGGCGGCAACGCGCCGCTGTTCGACCAGATGCTGCGCGGTTTGACCGTACCCGGGCGCGGCGTGGTGAACGGGACAACGCTGACTGGATCGCAGGTGCTGCGCGACATCAACACGACGACGCAGGGCAACTTCGCGCAGGGTTCGGTGGGCGCGCTGGCTTCGTTTCTGAGCAACAACAACTACCTGACGGGAGCGAACGGCGGGCTGCTGCGGAACGGCGGTTTGCCGGAGAACTTCGTGAGCGCCAATCCGCAGTTCGCTTCGGCGCGGCTGTTCGCGAACCTGTCGAGCTCAACCTATCATTCGCTGCAGGTGGAGGTGCTGCATCGCACGCGGGACCTGACTCTGCAGTGGAACTACACGTTCTCGAAGGGACTGGGCGACGAAGACGGCGACGCGCAGGAGCAGAACGACAGTTTCCGGACGCAGCGGAACCGGCGGCTGGACAAGCGGCTGCTGGATCTGTCTTCGCACCACATCATGCGCACGAACGTGATCTACGACGTTCCACTCGGACGGTCGGGTTCGGGTTGGTGGAAGAAACTGGCCGGAGGCTGGCAGGTGGGCGGAATCTTCAACACCTTCTCAGGAACACCGGTGAGCCTGACGAGTTCCGCTACTACCTTCAACGCCTGGACGGACAACACGCCGATCGCGCACGGCGCCCTCGATCCGCACTTCGGCAAAGTGACGAAGACGGGCAACGGCGTGGTGTTCTTCCCAACGCTGGTGCAGACGCCGGACCCGATTATTCAGACGATGGGGACGGCAACGCTGCGCAGCCGCTCCACGCTGCTGGCGTGGCGCGACGGCGGGGAGAACGGCGCGCTGGTGTTCTCGAACCCGGGACCCGGGCAGTTGGGGACGCTGAGCCAGCGGCCGATCTACGGGCCGTTCAATTTCCGCTTCGATGCGAACGTGATCAAGACGGTGCGGCTGACGGAGCGCGTGAGCCTGCAGTTGAACGCGATCGCGGAGAACCTGACGAACACGCCGCAGTGGGACGTGCCGGCGGCGGCCAATCGGGAGATCAACAGCGTGAATTTCGGGCGGATCACGACGGCGGGAGGGAACCGCATCGTGATCGTCGGCGGGCGTGTGAACTTCTAGGCCAGGATCAAGTGCCCGGCGGCTTCGGTACACTGTTGGACCGATGACTCGCAGAGTGTTTGGCGCTGGACTGTTCGTCAGGGCCGCGGCAGCACAGGCGGCTCCGACGTTTCGAGTACGCCGCCTGACGTCAGGGCCGAAGCATCATTTCTTCGGATACTACGGCATACCGCCCTGGAACCGGTCGGGGTCGTTGATGGTGTGTCTGGAAAGCGATTTCCAGGACCATCTGCCCCAACCGGAGGAGGCGGCTCGCATTGGAACGGTGGACCCGCGCACCGGAACCTTTCGCGCCGTGACGGAGACCCATGCCTGGAACCTGCAGCAGGGGGCGATGCTGCACTGGAATCCACTGAAGCCGGAGACAGAGTTTCTGTTCAACGACCGTGAGGGGGAACGGATCGTCTCAGCGGCGTACGATCTCAAGACCCAGAAGCGGCGATTGCTGCCCCGGGCCATCAACGGCGTGAGCGCGAACGGCCGGTACGGACTCTGCCTCACTTACGGTAGGCTCACCCGGCTGCGGCCCGTGGTGGGGTATGTGGGCGCGGTGGACCCGAATCCGGACGTCGCACACCCGGACAATGACGGCGTGTACGTGATGGATCTGGAGAGCGGGTCGTCGCGGCTGGTGGTCTCGATCGGGGAAGTGTACCGGCGGTTGGTGAAGGACCACCCTGAGCTCCGCAAACGGCACATGTGGTTCAACCACACCGTGTTCAATCGCGATTCGACGCGATTCTTCTTCCTCGCGCGGTGCTGGACGCCGGAGAAGCGGCTGGAATCGGCGATGTTCACAGCGGCGGTGGACGGGAGCGATTTGCGTCTGGTCGTTCCCTTCGGACGCGGAGTTTCACACTTCGAGTGGCGGAGCGAGCAGGAGATCATGGCTACGTTCCGGGTAGACGGCACAGTGCGTCATGTTCTCTTTACGGACGGCAAGGACGACTACCGCGTGGTGGGCGCGGAGTTCCTGAAGGGCGACGGCCACTGCAGCTTCGCGCCGGACCGGGAGTGGATGGTGACGGACGCGAATGTGGGCTTGGAAAAGCAGCTCATGATCTACAACGTGAGGACACGCGAGGGGGTGCGGCTTGGTTCGTTTCCGATGGGTGAGCAAAGGTACATGAGCGGGGATGTGCGGTGCGACCTGCATCCACGGTGGAACCGCACGGGAGAAGCGATTTGCGTGGATGCGCTGGATCCGGAGAGCGGAACGCGGCAGTTGTGGGTGGTGGAGTTAGCGGGGCTGAGGTGAGCCGTCGCCGGGGGCGGCGAGGAAGTCGCTGATCTGGGCGAGGAAGATCTCAGGATCGAGGAACGCCATGAAGTGGTTGTTGTCGAGCTCGATCAGCCGGCTGTGACGGACCAGGCGATGGTGTTCGCGGGCGGCGGCGACGGGGACGTTGACGTCGTGCCTGCCGTGGATGATGAGCAGTGGGCCGTTGTACTGCTGGATGATCGCACGCAGGGGACGCTGGTCCGAATCGTAGAAGTTGCGGGCGTATTCAACGCTCAGGAGTCCGTTCGTAAACAGGCCGAAGTGGGGGAAGCCGTGGTGTGCGAAGGCGAGGATGGCGAGTTGGAGAGCGTGTAGGGTGCGGTTGGCGTGGTAGTTACCAGTAAGCTCGTGCTCCTGGACGCCGATGGCGGAGAGGAGAACGAGGGAGGCCGTTCGGGAGGGCGCGGTTTCCGCCGCGGAGAGAATGACGCCGCCGCCCATGCTGAAACCGACGAGATGGGCGCGCTCGATTCCGAGGGCATCGAGGAGTGCGAGCAGGTGGCCGGAGTGCGCGCGAAAGGAGTAGTCGCGGATGCGGCGCGTGGAGTGGCCGAAGCCGGGAAGGTCGGGAACGATCACGTGGAATCGCGGGGCGAGCAGGGTGGCGAGCTTGTACATGACGTTGCCGGCGCCGGGGCTGCCGTGCACAAGCACCACGGGGGGCACGCCGCGCTCAGGGCTTCCGAAGGTGCGATAGGCGATGCGCACGCCGCCGGCGAGTTCGGCGAAGCGTGTCCCGGAAGGTGGAACTGCGCGAGGTTGGAACGCGGTCACAGCGTACGAACCCAGTAAGGCGAGCAGGTAGAGCGCGGGTGCGAAGCGCCGCAGGCGGGTAAATGTGATTCGATGAAGTTTGGCCAACGACTCTATGATGCCGCGCCTCCTTCGTAAGCCGTTTCCATTTGGGGGGCTGGGGTTCGGCATGTTGGGTGTGGCGGCGGTCACCGTCGTATTGCGGCAGGCAGTGGCGGCGAACGCGACCACGGCGGGCTTTCTGTATCTGCTGGTGGTCCTGGGCGTCGCGACGCGGAGCGGATTCCGGGCGTCGGCTCTGGTGTCGGTGGCGGCGATGCTCTGCTACAACTTCTTCTTTCTGCCGCCGGTGGGACGATTCACGATTGCCGATCCTGAGAACTGGGTAGCACTGTTCACGTTTCTCTTGACCGCACTGGTGGCAAGTCATCTTTCCGACCGGGCGCAGAAGCAGGCGGCAGAGGCGAAGCGGCGGCAGCAGGAGACGGAGCAGTTGTACTCATTGAGCCGGGCTATTCTCTTGACGGAAGCGGAACGGCCCGTGGGAACGCAGGCCGCGCAGAGTATTGCCCAGATCTTCCAACTGCCCGCGGTTGTGCTGCTGGATGCGAGGACGGGGCTGGTGTTTCGCGGCGGAGAGCGCGATGTGGAGGGGCTGGAATCGAGACTGGAAGCGACAGTGCGCCTGGGGAGCCACGAGCGCGACGATGGACGGGACCTGGACATATGGCCGATTGCGCTGGGAGGCAGTCCGATGGGTGCGCTGGCAGCGGTCGGCATGCGGGTCTCGGATGGTGCGGTGCAATCGATGTTGAACCTGGTGGCGATTGCGCTCGAACGCGTGCGGATGGAAGAATCCGCGAGCCGGGCTGAGGTAGCCCGGCAGAGCGAGGAGTTCAAGTCGACTTTGCTCGACGCAATCGCTCACGAGTTCAAGACACCGCTGACGTCGCTAAAAGCGGCCGCGTCGGGTATGCGGGGACTGGGCGGACCGCTTTGGCCCGAACAGGAAGAGTTGACGGCGATCATCGAAGAAGAGACCGACCGGCTGAGCCAACTGGTGACCGAGGCAGTGAAAATGTCGGAGATCGACGCCGGGAAGGTGAAACTGGACCGGAGGCGGGTGGAGGTGAGTGCGTTGCTGAGCGAGGTGAAGGACAGCTTCGAAGGGAGGGGCGCCGAGAGGATTCGCGTGGAGGCCGGCGAGGGCGCGGCGCTGGAAGTGGACCGCGAGCTGATGGGGCTGGCGATCCGGCAGGTGGTGGACAACGCTCTCAAGTACACCGCTGCGTCCAAGCCGGTGGTGTGCGGAGTGGATCGGGAGCAGGGGTGCACGCGGGTGCGGGTGGACGACGAAGGGCCGGGGATTCCGGAGCGGGAGCGGGAACGCGTCTTCGACAAGTTCTACCGGCGTCCGGGGACGCGTGACCGAGTTCCGGGCAGCGGGCTGGGGCTGCACATCGCGCGGGAGATCACTCGAATGCACGGAGGTGACTTGCGCGTGGAGCCGAAAGACGGGACCGGAACGCGCTTCTCCTTTGAGTTCCCGGCGAGCGAGTTTCCGGCGGTGGAGCACGGCCGATGACGCAGGGGCGAATCCTGGTGGTGGACGACGAGCCTCAGATCCGGCGCGTGCTGCGGACGACGCTGACGGCGCAGGGCTACGAGGTGTTCGACGCGCGTACGGGGGAAGACGCTCTGCTGGCGATCCGCGACCAGCGGTTCGACCTGGTGCTGCTGGACATGAATATGCCCGGGATGGGCGGGTTGGCGGCGTGCCGGGAGATCCGTGCGGGGAGCGACGCAGCGATCCTGATGCTGACGGTGCGCAACTCCGAGGAGGACAAGGTAACAGCGCTCGACGCGGGCGCGGACGACTACATCACGAAGCCGTTCGGGATGCCGGAGCTGCTGGCTCGCATTCGTGCGGCGCTGCGCCGGCTGCCGGCGGGAGCCGGCGGCGAGAGCGAAGTGATGCGGCTGGAGGGCGTAGAAATCGACATGGCCGGGCGGCGGGTCCGCCGGGAGGGGCGGGAGGTGCGGCTGACGCCGAAAGAGCACGATCTGCTGCAGTACCTGATCGCGCACCCGGGTGTGGCGATCGGACATACTAAGCTGCTGCAGGCGGTGTGGGGACCCGATTACGGGCAGCAGGTAGAGTATCTGCGGGTATTCGTGAACCAACTGCGCAAGAAGATCGAGCCGGATCCGTCCAAGCCCCGTTATCTGCTGACGGAGCCGTGGGTTGGATACCGCTTCGAACCGCATAGCAGCGGTTAATGTATTCCTTAGCTCGCCTTTATGACTTCCTTATGGAATCACCCTTACGCTCGTACTCAGGAGCATAAGGGAACGAAATGGAGAGCGAACAACAAAGAGACCCTCTGGGGTTAGCGGAACATGTCGCGCCCCACGCGACACATACGCCTGGCCTCGAGGTCTTTGTGCTTTTCACGGACGTGCCGTCGACGTACGGCGCGTTACGAGCGGCGATGCAGCTTTGCGAGGGCCTAGCGGCGCGCGTGCGGCTGCTGATGGTCCACGAGGTGCCGTACCCGGCTCCGATCGACAAGCCGCCGCAGAACCTGGCGTTCCTCCGGGCGCGTTTCCAGGCGCTGATCGGACGGTGCACGGAGGAAGTGAACTGCCCGGAAGTAGAAGCCAAGGCAGAGATCGTGCTGTGCCGGGACGGGTGGAAGACGCTCGAGAACAAACTGAGCGACGAGTCGGTGGTGGTGATCGGGAGGCGCTCGGGTTGGTGGCCGCACCGCGAAGACCGCTGGGCGAGGCGGCTGCGCAGAGCGGGACACCACGTAGTACGCACCTCCTGCGGCGGAGGAACCGAGAATGGCTGACTTACTCTACATCGGCACCGCCTTCGTGTTCTTCATACTCTGCTGGGCGCTCACGAAAGCGTGCGAGAAGCTCTGACTGCACACCAAGGATAGCCACTATGGATTACCTGATCACGGGCATTTGCGCCGTCCTGCTGTTCTTCTATCTGATTTACGCGCTCCTGAAACCGGAGCGATTCTGAGGTTGCGATGACCGCCAACGGTATTTTTCAAATCCTGCTGTACTTCGGGCTGATTCTGGCGTTCACCAAGCCGCTGGGAGCCTTTATGGCACGGGTGTTTGCGGGTGAGAGGACGGTTCTGCACCCGGTTCTGCGGCCTTTGGAGAGGCTGTGTTACGCAATCGCGGGAGTCCGGGAAGACGTGGAGCAGCGCTGGACGCAATATGCAGGCAGCTTGCTGTCGTTCAGTATGTTCAGCTTTCTGATGGTGTACCTGCTGCAGCGGCTGCAAGGGATCCTGCCTCTGAATCCGGCGGGATTCGGGACAGCGGGGGCGCCCGGCAATGCGGCCGCAATGACGCCCGATCTGGCATTCAACACGGCGGTCAGTTTCATGACGAATACGAACTGGCAATCGTATGGCGGTGAGACGACGTTGAGTTACCTGGTGCAGATGGCTGCGCTGACCGTACAAAACTTCGGGTCGGCGGCAGCGGGGACGGCAGTGGCGATTGCTTTGACGCGAGGGTTCGCGCGGCAACAGGCCAACGGAATCGGGAGCTTCTGGGTGGACCTCGTACGGGCAACGGTATACGTGTTCCTGCCGCTGAGCGTTGTAGCGGCGCTGTTTCTTTGTTCGCAGGGCGTGATTCAGAATCTTTCGCCTTACGCGGTAGCGACCACGGTGGAAGGGAAGACGCAAGTCATCGCTCAGGGACCGGTGGCGTCACAGGAGGCCATTAAAGAATTTGGCACCAATGGTGGCGGATTCTTCAACGCGAATTCTGCGCATCCTTACGAGAATCCGACGCCGCTGACGAATCTCGTTGAAATGCTGTTGATCTTCCTGGTGCCGGCAGGGTTGACCTATACGTTTGGGCGCATGGTGGGAGACCAGCGACAGGGATGGGCCCTCTTCGTAGCGATGGCGGTCCTGTTCCTGGGGGGCGCGTTCGTGGTGTACCACTTCGAACAGGCCGGTAATCCGAACCTGGCGACGCTGGGGATCGAAAGCGCCGCCACCGATGCACAGGCGGGCGGGAACATGGAAGGCAAGGAAGTGCGGTTCGGAATCGCGGCGACTGCGTTGTTCGCGACCATCACCACCGCGGCGAGCTGCGGCGCGGTGAACGGCATGCACGATAGTTTCACCGCACTTGGCGGGCTGGTTCCGCTCTTCAATATGCAGGTGGGCGAAGTGATTTTCGGCGGAGTGGGAGCGGGTCTGTACGGCATGCTCCTGTTCGCGATTCTGGCGGTTTTCATTGCCGGCCTGATGGTCGGGCGGACGCCGGAGTATCTGGGAAAGAAGATTGAGGGCAAGGAAGTGAAGATGGCGATGCTGGCTCTCATTGCCACATCCGCCGCCATCCTGGTGTTTACGGGGATGAGTTCGGTTGCGACGTTCCCGAAGGACGCGTACTGGAACGGCAGCTACGGCGCGGCGACGGGGAACCTGAACAACGGGGGTCCCCATGGCTTCGCGGAGATTTTGTACGCGTACTCGAGCGGCACGGCGAACAACGGAAGCGCGTTCGCGGGGATCAGTGCCAACACACCTTGGTACAACCTGACGATGGGGCTGGCGATGCTGATCGGGCGGTTCCTGATCATCATTCCGCTATTGGCGGCGGCGGGGAGCCTGGCGGCGAAGAAACGCCTTGCGGAGACGAGCGGGACGCTGCCAACGCACGGCCCGCTGTTCGCAACGCTGTTGATAGGGACGGTGGTGATTGTGGGAGCGCTCACGTTCTTCCCCGCCCTGTCGCTCGGCCCCATCGTGGAGCATTTCCTGATGCACCAGGGGAGGTTGTTCTAACCATGCCTGTCGAGACTATGCCGGGGCGGCCGGCCACCGATCCCACGGAGTTGTTGCCGAAGAAGCTCGCCCATGCGCGGCCGCTGTTCGATCCCGCGATCCTGCGGCGGGCGGTGAAGGACTCATTCACAAAATTGAACCCGGCGCACCTTCTGAAGAACCCGGTGATCTTCGTGGTGGAAGCCGGCGCGGCGATCACGTCGGTGCTGCTGGTGAGGGAGCTCGCGTCGGGCGCCGGGGATGCCTTCTTCAATCTCCAGATCGCGCTGTGGCTATGGTTCACGGTGCTGTTCGCGAACTTCGCCGAAGCGATGGCCGAGGCGCGCGGCAAAGCTCAGGCGGACGCGCTACGGAAGACGAAGACGGACTCGGTGGCGAAGCGGGTAACGAACGGCAAGACCGAGAA
Organism: Bryobacteraceae bacterium; assembly: GCA_033763935.1. GTDB lineage: Bacteria > Acidobacteriota > Terriglobia > Bryobacterales > Bryobacteraceae > DALYJJ01. Next base: position 35,233 of record JANRJO010000013.1, read on the forward strand.
CGTTGGGGCGTCACAGCTGAGGGCCGGCGATGTGGTGATCTGCGACGCGGGCGACATCATTCCCGGCGACGGCGAAGTGGTGGAGGGCATCGCGACGGTGGACGAAAGCGTCATCACCGGTGAGAGCGCGCCGGTCATCCGTGAGTCGGGTGGAGACCGTTCGGCGGTGACGGGCGGGACGAGGGTGCTCTCGGACCAGATCCGGATCAAGATCACGTCGAACCCTGGCGAGACCTTTCTGGACCGCATGATCGCGCTGGTGGAGGGCGCGGAGCGGCAGAAGACTCCGAACGAGATTGCGCTGAACATACTGATCGCGGGGCTGACCCTGATCTTTCTCTTAGCCGTGGTGACAGTGCAGCCGTTCTCGCAATACTCGGTATCAGCAGCGGGAGCGGGCAGCGTGCCGAGCGTAGCGGTGCTGGTATCGCTGCTCGTGTGCCTGATTCCGACGACGATTGGCGGGCTGCTGTCGGCAATCGGCATCGCGGGCATGGACCGCGTGATGCAGCACAACGTGCTGGCGATGAGCGGGAAGGCCGTGGAAGCGTCGGGCGACGTGAATACGCTGCTGCTCGACAAGACAGGAACGATCACCATCGGCAACCGGCAGGCAGTGGAGTTTCTGCCGGTAAAGGGCGTATCCGACGCGGAGCTGGCGGAGGCCGCGCAGCTGTCGAGCCTGGCGGACGAGACGCCGGAGGGCCGGTCGGTGGTGGTGCTGGCAAAGGAGAAGTACGGCCTGCGGGGGCGCGAGGTCGCGCAGCACGAGGCGCACTTCATTCCTTTCTCGGCCTATACACGGATGAGCGGCGTGGACTTCGACGGCGGCAACCTGCGCAAGGGGGCGACGGAAGCGATTGCCGCGTTTGTTCGCGAGCAGGGCGGGACGGTGCCGGGCGAGCTGACCGAGATCGCGGAACGGATCTCGCGGCAGGGCGGAACGCCGCTGGCGGTGGCGAACGGACGCCGCGCGCTGGGTGTGATCCATCTGAAGGACGTCGTTAAGGGTGGGATGAAGGAGCGGCTGGCACAGTTGCGGCGCATGGGGATTCGCACGGTGATGATCACCGGGGATAATCCGCTGACGGCTGCGGCGATCGCGTCCGAGGCGGGGGTTGACCACTTCCTGGCGCAGGCGTCGCCGGCCGACAAGCTGAACTACATCAAGAAGGAACAGTCTGAAGGGCGGCTGGTGGCGATGACCGGGGACGGTACCAACGACGCGCCGGCACTGGCGCAGGCCGACGTGGGACTGGCGATGAATACCGGCACTATGGCGGCCAAGGAAGCCGGCAACATGGTGGATTTGGATTCGAATCCCACGAAGCTGATTGAAGTGGTTGCGATCGGGAAACAGTTACTGATTACGCGCGGAGCGCTGACCACGTTCTCAATCGCCAACGACGTGGCGAAGTACTTCGCGATTATTCCGGCGATGTTCATGGCGACGTATCCCGCATTGGGCGCGTTGAACGTCATGGGGCTGAGCAATCCCAAGAGCGCGGTGCTGGCTGCGGTGATTTTCAACGCGCTGATCATCGTGGCGCTGGTGCCCCTGGCGCTGCGGGGAGTGAAGTACCGGCCGGAGACGGCGGCGGCACTGCTGCGCCGCAACCTGCTGATCTATGGGCTAGGCGGACTCATCGTGCCGTTCCCGGGGATCTGGGTGATCGACCGGATCGTGCACGCGCTGGGCTGGGCGTAAGGAGATAGTGCGATGCGGAACCAAATGATGCCGGGACTGCGGATGACGCTCTTGATGACGGTGCTTACCGGCTTGCTGTATCCGGGGCTGGTGACGGGGATCTGCCAGGTGCTGTTTCCACACCAGGCGAACGGCAGCCTGATCGAGAAGAACGGGAAAGTCATCGGGTCGGAGTTGATCGGGCAGAACTTCACGCGGCCGGAGTACTTTCAGCCGCGGCCCTCAGCGGCGGGGAGCGACGGGTACGACGCGTCGGCATCGAGCGGTTCGAACCTTGGTCCTACCAGCCAGAAGCTGATCGATCGCGTGAAGGCTGGGGCCGAGAAGGCGCGCGGTGAGCTCGGAGCCGCGCAGGCACTGCCGTCCGACCTGCTGACGACCAGCGGCAGCGGTCTGGACCCGCATGTGAGTCCGGCTTCGGCGTCGTTGCAAGTGGGGCGGGTGGCGAAGGCGCGAGGGGTGCCGGAGCAAGAGATGGCGCGGTTAGTGGAGCAGGCGGTGGAGGGGCGCGACCTCGGGGTGCTGGGCGAACCGAGGGTGGACGTGCTGCGACTGAACCTCACTCTCGATGAGAAGTTCCCGCTGAAGAAGTAGCTGCAGGTAACAAGAGGTCTAACCGGAATGAGGATGATGGCTCAGGCCGCCGTGGCGGCCTTTTTACTGCTGGAGGGCGCTCTCGGCCAGCAGGCGGCCGGCGAGCGCGAGAGGGCACTGATGGAGAAGATCGCGGCGCTAGAGGAGCGCCTGTCGCGATTGGAGGGACGGATGGGCACGGCGCCAGCGGGACAGACGTTGGCGCCGAGCGCAGCAGCAAGTGCGCCGCCTGCACCGCTGGAACCGAATACGTGGTTGAAAGATACAACGCTGAACTTCTATTTCGACGGCTATCATGCCTGGAATACGCACCGTCCTCTCGGGAGGGTGAATCTGCTGCGCGCCTACGACGTGACGGCGAATAACTTCAGCATCAACCAGACGGGGATGATCATCGACAGGGCCGCGGACCCGGGCGCCGGACGTCGTTGGGGTTTTCGGCTAGACCTGATGTACGGGCAGGCGACGGAGACGCTTCAGGGCGGGGCCCAGAACGAACCGCGGCCGCAGGCGTACCGCAACGTCTTTCAGGCGTACGGCAGCTATGTAGCTCCGCTGGGGAAGGGATTGACGGTCGATTTCGGTAAGTGGAGCAGCGCCCTGGGGCCGGAAGGCAATTACACCAAGGACCAGATCAATTACTCGCGAAGTTACTTCTTCAATTTCCTCCCGTTCTACCACATGGGTTTCCGCGCTGTTTACCCGGTGAACGACCAGCTAAGCATGGGCTACTGGCTGGTGAACGGGGCCAACCAGACGGAAGATTTCAACGGGTTCAAATCGCAGTTGGGGCAGGCGGTCATCAAGCCCGTCAAGAACGTCACCTGGACTTTGAACTACTACGCCGGGCGGGAGCAGCGAGGCCTGGTGCCGGCGCTCCATCCCGGCATGCCGACCATACCCACTCAACCGGGTCTATCGACTACGCCGGTAGGGCGGACGCCGCGCGGCCGGTTCCACGTACTCGACACGTACGCGTTCTGGAACGCGACGGACAAGCTGACGGTGGGAGCCGAGTTCGACTATGTGATCAACCGTGTGGAGACGAACGGGCCGCCGCAGCGGATTATAGGCGGCGCTGGATATCTCCGGTATCAGCTCACGCCCCACGTCTACTTTGGCCAGCGCTATGTGCGCCTGAACGACCGGGCAGGCCTATTCAGCGGAGTGAGCCAGAACTTGAACGACGTCACGTCGACGCTCGGTTTCCGGCCCGCGCAGGGCTTTGAAACGCGGCTGGAGTACCGGCGTGATTTCTCGAACGTGCCGTTCTTCTACCGCCGGGAGCCGGGCGATCTGTCAAAGCACCAACAGACGTTCACGCTCGGGCTACTCTATTGGTTTGGCGGCAAAGCAGGCGGCTGGTAGTGGAGAAACGGCGTCTTAGTCCGGAAGAACTGCTGCGGCAGGTAGAGGCGGAGGAGAAGCACGAGCGGCGAGGCCGGCTCAAGGTGTTTCTCGGATACGCATCTGGCGTGGGAAAGTCCTTTCGGATGCTGGATGAAGGGCGGCGCCGCAAGTTACGGGGACAGGACGTGGTGGTGGGGGCGCTGCAGCCTTCCCCTGGCGAGGAGGTCGAGGAGTTGCTGCGCGGCTTCGAGGTGATTCCACTGCAGCCCAATGGAGCGATGGACGTCGCCGCCATCCGGCGGCGGCACCCCGGGGTGTGCCTGATTGACGGGTTGGCGGTACGCAATCCGCCAGGAAGCAAGAATGCCGAGCGCTGGCAGGACGTGGAAGACCTGCTGGCGAGCGGCATATCCGTTATCACGACGATCAACTTACAGTACATACTCGAGAAGCAGGCACAGGTGGAGGCCATCCGCGGGAAGGCGGTAACGGATGCGGTGCCGGAGCGATTCCTGCTGCAGGCGGACGATATCGAAGTGGTGGACGCGCCACCCGAATACACCGTGGAGCGAGCAAAGAGCGGCGGGAATGCGATCAATGCCGAGGTACTCGAGCGGCAACTGTCAGAGCTTCGCGAGATTGCGTTGGTGTTGGCGGCAGAGGTGGTGGATGCGCAGTTAATCGACTACTTAAAGCGGCACGGTATCGATCAGTCCTACGGCGCGCACGAACGGATTCTGGTTTGCATCACGCCGAGGTCGAATGCCGGACTGATGATCGGAAGGGGACGGCGGCAGGCGGACCGCTTTCATGGCGATCTCTTTGTCGCGTATGTCGAGCAGCCGGATCTTTCCCCGGAGGATCAGGCCACACTGGAACGCAACCTGGAAGCGGCGCGTGCGGCGGAGGCGCGAATCGCCATCCTGAACGGAGAAGACGTTGTGGGCTCGATCATCGACTTCGCGAACCGGGAAGGGGTCACACAGATCTTCGTTGGGCATAGCCAGCGGAGCGGGTTCCTCTCGAGGTTCCGGACGAATCCGGTGGAGCGGTTGATTCTGGAATCGGGCGGCATCGACATACGCGTCTTTCCGCAGAAGGAATCCGGTCCAGTAACCTAGAGGCATGGATGCGGAGCAAGCGGCGCCTGACGGCAAAGCGAAGCAAGGCAAGCTGACTGTCATTCTCGGGTATGCGGCGGGGGTGGGCAAGACCTTCAAGATGCTGGAAGAGGGCCAGCAGCTCGCGGCGTGGGGACACGATGTAGTGGTCGGCTATTTCGAGCCGCACGGCCGGCAGGATACGATTGCCAAGACCGAGGGATTGGAAACCGTGCCCCGGCGGGTAGTGCAATACCGGGAGAAGCACTTCGAGGAGATGGACACGGAGGCGATCCTGGCGCGGCGGCCGGAGATCGCGCTGGTGGACGAGTTTCCCCACACCAACATTCCGGGATCGGAGCGGGCGAAGCGGTGGGAGGATGTACTGGTGCTGTTGGAGGCGGGCATCGACGTGATTACCACGATGAACATCCAGCACCTGGAGAGCCTGAACGATCAGGTCCGCGAGATCTCCGGTGTACAGGTGCGGGAGACGGTGCCGGACTGGGTACTCAAGCGCGCAGACGCCATTGTGCTGGTAGACCTGACTCCAGGCGCACTACTCAACCGGCTGGATCGCGGAGTGGTGTATGCGCCGGACAAAGCGCAACGAGCCAAGCAGAACTTCTTCAAGGAGCCGACGCTCGCCGCGCTACGCGAACTCGCGCTCCGGCAGACCGCGCACGAGGTGGATCTGCGGCAGGCAGGGACGGCGGGGCACGGTAGCGTCGAGGCCCCCGTCAGCAGCCCCGCGCCGAACGCCGAGCACGAGCGCATCATGATTCACGTTACGGACGCCCCCGGCACGGCTGCGCTGATCCGTCGCGGGCGCCGAGTGGCGGACTATCTACGTGCGGAATGCTTCGCCGTGGCCGTAGTTCCCGGTCCAGGGCTCGGCAGCATTCCGGCGGGGAAGCGTGAAGCGCTGGAGCGCCACCTCGATTTCGCGCGAAAGCTGCACATCGAAACTCGCATACTGGACGCGGAGGAGGCGGCGGAGGCGCTGGTGGGTTTCGCCCACACGAACGGAATCACGCAAGTCTTCCTGGCGAAGCCGGAGCGCCCGCGTATCATGTGGCTGCCGGCGGCCGCGCACCGGGACTTGGTAATGCGCGTGGTTCGCCTGGCACGCGACTTACAGGTAACGGTAGTGGCGGAGCGAAAGACGGGCCTACAGCGACCGGCGTGAGTCGCGGCGCAGCCACCGCCGCAAGAGCAGAGCACCGGCTGCGCCGCCCATAAGCGCGAGGGTACCGGGCTCCGGTACGGGGCTTGTGGTGCCGCCCGACTGGCCAACCCCGGCGCGCAGGTTGGAGATGAAGACAGCGCTGTCGAGGATGCCGTCGTTCACGTCGCCTACCGTGAACAACAGGGAATGCTCACCTGCCGGGAGTTGCCCGGTGGTAAACGTCTGCAGGCGGACAAGGCCGTAGGGATCGGCGAAGACGGTATTTGTGTCCGCGGTGGTCAGTAGGTTGGCAAAAGAGATGCCCACCTGTACAGGGTTTCCGAGGGAGTCGAAGACGATTTGGTTCGCAGGAGTCGTTCCGTTCAGAAAGGCCAGGAACGCATCCGTATAGAGGGAAGTAAAGTCGGGATACTCAATGCTGCCGAAGACAAAATCGAAGCCGACCTGGCTCGGCGAAACGAGACTGAAATTGACGAGCAGCGATGCCACGTCATACGACTCCTCGAAGTTTTCGATGCGGCCGGGTCCATAGGCATCGAACTCGGCGCTGCCTTCGCCTAATAGATCGGTGTCCGCCAGAGAGCCGGGAACCACTTCACTAACCAATCCGGTAGAGAGGACAATGCCGTTGCCGATGCGAACCGGGCCAGTGATGAAGTTTGTGTAGGTTCCGAACTGTACTTCATTGCCCTGCACGATGAAGACAGAGTTGATGGTCAGGCCACCACCGCCCCCGAGCCCGGAGGCAAGGGCAGCGGTATCAGTGGTTGGGGTGACGATGACACTCGCGCCGGCGAGGCATGTGAGGGTGACGAGAAAGAAAAAAGTGCGAACCAGCATCCCAGTCCTCCCAGTTGTACTCAAAAGTGCTGAATGACAGGAACCCTCGAATTATAGCGGGGAGAGAGCGACGAGAGCGTGCGGTGAGTACGCCAAAAGTACTACGGGCCAATGAGAGTACCGGTACCGGGTTTAGTGCGGGACGATGCGAGCTTCGAGCAGATCTATGTCCTGTTCCAGGCGACGGAGGGCTTCGTCGCCGATGACCCGGCGCCTGCGGAGGTCGATGACGGTTTCCCGTTCGACTTTGGCCAGTTCCCACCAGATTCGTTGTTCGGCGATGGTTTTGAACTCCTCGGGCCTTTCGGCCTGGCTTTCGCGGGTCTGGGCTTCGAGTTCGGCACGTTCGCCGGCAAGGCGATCCTCGAAGTAGCCGCGCACGCGGCCGAGGACGTCGGGAGGCGCGGCACCGGCGGCTTCGAGTTCACGAAGCCGGGTGAGGGCGCTCTCAGTGGAGGCCAGGCGAGCTTTGAGCTGCTCTTCTTCGCTCGAGGAATCCTTTGGCAGCCGAAGGAGGCGAATGAAGGGACGGAGCGTCAGGCCCTGAAAGCCGAGGGTGGCGAGGATGACGGTGAAGGTCAAGAAGAGGATGAGGTGGCGGTGAGGGAACTCGGTGGGGAGGGCGAGGGCAGCAGCCAAGGAAACGACGCCGCGCAGTCCCGTCCAGGCGACAACAGCGACGCCGCGGGGGGAGGGTGCGGGCCCGCGGCGTCGAATCGCGGCGGAGAACGCACGAGGTAGGTAGGCCATCGCGAAGACCCAGACGATGCGAATGAGGATGACGACGGCGGAGAGCGCGGCGGCCCAGAGGACCAGGCGGGCGGTCTCGTACTCCGATAGGGTTTGCAGGACCTGGGGCAGTTGGAGCCCGATCAGCAGGAAGATGGTGCAGTTGATGAGGAAGATGGCGCTTTGCCAGACGGCGTTGCCACGGATACGAACGGTGGCGCTGAAGATTCGGGGCGAATTCCAGCCGAGGATGAGTCCGGCGGCGACGGTGGCGAGTACGCCGGAGGCATGGGCTGCTTCGGCGGCGATATAGGCCGTGTAGGTGAGCATGAAGGTAGCGAGGATTTCGACCTCGGGGTCCTTGAGGCGGGGGAAGAGGCGAACGAAGCCGATGCCGAGGAGGAGTCCGATGGCGGCGCCGGCGAGGGAGATCCACAGGAAGCTGAGCACGGCGTTGGAGGGCGAGAAGGCGCCGGTGAGGACAGCGGCGACGGCGAAGCGATAGACCGTGAGGCCAGCGGCGTCATTGACGAGGCTTTCGCCTTCGAGGATCTGAGTGATGCGGCGCGGGAGTCCAAGGCCGCGCATGATGGCGGTGGCGGCGGCGGCGTCGGGCGGGGAGACGATGGCGCCGAGGACGAATCCGAGGCTCCAGGTCATGCCCGGGACGAGCCACATGCAGACAGCGGCGACGACGGCGGACGTGGCGGCGACGAGTCCGAAGGCGAGGAGGAAGATGGCGCGCTTCCAGGTGAGAAAATCGCGCCACGACGTAAAGTAGGCGGCTTCGCCGAGGATGGGGGGCAGGAGGAGGACGAAGACGAGCTGGGGATCGAGCGTGACCACGGGCACGCCGGGAAGGGCGCCGAGCACAGCGCCTCCGAAGACGAGGGCGATGGGATAGGGTAGTTCGAACCGCTTGGCGACAACGGCAATGGCGAGGGCCGCGAGCAGGAGGCCCAGGAAGAGTTCGATGGAGTGCATTCGCGCTCAGGCTTCGAGGAGAATGCGCAGCATGCGGCGGAGCGGCTCGGCCGCGCCCCAGAGGAGCTGATCGCCAATCGTATAGGCGCCCAGATATTCGGGGCCCATGGCGAGCTTGCGGAGCCGCCCGACGGGGACAGTCATAGTCCCGGTGACGGCGACGGGCGTGAGTTCGTGAATCGTAGCCTCGCGGGTGTTAGGGACGACCTTGACCCATTCGTGGTCCTCGGCGAGGAGGGCCTCGATGTCGGCGAGCGGGACATCCCTTTTCAGCTTGAAGGTGAGGGCCTGACTGTGGCAACGCATGGCGCCGATGCGAACGCAGAAGCCGTCGACCGGGATCGGGGGCGCCTGGCCGAGGATCTTGTTCGTCTCGGCCATCCCCTTCCACTCTTCCTTCGACATGCCGTCGCCGAGATCCTTATCGATCCAGGGAATGAGCGAACCGCCGAGGGGAACCATGAAGTTCTTCGTTTCGGAGGGGGAGAGCGACCGCTGCTTGCAGATGACTCTGCGGTCGATCTCGAGGATGGCGGACTTGGGGTCGGCGAGGAGGTCCTTCACTTCCTCGTGGAGCGCACCGAACTGGGTGAGGAGCTCGCGCATGTGCTGCGCGCCGCCCCCGGAGGCCGCCTGGTAGGTTTGCGTGTTCATCCACTCGACCAGGCCGGCTTTGTAGAGGGCGCCGACGCCCATGAGCATGCAGCTGACGGTGCAGTTCCCGCCAATCCAGTTGCGGCCGCCGTTGGCGAGGGCGCGGTCGATGACCGGACGGTTGACGGGGTCGAGGATAATGACCGCATCGTCGGCCATTCGAAGCGTAGAGGCGGCGTCGATCCAGTGACCGCGCCAGCCGTCCTGCCTCAGCTTGGAGAAAACGGCCGTCGTGTAATCGCCGCCCTGAGCCGTGATGACAACATCGCAGCGGGAGAGAGTCTTGAGGTCGTAGGCGTCCTGAAGAGTCGTCTCATTCTTCGCCATGGCGGGGGCGCGTCCGCCGGCATTGCTGGTCGAAAAGAAGAGCGGTTCGATCCAGGCGAAGTCGTCTTCGGCCTGCATGCGGTCCATGAGGACCGAGCCGACCATGCCGCGCCATCCGACAAGGCCGACGAGGGGTAGTGCCATCCTTCTGTTGTACCGAAGAATGGGCCGAGTCAGCGCGATGCGACGGAGAAGAACCCTCTGACGTTCTCGCTGAGCAGTTGCGGGAACGACTTATCGAGGTACGAGCGGATGGAAACGTAGCACTGGTCGCAGTCGTTCGTCGCCGAGAACTCGTCGATCATCTTTTCGCGATCTTCGAGGCGATAGCGCTTGAACTGCATGGAGCACGGCTGGAGCCAGCCATCGCTGGTAACCACGAGGAAGCGCAGGCCGGCTTTACAGCCGGAGCGGCCGGCGTTACGAAAGTAGTCGCGGGTTGCGTCGATGGTGGTGGGGGCGTTGACGATCCAGTTTGTCTGGTCGCGGCGCGTTTCGACGCGGTCGAGCTCAACGTTTAGCCGGGCAAGGAGCTCTGGGGAGTCCAGCATATAGTCGCGGCAGCCGGTGCGCCGGGCGGAGTAGGCGCTATAGCAGAGATTGACGCCCCATTCACGCGCTTTGTCGGCGATGTGGTTGATCTCGGCGACGTTGACGCTGGTGATGCAGGAGTTGAGAACGATGTCGTCGTGGCCGAGTCTGGCGAGCTTGGGGATGAGCGATTCGAGGTGGTCGTACAGGCCGGGGAGGACGCGGAAGTCGTCATGGCGGCGGTCCGGGAAGTCGAGGCTGACGGAGAACTGATCGATGCCGGCTTCGCGAAGGGCAAGGTAGCGCTCCTCCGTCATAAGGGACCAATTGGAGACGAGGATGGTGTAGGGGATGGAGCCGCCGCTCTTGATACTGCGGACGATGTCAGTGAGGTCGTCGCGCATGAGCGGTTCGCCTCCGGAGACCTGCACGACGCAGGGTTGGAGGGCTTCCATGTAGCGGCGGTAGTCCTGCGGCGCGAGGTTTCGGGAGTCGTCTTTGGGGCCGCCGTGGTCGCAGTGGAGGCAGTACGCGGTGCAGGAGTCGGTGACTTCGAAGGACACGACGATGGGGCGTCGTGCGAGCCAGTTGCGGGAACCACGGGCAATGATTTTGAGCGAGTCGAGTGCAGGGACCTTTCGCATTAGCTGAAAACCTCGGCGGGTTCGAATTGCTCGTCGAGACATGCGACGCCATCGCAGCGCTCGAGGCTGCAGAAGATCGTAATGGGTTCAGCCGGCAGGGGACTCAGTTCCAGGTCACCAGCGGGTTTGCCGGCGAGCTTGGCGCGCAGGTACTCGACGGGAAGGATAGCGCGATACTCACCGAGGCCGGAGGCGGATGCGAGCCAGGTGAAGGCGGTGGAATCATCCTGAGGCGTACCGCGGCCCTGCAGAGCGAGGACGCCGAGATGGAGCATGGCGGCGCGAAGGCCGCGAACGGCCGCGGCTTCAAACCAGTGGACGGCTTGTAGAGGGTCTTGCGGAGCGCCCGTGCCGCAGAGACAGGCGAGGGCGAGGTTGTACTGGGCGCGCCGGCAGCCGTGTTTGGCGGCGCGGCGAAGCCATACTAACGAGGTTGCGGGATCGTCCGCCGTAAGGAGGGCGCGGTCGTACTCGGCCCCGGGGCTAGCGACGTTGCCCGAATCGTACGGACGGCCTGATGAACGCACGTTATCCTATTAGACACGAAAGATGCAGTAAAAGACAATAGGATATGAAACATCTTTTATGATGAATGGCGCGCGGGTTGTCTGAAGAACCAACGATGAGGAGCTTGGCAGCCGTAGTTTGGACTTTGTACGTAGGGCTGTTTGTGTGGAACTGGCTTCGAGTGCGGCGATGGCGGCGGGAGCGCGGAGAGCGGAGGGAGGGCCGAACGACCGATCCCGGGTCAATGCGGGGGCTGGTGCTGCAGGGAGTGGGCCTGGCGTGTGCAGCGATTCCGGTAGGCAGCAGCCGCGGGGTGGCGGAGGTACTCGCCCTGCTGTCGCTGACGGCTGGCCTGCTCCTGGCTTGGGCCGCGCTCACGCACTTGGGCGATCAGTGGCGAGTGAACGCGGTGGTGACGGAAGACCACCGACTGGTAACAAGCGGGCCCTACCGGGTGGTCCGGCACCCCATATACACATCGCTGCTGGCGATGGTGGCAGGAACCGGGCTTCTGGTCACTTCATGGGTGCTGCTGGCCGCCGCGCTGCTGTTCTACGCCGCGGGTACGGAGATCCGGGTGCGATCAGAAGATGCGCTGCTGGCTTCCCACTTCGGGGCGGAGCACGAGGCGTGGCGGCGCCGGACAAAGACGTGGATACCGTGGGTACATTGAGGGCTTCGGCTAAATGAGGCAAGGACAGGAGACGGGCCAGGGTGTCGCGGTATTGATCCCCTGCTATAACGAGGAACGCACCATTCGCCGCGTAGTGGAGGAGTTTCGTGCCACGCTGCCTGAGGCAGCGGTGTACGTTTATGACAACAACTCCTCAGACCGGACCTGGGAGGAGGCCGAGGCGGGCGGCGCGGAGGTCCGCAGAGAGGGGCACAAGGGAAAAGGCAGGGTAGTCAGGCGCATGTTCGCCGAGATCGAAGCGGACTACTACGTTCTGGTGGACGGCGACGGGACGTACGACGCCTCAGCGGCGCCGGACCTGCTGGCGCTGGCCCGGCAGCAATGCCTGGCGATGGTGGTGGCTCGCCGGATAGAGGACTCGGTTGAGGCGTACCGCCCCGGGCATGTACTCGGAAACAAACTGTTCACAAAGACCGTGGCCGCCCTTTTCGGGACTGCATTTACCGACATTCTCTCCGGCTACCGGGTGTTCTCTCGGCCTTTTGTGAAATCGTTCCCCGTCTTTACGGACGGTTTCGAGATCGAGACAGAGTTGACGGTGCACGCGCTCACCCTGGCGCTGCCCGTCGGTCAGATAGATACGGTATACCGGGAGCGGGCGATGGGATCGCAGAGCAAGTTGCGCACTTACCGGGACGGTCTGCGCATCCTGCTGATGATCCTCATTCTGATGAAGAACGAGAAGCCGCTCGCGTTCTTCTCCGCGTTGAGCCTGGCGTTTCTCCTGGCAGCGCTGGTGATGGCGTATCCGATCGCCGTCACCTATCTCCGGACGGGGCTTGTCCCGCGACTACCGACAGCGACGCTCGCAACGGGGCTCGCGCTATCAAGCCAGCTGATGTTCACTTGCGGCCTGATTCTGGAGACAGTAAGCAAGGGGCGCCACGAGGCGAAACTGCTTGCGTACCTGAGCGCCCGTGACTCTCACCCCCAGCAGAGAGTTTCAGTGAAGCAGTAGCTGGTGTCCAACGCCACAGCGAGCGGGATGATATGATCCCTCGCTAACCGTGACGAAACGGACGTTTCTGCAACTCCTGCTGGCCCAGGCGGGAAACGCCGCGGGCAGGCTGACAAACTGGGCGGGGAACCTGACCTACGGGACCGACCGGCTGCACGAGCCGCAGTCTGTGGAGGAAGTACGCTCGCTGGTGCGCTCCCAAGATCGGCTGAAGGCGTTGGGAACCCGCCACTGCTTCAGTTCGATTGCCGACAGCGGGCACAACCTGGTCTCACTTCAGCGCATGAAGGACATGGCTTCCGTGGACGTGGGGGCGCGCACGGTGACGGTGCAGGCAGGGGTCCGATATGGCGAGTTGTGCGTCTACCTGGAGGGGAAAGGTCTCGCGCTGGCGAACCTCGCTTCCCTGCCCCACATCTCCGTAGCCGGCGCGTGCAGCACGGCGACGCATGGTTCGGGAGAGAAGGTGCGGAACCTGTCATCGGCGGTGGCGGGGCTGGAGTTCGTGAATGCGAGCGGGGACGTGGTGCGGCTGTCGCGCGCGGCGGATGGAGAGACATTTCGCGGGGCGGTGGTGGGGCTCGGAGCGTTAGGGGTAATCACCACAGTAACCCTGGACGTGGAGCCGACTTACTCGATCCGGCAGTATGTCTATCAGGATGTTCCGCTGACGCAGGCGCGGGATCATTTCGACGCCATACAAGCGAGCGGGTATAGCGTGAGCCTGTTCACCGACTGGCGGAAGCGCGTCATGAACGAGGTGTGGGTGAAGGCGCGCGGAGCGTTCGCAGCGCCGGCTGAGTTCTACGGAGGCAAGCTGGCGCAGACGAATCTGCATCCGATCGCGGAGCTATCGGCGGAGAGCTGCACGGAGCAGATGGGCGTGCCGGGGCCGTGGTTCGCCCGGCTGCCGCACTTCAAAATGGGCTTTACCCCGAGCGCCGGTAAGGAATTGCAGGCGGAGTACCTCCTGCCGCGGCGGCACGCGGTAGAGGCGCTTCTGGCAATGGACCGAATGCGGGAGCGAATTGCGCCTCACTTACTGATTTCGGAGATTCGGACGGTAGCGGCCGATGACTTGTGGATGAGCACTGCCTACCGGCAGGACAGCGTGGCCATGCACTTCACACTGAAGCCGGACGGGCCGGCGGTGCAGAATCTGCTTCCGGAGATCGAGCGTGAGCTAGGCCCGTTCCAACCCCGGCCGCACTGGGGGAAGTTGTTCGCGGTTCGGGGGGCGGCACTGCGGCGCAGGTACGAGAAGGCGGAGGCGTTCGTGAGGTTGGCGCGGAGCCACGATCCGAAGGGCAAGTTTCAGAATGAGTTCTTGCGCAGTACGATCTTTGGCGGATGAGGGTATAGGAGGATCTCAGTGGCACCATCTCGGCGTATCTTTATGGCGGCAATGCTGGCCGGCTTAGCGACGGTTGCGAGCAGCCAGGACAAGAAAGGGAACGAGGAGCGGGACCGGATTAGCGGCGTGGTCCACGAGGTCGATAGGGGCACGAAGACGATCACGGTCCGGAGCCGCGGGACGATCCATCGCAAAGTCATCTACACCGACCAGACGAGGTACACCACGCGAAACACGTCGAAGGGGTCGGTGGAAGACCTGAGAGAGGGGGCGAGGATCATCAGCATCGGGAAGTTCGACGACAAGGGCGCATTAGTAGCGGCGCGCATCGATTTCCGGTAAGGTGAGGCGGCCACCGGGTCGCGGCGGCCGCATTTGTCGATCGCGGGCGATGCCGAACTGATGCGGGCTAGAAGTTGACGATGCTGGCGAAACCGTTGGGGTCGAGGCTGGCGCCGCCGACCAACACACCGTCGATGTCTTCCTGCGCCATGAGCGCCTTCACATTGTCGGGTTTGACGCTGCCGCCGTAGAGGATGCGAACCTTGGCGGCGGCCTCCTCGCCGAATTTCGCGCGTACTTCGGCGCGAATGGCCTTGTGGGCCTCGGCGGCGATGTCAGGCGTCGCGGTCTTACCGGTGCCGATGGCCCATACGGGTTCATAGGCGATGACGATCTTTGCGAACTCGCCGGGGGCGAGCGGCGCGATGCCGTTGCGGAACTGCGTGCGGAGGACCTCTTCGGTGCGGCCGGACTCGCGCTCTTCCAAGCGCTCGCCGACGCAGACGATGGGGTTCAGGCCGGCTTCGAGGGCGGCGGCGGTGCGCTTGAGGACGGTCTCGTCGGTCTCGCCGAAGTACTGGCGGCGTTCGCTATGGCCGATGATGACCCACTTCGCGCCAACGGCCTTCAGCATAGGACCGGAGATCTCTCCGGTGAAGGCGCCTTCCTTGGCCCAATAGAGGTTCTGGCCGCCGATTTCGACGCGGCTGCCGTCAACCGCCGCAACGGCGGCGGGCAGGTTGACGAAGGTGGGGCAGATGACGATGTCGCGGTTTTGTGCACCGGCGACGAGTGGGAGGAACTGGGTGAAGAAAGACGACGTTTCCGCCGCCGTCTTGTACATCTTCCAGTTACCGGACATGAGTGGGGTACGTGTCATATGAGTGCCTATCAGAGGAGGAGTTGAAGCTCCTATTGTAGCTTGGGGAGCGGGGGCAGCGTCCGATCACGGGCGCAATTGAATGCCGAAGACCGCCTTCAAGACGACGGCGACCTGTCCGCTGAGCAGCCCGTCCGGCCGCGCGCGCTCTTCCGCTGCGGCCGGAGCCCTGCCGGGCGCGCCTAGTCCGACACCTTCAACTTCAGTATGGTCAGCGACTGCTTCGGGAAGTTGTACGTGAACCCGTTCGAATCGAGAGTGAGGTCTACCGTCCTGGTGGCCGGCCGCACCTTCTTGTCATCGCCAAAGGTGTGCGTAGCCTTCAAGTCGGTGTGGTTCATCTCCCAGACCTCCGCGGTAGGGGCGAGCCGTCCGGTCGCGTTGTCGATGCGGGTGGCGATATCGAACTTCGAACTGCGATTGAGGACGTTCACGAAGACGGCGCCGGACTTTGGCTCGTAGGTCGTCGAGACATCCAGATAGTTCAGAGGCTTTCTATTGTTCACGACATAAGTAGGTGACTTGACGAGCACATCCAGGGACTGGTTGCCGCGCTGTTTGGCGTACTCGGCGATGGGGAAGTAGATGGGCTGCAGGAAGAGCCCTTCCTTGTTCGTGAAGATCGGCGCAATCACGTTGACGATCTGGGCGAGGTTCGCCATCTTGACGATGTGGGCGTGGCGGATGAAAGAGTTGAAGAACATGCCCATGGCGAGGGCGTCCTCGTAGTTGTAGATCTCTTCCAGGCGGGTGGCGCCGGTCTCGTGCTCGCCGCCGCCCCGGGCGCGATACCAGACATTCCATTCGTCGTAGGCGATGTAGATGGGGCGCGGGGATCGCCGGCCGAACTGGCTTTGCGCCTGAACGGCTCTGATCTGGCCCTCGACAATCTGAATGCGTTCATCAATGTCCTGGGAGGCGGCGAGGAATTTCTCGAAATCGTTCTCCCGGTTGCCGATGTAGGTGTGGAGAGAGATGTAGTCGATCTCGTTCTTGAGGCGCTCGAGGACGACGCGGTTCCACTGAATCCAGTCCGAGTTGCCGCCGAAGGCGGAAGAGCCGCTGGCGATGAGTTTGATCGAATTGTCGACGCGCCGCATGGCCTTCGCCGCTTCGAGCGCGAACTTGGTGTAGTCTTCCACGTTCTTGTGGCCGAGCTGCCAGGGGCCGTCAATTTCGTTGCCCAGGCCCCAGTACTTCACGCCGTACGGTTTGTCGCGACCGTTCTTCCGGCGCTGCTGCGCCCAGTAGGTGTCGCGGCTTTCGTTGGTGTATTCGACCCACTGCCGTGCGTCTTCCACCGTGCCCAGGCCCGCGTTGATACAAATGTAGGGTTCGACGCCGACCTTCTCGGAATAGTCGAGGAACTCGTCGGTGCCGAAGGTGTTCGGCTCGAGGAAGCCCCAGGCGCCCTCGGGCCGCACCGGACGGGTGGCTTTCGGTCCGATACCGTCTTTCCAGTTATAGCCCGAGACGAAGTTCCCGCCGGGCCAGCGAATCATCGTGACGCCGAGGCCCTTAATCGCCTCCATTACGTCCTTGCGATAGCCCTTGGCATCCGACAGTTTGCTGCCCGGCTCGTACAGGCCGCCGTATATGCAGCGGCCCAGGTGCTCGGCGAAGTTTCCGAAGACGTGCGGGTGTACTTCGCCGATCACACGCTCGGTGTCGATTTTGATGCGGCCGCGCTGCCGGGCGGGCCCTTCTTGCCCGGTGAGAAGGGGGACAAGGGCCAGCAGGAAGGCAATCACCAGAGTTTTACGGAGGGACATGCTCGTAACTTGTATCAGGGGCGGGGGACAAAATGCAAGCGTTTACTTTTTGTTTTTTCTGAGGCCGTTCAGGAAGAAGCACCAGCCCTCGCCCACGGCGGCGACGAGGAGGCCGGCGAGCGAGGGGCCACCGACGCGAGCGAGGTTGAAGGCGGCGGAGTTGAGGGAGATGGCGTTGAGGAGGTCGTCGCGGCCGACGAGTTCGACGAAGAGGGACTGGGGGAGAGAAGGAGCACCGGGATGTGGGTGAAGAACCAGGTGAGGCCCAGCAGGAATTCGGAGTTTGTGAGGCGGTAGACGAGCCAGCTTTGGGCGACACTCTGGACCCACGTGCCGGATTGAGAGACGACGATACCGATGGCGTAGAGGCGGAAGTTGCGGTAACGGAGTGCGCGAAAGGCGTCCTTCCAGCGGGACGCGACGGCGGGGGGGTCGGTGGCCACCTGTTTCAGGATACGGCAAGGGGGGCGAAGGGTCTGGAGATGGGGTGGGTGGGACGCGGGCACTCCGATCGACACACTCGCCCCGGCCGAGGCGAACGAGCCGAGATTTCAAAGATCGGCGAGAGCGCGGGCATCGACATCACTGAGGATGACGCGCCTCTGTCGAGAGGTTTCATGGGCGGTGCGTGGTACGGCGCACCTTCCCAAGCGACGGACTCGGGTAAGTTCCGGTGATCAACGCCGGCGCCGCCGAGTTGCGAGCAGGCGCCGCGGCGCGGAGGCGCGGAAGCGGAGGGGGTGGCGGCGAAGGCGGCACACGGGCGTGAGAGCATTTTGCGCGGTGTCCCGGGCGGCGTTAACCGATTGATCACTTGAGACTTGAGTGTTGCGCGGGTTCGGTGCGGGCAAAATTTCCGCGGGGTTCCCGGCGAGTGGAGCCGGCGGTGCGGCGGCGGGCTGGAGCGGTTCCGAGGTAGGGGCGGGGGCCGGCACGGGGTGCGGCGGCGGGGAGGCGGGGGAGGGCTGGCAGGGCTGATCGGTGGGCTGGGGGGCGGCGGGGCGGTCGAAGTTATAGGTGTCGTCGGGGACGCGGCCTTCGAGGTGGTCGCGCTGGAGGGCGCGGAGCTGGTCGAGGTCGCGGTGGAGGTGGCGGTGGGCGAGGGCCTGGTGGCGGTTGATGTAGTCGAGGGTGGCG
>JANRJO010000106.1:0-120192 GCA_033763935.1 Bryobacteraceae bacterium
GCCCTCGCCATCGCCGCCGAAGCCCCCAAACACGGCCTCCCCTACCTCGACAAATACATCCACGAGCAAACCCGGCTCCACCGCTACGCCCTCGCCGAACTCCGCCGCCTCCGCAAGGACCGCCGCTCCGAAGACCTCCCCAAAGAAGCCGAAAAGTTCTTCGCCAACCCCCTCGATCCCGACCCCGACCCCATCCCCGACCCCGCCGCCCCAGCAGGAAGCGACAACCCCCTCGACCCCCCGCCACCCGCGCAAAACTCCGAAGAAGCGAACCCGGCCGACCCGCAAACCAAAGAAAACGAAGAGCCGCTCCGCCCCGCTGCGGCCCTCCCCGCGAACCGGAACCGCCCCTGCCGCCCGAATTATCACCCCCACAAAGAAATTCGATTGTCACGGAGGCTGGACTCGACTATCCTTCATAGACAAGACCGGCACCTCTCTCCTCTCGATCCACGCCGGATCGACCTCCGCTCCGGGCTGCGGCGGGTGCAAAAAGGGTCAATTTGAAGCTTTAAGGGGTTCTATGCGTCTCGCTCTCGCGCTACTCGTGTCTTCACTCGCGCTCCATGCTCAAACCTTCCGCGGCGCCATCTCCGGCGTCGTCACTGACTCCTCCGGCGCCGCCATCGCAGGCGCCGCCGTCAAGGCCGAACTCGCTGCCCAAGGCCTCTCCCGCACCACCACCAGCTCGTCCTCCGGCGACTTCGCCTTCCCCGACCTCCCGCTCGGCCTCTATACCGTCACCGTCTCCATGGACGGCTTCCAGGGCCAGAAAATGGATAAGGTCGAAGTCGCCGTCTCCAAAACCACCAACCTCACCTTCTCCCTCCCCGTCGCTCAACAGGTCTCCGTCGTCGAAGTCTCCGCTACCGCCGTCGCCCTCGAAACCTCATCCACCGCGCTCGTTGGCGTCGTCGGCCCCAAACTCGTCGAAGACCTCCCCATGAACGGCCGCGACTTCCGCCAGATGCTCAAGCTATCCCCGGGCGTCTCTCCCTCCAGTAACTCGGTCAACGGCATGCGCACCAGCGGCAATAACTACCAGATCGACGGCGCCGACAATAACGACGCCTTCCACAACACCTCCGCCGTCAACCAGGGCGGCGTCTCCGGTATCGCCGGTACACTCCTCCCCGTCGAAGCCATCGACCAGTTCTCCGTCGTCACCAACGGCTCCGCCGAGCTCGGCCGCAACGGCGGCTCCAACGTCAACCTCGTCATCAAGTCAGGCACCAACCAGTTCCACGGCTCCGCCTACTACTTCAACCGCAACGAGTACTTCGCCGCCTTGACCCCCTTCCAGGTCGAGGGCTCCAAAAAGCGCAAAATGCGCAACGATCAGTGGGGCTTCTCCCTCGGCGGCCCCATCATCCGCAACAAGACCTTCTTCTTCCTCACCGGCGAAAGTCAGGAGGCCATCGCCGCTAACTCCCTCCGCAATACACACCCCTCCGATGCCTGGGTCGCCGACGCCACCCGCATCCTCAACCAGTTCAACGTCCCCGTCAACCCCGTCTCCCGCAACCTCCTCTCGTTCTGGCCCGCTCGCGGTCGCGCCCTGCCCGCCACCGCCAATAACTACTTATCGGCGGACCAGAACGATTACGACAGCCAGAATGGCATCGTGAAGGTCGATCACCAGCTCACCTCCAAACACAACCTCTCCGGCCGCTACTTCGGCGGCACCGGCGAACAGGCCGCCGACATCGGCATCCCCTACCGCGAGTTCTTCCAGATCGCCCCCTCCCGCATGCACAACGTCTCGCTCGTCCTCAATTCCACCCTCACCCCCACCCTCGTCAACCAGCTCACCCTCGGAGCCAACTTCTTCAAGCAGACCTTCAATGACGTCGACACCGGCTACGATCCCATCGGCGCCGGCCTCAATACCGGCGTCACCGAAGACAGCCTCCGCGGTGCACCCTTCCTCCGCATCTCCGGTTTCGCCGGCGTCGGCGGCACCCAGCCCCTCGGCCGCATCGATACCACCGGCCACATCACCAATAACCTCTCCTGGACCCGCGGCCGCCACCAGCTCAAGTTCGGCGGCGAATACCGCCGCGCCCACCTCGATGTCTTCTATGACACCGACAAGCGCGGCCGCTTCACCTTCGACGGCTCCCGCGGTCCCTGGGCCACTACCGCCGGCCTCTCCACCGCCCAGCGAGCCCTCGCCGACTTCCTCGCCGGCTACACCGCCCCCGCCGGCGCCATCATCGTCCGCGGTACCCTCCAGCGCGACTACCGCCAGAACTCATTCGACTGGTGGATCCACGATAACTTCCAGGTCACACCCAAACTCAACCTCAACTTCGGCGTCCGCTACTCCTTCCACGGCGTCCTCAACGACACCGAAAACTCCATCACCAACTTCATCCCAGGCCGCGGCTTCGTCACCCCCGGCGTCGATGTCGATAGCCTCTATCCGAACGACCTGAATAACTTCGCCCCGCGCTTCGGCTTCGCCTTCACCCCCAAACGCGGCGGCTCCACCGTCATTCGCGGCTCCTGGGGCCTGTTCTACGACATGCCGCCGCTCAACTTCATCGTCGCCAACACCGGCATGCCCAACGGCGGCTCCGCCGGTGTCCACGCCAATCCCGGCGGCCCCTCCCCCGTCTTCTCCATCTCGCTCGATCCCATCACCATCCAGCAGGGCGTGCCCATCTTCGGCACAGCAAACCCGCGCCCGCCCTTCGGCGCCTTCTCCATCAGCCAGGACTTCCGTATCCCCTACGTCCAGAACTACAACCTCAACATCCAGCAGGGACTCGGTAAGGCCACCGTCCTCCAGGTCGGCTACGTCGGCTCCGCCGGCCGCCACCTCTCGCTCATTCGCAATATCAACTTTGCGAACCCGGGCGCCGGTACCGTTCAGTCCCGCCGGCCCTTCAACACCCAGTACCCCACCCTCGCCGCCATCAACGAACTCAACTCCATCGGCAACTCCCACTACAACTCGCTCCAGGCCTCCGTCCGCACCACCCGCTGGAAGAACATCACCCTCAACGCCAACTACACCTACGGCAAGGCCATCGATAACGGCTCCAACGTCCGCAACGCCCTCCCCGCCGACTCCAACAACCTCGGCCGCGAACGCGGACCCGCTAACTTCGACATCCGCCACATCTTCACCGCCTTCGCCAGCTACGACGTGCCCAACTTCATCCAGAAATACCCGCGCCTCGGCCGCGGCTGGCAGGTCAATACCCTCATGACCTTCCACGGCGGCGAACCCATCGACCTCCGCGCCGGCACCAACGTCTCCGGCACCGGCGAAGGCTCCGGCCTCGATCGCGTCGACGTCGTCGGCGACCCCTTCGCCAACGTCGCCGCACGCTCCGCCCCCGGCGCCGCTCTCCCGTACTTCAACCCGGCCGCCTTCGCCCGTCCCGCCGCCGGGACCTTCGGCAATATCGGCCGCAACGCTCTCTACGGCCCCGGCTTCGCCGCCGTCGACTTCTCCGTCTTTAAGACCACCTCCATCACCGAGCGCGTCTCCGCTCAGTTCCGCGTGGAAATCTTCAACATCACCAACCGCGCCAACTATGCCAACCCGGGCACCAGCCTCGCCGCCTCCACCGCGTTCGGCTTAATCACCAACACGCGCAACGGCGGCAACGCTCCCGGCATCGGCTTCGGCGAGCCCCGTAACGTCCAGCTCGCCCTCCGCATCATGTTCTAACTCATGACCCGCAAACTCCTCCTCCTGACGGCGCTCGCCTTCGCGAGCGCCGTCGCTCAAACGCGTCCCGTTACCGACGCCCAGGTCCGCAAGGTGCATCGCTCTGCAATCCTTATCGATACGCATAACGATGTCACGAGCCGAACTGTCGAGGGCTTTGATATCGGTAAGCCCTCCACCGAAACCCACACCGACCTCCCCCGCATGAAACAGGGGGGCATGACGGCCCAGTTCTTCGCCGTCTACGTCGCCGCCGACTACGTCAACGGCAACCGCTCCGCCCACCGCACCCTCGAAATGATCGACACGGTGAAGCACGACATTGCCACCCGCTACCCCGCCGACTTCACCTTCGCCACCACCGCCGCCGATATCGTCCAGGCCAAGAAACGCAATAAAATCGCCGCCCTCATGGGCATCGAAGGCGGCCACGCCATCGAGGACAGCCCCCGCTTGCTCCGCACTTACTACGATCTCGGCATCCGCTACATGACCCTCACCCACTCGAACGACAACACCTGGGCCGGGTCCTCGGGCAGCAGGGAAAATAAAGGTCTCACCCCTCTCGGCCGCGAGATCGTCGCCGAAATGAACCGCCTCGGCATGATGGTCGACATCTCCCACGTCTCCGACAAGACCTTCTGGGACGTCCTCGAAGTCTCCAAGGCCCCGCCCTTCGCCTCCCACTCCTCCTGCCGGGCCATCTCCAATATCCCGCGCAACATGACCGACGAAATGATCGCCGCCCTGGCCAAGAAAGGTGGCGTCGTTCAGATCAACTTCGGCTGCGAATTCCTCTCCCAGAAATCCGCCGACTCCAGCCCCATGAACGACCCCAAGCTCATGGCCACCCTCCGCGAAAAACTCGCCGGCATCACCGACCGCGCCCAACGCCGCGCCGCCATGCGCAAAATGTTCGATGAAATCGGCGCCAAAACCGTCCGCGCCACCCTCGCCGATATCGTCGCCCACATCGATCACATCAAGAAGGTAGCCGGCATCGACGCCATCGGCATCGGCTCCGACTTCGACGGCGTCAGCTGCGTCCCCGAAGGACTCGCCACCGTCGCCGAATTCCCCAACCTCACCCGCGCCCTCCTCGAAAAAGGGTATTCAGCCTCGGATATCCGGAAAATCTACGGCGGCAATCTCCTCCGCGTCATGCGCGCCGTCGAGCGCGCCGCTATGCCGTAGCGAGCGCGCCTCACCCGGCTCGTCCGCTCCGCGGGCCCCCGAAAAGGGCAGTCGCCGCCGACGCCAAACCGCGGTTCGCCACCGCCGCCAATTCGGCTCCCAAGCGCCGCCACCCCCTTGCGCGGTTTGGGTACGGGAGTCTGCTCTTGAGTGATCTCAAGAGGTAGACCACCCGGCAGGATGTTTGACAACTGAATATTCGGCTGAGGGCCTTCCCCCTTGTTCTGCGCGGTCGATAGCACCAATGACTGGTCTGACCGAGGACTGCGCGCCGGCGGCGACCCCCGCGACGGCGCCCTCCTCCTCGGCCGGCGCGTGGACTCACCCTCGGCTTCCTCCGCGTCCCGCCGCCGTGCCTAGCCTCTACCTTCGCCTCTACCTCGAAGCCTCCCTCTCACGCGACCCCGCAGCCAAGCCCCCAGCGCGGGTGTAAGCAACTGCTCCACTTCAGTTGACTGACCCTTAATCGCGACCATATACTGTCAAATTCGCGCGGAGGCCTTCCTTGTCTGTGACGCGCTTGTTGCCCCTCATCCTGTTCGCCGTTCCTCTTTTGCAGGCGTCATCGGCGCCGATTGGACAAGCCCGACGACCGGCACCCTGAACGGAGTATCCTTTACCGTCTCCGGCTTCAACTCGCAGTTTCTCGGTATCGTCAATTTCAACTTGATCGGGCCGAACTTCGCTGCTGCGCCGCTGCCGGGGGCCGAGGTTGCCCAGTACAGTGTCGGTAACAACTGGAGCGTCACCTTCGCTGAGCCGCTCGACCAGCTATTATTGGTTGCCGTATTTTGGCGTGGGACCTATAATTTTGGCGTGGTTGACCCCACGACCGTCTATACCTTCAGCCGCCCCTTCACCTTCGCCAGCGGCCTCGGCGGCGTAGGCGTTACCGGCAATACTCTGTTTATGCCCGATAACGGCAGTTTCTACGACGGTGTGCTGAAGTTTGACGGGCCCATTACCACCCTTTCTGTAGCCGCCGAGAGCCCCTTCCCCGGCTTCGGCCAGGCACTGACCTTCGCCGCGCCCGCAAAGGCTGTACCTGAGCCTGCCGCAGCGGCGCTCTTCGCTTCAGCGTTAGCCGCGTTTGCCGCCACGCGGGTCTTGCGCTCCAGACGCTAATCCCCGAGCCGCCCCACAGAACATCACCGCTACCGGCGGCCAGCGATGTCGTGCTTCACCGTCACCCGCGCGCCCTTCTCGAAAAAACGGAATACCCCTCCGCCGAACGCCCGGCACAAGGTCGTCACAGGCCCCCATCCCGGGTGTTCCCCCTACATTGCAACCCCTCCCGGTGGCCGATAGTACTACTGATCGCCCATGACGGAGCCCCATGCCATCCTCGGCCCCGGCCTCCGCAGCCTGCGCCGCGCGCTGCGAGCCTACGATGGCTGGCAGTGTCGTGAGCGCGACCGTGTACAGGCCCTGCTCGCCCGCTCCGCTGCTCGACTCGGTTTCGCCGACCCCCTCCTGCTGCCTTCGCCCATCGAAGTGGCGGGGGACGCCGAATGCCGCCGTTGGCTCCAGTGGTCGCTCTCGAAAGTCCGCCGGCCCGCCGACTTCGCCTACCTGCTGCCCCTGCCCCCGGAGGCCGCTTGGCAGTCCTGGCCGCCCACCGTGTCCGGCCCCGGCCAGCCCCTGCTCCTGACCCTGGGGACTCACCGCGTCCATATCGCCCTCCACGCCGACGACGACACCATCGACGGCGCCGCCATCCTGCGCTGGCGCGAACTCACCCTCGGCTTCCGCCGCATCCTGCCCGCCATCGCCCACGCCCACGGAACGCCCACCGCAATCCTCGTCGGCTCCTTCGTCGGCGCCGTCGAGCGCCAGTTGCTCGACCTGAACCCCGCCGCCGCGGCCAGCCTCGACCTCCGCCTGTACCTGGAATCCTCGCTCGCCCCCGCCGCCGGCCTAGTCGCCGAGTAGCTTCCCGTACGGCTGTAACCCGGTCACGTTGTCGCAGACCACCTTCAGCCCCGCCGTGATCGGAATCGCCAGGATCAGCCCCGCGCCCCCCCACAGCAGCCCCCACACCATCAGCGCAACCGTCACCACCAGCGGGTTCAAATGCACCCGCGACCCCACCAGCTTCGGGTATAAGAGGTTCAACGCCAGCAGGTGGAAGAACGCGATCGTCGTCCCGATCACCAGGTACGGCGCCAGCTGGTCCGCCACCGGCAGCGCCGCCAGCAGCGCCGGCGCCACCGAGAGCGGTAACCCCACATACGGCACCAGGCTCAGGAAGCCGCTGATCGGTCCCACCAGCCCCCAATACGGGACCTTCATGATGTACAGGAATACCGCCGTCGCCACCGACAACAGGATGCCCAGCAGGAAGTTCCCCACCATGTACGCCCGCGCGAGGTTCGCAATCCCCTCCCACGTCTTCCCCGCCACCTGCCGGTCCGCGCCGTGAAACATCGCCAGAAACGCCCGCCGCAAATGGTCGCTCCAGCTCAGCATGAAGTACGCCAGGAACGGCACGAACGACACCATCAGAATCACGTCGTAGAACGCCTGCAGCTCGTTCCACAACGTCGTTAATAGCGGCGCCCGCTCCTGCCGGATCCGGACTTCCTGAATCGCCGGCGGCATCGGCGCTTCCGCCGCTCTCTTCTTGCCCCTCGCGCGCGACGGCGGCTCCATCGGCTGCTGCTGAATCTGCGCTTCCCGGTCTCGCAGCCGCTTCGGGATCAGCAGCTCGTACGCCGACTTCTCCGCCGATTCCAACCGCAGCGAAGCCCCGTCGATCAAATCGCTGATCCGCTGCGAATAACTCGGCAGATCCTCCACGAATCCCACGATTTGCGAGTACGCCCCCAACCCCATCAGGTACAACGCCAGCAGCGCCACGCTGCACACCACGAAACTCGCCAGCCCGCGCGGCAGCCTCGCGCGCATCACCAGCTTTACCCCCGGCTCCAGAATGAACGACAGAATCACCGAGGTCAGCAGCGTTACGAAGAAGAGCTTCCCGATGTACAGCAGCGCGAACACAACCCCCACCGCGATCACAAACACGCTGGGGTTGTTCGGCCGTTGAGAAGGTAAAGTTGGACTTAGAAGTGCCACACCGCGAGACGTTCCCCGATTTCGCTACCGCTACTCTAACATGCCCTCTGTGACGGTAGAATTGCGAGTAGTGCCCCTCGAATCTCCAGCGCGAATTCTCGCCCTGGATTTAGGAAAACGCCGCATCGGACTCGCCCTCAGTGACCCGCTCGGCCTCACCGCTTCCGGACTCGAAACGCTCGTCCGTACCACCCTTCGCGAAGATCTCGCCCGCCTCTCGCAACTCGCCGCTGAGCGCGAGGTCGCACGCTTCCTGGTCGGCCTTCCCAAGAACATGAATGGAACCGAAGGCCCCGCCGCCGCCCGAGCCCGCGCCTTCGCCGAAAAGCTCGCCCACACCACCGGCCTTCCCGTCGACCTCTGGGACGAACGCCTCACCAGCGTCGAAGCCGAAGAACTTTTCAAGGAACGCGGCGTCCGCGCCGACCGCCGCCGCGGCGACGTCGACCGTGTCGCCGCATCAATTCTCCTGCAGGAATACCTCGACCATCAGCGTCCACCAGGGGAAGGAACCAACGTATGGCCCGAAGACGCCGCCTGATTCCCATCCTCCTGCTCCTGCTCATCGCAGCCGCCGGCGTCGCCCTCTGGGCCGTTGCCGGCGATCGTTATGCGGGTTTCAATCAACCCGTCCTCCTCGAAATCCCTCGCCGTACCTCCACCCGCGACATCGCCGCCCTCCTCGCGGAAAAGGGCGTCGTCCGCTCCGAATGGCAGTTCCTCGCCGCCCGCGCCCTTCGCCCCAGCGCCGTCCTCCAGGCCGGCGAGTACCGCTTCGCTGCTCCCGATACCCCCTACCACGTCGCCACCCGATTAGCCGCCGGCGACGTCCACTACTATCAGGTGACCGTACCCGAAGGCGCGAATATCTTCGAAATCGCCGCCACTCTCGACACCCTCGGCCTCGACCTCAACTCGCGGCGCTTCCTCGAAGCCGTTCGCCGCCCCGCCCTCGTCAAGGAACTCATCGGCGACCTGAGCCCCCAGGCCGCCTCCCTCGAAGGCTACCTCTTCCCCTCCACCTATCGGCTCACCCGCGCAACCTCCGCTGAACAGATGGTGCGCCAGATGACCTCCAAGTTCCGTGCCGAATGGAAGTCCCTTGGCGCGCCCAAACCCGTCCACCAAACCGTAACCCTCGCTTCGCTCGTAGAAAAGGAGTCGGCCGTTCCGCGGGAACGGCCCCTCGTCGCGTCGGTCTACCGAAACCGCCTCGACGCCGGCATGAAACTCGACTGTGACCCCACCACCATCTACGCCGCTCTCCTCGAAGGCCGCTGGCGCGGCACTATCTACCGGTCGGACCTCGACAGCCCCCACCCCTACAACACGTACCGCAATCCCGGCCTTCCTCCCGGCCCCATCGCCAACCCCGGCGCGGAATCGCTCCGCGCCGCCCTCAAGCCCGCCCAAACCAGCTACCTGTTCTTCGTTGCCAAGCCCGACGGCTCCGGCCAACACACCTTCACCTCGGACCTGAACGCCCACAACCAGGCGGTCGCACAATACCGTAGTGGCAACCACGCGCGTCAGCCGTAAAGCCCGGCTGCTCGAACTACTCGAACAGCGCCGTCCCGCCGTGATCGACGAGGCCGAATTCGCCTTCTTCGCCGCCACTCTCGGCGCATCCGGCTCCTGGCTCCGTCGCGCCCTCCGCGACGTGTCTCTTCCCCTGGGTCCGCTGGTAGAGGGCGTGCGCCAGGAATCGCTCGAGTCGTTAGAGCGGACCCTCTCCGCACTGGCAGTGGAGTATGAACACCGCCCCGAAGACGCCCGTCAGTTAGTGATTACGGCGAAAGACCACGCCCGCTTCGCACTGCGCCGCCTCGAAGGCGAACCGCGGCTGATCAAAGAGGAAATGCTGCTGTGGATGATGACTTGGCTGGAGAACCCGGCGGTCTTCGCCGGATGGGTGGGATTGAGAAAGAGGGCGCTTGGCAGCGCCCTCCCGTAGTTAATAACTTACTTCTCGATTTCGATGCTCTCGACGGCAATCACGTCGTTGGCCAGCTTGCCCGTCACCTTCGCGCGCAGATCCTTGTCACGCGTCGACGCCTTCAGCGCAGCCAATGCCTTCGCGTTGCCCGCCTCGTCGAACTTCACAAACTTGCCGTCCGACGTCAGCAGCCCATAGCCGCCCTTCGCGCAGCCGATCGCGCAGCCCTTCGTGTGGCTCGCCGCGTCCTTGCCTTTGCACATGACGTCGATCACGTGCCCGCTCCAGCTGTCGGCCATCGCCATCGTGCTGCCCAGCACGATCATACAAGCAGTACCCAGAATACGCTTCATCGTAAGGTTGGCTCCTTTACCCTCACTACCCTATCAAATACTTGGACGTACGCGCAGCACCCCCGGGTTCTACTCTCCGGTCGATTCCTGCCGCGCCCCTAGGGCGTTCCCCTGATTGGGATTGTCTCCGGTTCCACATACGCTGAAGCTGAGGTGTCGCTCATGCGGCTGGCTGTCGTCTGTCTTCTTCTTGTCATCGGGTCTCAACTCCAGGCCCAAAACGATCTTTGGCAGTATACGCATCCGCGCGCTCAAGCCATGGTCGGCATCGAGTGGCGCCGCGCCTCCAACTCCTTCCTCGCCGGCCTCATCCGTCAGAACGTCGCCGAGTTGGCCGGATTCCAGAAAGCCATGCCCGGCGCGGAACTCCTCGACCAGGTGGACCGGGTGCTGATCTCCTCGCCGGGGAAACGCAACCCCAAGTCGAAAGAAGAACCTCCGGTGGTGGTCGCCGTACAGGGCCGCTTCGACGCTGCGCGCGTCAAGCAAAGCCTCGCCAAAGGCTTCGGAGCCGGACAATACCAGGGCGTAGAAATCCTCACCGCGCCGCGCGGCCGCGGCAGTGACATGGAATTGGCTCTGATGTCGCCCGAGCTGATCCTGGTTGGCGACCGAGCCTCGCTTCGTTCGGTGATCGATCGCTCGCGCTCACTCGCCTCGCCCCAGCCACCGCTGGTTCAGCGTGCCAAGTCGGTCGCCGCTGCGAACGACATTTGGGCCGTTCTCGCCCTCCCGCCGGAGGCCTTCGCCGGCGAGACCATCCCCCAGGCGGCAATGTTCAAGGATATTCGTGGCCTCGACTTCGGCGTCTCGCTGCAGGACGGCATGGACTTCCAGCTTTACCTGGCGACCTCTTCGGCCCAGAACGCCCAGGCGATGGGCGCCATGCTTAACAGTTTCCTGCAGATGGCTGCACTCCAGAATCCCAAGGACGCCGACACCCAGCGTTTCCTGCAAAAGCTTCGGCTCGCCGCGGAGGGTGAGTCGCTCCACATCGCCTTCGCACTCGACCGCAAAGAAGTGGAAGACGGCTTCCGCCAGCTCCGCGCCGGCATGAAGCAGCGGACGGGTAACGTGAGTCTTCAGGCGGCCGTGAAATCAAACGCGCCCATGCGAATCGAACAACTCGCCGCGCCAGCCGCACCGCCCGCGCCGGCGGCCCCGCCCAAGCCGTTAGTCATCCGCATCAGCGGCATGGAGGATGGCCCGAAAGAAATCACCCTCCCCGAACAGCGCTAACGCGGTGTAATCAAGCCGCCTAGTTTGTCGTACTCGGACGATGCCTGGCGCGGAAAGCGCGTCGAATAGGCCTCCAGGTACTTGAGACCCGAACCGGTGTTGTAGATCACGATCCGCTCCTCCGGCTTCAAAAATCCGTTCGCGAGCAGCTTTCGCAGCGCCGCCACGCAGGCTGCCCCCTCCGGCGCCGCAAACAACCCTTCCAGCCGCGCCATTTCCAGGCCCGCTTCCAGGGACTCCTCGTCGGTGACCGCAATTGCCGTCCCGCCGCTCTTCCGAACAGCCTCTAGA
Source organism: Bryobacteraceae bacterium (assembly GCA_033763935.1). Taxonomy (GTDB): domain Bacteria; phylum Acidobacteriota; class Terriglobia; order Bryobacterales; family Bryobacteraceae; genus DALYJJ01. Next base: position 11,777 of record JANRJO010000106.1, read on the forward strand.
ATCAGGAAGTCGCCCAGCGGCTTGGGCACCCGCAGTCCGCTGGCTACCGTCCAGGCGTTGTCCCAAAAGCGGCTGCGCTCCGCTCCCTCTTCAAAGGCCCGCACCATCGGCTGACAACCCGCAGCCTGCACCGCAATCATTTTCGGACGCTTCGAGCCGATCCACCCCAGCTGCTCCATCTCGTCGAAGGCCTTCCACATGCCGATCATTCCCACGCCGCCACCGGTGGGATAGAAAATCACGTCGGGAAGAGACCACTGGAACTGCTCGGCCACCTCGTAGCCCATGGTCTTCTTTCCCTCGATCCGGTACGGCTCCTTCAAGGTGCTGACGTCGTACCAGCCCTCGGCGTCCTTCCGCTCGGCGACGATCCGTCCGCAGTCGCTGATCAACCCATCCACCAGCGTCACGTGCGCCCCGTAGGACTTGCACTCGATGAAGTTGGCCTGCGGGACATCGCGCGGCATGAAGATATGCGCCTCGATGCCCGCCGCCGCCGCATAGGCGGCCAGAGCGCTCGCCGCATTTCCCGCGGAAGGAATTGCCACCTTGCGGATGCCAAGCTCGTGCGCCATCGAAATCGCGCACGAGAGCCCACGGGCCTTAAACGAGTCGGTCGGATTCTGCCCCTCGTCCTTCACCCACAGGTCCTCAGCGCCGTATGCCTTGCCCAACCGCCGCGCTCGGACAAGCGGCGTCAATCCCTCACCGAGCGAAATGATCGAAGCGGGCTTGCTCACCGGCAGAACCGGCGCGTACCGCCACATGCTCGACGGGCCCGTCGTAATCCAATCGCGGCTCCAACTGGCACGGGCCTTTTCCAGGTCATACCGGACCAGTAGCGGCCCGCCGCATTCGCAGAGGTTATGAACCTGCCCCGCCTCGCGCCGCTTTCCGCAGAGGCTGCACTCCAGGTGTGTAACGGTGGTCATCGCGAAGGGCCATCATAACGTGTCAGACCGGTAGCTCAACCGACAGGTCCGTCCGCGTTGCGGCTTTCACTTCGGCCAAGTCCCGCACTTCACGCGGCACGCCCTTCAGCAGGCCGCTCACGATCAGCGCGTGCGTGCCCGGCGTCGCGCTTGTTCGCACCCACGTCTGCGTCCCCTTGAGCGTTGTCTGCTCGAGCAGTACGCCGGAAGGCGAATACAGCGCCACCGTGAACGATGCCTGGTCCAGAGCGAGCGCATTCTTCACCGTCAGCACGATACTCCCTGGCCGCTCCGCCGCCGCCTGCTCGTCGGCCTTCTTGCGATACTCCGCCCACTGGGACCGCACGTCGCTTTCGAGCTGGGAGAGGTTCTTCTCAAACTCCGCCGCCCATTCACCCGTCTCCTTTGCCACCTGGTCTTGCACCGAGAGGATCATCTGCTTGGCGCGTTCGATCAACGCCGCCACCGTCGCCGGGTCGATGTCGGGTGAAGCTTGCTGTACCACCACGGTGGGCCCGCCCGCCGTGGCCCCCGCCACCGCCGGGACCGTCACCGGCGGCTGCTGCGCCAGGCGTGCCGTCCACTCCAGGCGGAACTCGTGCTGGATGCGCTGGATCGCCATCGCATGCTTGACATACCGCATCCATCCAGTGGAGAACCCGCCGAACCGATCCCAGCCGAGCAGCGCCGTCGCGACGCCAATCAGCAGCGACACCAGCAGCTCGGGATTGCGCACGTCGACGTCAATCTCCCACACGGTTCGAATGATCGGCAGCAACCCCGCCACGCCCGTCAGCCCGATCGCCACGTACCGAATTGCCTGCGACAACAACTTCTTCTGGTTCTTGTTCTTCCAATACCAGTTCGCTGCGTCGGTCGCCAAGCCGTCTGCATAGCCGTAGAGCTTGGCGATTGAACTCACCCGCTCCGCCGGCGTGTCCCAACGCAGGTCCGCCAGGCTGGGCGAGCGCAGGTCCTTCCCGTTCTTCTTGTCATTCTGGCCTTCAAGGTCGGCGGGCATCGGAGAGAGTATACTCCCGGGACAGAGAGCTGTGGGTGAAATGACTCGGCACCTGCCTGGCACCTTGCCACGCCGGTAACGTCATTTGCCCCACTCGTCTTGTATCCCCTTGAAAAACGGCGATCCGATTTGGCACGGCACGTGTACCGTCTGGAGTATCGAGGGATGCCATGAAGAAGGTTGTTACCATCAGCACGCAGGACAAGCAGATAACGACAGTCACGAAGGTCCCCAAGCGCCTTTGCCAAACCTGCAAGAGCAAGCGCTGCGTGGGACGCTGCCGCTTCTAGGCCGACCCTACGCCACTCTGCTCCGCAGCTCAGCCGTGGCTGTTGCGGGCTGCCTGCTCGTAGCCGCAGACGATGGCGTGGACGTGCGCACCCCGCCCCACCTGGTCGCCGTCCAACGTGCGGTTGCCTACTCATTTCGGGCAGTTGCCGTGCCTTCGAGTACCCACTCCACGTTGAAGTGCGCGTGCTTGATGCTCTTGCGCCCTGCGCCTTCCGGCAGGTGATTCAGGAAGTAGCTGTAGGTGACGTGGACGCTGCCGTCGCGGGCCTGAATGACGGACGGGTAGTGAAAAGCGCCGGGGCGGTCGGTGCGGTCGTCCCGTTCCAGATGCCGCGTCCACTTCCAGGTCTTGCCTTCGTCGTCGGACAACGACACTGCCAGTGACTGCCGCCCTCGCTCCGTATCGTTGTAAACCAGGAGCCAGCGGCCGTCGCGCAGGACCACGCCCTCCACGCTGGCACCCGGGTTCGGCAGGTCGGAATCATCGGCGGGCGTCCACGTCACGCCATCGTCCTTCGATTCGCTAACGGCGATGCGCTTCGGCGGCGGGCCGTTGTCCCGCATGTAGGCGACGATCGAGCCGTCTCGCCGCCTCATGAGCGAAGGCTGAATGTTGCCGTACCCGACGATCGGCTCGCTCGCCGACCACGTCGCCCCGTCATCGTCACTGATAGCCACCAGCCCCATCGAGAATCCGTCCGAATACATCGGCACGAGGATCCGCCCCGAGGGCAACTGCACCGGGTGCGTACGGGTGAACCATCCGAGGCGCGACGATAGCTTATCGTCGGCCATTACCTGCAAGCGAGCGTGCCAAATGCGGCCTGGGCCGGGGCGCTTCACCGCATCCCCCATTGCCTCTGTAATCCTCGGTCCCAGGTTCTTCGGAATCACCAGCAGGTTGTCGGCGAAGCTCCAGCGCGGGGGGCCCTCCTCCTGCTGATAGTCCTCCGAGATCCGGTACTTCATGAGCGCCGACTCCCACTCGTTGGCGAGTATCGCCGGCCAGAAGAGCCACAGCCGCTGCTTGCGGTCAATGAACATCGTCGGGTTCGTGTCGGGGAATCCCGGCGTGTCACCCAACAGGAAGCGTCCCCCCCACGCCTTCTTCTTCGCGCTCCAACGGGCGCCCTCGATCCTGACGTCGTCAGCCGTGCGCTCGCCGCTGCCATGAAACCAGCAGACGAGCAGGTCGCCGTTCGGAAGCTCGACGATCGACGAGGAGTGGTTGTGCCACGATTCCAAGGGGAAGATCAGCTCCGAACGCAAGAAGGGCCGGCCCTGCGCGATAGCAGAACCGGCCGCCAGGAGAGCGAAGAGAATCGCTGTGATCAGTAGTTCTGGCGCGGCCTTTCGTAGGGCGCCTTCAAGTATTTCGCCGCTTCTTCCTGGGCGCCCTGCGTGTTGTCCTTCGTCCGCAGCGCCAATTGATACTCGTTGCGCGCCCGGTCGCGTTGTCCGGTCACGTCGAAGATCTTGCCCAGGTTGATACGCGCCCACACTTCGGTCCACTTTGGCTCCAGGTCACCGTTCAGCGCCTCGCGAAACGCGTTGGCCGCCGACTGATAATTGTTCTGGAGGAAGAATACCTCTCCCACCCGGTAGTGCGCCAGCGAACTACTGCGGTTGACATCGAGCGCCTTCTGGTACTCCTTCAACGCTTCGCCGAACTCGCCGATCTCGGCAAATTGCTCCCCGCGCCGGATGGCGACGGCGACGCGAATCGGGTCGCTGAAGCGCAGCAGCCGGTTGTTGGGATCGATGTTGATGATCTTCGGTTTTCCGAAGGTCTCGACGATGAACTCCGACGAGGTTCCTACCACTTCCACGCGCTTGTCTTCGGGGTTGCCTTCGGTTTCAATTTTCAGGTCCACCGGCATGCGAAACGTGTCCAGGTCCTGGCTGATCTTGCCCATCACGCGGAATCCCTTGGCGGTCCGGAACACCGTGTAATCCATCTTGAATTCGGGCGCGCCGTTCGACTCCACCCACTGAATGAAGAACCAGCCCAGGTTCTGCCCGATCACGCTCTCGGTAACCTTGCGAAAATCCTCCGTCGAGATCGACTTCCAGGCAAACTGCTCCGGCACCGCCTTCATGATCTTCTTGAAGTTGTCGTCACCCACCACCGCGCGCAGCATGTTCAGCGTTGCCGCGCCCTTGCCGCCCACCAGCGCGATCAGCTCGGGCGAGTAGTCTTCCAGCCGCGCGGCCTGGCTCATGGGAGGGCTCTCCACGGTCAGTGCCTCGACGTAGGTGTCGCGGATCTCGCTTTCCATCGCCGCGGGACCGTTGGTGCTCTCAATGTAGAGCAGCTCAGCGTACCGCGCCGGGCCGTAAGTCAACCAAAGATGGTTCCTGGTGACCGGCGAAACGAGCGCACCCCACCACTGCCGCGCAATCTGGTTTGCCAGTACACGCGTGTTCACACTCGAGCCGATGGACCGCGACGAGAGGAACAACATGCCTGGCGCGGAATAACCCGAGGGACCGTTCGCGTCGATCTCCACGAGGGTCAGCCCGGCCTGCGGCGGCAGCCCGAAGATGCCGGTGAGGAAGGTCATGATCTTGGCCGTCTCCTCGCCATAGGCGACAGCCATCGCCTTGCCCTCGCGGAACCAGATGTCGGTGTTGACGCCTGAGTTGCGGCTGACGACAGGGTCGCCCTGAACGACGGCAATGCTGCCCGGAAAGGTCGGCTGCGTGGTGCGGAAGATGTATGTGGTGCCGCCGGACGCGCTGGTTTCGGTGGTGCTTAATCCGCTCGATACGACTTTGAAGCCCGCCGGCACGGTGATCCGGAAATCCGCGGTGTACCGGTCGACGGTGTAGTCGTTCACCGGGAACCACCGGGCGGGATACAGCAAGTATCCGCTGTTGGCGCCCAACGCCGCGAACTTCAATCCGTAGACGGGTGATTCCTCTTCGCCCGACAGCCGCCCGTCGTAGCTGAACGTCAGAGCCTGCGCGGAGCCCTTCTTGAGCGGCTCATTAAAGCTGAGGCTTACGGTGAAGTCCTGTTGGTTTCGGGAGGCCGGGACCTGGCGCCCGGCTGCGTCCACCACACGGGACACGTTCATGGCGTTATTCAACTCGAACGCCGTGGTGGTCAAATTGTCGTCAAGTGCGTTGAAGCGCACCTCCGCCGTGGCTTGCACGGTGCGGTTGGCCGGGTCCACCTGTGCGTTCACCACGTAATGCTGCACGTCAACGCGCGACCGCCGCGCCTGCACCTGGGCCGTCGCCAGCTCCGGCACCGCCGCGCACGCCAGCACTCCCGCCAACATCCATCGTCTCGCCATCGTTCTCCCCAAATCTCAGCGAGGCACGCTCTTCATCATGCCCTCGACAATGTTCGCCGCGCGCTCCATCGGATCTCCGTCCGAGGCGAGCCGCGCCGCAACCTCGGCCAGCTCCTGCTTCATGCGCCGCCGCTCACCGTCGTCTTCGAGCAGGCGCCGCGCTTCACTCGCCAGCCGTTCTCCGGTCATCTCGTCCTGCATCAGCTCGGGTACGATCTTCCGCCCCGCGACGAGATTGACCATCGAGTAAAACGGCACATCCACCAGCAGCTTTCCTAACAGCCAGCTCACTGCGGTAACGCGATAAAAGGTAACCAGGGGAGCGCCGAGCAACGCTGCCTCCATGGTCACTGTTCCGCTGGCGGCCAGCGCCACGTCGCAATGCGCCAGCAGGTCCCAGGTTTCAGCTTCCACCACGCGGATCGAAGTACCGCTCAAGAGCCGCTGCCACTCCTGCTGTGAGTAGACCCCCCGCGGACTGCCGAGCAGAAACGACGTGGGCTGCCGGCCGAGGATTGCCGCGGCATCGCGTAGCGGGGGTATGTGTCTCTGGATCTCTCCTCGCCGGCTGCCCGGCAGTATTGCGATCAAGGGCTGGTCCGGCGGCAGCCGGTGACGGCGAAAGAACTCGTCCCGGCTGGTTGCCGCGCTCACCGAGCCGGCCAGCGGATGGCCCAGGTAATCGGCAGCCACCCCGTTGTCACGGAAGAACTTCTCCTCAAAGGGAAAGATGCACAGCAGGCGATCCACGTTTCGACGGAGAGTCTTCAGCCTGCCTTTCCGCCATGCCCACACCTGCGGCGCTACCAGGTACACCACCGGCACGCCGTCGTGCTTCAGCTTGGACGCGACTCGCAGATGGAAATCCGGGCTGTCAGTGAGTACGGCCAAGGCCGGCCGCCGCCGCCGCGCGGCGCCGCAGAGCCTCCGGAACTCGCCGTAAATGCGCGGGATATGGGCCAGCACCTCTACCAGCCCCACCACTGCAAGGCTGCGCGCATCCACCACCGCCTCCACTCCGGCGGCCTGCATCCGAGGGCCGGCGCAGCCGAAAAAACGGGCTTCGGGCAGACGCTCCCGGAGCCGTTCTACCAGTCGGGCCGCGTACAGGTCGCCCGACGCTTCACCTGCGGATACAAGGATTTGGGGGGACACGAGGCTCCCTCCAGTGTATCGCTTGCCGCTGCCTGTGCGCTTTGCTGTCGCAACTGAGCCAACGGATGCGTCTGTTAGAATAGCGGTTACATCCTGATGTCATCTCAGCCCGATCTCACCCGGCTCAGCCTCGGGGAGTTCGCGGAGCGTTTCCGCGGGCAGTTGATCCCACTCCGGGAGAAGTTTTCCTATTTCTGCGCGGCGCTGCCGCTGAGCGAGGAGGACGTCGGCGAGTACCTGGAAGAGCCGGTGGCTGCCCTACCGCCCGGCGTCCTCGCGACCTTGCCGCGCGTCAACGTCGTTCTGTCTCCTTATCTGGAACGCAACGGCGGAAAAACACAGAAGGCTCCGGAGACTTTCATTACCAGCGAGAAGCCCGTCGAGGCGAAGTCCGTTTTCGCTGCCGAGCTGACTCGTGGGACCGAAGCCTTTCTAGCCTTCGCTCTCAAAGACCAGGAGGTGGCCGACTACCATTACCGCTTCTACCATAGCCTGGCCAAACTGCTCTCCACGCGGTGGAATGGCGAATCCCAAATGCAGTATGCGACGCTCCTCCGGGAGGAGTTGAGCAGTAGCGTGCATGGCGAGGTGGACGAGAAAAGCTGGCACCTGAAACAGGGTCTCGTCCGCCGGCAGGTCAACCTGCGCCGCGAAACGAAGGGCTTCCTCGAGTACGCGCAGAGCAGCTTTGTCGATACGTTGACCCTTTATTTGCATGGAATCTGCTGCGATATCGACGTGGAAACCGGTCCGCGCCAATTACCCAGCCGCTACCTGCGGCGCCGTCTCGACCTACTTCACTCACTCTACCCGCCGCCCTCGGGATACGCCGTATTCCCCGAAGAACTGAGCCCGTCGAAGTAAGCGTTCTTCCCCCAGTACGTCAGCGGTTCCCAGACTATGTGGAACCCCACTTGCTAGCCGATCATCAGAGGGAGTGGGAGCGATGATGCTGATCTCGGCTTTAGTGGCAATGCTGCTCGTTTTCGCCCTATTTTTGGCGGCGCTGACCTCATCTCCAAAGGCGGGCGACCCGACGCAGGAGTAATACGCCCCGTGCAAGAACTACACACCCGGTGAGTCTTTTCAGAAGCACTTCCCTCACTGGGCCCGCAGCGCGGCGGCAGGATCCGTTAGAGCGGCGCGCTTAGCGGGACGGTACGCCGCAAGAAGAGCGACCAGGGCAAGGATCCCGCAAGCCCCTAGCACTGTCAGGCCGTCCCACGGCTTCACTCCGTAAATGAGCGATTGCATGTACCCCGCGAGAGCGGCGCTACCAGCGACCCCTAAGGCTATGCCCGTCGCCGCCAGCGCGAGGCACTGCGCCACGACCATTCCCGCCAGCGCCTCCGGCGACGCACCGAGTGCGGCGCGAATTCCGATCTCCCGGCGCCGCTGCTCGACGGAGAAGGCAATCAACCCATGTGTGCCGACGGCCGCCAGCGTCATGGCAAGCGCCGCGAAGGCAGCCAGCAGCACGGTGTTGAAGTCGCTTTGCGCCGTCGAAGCTCGCACCACGTCTTTCATCGAACGGGCGCGGCCGACGGCCAGGCCGCCGCTTGCCAACTGCAGTTCGCGCCGCACGGATTTCAGCATCGAGTACGGCTCGCCGGCGGTCTTGATTGCCCACGTCAACGGCAGTATGCCGCTGTCGATGCGTGTCATGCCGTCCGGCACCTGCGCTTGCGGAACGTAGACCAGCGGCGCCGGCTCCTGGTTGAGCGCCAGGTCGCGGACGTCGGCGGCGATGCCGACGATCAGCCGCGGCGGCGCCGCGAAGTCCGGTCCCATATGTTTGTCAATGGTGATCCGTTCGCCGATGGGATCGCCCTGCGGCCAGTATTTGCGCGCGAGCGCCTCGCTGATGACCGCGACGCTCTGGGAGCCCGCGGTATCCGATTCCGTGAAGAAGCGGCCTCGCCTGAGCGGAATGCCGAACACTTCGAGGAAGTTCGGAGATGCCGGCCGCATCATCGTTCCACCGTGCACGCGTTCGTTCTCCGGCAGGGGCCGCCCTTCAACGTTGAAGCTGGAGCCGAACGCAAGCTCGACGGGCAGGGTCCAACACGCGGCGGCCGAGACCACGCCCGGTACAGCCGACATTCGCTCCACGCCCCGCTTCACCAGGGCTGCGACTTCCGCGGTGTTCGTAAAGCGTGTACCCTGCAGCGACATCTGGAGCGTGAGGACGCGATCCGGGCGCACGCCCGGATGCACCTGACGCAGGGCCGCGAACGAGCGCAGCATCAATCCCGCGCCGGTGACGAGAAGCACGGCAAGGGAGATCTCCGCGACGACAAGTGCTGCACCCGTGCGAGACAGCCCGCGCGACGTGGCTCCGCGCGCACCGGCCATCATCCCGGACACGCCGGTTCGCGAGGTTCGCAGAGCCGGCATGAGACCGCACACGAACGTCGCGCCCAGCGAGAGTGCCGCGGTGAAGGCGAACACGCGCCAGTCCAGGTGCACGTTCTCCGCACCTGGTATTGCCTCGGCATGGATGGCGACGAGCCAGCGCAAGGCGAGCGTGCCAAGCGCGAGTCCCGCGGCGCCACCTGCCAGGGCCAGGAGCGCGCACTCGGTCAGCAGTTGCGCTACGATCCGCGCTCTGCTGCCCCCCAGCGCGGTGCGGACCGCCATCTCATGCTCGCGTCCTGCGCCGCGCGCCAGCAGGAGGTTCGCAACGTTGGCACACGCGATCAGCAGGACCAAGCTGACCGCGGCGAGCAGCACCCAGAGCGCTGTTCGCACGTCACCGCCCCGTACCTCCCGCGCCGGTTTCACCGCGAAGCCGGCCTGCGGATTGAATGCCGGGTACTTGCGAAGGAACTCTGCGAACGTGAGTCGCAGCCGCGCGTTCGCCTGCTCCACCGTAGCTCCCTCGCGCAGGCGGCCTACCGTTCGGAGGTAGAAAGCGTGTGTTGCGGTGGCGAGATCGGCCTGCAGAGGAAGGTAGATCTCTGCCGGTGGGTCCGTTCGGAAGCCGGCGCCAAGCACGCCGGTGACCGTATGCGGCGCGCCGCCGAGCGAGATTGCCTTGCCGACGATACTTGCGTCGCCCTGGTAGCGCCGCTGCCAGAGAGCGTACGACAGCACGGCGAAACGGCCCGCTTTGGGGCGGTCTTCTTCTTCGGTGAAGGTGCGCCCGGCGGCCATGGGCGCGCGCAAGATGGAGAAGAAGCCGGCCGCGGCGTGAACGGCGGTCACCTGCTCGGGCTCGCCGCCGCTGGTAATGCTGATCCCCGGTCCGCCAAAGTCATAGGCGGCCACTGCTTCGAACACGTCCGTCTCCCGCGAGAGCGCGGCCACCACGGGAACCGATAGCGTCAAGCCTTCGCTACCAGGCGTAGCGAACAGGAACTGAACGATGCGATCCGCGTCCGGATAGGGCAGCGGCCCGAGCAAGACGGCATTTACCAGCGAGAAGATCGCGGTATTGGCGCCGATGGCCAGAGCGAGTGTCGCCACCGCAGTCGCCGTAAAGCCCTTGCTTCTCGCCAGGCCGCGAAACGCGATACGAACCATCATCGCTTGCCTCCGATCTTTCGCTCCAGATACCACGAGAACCACCCTCGATACTTCTCCTGGAGATCCTTTCGCTGCCAGTCCTTGCCGGTCACCGTCCGGCGGCAGTTCGCCGCCCCGCAGCGGCACTCGAGCGTGTAATCGTCGTCGTCGGTGGTGGCCCAATCATGCGTCAGCTCTTCGCCCGCCTCAATCGCACGCATCGCGGCAAACACGGTCTGTCCCTGGACTCCGATGTTGGGATCGCAGGAGTGGTTGCTGAAGATCATGCCCCCTTCGCGCTCTGCTTCGGCGACGGGTCCTATATAAAGGTCCTCCGCCACCTGTATCTCCGCCGGACCAAGGCGCTTCGAGATCTGCGCGAGCATCTCACGGCCGAACACGTATCCGCCCTTGATGCACACGATCTCGCCCGCCTGGAACGGTGCGACCGCGAACAACCCGCGGCCGTGGATCGGGCTCTCACGTACCGCGGCTTTGGGCGACAGATAAGACAGCGAAGGCATCCCCGAATTGTTAGAACTAAGTCTAGTTCGTTTTCGTATCGCCCTCGAGAGGTGCTGGATGCTCCTGACTCGCCGTCACGCCTTGTCGCTGCTCGCCGCGAACGCCCTCGCGCAGAAGCGCACACCCGCCCCTGCGGCAGGACGCTGGCCTCAATGGGGCGGTCCGCGCCGCGACTTCACCGTTCCTGACGCGCCCCCGCTTCGCGCCTCATGGCCCGCTGCCGGCCCCCCGGTTGTTTGGAAGCGCGACCTCGGCGACGGCTACAGTTCTGTCTCCGTCGACAGCGGCGTTCTATACACCATGTGCAACCGAGGCGGCAACGAGATCACGCTTGCAGCCGACGCCGCTACCGGCAGGACGCTGTGGGAGCACGGTTCGCCCTCCACCTTTCGCAGCGCCTACGAAGAGCCCGGCAACGGCCCCTACGCGACCCCGCTGGTTTTGGCGGACCGGATCATCACCGCGGGAGTGACCGGGAAGATCGAATGCCGAGCGCGCAAGGATGGAGCCCTCCTCTGGTCGCGGGACCTCTGGAAGACCCATCGTGGAACTCGCCTCGATTATGGCTACTCGTCGAGTCCCATGGCCTACCGGGATCTGGTCATCGTGCCGTGCGGCGGCCCCGGCAGTTCGGTTCTTGCGATACGCGCCGCCGACGGCGCCGTCGCCTGGAGCAAGCTCGACTATGCCAACGTCTACTCCTCGCCCATCCTCATTACTGTCGACGGCCTCGAACAACTCGTGCAGTTGCTGGACGGCCACATCGTCGGGCTCAATCCACTGAATGGCGACCAGCAATGGTCCGTGCCGTTTCAAGCGCAATACAGCATCGCGGTGGCCACTCCCCTCTGGACCGGCCAACTGCTCTTCATCTCGGCCGAGTACGACGCCGGCGCGAAAGCCGTCCGCCTCACCCGCGCCGGCCAACAGGTGAAACCGGAGGAGGTCTGGAGTTCGAACCGCCTTCGTCTCCACCACGGCAACGCCATCCACCTGGACGGCACGCTCTACTTCTCGAGCGGCGGCAAGAGCTCCGTCGCGCTCCTGACGGCCATCGAAATGGCCACCGGCAAGATCCTCTGGCAGGACCGCAGTATCTCCAAAGCCTCCTTCATCTGGGCGGACCGCAAGCTGATCACGCTCGATCAAGACGGCAACCTGATGCTCGCCGAGCCCTCGCCGAAAGGCTTCAAGATCCTCGCCAAGGCCCCGTTGCTGTCCAACGTCGCATGGACGCCGCCCTCGCTCGCCGGAACGCGTCTCTACCTGCGGGACCGGAAGTCGCTCCTGGCCGTGGAACTCGGCTGAGCGGTGGTGTAAACTTCACGATCCCCGGCGGTAACCGCTTGCCGTGTTTGTCGTATAACGGTTGCGATGAACCTCGGCCCCTTTGTCGTGCAGCCGTTGCGCGCCCTCCTGCGCCGGCCCGGATTCTCCGCCGTGGTGATCCTCACTTTGATGCTCGGCATCGGCGTCACCACCGCCGTCTTCAGCATCTTTAACGGCGTCCTGCTGACGCCCCTGCAGTACCCGGAGCCTGAGCAACTGGTCGCCGTCTACGACACGCAGCCGGCGTGCGCCACCTGCCCCGCCTCCTTTCCCAAGTACCGCGACTGGGCGGAGCGCAACCAGGTCTTCCAGGCGATTGCCGGCGCGACGCGGTCGTCGTTTGTGCTGACCGGCGCCGGCGATCCTTCGCGCTTTCTCGCCTTCAGCACCACCGCGTCCTTCCTCGATGTCTTCCGGGTCAAGCCGATCCTCGGCCGCTGGTATACCGAGCAGGAAGATCAGGCCGGCGGGCCCAAGGTCATCGTCTTGAGTCACGCCACGTGGACGCGCCACTTTCAGGCCTCGCCGGCCGCCGTCGGGCAGAAGCTGATCCTCGACGGCGAACCCTACGAAATCATCGGCGTCATGCCGCCGCGCGCGGCCGATTCCCGCATCGAGGCGTTCGTACCACTGCAGCGCAAACTCGACCCGGCGACCCGGGGCAACCACTTCCTGCCCGTATTCGCGCGGCTCAAACCCGGCGTGACCGTGGAGACGGCGCAGCGCGACATGCGGGCGCTCGGAGAGACGCTGGCCAAGGAGTTCGGCCACAACCACGGCGTCGACGTGAAGTCGTACACGGAGACCATGGTCGGCCAGATGCGCGCACCGCTCAACGTGCTTCTTGGGGCGGTGCTGCTGCTGCTTCTGATCGGCGCGGCGAACGTCGCCAATTTGATGCTCGCCGCCGGACTGGCCCGACGGCGCGAACTCGCTATCCGCATGTCGCTCGGCGCTGACCTCCGCGGGCTCGCCGCCATGCTGGTGGCCGAGGGGCTGTGGCTCGCCGCGGTCGGCGGTCTGCTGGGCATTGTGCTCTCGCGTTGGATCGTCATGGCATTCATCGCTCTTGCGGGCAATCAACTCCCGCGCGCTTCCGAGATCCAGCTCGATGGCCGCGTCCTGGCCTTCTCTGCGCTGCTGTCGCTCGCCGTCGGCCTGCTGTGCAGCCTGTTCCCGGTACTGCTGCTGCGCAAGCCCCAACTGGCCGCGAGTGTGCGAGAGGGCGATGTCCGCGGCGGCAGCCAGTCCGGCAACCGTACGCGCCGGGCGCTCGTCGTGGCGGAAATTGCGCTCGCCTTCGGGCTGTTGGTTTGTTCCGCGCTGCTCATCAAGAACCTCATCCTGCTCCAGAATCGCGACGCAGGCGTCCGCACCGAGCGCATCGTAGCGTTCCAGATCCCCTTGAGCGGCCAGCGCTATGCGAAGGAGGGCGAGGTAAAGACCTTCTACCGGGCGCTGTATGACCGCCTTCGCCGCGTCGACGGTGTCCTGAGCGCCGGCTTCACCAGCCACCTGCCCATGGTCGATTTTGGCTGGAACGGCGAGTTTCAGATCGAAGGGGAGACCCCGTGGCCGCCCAATCAGGCGCCCCTGGTGGAGTACCGGTGGCTCCACGGCGACTTTCTGAAGACGATGGGCGTGCCTCTCCTGCAGGGGCGGCTCCTCGGCGAACAGGACGGGGAAGGTACCCGTACTGTTCTCATCAACAAGGCCATGGCCGAGAAGTTCTGGCCCGGCAAAGATGCCATCGGCCGCCGCTTCGGCCAGGGCAGCGACAGGAGCAAGTGGTTTGAGGTGGTCGGCGTGATTGGCAACGTGCGCTCCTACGGGCTTGCCCGCAGCTATCCGTTCGAGTTCTACCGCACCATCGACCAGTCGGCCTTCAACCGCATGACCGCCGTCATCGCAACGCGATCCGAAGATCCGTTGTCGATCGTCCCCGTCGCCCGGCAGATCGTGCAGTCGCTCGACCCCGCCTTGCCGCTCACCGAGGTCCGAACCATGGAGAAAGCAGTCGCCGAGTCCGTGGGCCGGCCCCGGCTGATGTCCGCGCTCACCGGGCTCTTCGGAGGGCTCGCCGGCTTGCTGGCGATGGTCGGGGTGTATAGCGTGATGGCCTACAACGTCAATCGCCAGCGGCGCGAATTCGGTATCCGCCTCGCGCTCGGCGCTGCGCCGGGGTCGGTGCGGTCCATGGTCCTCGGCCGTGGGCTGGTGTTGGCGCTGATCGGCATCGCCATCGGCGCCGCCGGCGCGGCGGCCTTTACCCGGGTTCTCGAAGCGGTGCTCAACGATGTGAAGCCCGGTGACATCTCCGTCTTTGCGCTCACCGCCGCCGCGGTTGCCGGCGTTGCGTTGCTCGCTTCCTACCTGCCCGCTCGCGCCGCGGCCCGCGTCAATCCGGTCGACGTGCTGCGCGCGGAGTAGCGACGGCGAGACCAACCAGGAAGGGCCGCGTCCAATAGCGCAATGCGCTTGCCTCTTCCGTTGCTTGCCGCCGTGCTGCTGGCCGCCGCCGCGCCGCATTCCTCAGCCCAGACCGGCAGCCCGGAGAAGCGGACGCTCATTTGGACGCTCGATTGGAGCCCGGACGACCGGTACATTGCTTTCGGCGGCGACGATCGCCTGTTGTGGATCTACGACGCCACGCGGATGGCGATGCACAAGACCGTTCCCATGGCCGAGATGATTCGGAAGGTGGCCTGGAGCCCCGATGGAAGATCCCTATTGGTGTCGACCAGGAGCGGCACGCAGATCCTCGACATCGAAAACGACGGACGCATCGACTTGCCGGACACTGCCGGGGCGCGTGGTTTGGCGTGGAGCCCGGACGGCTCAACGCTAGCCACAGGCACGAATCGCACCAAGGTCTGGACGAGACAGGGCAAGCTGCTCGCCACGTTACAGAAAGCGGACAACAAGTCGCTCTTCTCACTGGCGTGGCACCCTCGGATCGACCGCATTGTCACCACCGGCGACGAAGTCATCGTTTACGACGTCTCCGGAAAACAGCTGAGCCAGTTTCGCCATCGCCCGGCAAAAACCGGCATACTCACGGCCACTTGGCATCCGTCCGGCGACTTCTTCGTTACCGGCGACTATGGCCATGACCAGGTGGCGTCCATCCTTCAATTCTGGAAGCCCGACGGAACGCTCCTGAAGACGCTTCACGGCAGCAAGGCCGAGTATCGCAACGTAGCCTGGAGTAAAGACGGCCGTTTCCTGGCTTCGGCCAGCGATGTGCTGCGAGTCTGGACCCGTGAGGGAAGACTGCAGACGGAAGGTCCGCGGCAAACGGATAAGCTGTGGGGCATTGATTGGAACAGTAAGGGCGACCGTATCGCCACGTCCAGCGGGGACGGGAAGATGACCATCTGGAGCAGGGCGGGGAAGCCGCTGAAAGTCGTCGAATGACGGCCTATAATCGGTCATGCTCTGGGCCGACACTCTGTACGCCCTGCGGCTCCTGAGACGCAGCCCTGCGTTCACCGCGGTCGCGGTTCTCTCACTGGCGCTCGGCATCGGCGCGAATACCGCGATCTTCAGCTTGCTGTACACCGTTCTTCTCCGGCCGCTGCCGGTCGAACGCCCCGGGGAACTCGTTACCTTCTTGCAGCAGTATCCCGGGGAGCCGCGCGGCGCATATTGGAGCGGCCGCAGCTTCGACCACTACCGGCAGAACGCCTCCGCGTTCTCCGCCATGACCGCCTTCGGCTTCGACAACTCTTTGCGCATTCGCATCGGGCAAGGCGGTGAAGAGCAGGTTGCCGGCGAAGCCGTACGCCCGAACTACTTCGAGTTCCTCGGCTTGAGGCCCGCGCTGGGGCGCCTCATCGAGCCGTCCGACGAGGACTCCGTCGCCGTCATCAGTTGGGCCTACTGGAACGGCCGTCTGCAGGCGGACCCCAACGTCGTCGGCAAACGTCTCTTCGCCGCAGGGAGCGCCAGGACCATCATTGGCGTCGCCCCCCGCGGCTACACCGGTCCGCTCCTCGAAGCGCGCACCGATGTTTGGCTCGCGAAAGCCGACCAGGGGGGCGCGATCCTCGCCCGTCTGCGGCCCGGCGCGACCATCGAGCAGGCGCGCGCCGAGATGTCGTCCCTCTTCCGCTTCACCATCGAAGAGCGCACCGCACATTCCAAGGACTCCCTCGTCCGTAAACTCCAGGTGCACGTGGAACCGGCCGCGGCCGGCCTCTCGCGCCTGCGCGATCGCTATGGCAAGCCGCTTGTCCTGCTGATGGGTGTCGTCGGCTTTCTCCTGCTGCTGGCCTGCGTCAACATGGCGAGCCTCCTGCTGGCCCGCGTCGCCTCGCGCCGGCGCGAGATGTCCATCCGCTTCGGCCTCGGGGCGACACGCGCCCGCCTGCTGGCGCAGACGCTCGTCGAATCGCTGGTCCTCTCCGTTGCCGGCGCGGCCGCCGGATGTCTGGTGGCCTGGGCCGGCATCCGTATACTGACCCGCACCATGGCCAGCGGGCGCCTTCATGAGCAGGCGCGAATCGAAGTGCAGCCGGACCTTACCGTGCTGCTGTTCTGCATTGGTCTCGCGCTCCTCACCGGCCTCCTGTTCGGCCTTGTTCCGGCGTACCACGCCTTCGCCTCCGCGCCCGTCGCGTCACTCCGGCAGATGGGAAAAGGGGGCGAAACGCGCCTCTGGCGCCGTTTCGGCAAGGGGCTGGTGGCGGCCCAGGTGGCCCTCTCGATTCTCCTGGCCACTGCCGCGTTCGCCCTCCTCGATCACGTTTACCGTCTGCGCACGCTCGATCTCGGCTTCCGCAGCGACAACGTCCTCCTCATGCAACTCGACGCGCGCCGCAGCGGTCTTTCGCGCGAACAACTCGCGCGCCTCTATCCGGACATGCTGGCCCGCCTGCAAGCCATTCCCGGGGTCCGCGCCGCCTCGCTGTGCGGGTGCAGTCCGCTCCAGGGCTGCGGCGCCAGCCGGTTCGTGCTGGTCGACGGCTTCCTCGAACGGCCGGAGGATCGCCGCTTCACCGCCCTCAGTTGGATCGCGCCGCGCTATTTCGAGGCCCTCGGCGTGCCGCTGCTCGCGGGCCGCGATTTCACCTTTGCCGACGCAACCCGCCCCCGCGTTGCCATCGTCAGCCAATCCTTCGCGCGCCACTATTTCCCGCAGACAGACCCCATCGGCAGGCGCGTGCGCATCGACCGCGACGCGCGCTACGGCGGTTGGTACGGTGACGATCAACCCTATGAGATCGTCGGCGTGGTGGGCGACATGAAGTACCACGAGCTCCGCGACCCGCCGCAACGCACCATGTACCTGCACACCTTCCAGGACAACCAGGTGATGCACCAGCTTGTGATCCGCACCAGCCTCTTACCCGCCTCGCTCGCGCCTGAAATCCGCGGAGTGCCCGTGGCCCGGATCACCACGCTCGCCGCGCAAGTCGACTCCACCATCGTGCCCGAGCGCCTCATCGCCACCCTCACCATCTACTTCGGCGCCCTCGGTGCGGTTCTCGCCGCCATCGGACTCTACGGGCTCTTGGCCTACGCGGTAGCCCGGCGCGTCAACGAGATCGGCGTCCGGATGGCTCTCGGCGCCACGCCGGCCGGCATCGTGCGCGGCGTCGTCGGCGAGTCGGCCGCCATCGCTCTCGCCGGCCTCGCGCTCGCCGTGCCGCTCGTCCTGGCGGGCCGGGTCCTTGCCGCACGCATGATCGCAGACCTGACGCTGCCCACGCCTGTACCCCTGGTGCTGGGCTCGGCGCTGATCATCGCCGTCGTCCTCGCGGCCGCGGCCATCCCCGCCCGGCGCGCCGCCGCGGTCGATCCGGTGGAGGCGCTGCGTCATGAGTAGCCTCTGTTGCGCCTCGCGTATCATAGTCCCCGATGGACGTTTTCCAAAGTAACGCCGGCTGGATTGAGGTCATCTGCGGCCCCATGTTCAGCGGCAAAAGCGAAGAACTGATCCGCCGCCTTCGCCGCGCCCGCATCGCGCGGAAGCGGGTGCAGGTCTTCAAACCGGTGATCGACACGCGCTACTCCGAAGACGAAATCGTCTCCCACGCCGACGCCCGCATGAAGAGCGAGGTTGTTGCCGGCGCCGCAGAGATTCTCGGAAGGCTCGACTGGCGAACGCAGGTGGTGGGCGTCGACGAGGCGAACTTTATGGGGCCTGAACTGGTGGACGTTGCCAACCAGTTGGCTGACTCCGGTAAACAGGTTCTCATCGCCGGGCTGGATACCGACTACCTCGGCCGCCCGTTCCCGCCCATCCCCGAGCTGCTCGCCCACGCGGAGTCCATCACCAAGACCCTCGCCATCTGTGTCCGCTGCGGGAATCCGGCCAAGCATACGCAGCGTCTGGTGGAAGCCGACGGGCTCATCGTGGTGGGTGCGGCGGGCATGTACGAAGCCCGCTGCCGGCGCTGTTTCGAAGCCGGTGTTCCCCGCCAGGAGGTCCTCGAATTCGCGCGGCCACCGCAAGCTTTGCGCGCGGGAACCGCAGATTCCTGAAACCTGCTGGTGCGAACCTGCCATCCAAACTGGTGTACAGTAAGGTAGTTAACCTAGGCTCCCGAAGGAGGATCCCCCTGTGAGTGACATGCACGCGTACCCGCCACCGAGCGGCGGTTCCGGGCTCAAAATCCCCATCCTGTTCGGCCTGGTCATTGCGCTCCTGGCCGCCACCGTGTATCTCTTCGTTCAGCTCGATCATGTCCGCACCGACATGGCCAAGATGCAGGAATCGATGATGAACGAGCTGTCCAGTGTGAAGGAAGCCTCCAGCGTGACCACGCAGACCCAGCGGCGCAATATCGAGGGTCTGCGCGATGAGCTCGAAACGGCGCGCCGGCAGGCTGCGATGGCCGCGGGCCAGGCGAAGGTGGAAGCCACCAAGCACGCCGAGGATCTCGCCAAGCGCCTGGCCGCGGAGCAGGCGAGGGAGCAGGCGGCCATCAAGCAGGAAGTGTCGCAGGTGAAGGAGGTCGCAACCGCCGCCACTTCGAAGATCGGCGAAGTCAGCTCTGAGGTCGGCAGTGTCAAGACGGAAGTCGCCGCCAATAAGTCGGAGCTCCAGAACACCATCGCCGAACTGAAGCGGGTACGCGGCGATCTCGGCGAAACCAGCGGCCTGGTTGCCACCAATGGCAAGGAACTCGCGGCTCTGAAGGCCCTGGGCGAGCGCAACTACTTCGAGTTCAGCCTCAAGAAGGCCAAGGATTTCACGCGCGTCGGTGACATCGCCGTGCTCCTGAAGAAGGCCGACATGAAGCGTAATAAGTTCACCATTGAGATCATGGCGGACGACAAGAAGGTGGAGAAGAAGGACCGCACGGTGAACGAGCCGCTGCAGTTTTACGTCGCCAAGGCGCGCCAGCCCTATGAGCTCGTGATTAATCAGGTTGGCAAGGACCTGATCGCGGGTTATCTCGCTACCCCCAAGGTGCAGGCCGCGCGCAACTAGTTTTGCCCGGGCGGGCCGTGCTTCGGCCCGCCTTTCCTCCCAATGGTCCGCCGCCTGCTTCTTGCCTTCCTCCTCGGCGGCTTCTCCACGGTCGCTACCGCACTCCTGGTTCGCATCCCCCTGATCGAAACGCTGGCCCTCAAGACATACGATCTTCATTTCGCGCTCCGTGGTCCTCGTGCAGTGCCGGACGTGGTGCTCGTGGTTGCCGACGATGAGTCTTTGCGGCGCTTCAAGGAGCCGCTCCTCTTTTGGCACCCCTTCTATGCGGAAGCGATGCGAGCCGTCGCCGACGGCGGCGCCAAAGCGTTCGCCCTGGACGTCCACTTTGCCATCCCCGTGGACCGCTGGGAGCGCGACCATGATCGGCTGCTCGCCGAAGCCTTCCTCGAAACCTCCGCCCGAATCCCCGTCGTCTGCGGCTTCCTGCCGGAGTCCATCGCCGGCGGCGGCAGTGCGGCCTTGCCGCTCTACATGGTTGCCTCAGCCACCGGAATGATCGCTTCCCTTCAACTTCGCCTGGACGCCGACGGCTATGTGCGTAGTCTGGAGACGGGCGAGCCCGCGGCGCGCGCCCTCAGCCTGAAGCTGTCGGAGGCCCTTGGCAACGCGGGTCCCGCCGGCGCGCCCAATCCCATGCGCATCAATTACGCCGGCCCTGCAGGAACCGTCGCCCGCGTTTCTCTCGCCGACTTCCTGGCTGCCGCGCGCGCCCGCGACCTCCCGCGCGTCGAAGGCTGGGTGAAGGGCAAGACCGTCATCCTTGGTTTCGATACCGCCTCCTCGCGTGACCGCCACGCCACGCCGTTCTACACCGTCAGCCGCGACGTTGAGATGGCGGGGGTCGAGATCCATGCCTCGGCCCTCGACACGGTTCTTCGCAGCCGGTTCCTTCTTGACCCTCCTACCTGGGTGAGCGTGCTCTCCCTCCTGCTGGCGGCCGCGGCGGCCGCTTTCCTCGCCCTGACGCCTCACCTGCTGTGGTGGACGGTGCCGCCCCTCTCCTTTCTCGCCGCACACCTTGCCTTTCGCAACGGATGGGTGTTGCCGTCTCTCGGAATGCCGCTCGCCGCGCTACTCGCCGGCGGCGCCGCCGTGCTGTGGCGGCTTCGTTCGAGAGTTGCGCTCTTCCGCCGCGCCTTCACTGCCTTCGCAGGCCAGGAAGCGCGCGCCGGTCTCGAACGGGCTGGGGCCCTCACGGCCGCCAGCGTCCGCGAAGAGGCGACGATCGTCGTCTCCGATATCAACGGCTTTTCCGATTTCTGCCGCGACCGCGATCCCCGCGACATCGTCCTCGCATTGGACACCTACCTGCAAAACCTCGCCCGCATCGTGGTGGAGGAGGGCGGGGAAGTGAACAAATACCTGGGCGACGGCCTGCTCTGCGTGTTCCGCGGCGCCAACTCCGCCCCCGCCATTGCCTGTGCACGCCGGCTGGCGGCAGAACCGGCGGCCTTCGTCACCTGCGTCGGCGTGCACAGCGGCCCGGTCGTGCTCGGTAATATAGGGTCGGAAGCAAAGATGGAGTACGCGGTGCTCGGGGAGACCGTGAATGTGGCAGTCCGCCTGCAAGCGCTGACTCGCGATTACGCTACTCGTGTGTTGCTTAGTGAAGCGGCCGTCTCGAGGTCCGTTCCGCCATTCCGTGGAGCGTTGCTCGGCGAAGCCAACGTCCGCGGCGTACGCGAGCCGGTGAGAGTGTATTCTCTGGTCGCCGAGCCCCTCGCTGCGACGGGAAGAGGTTCATGATGAAGCCCTATGCGCTGTTTGCACTGTTTGCCGCCGCCTCGCTCGCGGCGCCGAAGGAGGCCGAGGAACCCGTCGGCGTCATGCTCACCGCAACGCCGGGCTCATACCTCATACGGTGGAACACCAAGGCGCCGCTGCCCGCGCGCCCCGGCGACCTCCTGTTTACAGGCGATCGCCTGAGAACGGGCGACAAGCCCGCATCCTTCCTGTTCTGCCCCACGCCCACCAGCCAGCAGTTGGAACCGCTAGGCGAAGTGGTGTTTGAGGCGAAGAAGATTACAGTCGACCGCGGCACTATCTCCAACGCCCAGCCGCGGCGCGGCTGCCTGCTTCCCAAAGTCCTGCGCATGGACTTCGCCAGCCTTCAGCGCTTTGGCGGAATGACTGTCCGGGATGTGACAACCAGTCCGTCACTTTGGCCGAAGGCGCTTGGCCGGCTCGACGCCAAGCCCGTCTTCCAGTTTGAGCCGGTCGCCGGCGCTACCAGCTATCAATTCGAGCTGGCCAAGCCGAACGGCGGCGTGGTCTTCCGGACCACCTCGCCGAAGCCGAGCTTCGAGTACTCAGGATCCGAACTTGCCGCCGGCGGACGATACTTCTATAGCGTGGTCGCGCTCGAGGGGCAGCAGAAGGTGGCCTCGGCCGGCGCGCTGTTTCACCTGCTCAGCGAACCCGAGCGCGCCGAGGCTCGCGCCGAGCTGGCACGGCTGGTGAAGGAAGGCGCGTCGCCGGAAGCCATGTTGCAGCGGGCCGCGCTCTACGAGCGGTCCGGCCAGGTGGACGAGGCCGTTGCCGAGTATCAGAAGTTGGCGGAGATTTGGCGGGAGAGTGCGTGGCTTCGCGGGAAGCGTGTCGAACTGCAAAAGCAGCGGGGCGTTTCCGCCATACACTAGCGGGCTGGTCAGCTCGAAAAAAAGGGGCGCGACCCAGCCAGAATCGCGCCCTGAGAGTTGACCGTGAACGCCACTCGAGGATGTCGCCAGGACACTGCGTCGCGCCCTCCGACGGGTGGCCCAAACTCCCCTCCGAGGAGCCTGAGCCGTCGCTCGGCAGCGCCTGACCAACATCCTCTCTAGAACCACCCGGTGACCTCCGAGTGATTCCACGCATCCTATCTTGCAAGCCGCGCGCCAAACGAAAGTACTGCATTCTAAAGCGTTTCCCTCGTGGCATAGGCCAACGCCGTGGACAGTCCTGTCAATCCGCTGGACAACACGGTACACTGGACAGCAAATGGCAGCTGAAGCCGCCCAGAAACTCGCCGCCGTGCTTCGGATCTGCCAGCGCATCAACTCGGAGCGCAACCTCACCACGCTCCTGGATCTGGTTGTCGAAGAGGCGACGCGACTCATGGACTGCGAGCGCGGAAGCATCTTTCTGCTGGACCGCGACCGCCGCGAACTTACCTCCAAAGTCGCCTTGGGAAGCGACGAAGTCCTGCGGCTGGATGCCACCAAAGGCATCGCCGGCGCTGTCGCCATGACCGGCGAGACCATCAACGTCCGCGACGCCTACGCCGACCCCCGCTTCTACCATGAGATGGACCATCTCACCGGCTACCGGACGCGAACGCTGCTAGCCGTGCCCCTGCGCAATCATGAGGGCGACATCATCGGGACGTTTGAGCTCCTGAACAAACGTGAGGGCGCCTTCGACAGCGAAGACGAGGAGTTGACGAGATCACTGGCGGCAAACGCCGCCATCGCTATCCAGACCGCCCAGTTGGTGGGCGAGCTGCGCATGCACCGCCGTCAGCTCCAGGAAGAGAACACGCAGCTTCGCCGCGAGGTGGAGAACCGCTACGCGAGTCCCCCCATCCTCGGCTCGAGCGAGCGCATCCAAACCGTGCTGCGGCTCATTGAACGCATTCGCGACTCCAACGTCGGCGTGCTGATCACGGGTGAAAGCGGCACCGGCAAAGATCTGGTCGCCCGCGCCATCCACTACTCGAGCCCGCGTGCGCGGGGCCCGCTGATCGCACTGAACAGCGCCGCGCTTCCCGAAACGCTCGTCGAAACGGAGTTGTTCGGCGTGGAGAAGGGCGTGGCGACCGGCGTCGAAAAACGCATTGGCAAATTCGAAGCGGCACACGGCGGCACACTGTTCCTCGACGAGATCGGCGATCTCAGCCTGACCGCGCAGGCGAAGATTCTGCGCGTGTTGCAGGAGCGTGTGGTGGAACGGCTCGGCGGCCGGCAAACGATCCCCGTCGACGTGCGCGTCATCGCGGCCACCAACAAGGATCTCGAGGACGAGATTCGTCACGGCCGTTTCCGTGAGGACCTCTACTATCGCCTGAACGTCATCCACATCCGCACGCCTTCCCTTCGGGAGATCCCGCAGGACATCGGTACGCTCGCGAACTTCTTCCTTCAGGAGGCAGCGCGTGAGATGGGGCGCGAGGGATTGCAGTTCTCGCCCGAAGTCGTCGCCCGCATGAAGGCCTATCACTGGCCGGGCAACGTGCGGCAATTGCAGAACGAGGTGCGCCGACTCGCGGTCTGCGCGCGCGCACGCCTCATCGAAGCAGATGATCTGCTGGACGGGCCCATGTGGGACCGTTCGCCGAAAGCCGCCGCGGTGGCCACCCTACCGCAGCAGCCCGCCGCTTCCGCCTCCTCGGGAGATTCACTCGCCGGCGAGATTGCCGACCTCGAACGCCGCCGCATACTTGCCGCTCTCGAGGCCAACAACAACAACCAGGTCCGTACCGCCCTGGCCCTGGGCCTCAGCCGCCAGGGACTCATCAATAAGCTGCGCCGCTACGGCATCTCCACCAGGCGTCCCTGAACCTATGAGCGCTCGTCGCGTGATCTGCCTCCTCATCGGCGCCTGGATCGGCGCCAGCGCCCTCGTTGCCCTCTCGGCGGTAACGAGCTTTCGCGCCGTTGACCTCTCGATGGACCGGCCCTCGCGCCTCCTGACCTTCGAGTTCGACCGCCACACCACGGAGGGTGCCCGCGGACTGTTCCGCTACCAGGCCGCCGAGCAGAACCGCCTGTTGTTCGAAGCGTGGGGCTTCGTGCAGGTCGCCCTGGCGGCAATCGTCTTCATGATGTTTCTGTTCGCCACCCGTTCCGGCCGCGTACCGATCTTCGTCTCCGTCGGACTGCTGTTCCTGGTGGGCGTCATGCACTTCCTGGTGACACCGCAGATCAGCGCGGCGGGCCGTGCACTCGATTTCGTTGCCGCCACGGAGATGGCGCCTGAGCGTTCGCGCCTGCAATCCCTGCACCGCATCTACGGGGTGATGGAAAGCGTGAAGCTGCTGACGCTGCTTGGACTCGCCGGGTGGCTCACGGTTCGCCGGAAGGCGCGAGGCTGAACGCGCCGTTACCGCGTCACTTCGGGCAACAGATCCACGCGGTCGATGACCCCGATCACCGCCATATCGATCGGCGAATTCGGCCGCCCCACGGACGTCATGGCGCTGTAGCCTTCCGTCGCCAGCAGCACCCGGTCGCCGATGCCCGCATCCACCGAATCGAATGCCACCATCGCGTCCCCGCGGTCCGTTCCGTCCAGGTTCAGCGGCTGCACTAACAGCGCCTTGCGCCCCTCGTGGCTTGCGTGTTTCTGCGTCGCTACCAGTTCGCCGATCACCCGGCCGATCAGCACTCAGCCACCCCTCTTGACATGCAGCTCATCTACGATGCCGACGATGGTGTTGTCTGTAGGCACCTCGACGGGCAGAAACGGAAAGCTCGATTCCTTGCCCCGGCACCAGTAGATCAGCTCGCCCGCGCCCGCCCCGACGCAGTCCGTGCAGATCAGCCGCTTCCCCGTCGGCTTGCCTTCGGGAGTCACCGGCTGCACCAACAGCAGCCTCTGTCCCTCCAGTTCGCGCTGCTTCACCGTCGACCACACTCGCCCGATGACCCTGCCGAGGTTCACGGCGACCCTACCTCTGCTCGTCCAGGCTCACGCTGTCCACGATGCCGATAATCGCGGTGTCCACCGGCCGGTCCTTGCAGCCTTCGGCCATCCGGGCCGAACTGCCAGAGACCAGAATTACCGTCTCCCGGAACCCCGCGCTCACGGTATCGACGGCGATCACATAGCCGGCTTCGTCCTTACCTTCCGGCGAAACCGGCTTCACGATCAGCAGTTTCTTCCCCTCGAGCCGCGCGTCCTTGCGCGTCGCCACAACGGTTCCCACTACGCGGCCGAGTACCATCCGCTTCCCGCCCTACTTCCCGCCGGCGGACGCGGAGTTTGTCTTGCCGATCGGCAGCACGTCTTCCAGGCTCGGATGCGGGCGCGGAATCACGTGTACGGAGATCAGTTCGCCCACGCGCCGAGCGGCCGCCGCGCCGGCATCCGTCGCCGCGCGCACGGCCGCCACGTCGCCGCGGACCAGCGCCGTCACGTAGCCGGACCCGATCTTCTCCCACCCCACCAGCGTCACCTTCGCCGCCTTCACCATCGCGTCGGCCGCCTCAATCATCGCCACCAGGCCGCGCGTCTCTACCATCCCTAAAGCTTCACCCATTACGCCTCCCGTTCCCTAAGCGACACCGCGAGCCCGCAGTGCCTCATCCACCAGCGCGATCAGTTCGGATCGCGTGACTTCGAACCTTTCGTCGCCGCCGACGTCCTCCGCTACCACGGGGCAGCCCGGCGCTACGCCCGCCCGCGATTTCACTCCGTACCGCGTCCGCGAGTCAAACAGCTTGTTGACTTCGTCCCGTGGCAGCAGCGTCGGCCCGCCGAGTAGTTCCGCCACCAGCGCGATGCGCGCGTAGTGCTCCACCGTCTCCATGCGGAAGAACGCCTTCCACACGTCCTCGCCGTAGCAGACCGCGCCGTGATTCGCCATCAGGATCGCGTCGTAGTTCGGAATGTAGGGCAGCATCGGATCCGTCAGCGCGGATGTTCCCGGCAGCCCATAATCGGCCAGCGGCACGCACCCCAACCCGATGATCACCTCCGGCAGCAGCGCCATGTTCAGGGGACGCCCTGCCGCGGCGAACCCGGTGGAGACCGGCGGATGCGCGTGCACCACCGCTTTCACGTCCGCCCGCAGCCCGTACACCGTAAGGTGCATGGCAATCTCGGAGGTCCGCTCTTTGCGGCCCTCCAGCTTGTTGCCTTGCATGTCGCAGATGATCAGGTCGTCGGGATGCATCATGCCTTTGCTCACGCCAGTCGGCGTGCAAAGGACACGGCCATCATCCAGACGAATCGTGATGTTGCCGTCGTTCGCCGCCACCCAGCCCTTCTGGTATACAAGACGGCCGATCTCGACGATGTCCTGACGGTACTCCCGCTCGGTCTTTGCCATTCCGGAAGGCTCATTGTACCAGAGCCTGCCGTCCGTTCCGGCGAAGGACGCCGCGCCTTACCGGCGCAGCTTCCGCAGGCCGGCCAGGGCCAGGGCTCCCAGCGCCAGCCACGCCGTCCCGGGTTCCGGCACCGGCTGCAGGAAGCCTCGGATCTCTCCGCCCGGAAAGACGTTGGAGTGGATGTTCAGGTACGCGCGTCCTTCCCTGATCCCTTCAAACAGCTCCAGCTCCGCCGCTTCAACCGGAGTCAGGTTCGGGTTGAGCGCCGCACTCCCGTTGATCCACGAGGGATTGTTGTAAGTCGAGGCATCCAAAGTATCGAACGTCGCGTCGTAATTCCCCGCGGTGACGCCGCTCGGAAATCCGAGGAAGGTGGGAGTTCGTGTCGCCACCGGTCCTGCCGTGTCGCTCGTGTTCCCATCGTTCGGGCCATTGATCACGTGGATGTGTGCCACCGAGACGAGACCGATAAGCCCGGAAAAGATAGCCTGCACCCGCATGGTGTTTGCTTCCGAATCGATGGTGACAAACCCCCAACCGGTCCCTGGCGAGGCATTTGGCGGCGCCTCCGCCGGCCCGCTCAGGCTGGTGTAGTAGGTGAACGGAGCTGCTGTCAGCGGTGCTGCCGGCAGTGTCAGCAGGACAAGAGCGATACCCAGATGTGTCTTCATCGTGAACCCTCCTCGAGCGAGCTTGCGGGCGGGAAGCGCCAATGCGTAGGGCAAGTGTACACCGTGGCAGTGCTCCTCAAACGTTAAATCTTCGAGGCGGACACGGCGGTCCTGCACCGGGAGGCCAACAGTCCGGTGGCAGCGGCTAAATCGAGCTCCGCCACCAGCAGTCCCGGTACTCCGTAAGGCTGGTAGCAAAGAAGCGTTCCGTCGGGCCGCACCACTGCCGACGTCGTCGGCGATCCCGCGCTCGCACAGTTCACCCCGGCGAAGTAACAGGTGTTCTCCGCCGCCCGGCACAGCATTGCCTTCTCATGAAAGCTGTTGCGCGGATCCGCGAAGGTCTCCGCAGCAAACCCGCCCTCCTCCGCTTCGTGGAAGTGCGGATGAAAGACGATCTTCGCTCCGCGCCTCGCCGCGAAGCGCACCGTCTCCGGGTACCGCCACCCTTCGTGGCAGATGGCAACGCCAATCGTCACCCCGCCGATCTCGAACACCCGCCGGCCTTCGCCGGCGACATACAGCCCCTCTTCGGAAGGGTCGATCTGCACCTTGTCCTGGAAGCCCAGGCGCCCGCCGTCAGGTCCGATAACGAGTGCCGTTGCCGTAACACCGCCCGAAGTCACCCGCTCGGTCCCGAGCACGACACCCACCCGGGCCGCCTGAGCCGCCTCCGACACCCTCGACCACGCCTCCTCCTGGAACTGCGCGTCGGGAGGAGCGACTTTCTTACCAGGCGCCCGATATCCTGGCACGTAGCACTCCGGAAAACAAATGATCGCCGCCCCACGGCGGCCTGCCTCGCCGACCGCCCACACCGTTGCCTCCACCGATTCCTCACGGGTTGCGGGGAATCTCAGGTTTGCCAGCGCGATTCGATAGCTGCTCATCCGTACAGGCAATTCTACCGGCGCCCGCGCCCCAGCTGTAAATTCCGGCCCCTTCTTGTTGACATTCGACAAGACTCCCGGTACCTTCTCTCTTGACGAACGTCTACAGGAGCTGGAGCACGCATGCCGAAGTCGAATCTGGAACTGCTGCAGGGCACCCTCGATCTGCTGATCCTGAAGACACTCGCCCTCGGGCCGAATCACGGATGGGGCCTCTCCCAGCGGATTCTCCAAATCTCTGACGCCGTGTTCCAGGTGAATCAGGGTTCGCTCTATCCCGCCCTTCATCGGCTGGAGCACAAAGGCTGGGTGAAGTCTTACTGGGGCGCGTCCGAGGCGAATCGCCAGGCGAAGTTCTACGAGCTATCCGCCGCCGGCCGCCGCCAACTGGCGCAGGAACTCAAGCAGTGGGAGCAGTTCTCGCTCGCCGTCGGCAAGATCATTGACGCGTCTGCGTGAGGTAGCTATGCTTTCGGGCCTTCGTCACTCTCTCTCCTCGCTTTTGTTCCGCGCGCGTGCCGATCGCTCGCTCGACGCCGAACTGGAATTCCACCTCGAGCGCGAGATCGAAAAGAACATCTCGAAGGGCCTACCCCCGGCCGAGGCCGCGCGCAAAGCCCGCATCGAACTGGGCGCCACTGTGGAGCACCTCAAGGATCAATGCCGTGATGAGTGGCGCACCAATCCCTGGGACAACTTACGTCAGGACATCCCCTTCGCCGTCCGCTCCTTGAAGACGAATCCGGCCTTTACGCTCGGCGCCCTGCTTACCCTCGCTCTCGGCATTGGAGCGAATACGGCCCTCTTCAGTCTCGTCAACGGCGTCCTCCTCAAGCCACTCCCGTTCTTGGCGGGGGAGCGCCTCGTCCGCATCCAGCACCTCACGCCCGCCGCCACCTTCGGTATCTCGCCCACCGAACTCACCGACCTTCGCACGCGCGCGCAGTCCTTCGAAGAACTCGTGGAGTTCCATACCATGACCTTCATCCTGCTCGGCCGCCGCGAGCCCGAGCAGGTCCAGGTCGGCGTTGTCTCCGCCCGCTACTTCGACTTCCTCGGCGTCCCCCCGTTGCTCGGCCGGACCTTTCGGCCCGACGAAGAATCGCACAACGCCGAGCCCGTGCTGGTTCTCAGTCACGCCTATTGGAAGCGCAGCCACGGCGCGGACCCCGGCGTCGTGGGCCGCAAGTTCCGCATGAATGACCGCGTCCACACCGTAGTCGGCGTTCTTCCGCCGCTGCCCGACTACCCGGTTGCGATCGATGTCTGGATGCCCGTCACCTCGTGCCCCTTCCGTAGCGCTCCGGCTACCCGCCAGAACCGCAATGCGCGCATGATCACCGCCATCGGGCGCCTCAAGCCCGGCGTCGCCAGTGCCGCGCCGGAGCTCGAAGCGCTCACCGCCGCCCTTCGCCGGGAGCATCCCGAGGCCTACACCCAACAGCCCCCCGAACTCAAACTCACCACCGTCTCCGTCCATCAGGAACTCACGGAGAAGGCCCGCCCCACCCTGCTTCTGCTCTGGGCCGCCACCACGCTGGTCCTTCTCATCGCTTGCTCCAACGTGGCCAGCCTCAACATGGCACGTCTCCTGCGACGCAATCGTGAACTCGCGATTCGCACCGCCATCGGCGCCTCGCGCGGCCGCATCCTGCAGCAGCTCGCCACGGAGAGCTTCCTCCTCGCCGCCGGCGCATCGCTCATCGGCGTCGCGCTCGCCGCCGCCGCCCTGAAAGGCCTCACCGAGTTCATCCTCCCGCTGACGCCTCGCGCCACCGAAGTCGCGCTCGATACCACTGCCCTCGTGTTCACGCTCGGCCTCGTCCTGTTCACGACGCTTGTGTTTGGCGTCCTCCCGCCCCTGCTCCGGAAGGAGAATCTAACGTCCTCCGTCAAAGACGGTAGCCCCGCGGTCACGCAGAGCACCCGCGCTCGCAGTGCCTTGGTAGCCGTCCAGGTGGCGCTGTCGTTTCTCCTGCTGATCGGCGCGGGCCTGCTCGCGCGGACCGTCATCAACCTTCAGTCCGTGGATGCCGGCTTCCAGTCGAATCGCGTACTGACGTTCCGGGTCAGTCCGAACTTCAGCAAGTACACCACCAACGATCAGTACCGCAGCCTGTTTGAGCGCATGCTCGCCTCCCTCCGCGCCGAACCGGGGATCGAGTCCGCCGCGATCGCGTTTAAGTTCCCGCTTGACCAGCGCCTTCCCGCCAACCAGACGCTGCGGCTGGAGGGCGAAGATGCGGCCGAAGCCGCCCGCCGGCCTACCGTCGACTTCCGCATCGTCAGCGATGCCTACTTCGAAACGATGCGCATCCCGGTGGTCGCCGGCCGCAGTTTCTCGGCCGCCGACTCCCGCGACGCCCAGCCCGTCGCGATCGTCAACGACATCATGGCCCGGCGCCGCTGGCCTGGAAAGTCGCCCATCGGACACCGCATTGCCTTCGGAACCAATCAGACGATGCGCACCATCGTGGGCGTCGTGGGCAATGTGCGGCAGTATGGGCTCGACTCCGAGGCGGCCGAAGAGCTGTACATGCCCTTCGCTCAACTCCCCGGCGGCACCGCCTTCGTCGTGCGCTCCGCCGTCGAGCCGGCGCTGCTCGCGTCGCGTATCCGCGAAGTCGTCTATGCCATCGATCCCGAACAACCCGTCGTCGAGATGCGCACCATGGACGAAGTTCGCGCCGTAGCTCTCGCCTCGCCGCAGCTCCGCGCGCTCCTGCTGACGCTCTTCGCCGGCGTCACCCTGCTCATCACCGTAACCGGACTCAGCAGCGTCCTCTCGCTTGCCGTCACGCAGCGGCGCAACGAGATCAGCATCCGCATGGCCCTCGGCGCGAGCCGCTCGAGCGTCCTGGGGATGGTCGTGCGGCAGGGACTCACCGTGGTGTGCCTCGGGCTCGCCGCCGGCCTCAGCGCCGCACTCCTGCTCACCCGCCTTCTCGGCGCATTTCTCTTTGGAATTCAACCCACGGACTACGTGACGTATCTCGCTGCGTCCGTCTCGCTGCTGCTGGTCGCCGCGATTGCTTGCGCCCTGCCGGCACGGCGCGCCGTCGCCATCGATCCCGTGCTCGCCCTGCGCTCCGACTAGAATAATGCCGGAGGCGCTGTGGAACCCATCCTGAACGTTGTGGAAGAGACGATCGCCGTAATGACTCACGCGGGCGGCGGCCAATACTTCGGCGAGGCCGTTACCAAACTGCAGCACGCCGAACAGTGCGCCTGGCACGCTGAACAGGCTGGGGCTGACGAGGAACTGATCCTCGCCGCACTCCTCCATGACATTGGCCACCTGCTCGAGTCCGAGCACGCGGTGCGCGACGAGCGCGTCGGTGTCATCAACCACGACGCCATCGGGGCGGAATGGCTTCTGGCGCGTGGTTTCGGCCCGCGCCTCGCCGCGCTCGTCGGCGGTCATGTCAACGCCAAGCGCTACCTCACCGCCGTCAACCGCGACTACATGGCCCGGCTCTCCCCGGCAAGCCGGGAGACGTTGCGCCTGCAGGGTGGGCCCATGGCCCCGGCCGCTGCCGATGAGTTCGGAGCCCAGCCCGGCGCGCGCGACATGCTCCGCCTCCGCTCCTGGGATGAGTTGGCCAAAGATCCGGATTGGACCGGCCCGGGCGTCGAATCGTACCGGGAGCGCCTCGTCGCCTACCTCCGTAGCCGCCGCGCCGAAGCCGCATCGTAAGACGGTCCTCAACCGCTCCGCGGGGGCGATATAATTCGCCCCGTTATGTCCCATCGCCGCCATTTTCTCAATCGCTTGTTCGCCGCCGGTGGCGTTGCCGGCGTCGTCCCGCTCGCCTCCCAGGCACAGACAACCGCCGCCGCCCAGGCGTTCCGCTTCCTCCCCAACTACACGCGCGCCCAAACGTACCGCTCCCTCAAGCAATCCAGCTATGACACCACCGGCGGCAATTCCGACCGGTGGCCGATCAAGCCCGGCGAAACCATCGAAGTCTTCCGGCAGCAGGGCCCGGGCGTGGTCAGCCATATCTGGTACACCATCGCCGCGCAGAGCCCGTACCATCTCAAGGAACTTGTCCTGCGTATGTATTGGGACGGCATTGCGAAGCCGAGCGTGGAAGCGCCCATCGGCGACTTCTTCGGCCTCAACCTCGGCGACTACGCCATTTACGAGTCCGAGTACCTGGGTTGTTCGCCGGGCCGTTCGCTGAATTCCTGGTTCTTCATGCCCTACCGCAAGTCCGCCCGCATGACGGTAACGAACGAGGGCGCACGCGACGTCGGCTCGTTCTATTCCAACATCGACTTCCTCAGCGTGGACGCGCTGCCCGACGACATCCTCTATTTCCACGCCCAATACCGCCAGGCCACTCCCAATCCCAAGCCCGGAGCCGATCAGCCCGCCGACAAGAATCCGACCGGCAAGTACAACTATGTGTACGCTGAAACGCGCGGCCGCGGCCACCTGATGGGCGTGACGTTGGGCGTCCGCCAGAACAAGGAGTTCTGGATGGGCGAAGGCGACGACATGATCTTCATCGACGACGAGACCAAGCCCCTGATCGTGGGAACCGGATCGGAAGACTACTTCCTCGGTAGTTGGAACTTCGGCGGCCGCGAGAACGCGCGCGCCTTCGCACACCGTATGTACGGCGCTCCCGCTATCTCGCTCCCCGAACGCACCGGCGGGCGGTACCTCTGCTACCGCTTCCATGGCGACAACCCCGTCACCTTCACCCGCTACCTGAAGCACACCATGGAGCACGGCCACGCAAATGACCGTAATGACCACTTCTACTCGTGCTGCTACTGGTATCAGTCCGAGCCCTACACGGATCTCCCGGCTCTTCCGTCCGTCGATCAGCGACTGCCCTGAGCCTCGCGCCGCTCCCGTTCCGCCCGCTCGAGCGCCGCGCGCTCCACCAGCAGGCCCTGGCGTTCGTACCGCCCCCGTGACCGGCTAAACCTCACGACCACGGCCGAGCGTGCGCTGTACTTCTTCGCTCGCCGGGTCACCATCGCATCGCCGCTTGGAAGGAACTCGAGATCGTCCAACCGTGCACACTTCAGGCAGAGCGCCTTCTCCGCCTCCAAGGTCAGCATCCCGCCCGGTTCGATCTCCTTTTCGCACTCCGCGCACTTCGATTCCCGGAGGACTTCGAACACCACCGGGTCCGGCACGGCCGCCAGCTTCTGCTTCTCCCTCGGCGGCAGGTCGGCGGCTTCGTATTGCAGCCGGAAGGCGAGGTCGGCCTCGTGAAGCGGCCAAACGCGAAGCGCCACCGGCCCGTTGCGTGTCTGCCGCCAATACTCCGCCTCGCCGGAGGGCAGGTTCTTCTCCTCACCCCACTGCCGAAACAGCGTCAGTGCCGCTCGGATCTTCTCCGGCTTGCCCAGGATTTCCTCACCCAGGTACTCCAGCCGCCCCTGTTGCCACCGCTCGACATGCGCCCACTGCAGCAGGTTGATGCCGCAGAACATCTCAAGCGCGTTCACATGCCCTTGCCGCTCGAGATAAGACTCGGCGGCCCGGCGAACCCTCTCTTCGAGAGGAACGGCTGCGCTCTTCTCCCGTGCCATAGCTCAACAAAAGGACGCTGCAAAAAAGGAAAGACCGCATTGCTTCCGGTCGGAGATGAGGCCACGAAGGACTCCGGAAGCGAATGCGGCCCTGCCCCTGCAAAAGGGGCTGAGATCCGGCGTCGGCTCGTCTGGTGACTACCCGCTAAACTACCTCCGCATCCGGCGTGGCCCGCGTCCTACTTTCCACATCCGGAGCGCCAGACAGCAACCGAAACCACAGATCCCGGTAAGCTCGATCAATACGGTGGAAGCAACCCGTAGCCTGCAAAAAAAGACCCTCTGTCGCAACCTGCGATTGGACGAAAAGAGCGAATCAGAAATCTGAGACCACTGGCTCCCGCAAGCACTATCGGAGTCTTCGGTACTCGCTCAAATCAACCGCCCGCCGATTGCCACAGAGGGCAGGTTCAAGGTCACTTCATCAATTCAACTTTCGATGAAGCAACCGCCGTTCCATCTGGGCTCACCCCCTAACTGCCCTGAAATCAATAGCCTTACGATCCGCCCCACCCGCGCCGCTGGGTCACGCGGCGTCATGGTGTGTCAGTGTGACACAATCGAACCGGATGCAACGGCGGATCTTCTTGGGCGCCTTGGCCGCAGGCGCGGCTGCTGCTTCGGACGAGAGTTTCCGCGTCTACACTGATCCCCCACGCCTGTTCCTCAACCCTCGCCGCTCCCGCCTCCTCCGCCGCGAACGCGAGCGCGACTCCATCCGCTGGCGCCAGTTCCACCTGCTGATGTCCGGCGGCGCCGCCATGCCGGAGCCCGGATTCGCGAACGCTCTCCTCTACCACGTCGCTGCCGACGAAGCTGCGGCGCGGCGCGCCCTCGAGTTCGCCCTCAGCCCGGCCGCCGATACCCGCCAGGCCGCCATCGTCTTTGACTGGTGCGCCGCTGCCGCCACCCCCCAACAGAAAGCAGCGCTCACCGCGCGGCTCGGCAAAGCCGCCGCTGCGCCTGCCACCGCCGTTCCTGACGTACGGGATCGCACTCTCGCCGCCCTGGCGATAGCGGAGCAGCAGCCTGAGCTTTCGGAGAAGGCTCTCACCGAAACCGTGAACACCTGGTGGCGCGGCAATATCGCGCCATCTCTCAAAGAGGGCCGGCGCCCCATTCGCCGCGAGGACACACTGGCTCTTTTCGAACTACTCCACGTGGTCCGCGACAACCTGCGCATCGAATTGCGCGACGCCATCGAACCGTGGTTCCGATCCCTCCCGGCGTTCCTGCTTTCCAGCTACTACCCGAGTCCCTGGCCCGCGGCCGAGAACGAATACCGCATCCCCATGATGACGCGCTCCGGCGATCCGGACCTTCGCGCGGCCGCGCTGGCCCGCGCCGCGGAGTTCGCCGTTGTCGCCTACGACACGAACCTCCTCGAAAGCCAGTTCCTGCAAGGCTGGCTGATCCAGGACCGCTTCCTTCTGCGATCGCCACTCGGCGCTCCCTATGAGTTCCTATGGGCCAATCCCTACCAGCCCGGCCTGAGCTACTTCCACATGCCCTTGACGTTTCACGACGCCGAGCATCAGGACGGCGCCCTTTTCCTCCGTTCTTCCTGGGAGGAGGACGCGCGCTGGTTAGGCTACCTGGAAGGCCGGCTCCAGTTCTTCGAGCAGGGAAAACTCTCCGTCTTCGATACGGCCAAACTCGAACGCCCGCTGCGCATCGGAAATCAGGCCGTCGTCGCCGCCGCCCGATTCAGCTTTGAAGAGGTAGCGCCGGAAGCCACCTACGTGCTGGGACTGAAGCCGCGCACCTGGTACGACATTGAGGTGGACGATGAGGCCATGTACGATGCGCGCGCCGACGCCGGCGGCATCCTCGCCATCCGCCTCTCCGGCCCGGCCGGCGTTCGCCTCAAGCCCTCCAGCTATTCGTAGTGCAACGCGACCATCGGGTCCACTCGCGCGGCTCGCCTGGCGGGGAGCCACGCAGCTACCAGCGCCACTGCGCACAACAACAGGGGGGCCGCCGCGAACGTAAGCGGATCGGTCGCCGTTACGCCGTAGAGCAGTTTCTCCACCAGCCGGGTGAGCGCCAACGCTGCGGCCAGCCCGATCGCCGTCCCCACCCCCACCAGTCGGAGCCCGCGGCCCAGCACCTCCCTCAACACATCCCACTGCCGGGCGCCCAGCGCCATGCGAATTCCGATATCCCGGGTTCGCTGCGCCACCGCGTTCGCCATCACGCCGAACAGCCCGATCGCCGAGAGCACCAGCGCTACCACGGCGAAGACCGTGAGCAGCGAAGTCTGGAAGCGCTCCGGCGCCACCGAGTTCTCGAAGATCGTCCGAACCGGCAGGATCTCGCCGATTCCCTGCTGGGGATCCAGCGCGCGCACCTGTTCCCGGGCCGCTGCCGCTGCTGTCGTTGGATCTCCAACGGTTCGCACAATCACGTGCAGCGCGCGCCTCGGAAACTCGGACTGGTAATACGGTCCATACGTCTGCTCTTCGTTCTCCCGCGCGAGCCCGCGATTCTTGACATCCGCCACCACTCCCACCACCGTCATCCACGGCACGTCCGATTCGGCTAACCCCCACTTGATCCGTTTGCCGATCGGATCCTCTCCGGCAAAGTGCCGCAGCGCCATCGTCCGGTTGATCACCGCCACTCGCTCGGCCCCGGCGACATCGCCCGCTTCGATCCACCGTCCCCGCTCCAACCGGAGACCCAAGGCCCGCAGGTACCCCGGCGTGACGTAGGCGTGGGCGGAGACGGGAGGCCGCCCTTTCACCTCGCGCTGCCCTTCGCGGGTGAACACCCGCACACTGTAATCCCGCATCGGCATGCCGGTTCCCGCGCCGACTCCAGTGACACCGGGCAGCGCCTCCAGCCGCTCGATCAGGTTTCGATAGAAGCCCTCCACCTTTGCCTGTTCCTTGTACTGCTGCTCCGGCAATTGCAGGGACAACGCGAGCGCACCCTCCTGCCGGACCCCAGTGTCGACAGACCGCAATAAAACGAAGCTGCGAACCAGCAGCCCCGCCCCAGTGAGCAGAACAATCGCCACCGCCACCTGTGCCGTTACCAGTGCTCCGCTCAGGCGGCCGTGCCGGCGTCCCGCCGTTCCCGACCGCCCCCCTTGCTTCAGCGCCTCGTTGACATCCGCGCTCGCCGCCGACAACGCCGGCGCCAGGCCGAAAAGCAGCCCGGTGACCACGGACAGTCCCAAGGTGAACAGCAGGACGGTGCCGTCCGTGCCCACCTCCTCGCCCCGCGGCACGTTGTAGGGTATCGCGCGCACCAGTGCTGCCGTTGCCAGATGCGCCATCGCCATTCCAAGCGCACCTCCTACTCCGGACAGCAGCAAACTCTCCTGCAGCGCCTGTCGCGCCAGCGCCCACCGCGACGCTCCCAGCGCCGTTCGCACTGCCATCTCCCGTCGCCTTCCCGCGGCGCGCGTCATCAGCAGGTTGGCGATGTTCGCGCAGGCGATCAACAACACCAGGCCCACCGCGCCCACCAGCACCAGCAACAGCGGCCGGATCTTGCCCACCACCCGTTCCCGGAGCGGCAACACCAGCGCCTCCACGGTGAACTTGCTGCGCATCGGTGCCGGCACGGCCTCCTCGTAGAGGCCCTTTCCCACCGCGGCGATCTCAGCCTCGGCCTGCGCCATCGAAACCCCGGCCTTCAACCGCGCGATCGCGCTGTAATTGAAGTTGTCCCCGATGGTCTTCAACTCCTTGTCGGTGAACGCCATCGGCACCCACAGATCGCCCGCCTCCGCGAAGCCCATGGCGCGCTGCGGAAACTGGAAGCCGCGCGGCATAACGCCGATCACCCGGTACGGCTTGCGGTCCAGGGTCACCGTCTGTCCCACCACGTTGTGGTCGCCGCCGAAGGCCCGCTGCCACAACGCATGGGTCAGGACTGCCACATACTGCCCGGGTTTGTCTTCCTCAGGCGTGAATGTCCGACCGACGAGCGGCTGCACGCCCAGCAGCGGGAACAGGTTCCAGTTCACCGACGCTGCTTGCACCCGCTGGATCTGATCCCCGGCAATCAGATCCAGGGTGCTGGTCTGGAATCCCGCCACTCCGTCGAAGGAGCGCGTCCGCCGCCCGTACTCGACCACGTCGTGTGCGGTCATCGGAATCGGCTCTTTGATTAGCTGGGGAATCCGGTTCGCAATCAGAATCAGGCGGTCCGCCTCGCGGTATGGCAGCGGGCGAAGCAGAACGGCATTCAGGACACTGAAGAGAGCGGTATTCGCCCCAATACCGAGCGCCAACGTCAAGATAGCGGTGATGGTGAGTCCGCGATGCTTGAGAAGGGAACGGACAGTAACAAGAAGGCTCGCCATATATACCTGTAACGAACGACGGTCGGAATGGTTCGGATTTACATCCGAATATGGTATCGTTCGGACAAGACCTGGAGGGTGAATGGATCGTCGTAGCTTTCTGAAATCGACCGCCGGAGCCGTTTCGCTGAACGCGTTCCCGCACCACCTCTTTGCCGCGGGCAAGCCGAAGCAGGCGACGGACCGCATCAAGCTGGGGCCGATGAAGGTGGAGATGAGCCGCCTGGCTCTCGGCACCGGCACGAACGGCGTGGGCGGAAGCTCCAATCAGACGAAGAAGCTGGGTGTCGGCGGCGTCGGTGAAATGCTCAAAGCCGGTTACGATCAGGGCCTCAACTTCTGGGACTCCGCTGACCAGTACGGCTCGCATCCGCATCTCAAAGCCGGCCTCAAACTCGTCCCGCGCGATAAGGTGGTCATCCTCTCCAAGACGCACGCCAGCACCTACAACGAAATGAAGGCCGACTTCGACCGCTTCCGCAAGGAGATCGGCACGGACTATATCGACATCATGCTGCTGCACTGCATGATGGACAAGAACTGGCCTGAGCGCAAGAAGGGCGCCATGGAGTACATCTCGGAGATGCGCGAGAAGGGCCTCATCAAGACCCACGGCGTCTCCTGCCACACGCTCGAAGCCCTGAAGACCGCCGCCAAGACCGATTGGGTGCAGGTGGACCTCGCTCGCATCAACCCCGCCGGCAAAGTGATGGATGCCGACGTTCCGACCGTCGTTGGCGTACTCAAGGAGATGAAAGCGGCCGGCAAGGGCATCATCGGCATGAAGATCTTCGGCGCCGGACAGCTTCGCAACCGGGCCGACGAATGCCTGCAGTACGCGCTCGCTCAGGATGTCGTCGACTGCTTCACCATCGGCGCGGAGAATCGCGGCGAGATGGAAGACCTGCTCCGCAAGATTCCAGCGGCCAGCGTCCGCGGTTAGGGTGCGAAGACCGGCGGGAGCGTCAGCTCGCTACTTCCCGGGCGGGAACTTCACGCAGTAGAGCACTCCGAGCCCCAGCAGCAGCGCTCCCCACCACAGGTCGGCGCGGTACTCGCTCAGCACCACCGGATGCGGGAGAGGGTGGCTGAGGTAGTAGATACCCGAACCCAACACCATCACCCCGTAAATGGTCAGCAGTGCTCCCACGAAAAACCAGATGGGAATCGTCCGTCGTTCCGTGCTCATGATGCCCGCCTCCTGCGCTCAGCTCAAGACGCATTGTACACTGCGGGCATGCCAGCCTCCACACGGCGCGCCTTCCTGGCCTCCGCCTCCCTCCTAAGCGCCTGCCGCCGGGACGCCAAGAAGATCATCGGCGTCGTCCCCCAAGGCCAGTCGCACCTTTTCTGGCAGACGGTCCACGCCGGCGCTGTCGCGGCCTCCCGCGACGCCAACGTAGACGTCATCTGGAACGGGCCCGCCACGGAAACCGATTACAGCACGCAAATTCAGATCGTCGACGCCCTCATCAACCGGCGCGTCGATGCCATCGCCCTCGCCCCCATCGATCGCAAGTCCATGGTGGCCGTTGTCGAACGCGCCGTGAAGGCGGGCATCCCTGTCATCATCTTCGATTCCGGCATCGAAACCGAATCGTACACCGCCAAGGTCGCCACCGATAACTACGCGGCCGGACGTGTGGCCGGCAAGCGAATGGCGGAGATTCTCAAAGGGAAGGGAAGTGTCGCTATCGTCGCCGTTCGCCCCGGCGTGGCCTCCACCATCGCCCGCGAGCAGGGCTTCGAGGAAGAACTCAAGGAGAACGCTCCCGGCATCGCTGTGGTTGACAAGCGCTTCGGCCTCGCCGACTACGCTAAGTCGCTTGCCGTTTCCGAGAACATGCTGACGGCCCACCCACAGCTTAACGCCCTGTTCGCCTCGAATGAGTCGAGCACGGTCGGCGCCGCCCAGGCCCTGAAGGGCCGTGGAGCGAAGGTGAAGCTGGTGGGATTTGACTGGAGCCCCTCACTGCTCGAAGACCTCAGGACCGGCGTCATCGATTCACTCGTCGTTCAGCACCCATTCAAGATGGGCTACGAGAGCGTCATGACGGCCGTCAAGAAGTTCCGTGGTGAGTCCTTCGAGAAAGTCAACAACCTGCCTCCGCGCCTGGTGACCCTCGAAAACCTGAACGCTCCCGACGTTCAGGAACAACTGAACCCCG
Organism: Bryobacteraceae bacterium; assembly: GCA_033763935.1. Classification (GTDB taxonomy): domain Bacteria; phylum Acidobacteriota; class Terriglobia; order Bryobacterales; family Bryobacteraceae; genus DALYJJ01. Next base: position 51,917 of record JANRJO010000106.1, read on the forward strand.
ATTTAAAGAAATACCTCGGCGGCGCTTAGTTCGGCGCCCTGCTCAACAGCGAACTGATCTTCGAAAAGACTCCGCTGATGGCCGGCGCTACCGCCGGAGGCAGGAACGCGGAAACCGCGACCGCCACGAACGCTGCGAGCAGGGCGTACTCGATCAGGTCCTGTCCTCGCTGGTTGAGGTAGAACCGCCGGAACGCGTGTTTCAGAATATTGAGTTGACCGTACATTGCGTCGCGCTCCCTGACTCTTTCTCTTTCATCGTCCGCGAACAGGGGGGCCCGAACAACCAGAGGTTCTGCGTAAACACAGTACTCGAATCACCCTAGGGTACTGATTCCCTGGTACTGGCCCCTAAGGGCCCCCTTTGCTCGCTACGGGTTCGTATGTCGCCGGTACCGAAGTACCGTGAATTGGCGAAGGGTGATGGTGTCCCCCGACACCATCACCCGCCCGCGGAACTGAACGGTCACGCCACCCGTCCCCGGTTCCGCTGTGCTGGAGGCGGTCGGCTGTATCGCCGTCACGCTGCCCCAGTTCTGCCCGCTCCAGTACGCCTGGCTGGCGCCCACGCTGCCATCCAGCCGCCCGGCGAGCAAGCTCTCCATAGCCGTTATGTCCCGCGTGAGCACCGTCGCGGCGCCCCAGCGAACCTCCACGCCCGCGCCTCCCGCCGATCCCTCGTGGGAGTAATCGAACCGCGTTTCCAGCCGGTCACCCAGCTGGAGGAAGCCCGCCGGCAGCGTGCAACCGCCCAGCGTCGTCATCGTGGTATTGCCCGAACCCGTGCCCTCGGCGCTGCACACCACCTGTGCCACTGCGTGCGTCTGCCCCCCCTCGCGATCCGCCAGCCGCAGCGCCTCCAGCGTCCCGCTCGTCTCCAAGCGCGCCAGCTCGGTACCGTTCGCATCCAGCCAGCGCTGCAGTGCATTGGCGCCCTGCCCCTGTCCCCCTCGTACAACCAGCCCGGTGACCCCCGTGATCGGCGTCGCGTCATGTACCTGCAAGGTGGCCGAAGGAGCGTTGTTGCCCACTCCCAGCCGGCGGTTGGTGTTGTCCCAGAAGAAGCGTGCGTTCTGCGTGAGGCTCCCCGTGCCGTCCACGAACGGGACCGCGCCGCCGGTGAAACCCGTGAACAGGCAGCTGTTCCACACCGCGTCCGCGCCGTTCGATGTCAGGCACCGGTTCGGAGCACCCAGCGGCAGCCGCCGCCACGTGGTCGGCGAGGTGCCCTGGGCCACGATCAAATCCCCACGCACCGCCCCCGCCGCCGTCGTGTCGCTGTGTCCGCTGCTCAGCAGTCCGTGCGCCAGCGCAGGTCGCGCATCCGTCATCCGCGGGTCCTGGTTCGTCACAAACCGGTTCGCCCCACTCACCGTTCCGGACGTTCCCGCCAGTGCCGCCTTCTGCTCTGCTGTAGGATCGTTCAGGTTCGAGTGCGTTGGGTGATTCAACGCCAGCTTGCTCTCGGCAATGGCAGCCGTCGCGGAGATGTTGTAATCGCTGACCACGCCCGCCGCAAGTGAAGGAGCGGGGAATTCGCCGGTCAGCACACCCCCCGCTTGCCCGTTCACCGCCGCGGACGGCATTCGGTAGGACGCCATCACCACGTCCCCCGTGCCCGGTATCGCACCCGCGGCGAAGGTCACAGTGTTTCCCGAAATCGTATAGTCCACGCCGCTACGCTGCAGCAGGCCGTTGCGGTACAGCATCAGGCTGCTTGCCGGCGTCGGCACGTTGGCCAGCGTGAAGACCGCGTTCGTGCCATTCACAGCGCCCGCCGGCGCTTCGTTGTCGACGAATCCCGCCGCCGCGCCCGCGCCGCAGGGCCCTGAGGTGCCGTCAACGCGCACGCAGTCGATGCTGCTCCCCACCACCGCCTCCAGCATCCCCGAGGAGTTGATGATCGCCGCCCGCCCTCCGAGAAAGCCCGGACCGCGCACCACGCGTGCCGCCAGTTCGTCGCCCAGCCCGATCACGTCAGTCACCGTGACCTGCGGCGGTGCAACCGGAGGGGGCTGCTGCGTGTTCGACCCGGGCAGCCCTGCCATCCTGACGTCGCGCAGCCGCAGCGGGGAGGTGCTCGCCGGCACGGACCATGCCTCCGTAAACTGCACCCGCCCGTCGCTGTTGTACCGCACCAAGTAGTAGCTCGCCGGCGTGGCGCCTACAGTCGGCGCAAGCTGCACTCGCAGCAGGCCGTCGATGATCCCCACCGCAATGCTCTGCGTCGGGATGTTCTTGCGATCGCCGCTTTCAAAGGACTTCCACTCGATGAAAGCAACCCCGCTGAATGGAGTGCCGTCGGCCTTATACAAGGTATCCTGAATCGTCGTCAGCGTCGGCTGGGCCGCGGCAGCGGCGGCGAAGGCAAGAACAAAGAAAATTCGAAACACAGTTCCTCCAAAAAAAGAGCCTCGGCCCACCCCCGCGGGCCGAGGCGAGAAACACCCATGCGGGCATCGCTCTGATGCCCGGTCCGATATTAGCTGGAGGGCCAAAAGAAAAGCGGCACAAGGTAGCGTGCCGCTTTCAGTCAAATGTCTTTATTTGTTGGAATTAAGTCGCCGAAAATTTTTTTCGTTTTGTTGTGACTGAGGTTTTTGGCCCCTTACACGGCCTTGCCGGCAGGCGTAATTCGTTCTGCGTTGAGGTAGGGCCGCAGGGCCTCCGGCACCACCACCGACCCGTCCGCCTGCTGGTAGTTCTCCACGATGGCGACCCACGTCCGCCCCACCGCCAGTCCGCTTCCGTTCAGCGTATGTGCCGGCTCCGCCTTCCCTTTGCCTGCCTTGACTCGAATTCCCGCGCGCCGCGCCTGGAAACCCTCGAAGTTCGAGCAGGACGAGATCTCGCGATACTCACCCGCGCTCGGCAGCCATACCTCAATGTCGTACGTCTTCGCCGACGAGAATCCCATGTCCCCCGTGCACAGCACCACCGTCCGGAACGGCAGCCCCAGCCGCACCAGAATATCCTCCGCGTCGCTCGTGAGCTTCTCGTGTTGCTCGTGACTTTGGTCCGGCCGCGCAAACTTCACTAACTCCACCTTGTTGAACTGATGCTGGCGAATAATGCCCCGCACATCCCGCCCGTAAGAGCCGGCTTCGCTGCGGAAACAGGGGGTATACGCACACAGGCTGATCGGCAGCGCATCCGCATCCAACGTCTCGTCCCGGTACAAGTTCGTCACCGGCACTTCCGCCGTCGGCGCCAGCCAGAAATCGAACTTCTCGATCTTGAAAAGGTCCTCCCCGAATTTCGGCAGGTTACCCGTCCCGTAAAGACTCGTCGAATTCACCAGAAACGGCGTCAGGACCTCGGTGTACCCGTGCTCGCGCGTATGGACGTCGAGCATGAAGTTGATCAGCGCTCGTTCCAGCTTCGCGCCCAGGCCCCAGTAGACGGCAAACCGTGCACCGGTCACCTTCGCTGCACGCTCCAGGTCCAGCACGCCGAGGTCGCGTCCGAGGTCCCAGTGCGCCTTCGCTTCAAACGGAAACCGGCACGGCTCGCCCACCCTCCGCACCACCACGTTGTCTTCCGATGACCGTCCCGTCGGAACCGACTCATGTGGCGTGTTCGGCACGCTCGCCAGCCACTGCCGGAACTCCTCGTCCAACTGCGCAACGCGCTCGTCCAGAGCCGTAATCCGCTCGCCGATCTCGCGCACCTTCTGCTGCCGTTCAGCGGTGTCCGCACCCTGCTTTCGCAGCTTTGCGATCTCCTGGCTCTCACTGTTCCGCTGGGCTTTCAGCGACTCCGCCTCCGAAACCGCCGCGCGTCGCGCCCCATCCATCTGCCGGAACTGCTCGATATCAAGCGAAAAGCCGCGCGTGGCTAAACGCGCGGCAATCGATTCTACATTGCTTCGGAAGAATCCAAGATCGTACAAGCTATCGCTCCCCGATGGGCACCCACTCGCGGCCCACCGGAGCGCCCTTGTAGTCGGCCCGGGGCCGGATTAGCCGATTGTTACGGAACTGCTCGAGGATGTGTGCCGTCCAGCCCGACATCCGGCTTACCGCGAAGATCGGCGTGAATAGATCGATCGGTATCCCCAGCGAGTAATACGTGGATGCCGAGTAGAAATCGACGTTGGCGTTCAGCCCCTTTACCACCCGGACCGCCTCTTCGATCTCCTTCGAGATTTCGTACAACGTAAGGTGGCCGGTGCGCTTGCCGATCTCCTCGCTCAGTTGCTTCAGGTGAATGGCCCGCGGATCCAGAACCCGGTAGACGCGGTGCCCGAAGCCGGGAATCTTCATCTTCATGCCCAGCCGGTTGCGCACTTCCTGCACCGCCCGCTTGGCATCGTGCGCGTCCAGCAGCATGCGAATGACGTCTTCGTTCGCGCCGCCGTGCAGCGGCCCCTTCAGAGCGCCGATCGCCCCCGTCACCGCCGAGTGGATGTCGGAGAGCGTCGCCGCGATCACCCGTCCCGTGAACGTAGACGCGTTGAACTCATGATCGGCGTGCAACGTCAGCGCGATGTCGAACGCCTTCTCCATCACATCGTCCGGCCGGTTCCCGGTCAGGGTGTAGAGGAAGTTCGCGGCAAATCCAAGCTGCGGGTCGCCCGGGATGATCTCCTTCCGGTCCCGCAGTCGAGCGAACGTCGTTACGATGGTCGACGTTTGCGACATCAGCCGGTGCGCCTTCGTCACCGCCGCTTCGAGCGACGTGTCCTGGGCCAGCGGATCGTGCAGCCCGAGCATCGATACCGCCGTCCGCAGCACGTCCATCGGCTTGCCCTGCGGCACGCTGCGTAGAAACTCGACCACCGGAGCCGGCAGCGCACGTTCGGCTACCAGGGACGACTTCAACTGGTCCAGTCCCGCTTTGGTCGGCAGACGCCCGTTCCACAGCAGATAGATGACTTCTTCAAAGGTGGCGTTCTCCGCCAGCGTATGGATGTTGTAGCCCTGGTAGGCTAGGATGCCCGCCTCGCCGTCGATAAAACAAATCTCGCTCTCGGCGGCAATCACACCCTCGAGCCCTGCGGCCGTCAGTGCCATGGAATCGAACTCCTGTTTCTTCTAGATCGGGACGCGTCGCCCATCATATGGGATGCCGGGCGGCGGGTCGGCGGAACCTTCATTTTATGTATTCGTTTTAACCAGCCGCAAGGTCGGCTACACAGAAGGCAGCGAAAAACGATCGTCCGTGTCCGTTACCCATTGCCGTAGCCGCTCCACCAGCTTCTTCCGCTCGGCCCTATACAGGCTGTTGTGCGCCAGATTCGCCGTCTCGTAGGGATCCTCATTCAAGTTGAACAGCAGCCACACGGCACCCTCGAAACAGACGAGCTTCCACCCGTCCCGGGTTACCAGCCCCCGGTACGCCCGGTCCACGCTGTGATGGTGCATCGTCGGAATCACGCACTGCAGATAGGCCGAGTCAGGCTCCCCGCTCCGCCCGCCCACTCGAGCCCTCCGATACCCGGAGTAATCGAACCCTTCCATCCAGGATGGCTTTGCAATCCCGCACAGTCCCAGTGTCGTTGGCGCAAGATCTACATGATTCACCACCGCCGGCCAGCGCCCGTTCTCCCAGCCTTCGTACCGTGGCTGCGCCCCGCTCACAATCAGCGGAATCCGAATCGACTCCTCCCACGGGCAGGTCTTCCGGAATTGCCCGTGCGACCCGTGCATGTCCCCGTGATCGCTGAAGTAGACGATATGCGTCCTCTCCGCCAGACCCGTCTCCGCCAGCGCCCGCCGCACCCGGCCCACATTGTCGTCCCAGTTCTCGATCATCGCGTAGTAGCCCGCCAGGTCCCGCCGCACCTGGCTCTCGAGGGCGGCCACCCGCGCTACGTTCGGCCGCAGCTCGATCTTCGACGGATGGAACCGCCGCATATACTCCTCCGGCGCCACATACGGATCGTGCGGCGGCTGCACGCTCAGCACGGCGAAAAAGGGGCGTGTGTCCGTTGCCCGCTCCCGCAAGTACTTCACAAACAGCCCCGTCAGCTCATCGGTTTCGTAGCCGGGCAGCCGGTAGTGGAACGCGTCCTTCCCCGAGCCCCCGTGTACCCAGCTGTCAAAGGGACTGTTGTTATTCTCATATCCCGTCCACGTCTCGAAGCCCCCGCGTTTCTCCGGAGGCACAATGTGCGTCGCCGCCCGCCCGCCGTCCTCCCGAAACCCGCTTAAATGCCACTTCCCGAAGTAGGCCGTCCGGTAGCCGGCGCCGTTGAATACGTGGGCAATCGTCTGCTGCCCGTCCGGCAGCGGTCGCTCGTGACCCGGCACGCAGTGGTGGGGGTAACGGCCCGTCAGCATAGACCCTCGAAATGGGCAGCACAACGGGAACCCGGAGACGGCGTGCGTGAAGTGCACCCCTTCCTTCGCCAGTACATCCGCGTTCGGCGTCCGTACGTTCGGGTCGTACATCGAACTCAGCGCCTGCCCACGGTGCTGGTCCGATACCAGCCAGATGACGTTCTGCCGCTCGCGGCCCCCGCTCGCAGCCCCGCGCCCCTGACCGGCCGCGCCCGTTTCCTGCCCCAACCCGTCTCCCGCCGATGCCCCCACTCCGGCCACCGCCCCCGCCCCTGCCGTAACGCCCCTCAGAAACGCTCGCCGCTTCATTCTTTTCTTAGTCCCACGTTCACAGTACCGCAACAGACCGCCCGGGTTCCGGCGTCTGACAGACGTAGGCTACACTGGACCCGGGAGATGCACAGAGTCAATGACAACGCCAACCGGCGCTGACCTTGCCGTCGCCACCAATCGCAACCGTTACCAGGGGCTCTCACCGGACGCCCTGGTCAACGCCTATCGCATCATGTACACGTCGCGGCGTCTCGACGACCGCGAAGTGCTGCTCAAGCGGCAGAACAAAATCTTCTTTCAGATTAGCGGCGCCGGACACGAAGCGGTCCAGATCGCTGCCGGCTTCGCCCTCCGTTCCGGCGAAGACTGGATCTACCCGTACTACCGGGATCGGGCCCTCTGCCTGACGCTGGGCGTCACCCCGGAGGAGATGATGCTCCAGGCCGTGGGAGCCGCCGCCGACCCCGCCTCCGGTGGCCGCCAGATGCCCTCCCACTGGAGCCACCCGCGCTTCAACATCGTCAGCGCTTCCTCTCCCACCGGCACCCAGTTTCTCCAGGCGGCTGGCTGCGCACACGCCGCTCGCTACAAAGGCCGAGCCTCTGACGGCGAGGTTACTCTCGTCACCACCGGCGATGGCGCCACCAGCGAAGGCGAATTCTGGGAATCGCTCAATATCGCCTGTCTCGAGAGCCTCCCGCTCCTCTATCTCGTTGAGGATAACGGCTATGCGATTTCCACTCCCATCGAGTGCCAAACGGCGGGCGGAAGCATCTCCCGGCTCGTGTCCGGCTTCCCGGGTTTGCTTCGCCTGGAATGCGACGGCACCGACGTCATCGATTCCTACGCAGCCCTCGCCCGCGCCGTCCTCCATTGCCGCTCCGGCGCCGGCCCCGCCCTCGTCCACGCACAGGTGATACGCCCTTACTCCCACTCGCTCTCCGACGACGAGCGGCTGTACAAGACCGCTTCCGAGCGGACGGCCGAGGCCGGCCGCGACCCCTTGAATCGGCTTCCGGCGTTCCTTTTGAGCGAGGGAATCCTCGACGCCGCTGCCCTCGATCGCCTCGCCCGCGATGCCGACCGCGGAGTCCACGAAGCTACCGAACGCGCCCTCCGGGCCGCCCCTCCGGCCCGTGGTTCTGCCTTGCACTTTCTTTACTCTCCGGCCGTCGACCCAACTGCCGAAACCTTCCAAAGCAAACCCGACTTCCGCGGCGACCCGAGAACCATGGTCGATGCCATCAACCTGACCCTCGCCGAAGAAATGCGGCGCAACCCCAATATCCTTGTCTTCGGCGAAGATGTGGCGGATTGCAGTCGTTCAGCGAACCTGAGCGAGGTCAAAGGCAAGGGCGGAGTCTTCAAAGCGACCCACGGATTGCAGGCGGAGTTCGGACCCGAGCGCTGCTTCAACACTCCCCTCGCCGAAGCCGGCATCGTGGGCCGCGCGATTGGCATGGCTACCCGCCAGCTTAAGCCGGCAGCCGAAATTCAATTTTTTGATTATATTTGGCCTGCCATGATGCAGATTCGGGATGAGTTAGCGACTATGCGATGGCGCTCGAACAACGGCTTCGCCGCGCCTGCGGTCATTCGCGTGGCCATCGGCGGCTACCTCAACGGCGGCGCCATCTACCATAGCCAAAACGGCGAAGTCCTCTTCACCCACAACCCTGGGCTCCGCGTCGTGTTCCCGTCGAACGCTCTCGACGCCTGCGGGCTCCTTCGCACCGCCCTCCGTTCCGACGACCCCGTGCTGTTCCTCGAACACAAACGGCTGTACCGCGAGCCCTACAACCGATCCCCTCATCCCGGGCCGGACTTCACGATCCCTTTCGGAAAGGCGAGAACCGTCAAGCCCGGGGCGAACCTGACCGTCGTTACCTACGGAGCCCTGGTGCAGAAATCGCTGCAGGCGGCGGCTCAGATTGAACGGCGTCTCCGCGACGTGACCATCGAGATCCTCGACCTCCGCACCCTCGCACCCTACGATTGGGATGCCATCGCCGCGTCCGTCGAAAAGACCAGCCGTGTCCTCATCGCTCATGAAGACACCCTATCCTGGGGCTACGGCGCGGAACTCGCCGCCCGTATCGCCTCGGAGCTATTCAGCCGCCTCGACGCCCCGGTCGGCCGCGTCGCTGCGCTCGACACGTGGGTCGGCTACCATCCGGATCTGGAGAACGAAATTCTTCCCCAGGTGGATGACATTGTGAGGAAGGCTGAAGAACTGCTGAACTACTGACCGAGGAAGACGCCCTAAGCGCCGCCGGTGCCGCCCTGCTGCTCAAGGAACGCCCGCAGACGGTGGCTGCGGCTGGGGTGGCGCAGCTTGCGAAGCGCCTTCGCCTCGATCTGGCGGATGCGCTCTCGCGTCACTGCAAAATGCTGCCCCACTTCCTCCAGCGTGTGCTCGCTGCCGTCCTGCAGCCCGAACCGCATCTTGATGATCTTCTCTTCGCGCGGGCTCAGCGTCTTCAGAACTTCCGCCGTCTGCTCGCGCAAGTTGAGGTTGATCACCGCCTCGCTTGGGGAAACCACGCGCCGGTCGACAATAAAGTCTCCCAGGTGGCTCTCCTCTTCCTCTCCCACAGGCGTTTCGAGCGAGATCGGTTCCTGCGCGATCCGCAGTACTTTTCGCACCTTGCCCACCGGCAGATCCAGGCGCTTCGACAACTCCTCGGTGGTCGGCTCCCGGCCCAACTCCTGCTGCAGTTGCCTCTGCGTCCGTACCAGTTTGTTGATCGTCTCGATCATGTGCACCGGGATGCGGATCGTTCGCGCCTGGTCGGCAATCGCGCGGGTAATTGCCTGCCGCACCCACCATGTGGCGTAGGTTGAAAACTTGTACCCGCGCTGGTAATCAAACTTGTCGACCGCCTTCATCAGGCCGATGTTCCCTTCCTGGATCAGGTCCAGGAACTGCAGCCCGCGGTTTGTGTACCGCTTGGCGATCGACACCACCAGGCGAAGGTTCGCCTCGATCAACTGCTTCTTCGCGCCGTCGGCCTCGTTTTCTCCCCGTTCTACAATCTGCAGCGTGCGCCGCAATTCGGCCGCCGTCGCTCCGGAATCGTCCTCTAACTGCCCAATGCGCTGGCTCAACTGCTTCTGCTCGCGCCGTAAATCCTTTACTTGAGGATGCGTCGGCCCCAGTTCCTCAATCCTGCGTGTTAGCCGCGCAATCTCCCGCTCGAGCGGCCGGAACTCCTCTACCGCCCGCCGCAGGCACGCCGCCAGCCGCCGGAGCATCAGCCCGCTGAATTGAATCGCCCGGATCGAGCGCGAAATACGCACCATCCCGCGCGCCAGCCCGAAGCGCAAACTCCGGTGCTGTTTCGGCTTCATATTCCGCGAAATTACCTGCAACTTTTGCCGCGACTGCAGCGCTTTCCTGTATTCCTTTTCTAATTCTTCGAGCGTTGCCAGGAACTCGTTCTGTTGCTGGAGCAATGCTTCGTCGGTCATCATCAGGTCGGCTACCAGGAGAACGTCGCGGATACTCGTCTGGCCCCGCCCGATCTCCTCCTGCAACCCCAGGATCTCTCGGATGATAAGGGCCGACCGCGACAGCGCTTTGCGCACGCTCTTCTGTCCCCGCTCGATCCGCTTGGCGAGTTCGATCTCGCCCTCGCGCGTCAGCAGCGGGACCGTTCCCATCTCGCGCAAATACATGCGCACCGGGTCGTTCGTCTTGTCGCCGAACTCCTGGTCAATCGCCAGGTCGAAGTCTTCGCCTTCCTCGCTCTTCTTGTCGAACTCGAGCTTCGGCTCTTCCAGGATCTCGACACCGGCGGTGTCAAGGTCGGCCAGTAGATCGTCCAGTTCGGGCCCGCTTGTGACGTCCTCCGGCAGCAATTCGCTGACGTCGTCGTAGAGGACGAAACCTTTCTCCTTGCCCAGGTTCATGAGCTGCTGGATGCGCCCGAATTTTTCGTCGCCTGTCACGGAGACCCCGTTTGAATATCGCTTCGGCCCGTCAGATCTGCTCTATATTACACTACCGCGCTGCCGCCCGCGTTCGTGCCGCCCGCGCGTTCCAACCGCATCAGTTCATCGCTCAGCCGCAGCGCCTCTTTCAAATCACCCGACCGCTCTGCAGCCCGAATTCTTTCTTTGAGAGACGCTCGCTGCATCCCCAGTTGCTGTGCCTCAAGACTCCTCAGACATGCCTCTGCCTGCTCCACGTAAAACGTGTGCTCCCTTACCTCATCGGCAAGAATCATCTTCGCCAGTAGGTCGCGGTCCCCTTCGTCGAGTCGTGCCTCAATCTCTCCGTATGCCGGCAGCGTCCCTCGCTCCCACAGCCCCACCATCACCTCGAACAACTTCCTGGTCCGGAAGCTGTCGAGGAACTTCATCTCCTTCAGCCGGGGAAGCGCTGCCGCCGCCGCCTCCTGGCTGTTTATCACCGCCTCGAATAACAGCTTCTCCACGGCCGGGATGGAGGGCGCGCCGGGCATCGGTGGCGGCGCCCCCCGCTTCTGGTCCGTCAGACCGCTCCGTCGCAGCTGGTCCAGGACAAACACCCGGTCGAGCCCGAGATAGTCGGCCATCTCGTTAGCCACCGCCACCCGCTCCAGCTTGTCGTGCAAACGCTGAAACGCCGGCAGCAGCATCTTTCGAAAGCCCTCCATCCGGCCTTCCGCGCTCCGCATATCAAACCGCAGCCGCGACTGGTCCGCCAGCCAGTGGAAGTAGGTGGTCGCTCCCTCCAGGCGCGCCCGGTAAGCATCCGCGCCGCGCTCTTTTACGTACTCGTCCGGGTCCAGTCCGCCATCCAGGTGCACGATGCGCACCCGCATCCCCTCATCCAGCAGCATCTGAATCGACTTCTCCGCCGCACTGGCGCCCGCCGCGTCCGGGTCGAAGTTCACAAACATCCGCTCCGCATGCCGCCGCATGGACCGCACTTGCCTGTCCGTGAGCGCCGTGCCGCAACTCGCCACCACCTCCCCAACGCCCGCTGCCGCGACACCGATCACGTCCATATACCCTTCCACCAGCACAAACCGACCCGCCTTCGCCGCTGCCTTTTTCGCCCGGTGCAGGTTATACAACACGAAGCTCTTGTGATAGAGCGGCGACTCCTTCGAGTTCAGGTACTTCGGCTCGTCGTCCGCCGCCAGCGCACGCCCCCCGAACCCGATCACCTTGCCCGATTCATTGTGGATCGGGAACATCAGCCGCCCCCGGAAGCGGTCGTAGTAGCCGCCTCCCTCTTTCTTAACCACCAGGCCGGCTTCTTCGATGACCTCCGAGGAGAACCCCTTGTTCTGCAGCACGCGCAGCATGGCATCCCAGCTCTTCTCGGCGTAGCCCAGCCCGAACTCCTCCGCCGTCTGCCGCGCCACGCCGCGCCTCTCCAAATAAGCGCGAGGCGCCCCACCGTTCGGGCCAAACAGATTTTGGCGGAACACCTCGGCCGCGATCTCGTGCATCTCCAGGAGCGCACCGCGCACCCGGCTCTCCGGGTCGGAGTACTCCTGCCGCTTCGGCATTGGAATGCCGTACCGTTCGGAGAGGAGCTTGAGCGCCTCGAAGAAGCTGATGCGCTCCATCTCCATCACGAACTTGATCATGTCTCCGCCCGCACCGCAGCCGAAGCACTTGTAGAAGCCGTGAACCTCGTTTACCCCGAACGAGGGCGTCTTCTCCGTATGGAAGGGGCAGAGCCCCTCCCACCGCGACCCTTTCTTCCGCAGCCGCGGCACGTACTCCGTGACCACGCGGACGATGTCCACCGATGCCTTGAGTTGCTCGACAAAATCCATGCCGGGGCCGTGCCCCTATTATCGCCGCCCGCCCCTCACTGCATCAGCCGCCGGTCCAGGTCCACCGTCAGGGGCGGCAGCAGGTCCGGGTTCCGCAGGACGCTGCGCACATAGTCCGGTCCCAGTTGCTCAAAGGCCACGCTCACCCCGGCCAGCGCCGCATCGTAGGCAAACGCTGCGTGCTGCGCGCTCATCCGAGCGAACGTCTGTCCCAGGTTCTCCAGCCGCGGTTGCGTTCGTGCCCGCATGGCCGCCCCGATCCTCCCCCGCTGCGCCGCGCTCAACGTTCGCCCCTCCATCCGTTGCGCCAGCCCCTCCTGCCACCAGGCCGGCCAGCGGCCGAGCCCCGCCAGGCATGCGTGGGTCAGCTCATGTGCCAGCACTGCCCGCAGATCCGCGCCCGCATACGGCACCCGAATTCGTCCGTCGAACTGCCCGCCGCTCCACTCCGCCGCCCGGGTGGTCTGCCGGTACGCCTCGGGACTCTGCAACACCGCCGTTACCGTCTCGCCCGCCCGGCACCCCAGCTGCCCATTGATTTTCGAGTACTCCTCGTCCATTACGGCCACCACCCGCCGGGCCGTCTCGGAACTGACGAGCGTGGGTTCATAGCGCAGCACAACCCACAGTCCGTGGAGCTTCTCCGAACTGCCGTCCGCACGCAGCTCCTGCTCCGCTCGCGCAAGCAGGGTCTGCACCGATCCGTTCGAACGCGCTGCCAGCGACTCCCGCAGATAGTCCGCCGCCCGCCGCGCGTCGTCCGCATCGAGCGCTGCCAGCCCCGCCAGCGCCAGCACCTGCGGGTCGCGCGCCCCGCGCGTCAATTGCGTCTCCAACAGTTCCAGCGCCTGCCGCGGTTCCCCCCGTTCGAGCATCCGCACCGCCTCCTGAAGAGGCCCTGCCGCGCCGGCCGTCAGCCCGGCCGCCGCGCCTGCCCCGGGCGGCCGATCCGTGCTCCTGACAGCCCGCCCGCTACGGCGCCGCAACTCGAACCCTTCCAGCCCCTCCAACTTGTCGCCTTCCACCCACCCCTCGTGCCCGCTCGCGGTCGCCACCTTGTAGCAGCCCGTGCCCGCCAACGCCATCCGCACTTCCACCGGCTCTCCGGCCCGCACGGTCGCCAGCCCGGGGCCTTCTTCACCGCAAGCGTTCCGAATCGCCGTCTCCTGGCGCACGGTCACCCCGGCCGTCGCAGCCCACACCAGCGCCGGCACGAGACAAAAGCCTCTCATGCCCCGATCGTAAAGGGAAAACCTCGCAAAGTCTCTAGGGTCTAAGCCGCAGTTCCGCTCAGCAGCCGCCGCAGCCGTTCCGCCCGCTCCCGTTCAACCGCATCCCTGCCGGCAGCGGTACCGAAAAGTCCTTCTCGATCCGCTCCCGGAAAGTCGGTCCGGAGTTGTAGGTGCAGAACGGATACAGTTTGCCGTCCGGCGCGGCGTAGTGGATCACACACCGCTTCACCCGCTCGATGTCGTAGTTGTAGGCGTCCATAAAATGCATGCCCGCCACCATCAACGTCTTGTAGGTGAACTGGCCATCCAGCTTGCCCCGGCCATAACTCTTGTCCGTCATTCCCTGGATGGTTTGCAGGAAGCGCGTGAAGGTCAGCCCTTCCGGTGCCCGGTCCGCATGGAAGTGCTTCCGCAGCGTGTTCCAGGCGTTCACCTTGCTGAACAACTTCACCAGCCCGTTCCTTCCGGCTCGCCGCGCTTCCCGGTCCAGATCTTGCAGCGCCGCTCCCATATCCATGAACTGCGTCACCGGCGTCGCCTGCCGGTTCGCGTCCACGAACAGGTAGGTCCCCATGGCGCAGTGCGGGTGGCTCGACAGCGTGGTGATCTCCTCGCCCCGCAGCGCTCCGATCAGCTTCGAGAACGGCGTCACGCAGGAAAGTGGAAACCAATCCTCGTACGGGTCGCAGATGCCCGTCTGGTCCTTCACGGCATGTGCGAAGTCGGCCAGCGTGAAGCGCTTCGCCTCCAACTCCGCCTTCGCGATCCGGCCTGTGAACGCCACCGGCTGAAAGCTGATTCCGCTGACGCACTCGATGTTGTCGAGCGCCACGCGGATGATGTCGCCGATCTGGTGATCGTTCAACCCCTTCACGATCGTCGGCACGAAGACAATCTTCAGCCCCGCCTTCTTGACGTTCTCGATCGCCTTCAGCTTCGTCTCCCACAGCCGCTCCCCACGCGTCCGCCGGTAGACGTCGTCCGTCACCCCGTCAAACTGCAGGTAGAGCGTATGCAGTCCCGCCTCTGCCGCCTGCTGCGCGAACTCCAGGTCCGCAAACTTGATTCCGTTCGTCGCCGCCTGCAAATGCGAGAACCCCATCTCCTTTGCCATGCGCAGCACGTCGAAGAACCGCGGGTAGATCGTGGGCTCGCCCCCCGAGAACTGCACGATGCGCCCCGCCACCGGCTTCGTCTCACGCAGCGTCAGCAGCATCCGCCGGATATGTTCGAGCCCCGGCTCATAGAGATACCCTGCCGTGTTCGCGTTCGCAAAACACACCGGGCACGTCAGGTTGCACGCATTCGTCAGATCGATATTCGCCAGGCCCGTATGGCTCGTGTGCATCGAGCACAGCCCGCAGTCGTCCGGACAGCTCTTCGCGTCGGCAACCATCGGATTCGCGATGCCGCGGTTGTCTCCGAACGTCCACTGTTCCATCTTCAGATAGAGCTCGACGTCCGAGTACACAATGTCGCGAAACTCGCCGTGCTCCCGGCACTGCTTCTCCATCACCACCTTGCCGCCGTCTTCCCGCAGCAGTGCCGTAATCACCTTCCCGCACTCCGGACACAGGCTTTCGGTCGTCTTCGGCAGCCCCCGCGGCACCTCTCGAATCGGCGCTCCCGTGTGCGTCGCTTGCGGCTGCAAGATACAGAATCCCTTGGCTTTCTCCGGTGCAAAGGCCTGCGTGCTCACCTCGTATCCTCCTTGCGTCGACGGGACCTCGGTGGGGGACTGCCCCACCATCGTCACTATAGAGCTTCAGGCCTGTTGATCTCTAATATTCCGTGGCGAATGGGGCTATTTCGGACCCTAAACGCTGTATAGTGGGCTAAACGGATCGGCACATAGCCGTCCGGAATCCGGAGGTCGCCATGCGTCTCCTTGCCATCTCGTTCACTTTGCTGGCCTTGTCCGCCTGCAACCTGGTCCGCGAAACGCCCGTCTCCCACGTCGTGCACAAGGGGGAGCAGGCGTCGCTTTTCCGTCCAAAGGCAGGCCCCGTCTGGGTTGCCGCCGATCGGGACACGGCCCACGTGGTCAACGCCTCCCTCATCGGCGGGGACACTGCGAGGCTCGGCGCGCTCGAGAAGACCGGGAAAGCCTTCCCCGCCGAGCCCGGTACCGTCGTTCGCGTCCTTGAGGAGTCCTTCAATGAACGTCAGGTACGCCTGACTTCGGGCCGGTATGCCGGCAAGGAGGGTTGGGTCCCCTATGAGTGGCTGCGGCCTGAGCGCCGCTACTAACCGCTACTCGCGGTATCCCTCACCCGGTCGTACAGTACGGATCCAGTGATCCGTGAAGTCGGCGTGCGCCCCGGGCAACTCGTACTTCGGCATATGGCACGAAGCGCAATCCGCTCCCTTGCCGCACGGCTTCCGCCCGCGACCCTGCTCATGGCAGGACCGGCAGGCGCGCTCGGTCTTACTCGCCGATACCTCACCGGGAGTATGCGGATCGTGACACGCCACGCAGCTCGCCCGCCGGTCCTCGGCGTCGTAGCACTTGCTCTTTGTGATGCGATAGGGCTGGAAACGCACGGTCTGCACGCCCCGAAGGCCCATCGTCGTCACCTGTGCCCAGGTTCGATGACACTGCCCGCACAGTTCATTGATCTCCTCGGACGTGGCGCTCTTGAAGCTCTCGATGCGCCCCGGCCTGCTTCCCTTGGCCGCAAATCCTGCCACGTGACGCGACCCGTCGCCGTGGCATCGCTCGCAGCTCACACCGGGAGTCAGCCCTGTCAACTCGTGCCCGCTGATCTTCCCGCTTCCGTGACACCCGAAGCACTCTTTCACGCCCCCGTCGCCCATGCGACGGCCCGCCGCCTCGGCCAGGTTCGCGGGCGCCCGGTTCGGAGCCCCGATCGTTGCGTCGAGGCCGCCACCCTGGGCTACGCGCGGATAGAAACTGATACGCGACTCGTGTAGCTTGCCCTCGATCTCGTATACGTAGGTTTGCCCCGTCCGCCCCGTTCCGACGGCCCACCGAAGTGGGTAGCGTAGCGTCTCCACGCCATTCGAAACTTCGTAGAGCAACTCGTCCTTCGCCTTGCGAATGACGTAGTCGTACCCTGCATTGGAGCTCTTCAGCTCGTCCCGGCCCTGCCAGATGGGCGACTCCGACGGCCGCATCAGCGTACGCGCCATATTGCTATGCGAAGCCCGCGCGCTCTGCACGTGGCACCCTCCACAGCGCGACGATTGCGCCGCCGGCGGGACAGCCGCGCACACCTCCGCCGCCACAAGTAAGACCACGCCCGCGCCCCACCGCATGAACCTCAGCATACAATGGCCCGCACTCCTGGGCTCTCCTCACGGCACCCAACTCCGCAGCGAGAAGTGCACCGAGGCCCCGCGGCCCACCCCTTCGCTCTCCGCCCAGATCTTTCCCCCGTACCGCTCGATCACCCGACGGCAGATCGCCAGCCCAAGGCCCGTTCCCGGATAACCGTCTTTGTGCAGCCGCTTGAAGAGCCCGAAGATCCGCTCCGCATGCCGCGGCTCGAAGCCCAGACCGTTGTCGCGGATCGTCACCACCGTCTCCCCGTTCTCCGCCCGCACCCCCACGTGAATCCTCGGCCTTACCTCCTTGGCGCAATACTTCAGCGAGTTCGACAAGATGTTCTGAAACACCAGCGCCAGCTGGCGCTCTTCGCCCCACACGATCGGCAGCGGTTCACGCGTAATCGACGCCTGCCTCTCCTCAATCCGCATCTCCAGCACCCCAACCGCCTCCTGAAACGCGACGTTCAAATCCGCGCGCCGCGCCGTCTCCTGCTCCGAATGCACTACCCTCGAATACATCAGCAGGTCTTTGATCAGCTGGTCCATCCGGCTGACGCCGCTCTCGACGAACTCCGAGTACTGCTGTGCCTGCGGATTGCGGCCGATCGCCGGCAGCTGCAGCAACATCTGCGTGTAGATGTTGACCATCCGCAGCGGCTCGCGCAGGTCGTGGCTCGCCACATAGGCAAACTCCTCCAACTCCGCGTTGGCGCGCTCCAACTCCTTCCGGGCCAGAACATTCGGCGTGACCTCCGCCACCACCCCAATCATGCCCGACACTGACCCGTCCGCCTCCCGAATCGGCTGGTAGTTGACGTTGAACCAGTGGTCTTCCCTCTGCCCGTCCCGGTCCCGGTCATACGGCACATGAAACTCGCTCGCCGTGAACGGAATCCCTTGCTCGGTCACCAGCCGTAACGCCTTCCATGCCTCTTCCTCCAACTCCGGAACGATGTCCGCAAACTTGCGGCCCACCAGTTCCCGCCCCTCCAGCATCTCCCGGAAGATCGGATTGGCCAGCTCCACCACATAATCCGCACCGCGCAGCACGACGATCCCCACCGGGGCTTGCTCAAACGCCTGCACCAGCCGCTCGTGCGCCCGCTGCCGCTCACGCCGCAACGTCAGGTGAGCCCCCACTCGCGCCAGCAATTCCCGCGCGGTAAACGGCTTCATCAGATAGTCGTCCGCGCCCGCATCCAGGCCTTCAATCAACGATTCTTCGCCGGAACGCGCGGAAAGCATGATGATCGGCACCGCATGGAGCTCCGGCCGCGCCCGCACCTCTGACACCAGCGCGAAGCCGTCCATCACCGGCATCATAACGTCCGTCAAGATCAGGTCCGGCGGATCCGCCCTCACCGCGGCCAGAGCTTGTTCACCGTCCGCTGCAATCGTCACCCGGTAACGTGTGCCGAGCAGCCGCGCCAGGTACTCGCGCATGTCCGCGTTATCGTCGGCCACTAGCAAGTGGCCGGCCTCCGCGGCCGCTGCCCCCGCGACGCCTCCCGTTTCGCCGTCAACCCAGCGCAGTGCCTCCTCAACAAAGGCGTCGGCCTGCCGCACCGCGCCACGGTCCACCTTCGCTTCTCGCTTCGCCTCGCCCGGCGGCGCCAGCGGCAGTTCCACGGTAAACGTGCTGCCACGGCCCGGCTCGCTCGTAACCGCCACCGTGCCGCCATGCAGGTGGACCAGTTCTCGAACCAGTGCCAGCCCGATCCCCGTGCCCTCGTCCGTCCGCCCATGGGTCTCCCGCACCCGGTGAAACCGCTCAAAGAGATGCGGCAGGTGCTCCGGCGCGATCCCGGCTCCCGTGTCCGTCACCGTCAACACCGCCTTGCCCTCCTGCTCCACAAGACGCAGCCGTACCGATCCCTTCAGCGTGAACTTGAATGCGTTCGAAAGCAGGTTCAGCACAATCTTCTCCCACATCTCGCGGTCCACCCATGCCGGCTGAGGCAGCGGATCACAGTCCACCTCGTAGCGCAGCCCGGACCGCTCCATCGCCGAACGGAAACTGGACGCCACATCCCTCGTGAACGCCGCCAGGTCTGTCGCGCTGTAACTGGAACGGGCCCGTCCCGCTTCAATTCGTGAAAAGTCCAGCAGCGTGTTCACCAGTTTCAGAAGGCGCAGGCAATTGCGATAAATGAGATCCAGCTGTCCCCGCGTATCTTCGCTCTCGCCGCCGCTCGCCCGCAGGTCCTCGAGTGGCCCGAGCATCAGCGTCAGCGGGGTACGGAACTCGTGGCTCACGTTGCTGAAGAACAAGGTCTTCGCGCGGTCGATCTCCGCTAGCGCCTCCGCGCGCCGCCTCTCTGACTCGTATGCCCGCGCGTTCGCTAACGCGGTGGCGATGTGCCCTGCCACCAGGCCCAGAAATCCCCGGTAATCCTCGTCCAGCGTGCGGTACCGGTTCACCCCCGCAATCAGTACCCCCGCCGGTGTCGCCTCGCCGCGCCGCTCCAGGCTCAGCACTAGCGCTTCCCGTGGGCCATCCGGCCACGGTCCCGGCGGCACGCGGTCAAAGCACCGCTCCAGATCCACCACCGCCCCCTCATGGACGGCCGCCAGGTCAAGCTCCCACGGATTTGCGGTCGAAGCCAGGCCGATTTCCTCTGGGGCCCCGCGGTCTCCATCGGCGACTCCGAACTTGCCTGCCAGCCGCGCCCGCTTCCCCTCGTTGTCCAGCTCGTAAATCAACGCAAACGGAAGATCGTGCAGGTTGCGCCCCAATACCTCGGCGGCCGCCCCGATGGCCTCCTGGGCGGTCTTCCGCTCCGACGTCTCTGCTGCCAGTTCTCGAAGAGTCTTCAACCGGCGCCGGCTGAGAACTTTCGCCGTATCCTCGACGCAGGCGCAGAACAGCCCCGCCACGCTCCCCTTCGTGCCCAGGATCGGACTGTAAGACCACGTGAAATACGTCTCCTCCGCGTAGCCGTAACGCTCCATCACCAGCAGCACCTCGTCGTTCCAAGTCGACTTCCGCTCCCGCAGTACCGCATCCGCTTGCGGCCCAATCGTGTCCCAGATCTCGTGCCACGTCTCTCGTGCATTCTTCCCCAGCGCCTCCGGATGCCGCTTGCCCAACACCGGAATGTAAGCATCGTTGTAGATGTTCACCAGTTCCGGTCCCCACCACAGGAACATGGGAAACCGCGAGTTGATCATCAGTTGCACGGCCGCCCGCAGAGCCTCCGGCCACTCCGCCCGCGGCCCCACCGCGGTCAGGCTCCAGTCCAGGCCGGCAATCCGCTCCGCCATCGTCCGTGCGTCGCTTACCGCTCCGGGCACAACCCTCCCTAACCCTCCCGTGATCTCTACAGGGACGCTCGCGGAGCCGATTTTCATACAATATTGATTTGACGCCCGCGCCCTCGCCGCCCCGCTCCCTGTCCGACTTCGAAATCCTCGCTCAGGCGGCTCTCTCCCCCATGGCCTGGGAGTATCTTGCCGGGGGCGTCGCCGATGAGGAGACCCTCCACGCCAACCGGCGGGAGTTTGGCCGCTGGAGCATCGTCCCCCGCGTCTGCCGCGACGTCTCCTCCATCGATACCTCACTCCAGATCTTCGGCCGCCGCCATGAAGCGCCCATCCTGCTGGCTCCCGCCGCCTACCATCGGCTGTTTCACCCCGACGCGGAGCTGGAATCCGTGCGCGGTGCTAATGCCGCTGGTATCACGTTTTGCGCCAGCATCTTCTCCAATGTCACGCTCGAGGCGATCGCCGCCGCCTCTACCGCTCCCACGTGGTTCCAACTCTACGTGCAGAAGGATCGAGGCC
This sequence comes from Bryobacteraceae bacterium, assembly GCA_033763935.1. Lineage (GTDB taxonomy): Bacteria > Acidobacteriota > Terriglobia > Bryobacterales > Bryobacteraceae > DALYJJ01. The sequence goes on from JANRJO010000106.1 coordinate 72,556, forward strand.
TCACGCGCGACCTCGTCCAGCGCGCGGCGGCCGCCGGCTTCGAGGCGCTCGTCATTACCGCCGACGTCCCCGTCAACGGCCCCCGCGAGCGGGAACTGCGAGCCGGCTTCCACCTGCCCCCGGGCGCCGAACGCGCCAACCTCGCCCACCTCGGGCCCGCCGTCGCAGCCGCCGCTCATCGCCCCTTCGGACGCAACATCTATAGCGCCGTCCGTACGCCGGATCTCACCTGGGACGACATTGCCTGGATCCGCTCGCTGACCTCACAGCCCATGCTCCTCAAGGGCGTCCTCCATCCCGATGACGCCTCCGCCGCCCTCGCCGCCGGCTGCGACGGCATTATCGTTTCCAATCACGGCGGCCGTAGCCTGGATTCCGTTCCCGGCACCCTCGCGCAACTTCCCGCCATCGCCGCCGCTGCCGGCCGCAACGCCCCCATCTTGTTCGACGGCGGCATTCGTCGCGGCACCGATGTCATCAAAGCACTCGCCCTCGGCGCCACCGCCGTCTGCGTCGGCCGCCCCTACCTTTGGGGACTGGCCGTTGCCGGCGCGCAAGGTGTTGCACAGGTAGTAGACATCCTTCGGATGGAACTCGAAATGGCCATGGGCCTGTCCGGCGCCCCGACCCTCGACGACGTCCGCCGGACACTTTTACAGCCCGCTTTTCAGCGGCAGTAACATTCGCCCCGCCCGCGACGTATTTTCTCCTGTCCCGACAACGGCAAAGGAGCCTGTAAATGAAGACTTTCTTAACTTTGTGTGCGGCCGCGTGCCTGACCGCTGCTGCTGCGCTTGCCGGCAGCATTGACGGCAAATGGATCTCCGAGCGCAAGATGGATCGTGGCGGTGAAACGCGCACCATCGTGCAGAAGTTCGATCTCAAAGCCGAGGGCGGCAAGCTCTCCGGCAAGATGTCCGTCAACTTCGGTGGCGAAGAGCGGTCCATCGACATCGCCGATGGCAAGCTGGAGGGCGATAAGTTCTCCTTCGCCGTCGTCATGAACACCCCCAACGGCGAAATGAAGACCCTTTACACCGGCACTGTTGAGGGTGACATGTTGAAAGGCACGGCGGCCCGCGAAGGCGGCCAGGGCCGTCCGTTCGAAGCCAAGCGGCAGTAGCTCGCCTCTTTCACTGGGCGGCCCTCCGCGTGGCCGCCCTATCTCCTTGTTCGCCGGATCTCTCCGTCCGGTAGCACCGCTACCTCCTCCACTACCCGGGCCGCCTTTCCCACCTCCAGTTCTTCGCCCGTCTCAACAAACTCCCACTCCGCCGGCATAAACAGCCAGTTCCCCGCTGCCGTCACCAGGACCGGACCTCGGCCCGCCGCTCCTCAACCGCCGACGCAGCCGTGGGAGGGGGCCCGGCCGGCGTGGGTGCCGCGGGGGCCGGCGGCCCGGCCGCGCGCATCGGCATTGGCTCGTCCCTCTGAGCCCCGTCGTCCAACCGGAATCGCTCCCCCAGGCTGTCCAAATCCTCAGGTTCGAATCGTTCCAGGACCTCCGAAGCCCCGTCCGCCTCGCGGTCCGCTACCCGCGCTACCACCACGGACGCGCCGAGCCGCAGACACTGCTCACACACCGCGCGGTCTCCCTCCGGCACACCCAATCCCGCCAGCGCCGCCCCATCCTCCGCCCGGGGCTGTCCCGTCAACACGCTGACCTCCGCTCCTCGAATTCGTTTCGCCAGTTCGCTCGCCGCGCCCTCCGCCGCCTGCAACTCACCGTACAGCGCGAGCAGCGTCCTAGGCATCCCGTCCCTCGGATCGCAGTACCTCGACTTCTTCCCGTAACAGCTCTACCTCACGGCGCTCCAGAATCTCGCCATTCACCGGCGTGACGTGAACCTCCTCCACCAGCACCAGCCGCTTCTCCACTACCAGGCGCTCTTCGTAGATCGGCAGCACTAGCGTCGCGCCTTCGTAGCGGGGTTGTGCCGGCTCGTTGACCACCTGGTTCACCGGCACACGGCGTATGTCAAAGCTCCGCCGCGCAAGACGCTCCTCCACCAGGGCCGGGGTTCGCTTCACCGTCTTGCGAACTCTCGTTCGACCTCTCTCCACCATTCGCTTCCGGATCTCCAACTGCTCTTCCATAAGCGGAATCGATTGCTCGTTCTCCTTCAAGCTTCACCTCCTTCCCCGTCGTACCCAATACACTTGCCCGTCCTCTTCCCCCACAATCTGCCACCGCCCGTCCAGCCACAGCAGCGTCAACCGCTGCCGCTCGGCGCCCGCGAAGGGACGTTGCCCCTCAAAGTCCCATTCCTTCAGGAACGACACCACTGCCCGCTCTGGCGTCAAGGACTCCACCCGGTACCGGCTCACCCCAAATCGCCGTACACGGTCGATGTCTTTGAAAAGCGTCTCCTTGTCCCGGAGCACAAAATCGCGGCTGACTCCCGATTGACGGTAGTACTTGGACACCCGCAGCGCGTAGTGCTTGCTCAGTGCCGAAACGTCCTGGTTTCGCGTCGCCGCTGTCCAGGATTCCAGCAGCCGGAAGATCGCCTCGCGCCGCTGCACGGAGTTGAACGGCGCCTCCGCCGGCGGCTGCTCCTCGGTCTTCGGCTCGCCTGCCTCCCCGGCTGCCGGAGGCCTCGCCGCCTCCGGTTCCGGCAGTCGCTGCTCCGCCGGTCGTTGCGGGGCCGTCTTCGACGCCTCCGCCGGACGCTCCAGGCTGCGGCTCCACGTCCACTCCCGCAACGTTGCCAGAAGCACTCCTCCTACCAGCACGCCCGCCACCACTGCCGCCGCCAGGCGCCACCGCCCGCTGCCCCCCACCGGTGGATCGGGTTCCATTCCCCCGAACTCGAACGGGACGTTCGGAGGGACTTCGTCTCTTGCCGCTGCCCTCTCCTCGAACACCGGCACACTATAGGACCGCACGCGCGCGCCCCGCCGCGTACCCGTTGCCGGCGGCGGCGCCGTTTCCCGTACTGCCCCGCTTGGCCCGATCAGCTTCACGCCCAGCGCCTGCGCGATATCCGCCGCGCCACAACTACGGTCCGAGCACGCGCGCACCGCCGTCACAAAGGGAGGCGGCAACTCTCCCATCAGCCGCCGGATCAGCGCCTCGAATCCCGGCAGATCTTCCGCTCCCGCGCCCGGCTGCGCACGCTCCGGATCGGACAGTTTCCATGCTCCGCGCACCCGCACCACCGAATCCGGACGCAGCGACCCGTACCGCAGTCCCTGATCCTCCAGGTGCGCCAACCCCGACAGAACGTCCCGCGCCAGGATTCGCGCCTGCCCGTTGTCGAGCGGCGCCGGCAACTCATCCGCCCACGCGTCTCCCGCCTCCGTCACGATGTAGCGCAGCGTGCTGCCGTCCACCTGTACCTCTCCGGCATCCAGGATTGCGCGGAGATTCGGATGTCTCAGGTCTCTCAGCCGCTCGTAAGGAATGACATCCCCCGATGGCAGCACCTTCAGCGCCAGCACACGGTCCGGCGCATCCCGGTCCACCGCCCGGTACTCCGCCGTGTCTTTCCCCAGCCGCAGCAGTTCGTGAACTTCATACCGTTCCGCGAACCGCCACCCGGTCAATCTTGCCCACGGTGCAGCGACCACACCTCTCCTGCCGCTTCAACCGGTTGAAACTTTGCACCTGTCCGAGGTGCAATCCGGCTGATACCGCAGTACCCGCAATTCGATTTCCGGGATGCCTCCGCGCGGTCAGTTCTTCGCGGGGTCGTCCCAATGTAGTAGTTCTACGGTGACACCCAGCTTCGCTTTGCTGTCTACGTACACGTAATCTCCGTCCTTCGAGTCGAACCGCCCGCGGTGAATCACCGGCATCCCTTCCGCCTCCAGCGCCGCAAGCGTCTTGTCCAGGTCCTTCACTCGAAAGGCGATATGGTGCACCCCTTCGCCAAACTGCTCCAGGTGCTCCTTCCAGTGAGTTCCCTGGCCCACCGGCTGCATCAGCTCGAGCACCGCGTCGCCGGTCTTGAAGAAGGTCAGCTTCACCTGCCCGTCGGACGGCCTACCCCGGTAAAGAACACTCACGTCTTTCCCCGGCAGCGTCGTGCGCGCCGCCGGCGCGGGCTGCCCCAACAGCCGTGACCAGCGCGCCGCGCACGCATCCAGGTCCTTGCACACGATCGCGATTTGGACGATCTTCCCGATCCCCGCGTCCCGATACGAAGGCGACTGCGCCCCGGACCCCAGGGCGCCGAGTAGAACCAGCACAAGCGTTTTCATGCCCGCTAGTCTATCCCCTTGTCCGAAAGCCCATCAGTCGCTTGTACCGCTCCAGCGCGTTGTACACGATGGGACAGAGCGCCGCCCATCGGTCCACCGATGCGCGCCGTCGTCCGAGCGCCCGCGCGGCGGAAGCCACGTACGGGAACTCGCGGCACACCTTGGGCCGGTCCTCGTAAATCAGGCACAGATTGTCGTCGAGAAACACGCAGCCGTCTTCACCCGCGTGGCGCAGCACGCGCACTCCCGGCTCGTCCGGGTCCGGTTCCGTGTAAAGCCTCTTCGCAACAGCCTGCTTGATACCAAGGTGCGCGGCGATATCCGCAATCTCGCCTTCGCTGACCGTCACCACCCCGTGCCGGCAGCAATTTGCGCATCGCGTGCAGTCGATCCCGCGCTGCACATCGGCCGCCAGAACCCGAAACGGCTCGTCGTCCTTGTGCGTCGCCGCCAGGTATCTGCGGAACGCGAGATTCTCCTTCGCCTTCTCCGTCCCGAGCCGGTAAACTTCACCGAGATCGGTTACCACTCATACCATTATCGGTCCTCAACTCCGAAACCGCTGTCCCCACGCCGCCACTCCGATCTCCTCGGCGTCCACCAGCGCCTTCAGCTCCCACTGCTCCACCGCCAGCCCCGGGATGTACGTCAACGCCTCGCCCTTCTTCCCGTAAAACTCCGGCCGCGTTGCGCCCTCCGGGCGAAGCACAATCCCGTCAAACGGGGAACCCCCGGGCAACTGCGAGTACCCCCGCAGTTCATACTCCGCCGGTAAGGGCAGCCGCTTGAATCGCCACACCGAGGCGCCCGATCGCAGATACCCGCGCGCAAAGCCGAGGATGTCCTCCATCTCTTCCGGTGTGCGTCCCTGAACTGCCCGCAGCACCGTGAAGTAGCCGCCCATCTTCGTGAGCGGCCCGTACTGCGCCCGCAACTCCGCTTTGCGGTCCATTGAGATCACCTTCACCGGCCAGCAGTCCGGCTTCGATCCCCACTTCTCCTTCACCAGTTGCTTCAGCTTGTCGACGTTCAGACCGGCGGTACTCATACTCCATACATGCGCGAATGGCAGGCTTCGCGGGTCATCGCGCAGCGCCTCTACAGCTTCAATTCCCAGCCATTGCGGAACACCGGCTTCAGGTACTGATTCGCCTCGGTGTTGTTCGTGAAGCGCATGGCCTTCGCATCCCAGTCCAACCGTCCGGGCACCCGCAGGGCAATGGCAGCCAGCGCCAGCCACTCCGCGTACGGCGCCGCAATGCTGAAGTCGGAGCAGGACGCCTCGCCGCCTTTGCAGGCCCGAATCCAATCGCGCATGTGCCCGGGCGACCGCGTCAGCAGCGGCAGCGGCAGCACGTACTCCTTCCAACGCGCCGACGGCAGCAGCCACACCCCCTCCCCGCGATTGCACGTCGCCATCACGCCCTTCGTGCCGATGAAAACCGCGCCGTTCCCCGTCAGGATGCCTGGCTCCGCCGGAGTGCCCCGCTCACCGAAGACGCGAACCCCCGGTCCGCCCGCACCCATCCGCTGCCCGTCAGCCGGCCGCGGCGGCCCGCCTCCCGGACGCCCGCCGCCCGGTCCCCCCGGCCGGCCTCCCCCGCGAACCGCCGTCACGCGACCCTTCTCCGCCAGGTTGTCCGGCGGCGGCAGGATCGTCTCGTTCTCCATCCCCGGCACCCGGTACACGTCCGGGTCCGTCGACCGCGCCGAATCGTGGTAGAACACCTTCACCGCCCCCATCCCGCCGCGTGCCGGGAAATCGAGTCGAACCGTCCCTCGGTGCGGGTACGTGATCTTGCTCCGCCCATCAATGCTCGTGCACTCGAGGGTCGTCGGCGCACCCAACTGCAGCGCGTGATGCACGGGGCCCGCCGTGTGTGTTGCCCAGTTTCCGATCTGTCCCGTGCCGAAGTCGTAAAAACCGCGCCAGTTGTACGGCACGTACCACGAGCTGTAAGGCCGCATCGGAGCCGCGCCCAGCCACCCGTCCCAGTTCAACGTCTCCGGCACGGACTCCTCGGGGGGCAGTTCCTGCAGCCCCGTCGGATGTGTGCCCGGCGTTGTCGAGATATGCGCCTCGGTCACATCGCCGATTTCGCCGGACCACACGATCTCCGCCGCCACCCGGTGGCACTCGTGTGAGAAGCCCTGGTTGCCCATCTGCGTCGCGACTTTGTACTTCGCCGCCGCGTCCATCAGCAGCCTCGCTTCCCACGGCGTCCGCGTCAGCGGCTTTTCCACATAGACGTGCTTCCCGCGCTGCATGCACGCCAGCGCCACCGTCGCATGCATGAAGTCCGGAATGGCAATAGTGCACGCATCGATGTTCTTGCCTTCTTTATCCAGCATGGTGCGGAAATCGCGATACACCGGCAGTTTCTCGTAGCGCTTCAGGTTCTGCCCCCCTCGCGCGACATCCACGTCGCACAACGCCACGATGTTCTCCGTCCGCGCCGCGTCGCCCAGGATCACGCCGCCCTGCCCGCCTACGCCGATCGCCGCCACGTTCAGCTTGTCGTAATAGGGCTTGTACCCCAGCGCCCGGAGCGAAGGAACGCTGCCGAATCCGCCCGCCGGCATCGCGCCCGCGAGCAGGGACCCAAAGAAGAACCGCCGTCTCGAAAAACCATCGAACCCCATTGCACACTCTCCCGCCCGAACCCGGGCAGGAGTCATTATATGTATCGCAAGAATGTTTCTGTGCGCGCGCTCCCTGGGGCGTGCCGTGACCAGCGGCACGCCCGTGCCCCGGAAAGCCCTCCGAACGCTTCCCGCGCTTGCAGGTACGGACAGGCCGTCCACCGTGCCCGCCCTCCCCGTCAGGGCCAAACGCGAATTCCGACAGCCGCCAGTGTGCGCCATTCCCGCCTCCAACGAAAGCGAGACGATGCGAAAAGAGGCGCATTCGAGGCATCGTAACCGTCGTAACGTGTGCTTTCCGCCCCCTTGAAAGCCCCCGTCGCATTCCCGTATGCTGTTCAACGCCGAGCCCAATGCTCCCCTCACCCTCCGGCGACACTCGCGAACTGTCGTCGTGGAAGGAAATTGCACAGTATCTGGGCGTCAACGTTCGCACCGCCCAGAATTGGGAACGGGATCTCGCACTCCCCGTTCGCCGCATGTCCACCGGTCGACGAGGACGCGTTGTCGCGGTAATCGCCGAGTTGGAGAACTGGAAACGCCAAACGTGGTCTCACCCGCCCACCGGCGAAGAGACGGCAACCCCTCCCGCCACGCGCCGATACCTTACTCTGATCATCGTAGCCGCGACCGCACTGATTCTCGCTGTCTCCGTCGCATGGTTCCGCCACTCCCCACCGAACCCTGTCTCGTATCGCCTGGACGAGAGTTCTCTCTCTGTCTTTGCTGCCGACGGTAGAGAACTTTGGAGAAAGGCTATTCTCGAGCGGGCGATACCTCTGGATGGCTTCGGTGGCCGAGTCCAGGTCCTGATCCGGGACTTGGACCGGGATGGCGCCTCGGAGGTCCTCTATGTTCACCGTCCGTTCAACAACGCGGCGAACTCCACCCTCATCTGCTACGCTCCGGATGGCGTCGAGAAGTGGCGATACTCCCCCGGCCGGGAGGTGGCGACAGTGAAAGAACGATTCGCGCCTCCGTTCTTAATCGTCGCGCTCATTGTCGTGCAAAGTGACCCGGCTTCGCCCCCCTTGATCGCTCTCACCGCCAACCATCACCTTTACTATCCGAGCCAGCTCTCTCTCCTTACCAGCGACGGGCGGCCGCTGCGCGAGTACTGGCACTCCGGCAACCTCAACGCGCTTGCCGCAATCGACGTCGATCAGGACGGCAAGCCGGAATTGGTCGCCGGGGGAGTCTCCAACTCCTACCGCCAGGCAACCTTCGTCGTGTTGGATCCCAACTCATTCGCCGGCGCCTCGCTCGAGGAGAACAAGGACTACCAGTTGTTGAATCTCCCGGCGCCTGTGGAACGCGCCCGCGCGCTGTTTCCCCGCTCCTGCGTGAATCGCGTCGTCGACGAGTTTAACTACGTCCACGAGTTTCACCTGAACACCAAAGGTTTTACGGCTCGAGTGAGCGAAGACCGCCAAAACCGCTACAACATCCTCTGGCACTTCGAATTCCCGCTGCGCTTCACCCACTTCATTCTCCCCGACGGGTTTCGCACCGGGCACCGCGATTTCGAACGCGCCGCTTCCATCCGTCACTCCGTGACGCAAGACGAAGAGGAACTCGGTTCAGTTCAATGGCTCTCCAATCAGTTCAGCGAGCGTGTGCCGTAGCTTACCCCCGCAGTGCGCGAGCCGGATCTGTCCTGGCCGCTCTGCTTGCCGGCGCCCAACTTGCCAACCCCGCCGCTCCCGCCACGACGCACCACGCCACGACGAGCGTCCCCACATCCACCGTGCCGACCCCGAACAAGAGCGTCCGCATTGCCCGCGCCGCCCCGATCCCCGCCGCCAGCCCGAGCGCTCCCCCCACCGCCGCCGCCATCAGACCCTCTCGCATGAACATCTGCACGACCGCCCTCGGCGTGCACCCCACCGCCATTCGAATCGCGATCTCACGCCTCCTCTGCCCCGCCGAGTACGCCACCACGCCATACACGCCTACTACGCCCAGCAGCAGTCCCATGATCCCGGCCACGCCCAGCAGCACGAGCGCCAGCGCTCTCGTCGACATCGCCTTCGCCCGTACCTCCTCGAGCGTCCGCACGTTCGCCAGCGGCACATGCTCGTTCACCGAGCGCAGGGCCTCTCGCATCTCCTTCACGTACCCCACCGAACCCGCCCTCTTCGAACGGACAAGATAATCCACATGCCGCGTCGCACTCGCATTCCCCGCCGCGTCCCGGTGCCCCAGCGGCCAATACACCATGGCCGGCGCGGCCGCCGTTAACTCGTCATCGCGCACATCTCCCACCACGCCGATCACTTCCCGCCACGGCTCCCCGAGCGAGGCACGCACCCGCTTGCCCAAACCATTTACCGGTTCTCCCCACACCTCCCGCGCCATGCTTTCCGACACCAGCGCTACGGGCGCAAACCCGTACACGTCCTGCCACGTCAGATCGCGACCGGCCAGCAGTCGCCCGCCCAAGGCTTGCATATACCCCGGGGAGACTCGCCGCATTCGCCGCACCGGCGGCAGCCGGTCGTGCCCGTAGTCCCGTCCCTCCACGTACACCGGATCGTAGTTGGCGCCCTCCAAGGGCAGGGAAGTTGCAATGGCCGCGGCGGTCGTCCCCGGAAGCGCCTCGAACTTCCGCAGGATCGCCTCCTGCTGCCGCATCACCATCTCCGTGCTCCCTACGAGCGCCACCGGAATGGACACGCGCGCCGCCTGCACCTCTTGGGGCGCCGTGAACCCCGCATCGACACTCCGAAGCGCCGCGAGCGTTCGCAAGAGTAATCCGGATGCAATCAACAGCACCGTCGCCAGTCCAAGCTGCATCACCAGCAAACCCCTTTGCGTGGTTCGCCTCTCGCGGCTTGCGCTCATCCGCTCGCCCCCGCCCCTCACCGCCTCCGTCGTCCAGTCCTTCGATGCCCGCCACAACGGAACCAGTCCCACCCCCATCGCGCAGAGCATTGAGAGCAACATCGCGAAGGCCACCACCCACGCGTCGAGCCCAATCTCCGCCGCCCTCGGCAAGGGCTCGAACAACGAACCGGGCCCCAGCCAACGAATGACTCCTGCGCACAGCCCCAGCCCTGCAGCGCCTCCCATGAATCCGAGCACCGCGCACTCCGTCATCACATCTCGGGCCATGCGGCCCCACCCGGCACCCAGCGCCGCCCGCACCGCGAACTCCCGCCGCCGCGCCTCCACCCGCACCAGCGCCAGGTTCGACACGTTGGCGCAGGCAATCGCCAGCAACACGCCCACGCCGGCCATGAGGAGCCACAGCGTTCCACCGACGTCTCCTACGGCTTCGTCCTTCAAAGACCGCACCGTTGGGCTGATCCGCGCGTCACTGAACGCATTCGCCGCAAAGCCCGCGTTCATCGGAAACTTCCGCGGCGCCAGCAGCAGGCATCGCGCCACGTCGGCGTTTGCCTCCTTCACGGTCACCCCCGGCTTCAACCGCGCGATCCCGTCTTCACTGAATTGGATCAGCCGGATCTGTTCGCGCCGGAACCGGAACGGAACCAACAGCGCAGCTTTCTCTCCCAGAAAATCGAACCCCGCCGGCAACACGCCAATGACCTCGTGCGGCTGGCTCTCGACCACCAGGCGCCGGCCCAAAACCCCTGGCGAGCCGCCAAACCGCTGCCGCCAGTAGCCGTCGGACAAGATTGCCGTGCGTGGGCTCTGCCCATCGTCATCGCCGCTCCGGAAGCCGCGACCCAGCGCCGGCGCAACTCCTAACACGTCGAGAAACTCGTGTGACACAAACAGCGTCGGCACCTGCTCTGCCTCGCCCACCCCCGTTACCGTCGCCCGCCGCCCATTCCACAGTGCGACGGCGTCGAAGACCCGGCTTTCTTCGCGATAGGTGAAGTAGAGAGAGGGCGACATGCGCAACCGCTTCAGATTCGCGCCCGGCGCCGTGTGTACCAGCGCGACTACCCGCTCAGCGTGAGGATACGGCAGCGGCCGCAGCAGAACGGTGTACACGACAGCGAACAATGCACTGGTCGCTCCGATCCCCAACGCCAGGGTGATGATTCCCGCGGCTGTAAACCCTGGACTCCGCACTAGACGCCGCGCCCCGTACCGGAGATCATCCAGGAATCCCGTCAGGCCGGACTCCCAGCCCGCCTCCCGCACCTCTTCGCGAATCTGGAGCGCGCTGCCCATCTCCAGGCGGGCCATCCGCCGCGCCTCCTCTTTCCCCATGCCGCGAGCCTCATGCGCCGCCGCCGCTTCCTCCGCGAAATGCCGCGCCTCCTCGTCCAACTCGCCGTCCGCGCGGGACCGCCACAGCAGCGTCCGCACCCCGTGCCGCAACTGCCGCCACAACGACACCGCCTACCCCTCGGCCTCGAGCAGTCGCTCGATCGCCCCGGCACGACGCTTCCAGTCCCTCGTCTCAACCTCGAGCCGCTTCCGTCCTGACCGCGTCAGGGAGTAATACTTGGCCCGGCGCGAATTGTCCGTGGCCCGCCACTCCGAATCCAGCCACCCCATCCGCTCCAGCCGCTGAAAGGCCGTGAGCAGCGAGCCGGGGTTGATCTTGAAGACCCCGCCCGTGATCTGCTCGATTCGTTGCGCGATTCCGAAACCGTGCAGCGGCTGTAGGCTCAGAGTCTTCAAGACCAGCAGGTCCAATGTCCCCTGGATGACGTCAGTGTTCGTCTCCGGCACATAGCAAGCCTACGCATTCTCCTCTTGAATGTCAAGAGTTGATAAGCAAGAGGAGCGCTGGGACCCGTTTCCTCTACTGCCGTTTCAACTGAGACACCAGCTCCTGGAACTCTCGATTGCCCTTCAAGCTGCTCAGATCCGGATCTCCCAAAGACCTCATATCCGAGAAGCCCGCTGCCACAGCCTCCTGCAGATACTTCAGGGCCTTCTTCTGGTCCCCCTGCAACGCGCTCACGCAGCCCAGATTGAAGAGCGTATCCGCTACCGCTGGTGACTTCTCGCCGCGGCTCCGCTCCAATCGGAGCCGCTCCACGAAGATCTCCTCCGCCGCCGAATACCGCTTCTGTTGGTACCGGATGCGCCCGATAGTGTCCAGCGCCGTTAACGCGTGCGGATGCTGCTCGCCGAAGGTTCGCACCCACGCATCCCTCGCCTCGCGCACCAGTTTCTCCGCCTCGTCCATCCTCCCTTGCGACTGGCGGACCTGCCCTAACTGGTAGGTCGACCGCGCCACCGTTGGATGATCCTTACCGTACAGTTGCCGATCCGCGAGGTAGGCTTCCACGGCATACCGTTCTGCCTCCTCAAGCCGTCCCATCTCGCGGTACAGCTCTGCCAGGTTACTCTTGGTCACCACCGTGTCCGGATGGTTTGCTCCCAGGACCCGCGCTCGCCGCTCGAGCACCTCCTTGTGCAGCTTCTCCGCCTCCGGCAGCCGGCCGACATCCCGGTAATGCTCGGCTAAGTTCGATACCGCCCCGATCGTGTGCGGATGGTCGTCGCCTTGCGCTTGCCGGCGCCCGGCAGCGGTCTGCTCGTAAAGCTGCCCCGCCTCTTTGTACATGCCCATACGGGAATACAGGTTCGCGAGGTTGTTCATTGCGCCGAGCGTTTGAGCGTCGTTGGCTCCTTTTAGCCTCCGCCACGTCGCCAGTGTCGACTCATACAGCGGCCGCGACTCCCGGTACTTCCCCTCGAGCATCAAAATCGACGCCAGGTTGTTCGCCAGCGCGAGGGTCAGCGGATCTTCCTCGCCCGCTACCCGCCGTGCCGCGGCGAGCGTGGCTGCTCCGCCTTGTTCCGCCTCCTGGATCCTGCCTCGTCGCCAGATAACTCCGTACAGGTCGCGCATTGCCTCGAGGGTTTGACGGTCCTCGGCCCCGAGCAAGGCGCGACGCGTCGCCACCGCCGCTGCATGCGCCTTCTCCGCCTCCGCGTAGAGGCCCAAGTTCTCATAGGCCTCGCCGATCACCAACTGCAGCCGGGCTCGAACCAGCGGATCCTGTGAGAGGGAGGTCTCGAGGTCGACCGCCGCCCGGTCCAGTAGCTCACGCGCTGTCGGCTCCCGCTTGCCCTGAGCCATCATCGGATCGGCGGCGCGGAACATCCCCGTCAGGAACTCGGCCACGCGCTGCGCCGTCTGCGCTTCCCGGTTCGCCCGGTCCCGCTCCGCCAGAATTCGCTGCGCCTGCACGGAGAGGACCGCTGCGAACACCACAATGAGCACCGCTACCACCACCGCCGCCCCCGCGATGACCCGGTGGCGCCGCGCGAACTTTCGCAGCCGGTAACCAACACTGGGGGGCCCCGCCGCTACGGGCCGGTCCTCGAGAAAGGCACGCACATCTCCGCCTAAATCCCCAGCGGAACTGTACCTCCGGTTCGGGTCCTTCTCCAGCGCCTTGAGCACGATCCAATCCAGGTCCCCACGCAATCGCCGCGCCTGCGACTCGGCCTCCACCCGCCGGCTTGGAGCCACCGGCACCTCCTCCTTGATCACCCGCAGCGCCTCCAGCGTCTGCAGTCCCTCAATCGGTAGCGGCGGCTTGCCAACCAGCAGTTCGTACAGAACAGCGCCCAGCGAGTACACGTCCGTTCGCGTATCCACGCCCCCGCCGTTTGACTCGGCCTGCTCCGGGCTCATGTAACGCGGCGTCCCCACGAACTGCCCAAACGCTGTAAACAAAGTCTGGTCTGTCAAGGGCTGCGCCAGCGCCTTCGCCAACCCGAAATCGATGATCTTGGGAACAGCCTGGGCGCCTCGTGTCGTCACCAGGATGTTTGAAGGCTTCAGGTCCCGGTGAATAATCGCCTTCTGGTGCGCGTGCTGAACCGCCTCGCAGACATCCACAAAGATCCGCAACCGTTCCCGCAGTCCCAGCTTGTTCTGGTCGCAAAAACGCGTCAGCGCCATCCCCTGGATGTACTCCATCGCGAAGAACGGAACGCCGTCGTCGCTAACGCCTGCATCGAAGATCGCCGCAATGGAGGGGTGATCCATCAGCGCGAGCGCCTGGCGCTCAGCCGCGAACCGCGCCCGCATCTGCTCCACGTCAAGACTGGTCTTGATGACCTTCAGCGCTACCCGGCGCCGGAGGGGCTCCGTCTGCTCTGCCAGGTAGACGGTACCCATGCCGCCCTCGCCAAGGCGTTCCAGAATGCGATAGGGCCCAATGGCAGAAGTTGCTGCCCGCACGCTCTCAACCTTCGTGTCCGGCGTAGTCTGTGTGGGCGGAGATAGATCTGGCTGGGTCTCGTGCTGGTCCACTTCATACCTCCCCGAACCGCGTCCCCGACTTCCGTGGGGAGCGCCCAGATGCATCTAGTATCTGACGTTGTGGTCACCCGCGGAGAACGTATCTGCTATTGCACGTCAGCCCCGGGTGCGACAAGATACGGATGTCCGAAATTGAGGGCGGGCCTCTCCGAGCCGTTGGCCCGCTGCGGAGGGAAGACGATGAGCGACGAGGTATCGAATGCATTCATCGGCCGGCGGGAGAAACCGGCCGATGCCGACCTGGCAAAGGCCCTGGGTTCCGCTAAACCGCTATGGGATCAGTTGATCGCTTCCCTTGCGGAAAACCACGGAGTGACCGACTGCGAATGGAGGAGCTACTCCCCCAAGGCGGGCTGGTCCTTACGGCTCAAGCGCGGGAAACGAACGATTGTCTGGCTTTCGCCTTGTAACCTGCATCGCTTTCAGGTCCTGTATATTCTCGGCGAAAGGGCACTGGAGGCCGCCCGCCGGAGCCGTCTTCCGGCGCGCGGCCGCCTGGCTCTCGAGCAAGCGCCGAAGTACCCCGAAGGAACAGGAGTCCGGCTTCTGGTGAAGGCCGCAAAAGACCTTCCGATGATTGAAAAACTGGCCGTGGCGAAGATTCAGAACTAGCCCGCACCGCCGCCGGCTTGCGGGAAGAAGAGGAGAAAAACGAGCCAGGGAAGCGCGCTACGTGCTCAGGCGATCATCTCCCGCGTGCAGCCAGCACCGGCGCCTTCGGCGACTATCGCTTCACGAGCTTCCCCAAAGGCGCCAACCCTCACCCTCGACCTCCCCGCTTCCTCCCCATCCGCCTGCAGTTGCAAGTGGCTCCCGAGACCCCGGTACCGGAAGGAGAGCGCTTCACTTTCCCTCGAGCAGCGCCGGCAGCAGGACGCTCGCCATCATCGCGTTCACGGGCGATTCCTGGTTGAACGCGCCTCCGGTGAACACCGCGATCAGTTCGAGCGATGGAACGAGAAACACCTTCTGGCCTCCGTTTCCCGACAACATGATCGTGTCCACTCGTCGCTCGCCCGCTTCCGTCTTCACCGCGTACCAACGGTGCCAGATCCCTAAACCATAGTCGCTGTCGTCCACCCGTGACTGGCGAGCAACCGCGGCATCCACCCAGGACGAGGAGACCACCCGGCGGCCCTTCCAGGTCCCGCGCTGCTGGAGGAGCAGGCCGAGCTTCAACATGTCTCGCGGCTTCAGATAGATCTGCCCGAACTCGTTGCGCTGCGAGCGATTCAGCGTGAAGTTCCACCGCCAGTCCTCTCGCCCCATGCCGAGCTTCTCGAACAGAGCCTCCTGCGCGAACGAAGCCAGCGGCTTGCCTGCGGCGCGCTCGATTAGCCGGCCCGCCGTCAGGAACCCGCCCGAACAATAGCGCCCCACGGTGCCCGGATCGCTCGCCATCGGTAGGTCAACGAACGCCTTCACCCAGTCTGCACTCTCGTACAGCTTCACTTCGTTGCCCGGTGAGGCGCTGTCGTGGTCATCGCAAGCAAACCCGGACCGGTTGCTCAGCAGGTCCATCAGGGTCACCTTCGCCTTGCGGGGATCGGCATTGTCGAAGTCTGGGTAACCCAACCTCGATAGCACCGGTTCGCTCGCCCGGAGCAGGCCCCGATCGATCGCCGCGCCCGCCAGCAGGGAAATGACACTCTTGGTCAGCGATCGCATCTGGTGCGGACGCTCCCGGCTGTAGCCGTAAAAGTACTCCTCCAGCAGGAGTTCGCCCTTCCGATAGATTAGGATTGACCGCACGTCGGGGTAAGTGCCGTCGATCACTCCGTTCACAAGACGCTCGGCGACGCTCCGCGGCAGTTTGTCCGGCGCCGCGGCGCCGGTGCGAATGCCGTCACTAAGTTCTGCCGGCTGCTGATATCGGTAGGCAGCGGTCCGTCCCTTGGCGTCCGGCGGACGCGCCGTCAGCAGGAGTCGTACTGCCGGCGGCACGCTCGCCGAGAGCCGCCGGAAGCTGGCTCCGTTCTCCTGGAACGCCACAATGCGGCCACTGCCGTCGCGCACGAAGGGGATGCGGTCCCCGCCTCTATTCCGGAAGGCGTCGGCGCCTTCGGGCCGTAATGCATACTTGGCCTCGCCGATAATCGCAATCAGTTCCTCCCCGCTGGCCACCACGAAGAGAGTCGAGCCATCCCGATACTCGTAGTGCCCCTCGTATTCGCTCAGTCTCCCCGACGGCGCCTGAGCAAGCAGCACCGCCTGCATCACTGCCACGCTCAGCCACGGCCGTCGCGACGCGCTCGCTAACCACGAGAACATAAACAACCCTACGTGATCCTTATAAATACGTTCCGTCTTGTTGCCGCGCTCCCCCATCCTTTGATTGACTCACAGGACGGGCTCTGACACACTGCGGCGAGGAGTGAAATCAACATGAAGCCAGCCGGCGCGTTACTTCTGTCGCTTGTGGGGGCCATCGCGGCGTTTGCCCAGGCACCGTCCCGGCCGCCCGCCGAGAAACTGAGCGCGGATCGGGAAGTCACCATGCCGGGAGGAGCTACCTTCACGGCGCCGGCAGCGTGGTCGATCACCACCGCGGGGCCGCTGGTCATTCTCGAACCGGCCGAAGCTGATTCCCACGTGGTCCTCTTTGATGCCGGAACGGGGACGGCGGACGCGGCCGTCGATGCGGCCTGGGCCGCCTACGGCGTAGCCAAGCGGCCGCTGCTGCAAACCATCTCGCCGCCGGCTCGGCAGGGTTGGGACGAGATCAAGGCCTACCGGTATGAGACGTCGCCGAACGAACGCGCCGTCGCCCAGGCAGTCGCCCTTCGCGCCGGAGACCGATGGCTGGTGTTCATCGCCAACGGCAGGCAGCCAACCTTCGAGCGGCGCGGCGCCGCCGTGGGACAGATCAACGGGAGCCTGCGCCCGGCCGGCTATCGGCAGGAGTCCTTCGCCGGTCGTAAGGCCGGTGCGCTGAACGCCGAACGGCTCGCCCAGATGAAAGCGTTCGTAGAGATGGCCATGCAGAAGGCCGCCGTGCCGGGTGTGGGCGTCGCCTTCGTCGAGAACGGCAAGGTGGTCTGGGAAGGCGGATTCGGAGTGAAAGAACTCGGCAAGCCCGATCCAGTGGACGCAAACACCTTGTTCATGGCCGCCTCCAATACCAAGGGCATGACCACTCTGCTTCTGGCAAAGCTGGTGGACGAAGGCAAGGTCAAGTGGGACGACTTCGTCACCAGGGCCTACCCCAAATTCAAGCTCGGCGACGCAAAGACCACAGAGCAGGTGCGCATCGAGCACCTCATCTGCGCCTGCACCGGCCTGCCCCGCCAGGATCTGCCGTGGCTCTTCGAGTTCAAGAAGGCCACCGCGGCATACTCCATGGAGATGCTCGGCCGGATGCAGCCCACCAGCGGCTTCGGCGAAGTCTTCCAGTACAGCAACATCATGGCGTCCGGCGCCGGGTACGTGGGCGGCTACCTCTACAACCCGAAGTTGGAGTTGGGCACCGCCTACGATGAGGCGATGCGCCTCAAGATCTTCGAGCCGCTGGGCATGAAGTCGACCACGTTCGACTACGCCCGCGCCCTGAAAGGAAACCACGCCAGCCCACATGGAATGGACGTCGACGCCCGGCAGCGCCCCGCCAGCATGGACCTGAACTACTCCGTGCATCCGCACCGTCCCGCCGGCGGCGTCTGGACCTCCGCCCATGACCTCATCCGCTACGTCCAACTGGAACTCGCTAAGGGCAAGCTGCCCGACGGCACCGTGTTGGTTTCGGAGCCGAACCTCCTCGCGCGGCGCAAGCCGTATGTGAAGGTCGGCGCCTTCGGCAGCTACGGCATGGGGCTGCAGGTGGATAACCGCTGGGGCACGCCGGTGGTCTTTCACGGCGGCAGCATGCTCGGCTTCAAGAGCGACATCCTCTTCCTCCCCGAGCACAACGTCGGCGCAGTGATCCTCACCAACTCCGATACCGGCGGCATGCTGCTCGGCCCGTTCCGGCGCCGATTCCTTGAGGTCCTCTTCGACGGCAAACCGGAGGCCGCGGAGGATTTGTCCAAGGCGGCCGAGAACTTCAAGGCGACCATGGCCAAGATGCGCGAGCGGCTGGTGACGCCGCCCGATGGCGAGGCCTCCGCCCGCCTTGCCGCAAGCTACACGAGCCCCGACCTCGGCAGCCTCGCCGTCCGCAAACAGGGGACCACCGTGATCTTCGACCTCGGTGAATGGAAGAGTTCCGTCGCCACCCGCAAGAACGACGACGGCACCATCTCGTTCATCACCATCGACCCTGGAACCTCCGGCTTCGAGTTCGTCGAGAGCAAGCGGGAAGGCAAACGCGCGCTGATCGTCCGCGAGGGCCAGCACGAGTACTTCTTCACGGAGGGCTCCTAGCCCCATGCGCCGCCGGGTGTTCCTGCAACTGTCGCCGGCGCTCTTCGCATCCTCGTCCACGGACCGGCCGAAGGTGCCGGGCGTCCTGAGGTTGAACGCCCGGCGCCGGGACCAGGCGGGCCGCGCCTCCGAGAGCGCCCTCGAATGGCAGGTCGCGCAGACAGCGATTGTCATCTGCGATATGTGGGACGCGCACACCTGCGCGCTCGCCGCACAGCGTGTGAGCGTGATGGCGCCGCGTATGAACCAGGTGGTCACCGCGGCCCGCAGTTTCGGCGTGCAGATCATCCATGCTCCCAGCGACACGATGAAGTTCTACGAAGGCACACCGTGGCGGCAGCGCATGCGCCAGGCGCCCGAGGCGCCGTCCGACATACCTGTTCTCGCAAGCTGCCCGCGCGAGCCGGCCGAGGCGCGAGCCTTTCCCATCGACGACAGCGCCGGCGGCTGTGATGACCCCGTCGTCAAGCCGTACCAGGGACCCCCGTGGCCATGGTCGCGGCAGCACCCCGCAATCGATATCGTGGGCTTCGACGGCGTCAGCGCCGACGGCCGCGAAATCTATAACTACTTCCGCGCCGAGCGCATCACTAACGTCGCCCTGATGGGCGTCCACACCAACATGTGCATCCTCAATCGCGGGTTCGGCATTCGCCAACTCACTCGCCTGGGCTTCCGCGTGGTCCTGGTCCGCGACCTCACCGATGCCATGTACGACCCCAGGGCCCGGCCGTTCGTCAGTCACACCCGGGGCACCGAACTCGTCATCGAGCACATCGAGGCCAACTGGTGCCCATCCACCTTGAGCCAGGACCTGGAGCGGACCGCCTAGTGCGCTGGCTCAGACCTCTGTCGGCCTCGCCAACTGGGCGCCGGCGTGCTGGAACGGTTCGTCATGGCCCCGAACCGCGCGCTGACGCCTTGTATGTGCCGCAGCCCGCCGTATCCATTCGCCGCAAGCTAGCGTCGATGCTCGCATCCTGACCCGGCTCTCCGCCGCGGGGCTGCTAGAATTGCTCATGCTCGTTCGTTCGCTGCTGCTGCTCGGCAGCTTCGCCGTTCTCGCCCACGCTCAGGATTGGTCCTCGCTGGAGCCGGAAATCCTCCGGCATTTCCAGGCCGTGGTCCGCATGGATAGCAGCGGGCCGCCCGACTACGAATCGAAGGTGGCCGAGTACGTCAGGCGCACGCTCGAAGCAGAGGGTATCGAAGTCAAAGTCTTCGCCAAGGACCCCAAGCGCCCCAATGTCGTCGCTCGCATCCGCGGCAACGGCAAGAAGCGCCCCATCCTCTTTATGGGGCACACCGACACCGTCGAGGTGCAGGCCGACAAGTGGACCCACCCGCCCTTCTCCGCCACCCGCGAAGGCGGCTACATCTACGGCCGCGGCGTCACCGACAACAAACAGGACGTGGCGGCGGGGATGGTCCTCATGCTGCTGCTCAAACGCCTGAAGACGCCGCTCGACCGCGACGTGATCTTCCTGGCGGAGTCCGGGGAAGAGGGCCAGGTGGAGTGGGGCATCCAATACATGGTGGAGAACCACTGGCAGGAGATTGAGGCCGAGTTCTGCATCGCCGAGGGCGGGCAAGGAAGCCGCAAGGGCGGCAAGGGGCTCACCTACAACGTCGCAACAACGGAGAAACTACCCGTGCCCGTCGTTCTGAGCGTGAAGGGCACCGCCGGCCACGGCTCCGTGCCCCTGGCCGACAACGCCATCGGCCGTCTCTCGAAAGCCGTGGGACGCATCTATGACTGGCAGCCCCCCATGCGCCTCAACGACACCACCCGCACCTACTTCGAACGCCTCGCGAGCATCAGCCCGCCCGAAGTGCGCGCTCGCTATAACGGCCTGCTTGATCCTTCGAAGTCCGCCGCCATTCAGGAATACCTCCGCGTGCATGAGCCCGCACACCACTCCATGCTGCGCACCTCTATCTCACCCAACATCTTCGAGGGCGGCTATCGGGTGAACGTCATTCCCTCAACCGCGAAAGCGACCATCGATATCCGCGCCCTCCCCGACGAGGATCTCGACGCCTTCGCAGCCGAACTCAAGAAGGTGATCGCCGATCCCTCCATCGAAATCCGCCCGCGGCCGATGTATCGCCCCAAGGCCATGCCGTCGCCCCTCTCCACCGAAGCCTACCGCGCCATCGAAGCGGCCCAGAAGAAGATCTACCCCGAGCTCACCATGCTTCCCTATATGGTGACCGGCGCCACGGACATGTCTTTTCTCCGCGCGAAAGGCGTGCCCAGCTACGGCATCGGGCCGTTGGTGGACGCCGAAGACATCGAGAAGGGTTACGGACCGCACAGCGACCAGGAGCGGCTGCTCGAAAAGGAACTCTACCGCTACACCCGCTTCGTCTGGGAAACCATCACGTCGCTCGCCGCGGCGCGCTGACGCACTCAATCAGCGATCGGGAAGAGAGTAATCGTTTTCGCGCCGTACGCCGCGGCCACAATCTTGCCGTCGGGCGAGAACACGGCCGAAGACACCTGCCGCGGTGCCCCGAACGTCCGCAGCATCTTGCCCGAGGCGACGTCCCAGAGCACGACTTTCACCGGATGGTTCACCGTGAGTTCGCTGAAGCCGCCTGTGACCAAGCGTCGCCCGTCCGGCGAGAACTCCATCGCGGAGATCATCTCGGGCTGTCCCGCAAGTTTGCGGCTCAGCTTCCACGATGCCGTGTCGTAGAGATATACGATGCGGTCCGCTCCCGCCAGTGCCAGCGACTTGCCATCCGGCGAAAACGCGATCGCGAACATCGTCACCAGCATCTCGTCGATCACCCGCACCAGTTCGCCGCTCTGCACGTTCCACACCCGCAGATCCGTATCGTTCGCCCCGGCCACCAGGAACTTGCCGTCCGGAGAGAAGTCCATCACGGAGACACCGCCGAGGCCCGCGGGCGCCGCGAATTTCTCGCGCCCCGTCGCATCGCGCACGCGAACGAAAGTCTCGCTGGCCCGCGGCATGACGCGATAGGGTCGCGCTATCAGAGTGCCGTCGCGTGAAAACGCCGGACGCCCCTCCGCGGCCGAAGCGCTCACCTTACCAATGACACTGCCGCCGGGAATCGCCAGAATCTCCAAGCTCCCGTCGGAGCGGCCCCGCGCGACTCGCCCCGGTTGGGGAAGGAAGCTGAGGTTGCCATCGGTGGGATCGAACTTCCACTTCACGGCCCCGGTCGTCGTGTCCCAAAGCCTGAGGCGGCCCTCCCCGCGCCCCGCAATCGACTTACCGTCCTCCTGGAACGCAATCGCAGCAACATTGACATCCGAGGTGATCACGAACTCCATCGCGCCCTGCGCCATGGCGGCCGCAGCCATAAGCCCTGCCAGTACCCCGCCGCGCATGCTAAAGCCTCTCCAGGCAGAGATCGAACGTAATCTCCGCGCGCGGCGTGCCCTGCTCGAACAGCTTCACCGGCCGAACCAGGTCGCGATGGGAAACAATCCCTCGCTTGCCGTAGTTCTTGTCCGGATCGCCTTCGAAGTACGGATCAGTGGCAAAGTACGCCTGAGTGATCAGCGTCTTGTGTCCGGGCGCCGCGATCAGGTAATGGATGTGCTGCGCCGGGCGATCGGGATAGTGGCCCGGCATGATCGTCTCGGCCGTGTACTCGGCCGATTCGGGCAGCAGCAGCTTCGAACGGAACCGGTAGCCCTGCAGGTCGTAAAGACCAGCGTGGTCAGCGTGCCAGATGTCCACGCGCGCCTCCGGCACCTTCTCCCCGCGCGTGTTGTAGACCTTTCCCACCACGCGCAGCGGGAACCCGGCCTCGCCGGGTTGCCGAAGGGCGGCGACGTTCGGTGCCCCCTTCTTATAGAACGGCCCCAGGA
Organism: Bryobacteraceae bacterium; assembly: GCA_033763935.1. Taxonomy (GTDB): domain Bacteria; phylum Acidobacteriota; class Terriglobia; order Bryobacterales; family Bryobacteraceae; genus DALYJJ01. The sequence goes on from JANRJO010000106.1 coordinate 94,824, forward strand.
CTTCCGTCGGCGTGGGCTTATGCGCCTGCGACTGGCCGGCCTGCCACAGCGCAAGGAGTTTGGTATTCGAGGTTGCGGCGGCAGCGCCCACCAGCAAGCCCTTCCCAATGCACAGTTCCAGCCATTCCCGGCGGCGGAGAGACTTCTGGGTCATCGAACATCCCCCTCTTACTTAGCCGCCAACTCTAGCACGAAGCTCGGCGTGTAAGTCAAGGGCCAGGGGAGCAATAGCGGCCTCGACCGAGGGAGTCATCCGATCCGTAACCATGCCAAGCGCGGCTCCTTCGACGCCCATGACGTCGATCTCCCGCGGCGCCGGTATCCGCAATTCGCGCGCCAGCTCGAAGACCTCGGCGAGCCCCGGGCGGTACCCCTCGCCGCGGCCAAGTGCGTCCAGCTTCAGCCGATGCACCCGGCCCGGAACCGGCTGCTCTGCGGCGTAGCAGTCGATCACGATCGCCGCGTCGAAGCCCTGCAGCATCACCATGAGGTCCAGTCCACCCGCGACGCTCTCAAAGACCTCTACGCCGGCAACCGGGAACTCAGAGAGCAGGCAACGAAGAGCACTCGCCACTTCCAGCCCCACACGGTCGTCTCCCGACAGGGAGTTCCCCATACCCACCACCGCTATGCGAAGCGCCATTCTCTCCCACTCAGCTTACATACCGGCCGGCTCCCTTCCGTCGGGAGGGGAGCCGGCGTCGTTTTTCCTGCCCTGCCGGCGCTAGGTCTGCTTGCCGCCTTTGTTCCGTCTCCCGGGTGATCCTGTCTTCTTTCGCGAACCGTTCTGCTCCACGCGTGTCTTCCACGCCGTCCGCAGCGCCCCTTCCAGCACCTCTTCCCGCGCCGCCGCCAGGCGAATGTGCGTAATCCCCATCCGTCCCCAGCCGCCCTTCACCGGAAGAAACAGCTCCGGCGCCTCCTCGACGAACGCGTGCTGCTGCTCCGGCGTCAGCATCAGGTTGCCGTAGCCTTCCTTCACTGAGGCGAGAGTGGCGAAGATCCGCCCGCCCACCCGAAAATCGACAGCGCCCATGTGCGAACCCTCTTCCGCGCCGGCAAAACTGAGCGCAATGCGGCGAAAATCGGCGGGAGTCATCAAAGGCAGGTTACATCTTCTGACCAGCACTTGCTTAAGAGGTTAATCAGACACTCTAATCCGCTCGTGATACCCCGCCGGCTTGCTGTAATTACTGTTGCATTCCTTACATTCGCCCCCCTCCTCGCCCATGGGGCGCCCGCCACGTGCCAGATCGTAACTGGGGTGCCTCCCATGGTCCGAACCGAAGGCCTCACTGAAGGCGATCCGAGCGCCCCACAACCCATCGATCTTACGGTCACCTATAGCACCCGCGTCACCAGCCGGCTCGTAAACCCCGATCCATCCGTGCTGGCCTCAGAGGCGCAGCTGTTCATCGACGAGCCGGCCGCGGACCAGCGAGTCTACTGCACGGCGAGCGCAATGAAGGCCGCAACCTGCCCGGTCGGAGCGAACGCATTCCAGGGAATTCAGAGCGGGCCTTTCACACTGACCTGGACCCACATTCCCTTCACACCGCCCGGCCCCGGTAAGCACCGCGTCCTCCGCATCCAGAATGTCCGAGTCGACGCCTCATCCTTACCCCCGATGGTCTACGCGCCCAATGCAACCGTGACGTGGCTGCCTGCCGACGCTCTGACTTTGGACAACCCGAATCCAGCAGTTGTAATCACTGCGCCGGGACTGACGTGGTCGCTGCAATCCTTCGCTTCCCCTCCAACGCCGCTCGCCGGCCCTCTCACGCTGCCCCAGTGCGTCGCTCGCAATCAGAGGTTGTCGGCGAACCCCGCCAATAGTACTGCCCCTCAAGCGCCGTCCTTCATTGTGCGTGTCACGGAGGGCTTTGCGAGCGCGTTCAAAAAGTGGACTTGGTTCCGTCTCCCCTGGATGCCCAAGCACCCCGGCGAACCGGAGACCACCGAAGTACGCGCATCGGACTGGCCTGATCAGAACTTGCTTGGCATCAGCTACAACCTCGAGAACGGGTTCTTCACACGGGCCCTCGCCTCCCAGCCCGACGGCCTTGGCGACGCCGGCTACGCCAGTTCGGCCACCCGCTTCACCGTGAAGTTCTCCGGCCCCCCTGGCGTCCAATTCCACGCTCCCGCCTGGGGCTTGGGCAGCGACGCAACCAACAGCCTCGTCCGCCTGGCCGTTGACGACCCCGCCGCGGCGCCCTCCCTGATCACCCCCTACGTCCCGCTCGGCCCTGCATCCAGCGCCCTGCGCACCCACTACCATCCCAGCCATACCTACGTCTACGAGATCACGTCGAAGGGCGCTGCCTCCAACGATGCTTTGGACTCCGTCGACCTACCCTTCTACATCGCCCATCCCGGCACACCGGCCGTCGGCCTCGGTCCCGCGTCGGTCTCCGTCTACTTCTCACCCACCGCGAACACCGCGTTCGCCTCCCAATACGCCCCCATCCCTCGCTTCAAGCCGTCGGACGAGTGGCGCACCGTGGCTAACGTCACCGCTTGCGAGCCGAAGCCGAAACTCGCTGCGTCGCTCGGCGTGAAGTCCGGACCGTCGAACGCGCGCGTCTGGCCCATCACCCTGACGAACAATGGCACGGGCGTCGCGGCGAATGCTCGCGTCACTGCCGGCAAGATCATTCAAACCGCCGGGCCGGCTTGCTCGCCCACCATCCTGACGCCGTTTCCGCTTGTCTACGGAGACCTCGCCGCCGGCTCCGCGGCGACAAAGAATCTCACTCTCAACCTGGCTGCCTGCACCGCCGCCGCGCGCTTCAGCGCAACCTTCGCCCTCGCACCCGCAACAACCGCGTCTGAAGGCTTCGTAACATTGCACAACCTGCTGCCGTAGTTGCGGCGTGTCGCCGGCTGCCTTTGGTACACTCCGAGGGCTATGCCGACTGTGCGGTTTACAAACAACATACAGCGGCACGTCGTTTGTCCTGACGCCGAAGTGCCCGGAGCGACGCTCCGCGAGGTTCTCGACAATTACTTTCGGTCGAACCAGCGCGCGCGTGGCTACGTGCTCGACGAACAGGGCAGGCTGCGCCAGCACATGGCCGCGTTCATCAACGGCCGCCAGATGCAGGACCGCAGCGACCTGAACGAATCGGTGGCCAACGATGCGGTCATCGACGTCATCCAGGCGCTATCCGGAGGATAAAAGCAACATGAGCAACCGCGGCTACGTCGCCACGCGCAAAGGCCTGTTCACCATCGAGCGCGGGGCGAATGGGTGGAAGATCGCCAACGTCTCCTTCGCGGGAGACAACTGCACCCTCTCCATGCACGACCCGCGCAGCGGTCACCTCTTCGCCGCTCTCAATCACGGACACTTCGGGGTGAAACTACACCGTTCAAGCGACGGCGGCGCTACCTGGGAGGAGATCTCCGCGCCCCAGTATCCGCCGAAGCCCGAAGGATACGTTCCGAAGCCGCCCACAGAAGGCACGCCGGTCGACTGGGCCCTGAAATTGGTCTGGGCACTCGTTCCGGGCGGCGCCAACGAGCCCGGTGTGATCTGGTGCGGCACGCTCCCGGGCGGCCTGTTCAAGTCGACGGACAATGGCGCGTCGTGGGACTTGAATCGCCCCCTCTGGGACCACCCGAAGCGTGAGGAGTGGATGGGCGGCGGCGCGGATCAGCCCGGCATTCACTCCATCTGCGTCGACCCGCGCGACCCCCGCCACTTGACCATCGGCGTTTCTACCGGCGGCGCTTGGATCACACGCGACGGAGGCTGCAACTGGGAGGTCTGCGGGCCGGGCATGCGCGCCGAGTACATGCCCCAGGAACGCCAGTTCGATCCCTACGTCCAGGACGTGCACATGATCGTGCAATGCCAGGCGAACCCGGACGTGATGTGGGTGCAGCATCACAACGGCATCTTCCGTTCCACCGACGGCGCGGCCAGTTGGACCGAGATTACGGGTGTCGAGCCCTCGGCCTTCGGCTTCGCAGTAGCCGTGCATCCGCGGCACGCGGACACCGCATGGTTCGTACCCGCGATCAAAGACGAGAAACGCTATCCCCGCGATGCGCGCGTGGTGGTGAACCGGACCCGGGACGGCGGCAAGACATTTGAGACCTTGACGCGCGGCCTCCCCCAGGAACACGCGTACGACCTGGTCTACCGCCACGCTCTCGACGTCGACACCACCGGCGAACGCCTCATCTTCGGCTCAACGACCGGCTCGGTCTGGATCAGCGAAGACGGCGGCGATTCGTGGCAGACGCTGTCCTCGAACCTGCCGCCGGCCTACGCGGTGCACTTCGCGAAGAGCTAAACGTCCAGCTTCCAGGGCGACCGGTACTTCGCCTTCAAATAAGGCTTCGCGGCGTCCTGCTTCACCGTCCAGTTCTTCTCGTCCCAATCCAGCCGCAGCTTCGTTCGCATGGCGATGTTGCCCAGGATGCAAACGGTAGAGGAACGGACGCACGTCTCGATCTCCGCAATCGGCGCCTTGCGCGTGCGAATGCACTCGATCCAGTTCTTCCAGTGCGGGACGTTCATCTGGCCCATCTCGGAGTTCTTCTCCCACGCCTCCGGCTGCGCGTCGCGCCGGTTCGGCATCAGCCAGCAGCCGCCTCGGTTCACGATCAGCGTCGCTTCCGTGCCGTGAATCGACGTGGCCGCGCCGTGACCGAACATCGGCATCGGATTGCACGTGCGGCTCTCGTAGCTGGTGATCCACTTCGGATACTGGAATGTCGCCAGCATGGTGTCCGGCGTGTCCCGGTTGTCGTTCACGTAGAACTTGCCGCCCATCGTGCTGATGGAGGTCGGCATGATTTCGTCGAAGCACTGGTGCAGCGGGTCGATGAGGTGCACGCCCCAGTCCGTCATCGCGCCGCCCGCGTAGTCCCAGAAGTAGCGGAAGGTCGGGAACGTGGTGACGCCCACGCCAAACCGGTTCTTGTTGAACTCCACCTTCGGCGCCGGACCAAGCCACATATCCCAGTCGAGTTCCGACGGCGGCTCGGAATTCTCGGGATTGCCCCAGCCCGCCTTGGGTGTCATGCCAGCTTGCCACGTATGGCAGAACGTCACCTCCCCGAGCCTGCCGGACTTCGCGATTTCAGCAGCCTTCAGGAAGTATCCGCCGGAGCGCTGCATGGTGCCCGCCTGCACGATGCGCTTGTATTTCCGCGCCGCCTGCACCATCTTCTGGCCCTCTTCGACGTACACACACGCGGGCTTCTCCACATACACGTCCTTGCCGGCCTTGCAGGCGGCGATCGTCATGTACGCATGCCAGTGGTCCGGCGTCGAAATGCAAATCGCGTCGATCGATGTGTCCGCCAGCATCTCGCGGAAATCCCGCATCGTCTTCGGCTGCTGCCCGCCCTTCTTGGCCGCCGCTTCCGCACGCTGCAGGTGCGGCGTGTAGACATCGCAGAGTGCGGCGACCTCGATGTCGTCGATCTTCATGGCATAGCCGACGTTGCCGGAGCCCATCGCTCCCAGGCCGATGAAGCCCACCCGGACGCGGTCATTGGCCCCACGTAATCTACCCGTAAAGAGGGACGTGGTCAGCGCGGCGGCCCCTGTCGATGAAAGAAAATCTCTGCGATTGGCGGTATCGGACATTGCTTCTCCTTGGAAGTGAACGGAAAGCCTGAAAACAGCATTGTATGCGTTTACGGAGGCCCGCGGTACCATCGAGGCGGGATGTTTGCATTTCTGCTGGCTGCCGTGACTTTCGCCGACATCGCTCCCTTGCTTGCGAAGCACTGCGTGGGCTGCCACCGGAGCGGCGAAATCGGGCCCATGCCACTCACCACGCACGCCGAAGCCCGTCCCTGGGCCAAGGCCATCCGCCAGGCGGTGCTCACCAAACGCATGCCGCCCTGGTTCGCCGCCGGCGGTTCACTCCAGTTCGCCAATGACCCCAGCCTCACCCAGGACGAGGTGCGACGCTTCGACGAGTGGGCCCGCGGCGGCGCTCCGCCCGGCGCCGCCAAAATCGACATCCTCACTCGCCCGCCAGCGGCGGATCTCCTCCTGACGATGCCCAATGCGGTGCGCGTCCCAGCGAAACAGGAACTCGATTACGTATACGTCGCCCTGCCCCTGGGCCTCCCGGCCGACCGCTGGGTCCAGTCCGTCGAGGTCCGCCCCGGGGCGCGCCGCGCCGTCCATCACGCCGTCGTCTACATCCGCGAACGCGGCGATCCTTGGCCCGAGTCCGGCCCCCGTGTCACTACCAACGACATCCTCGCCCTCTACGCCCCCGGCCAGCCTCCCTCCGAGTGGCCTTCCGGCATGGCCAAGAAGATTCCCGCCGGCGCGGACCTCGTCCTCCAAATGCACTACACACCCACCGGCCGCGTCGAAGAAGATCGCACCGCCGTAGCCGTTACGTGGGCGAAGGAGCCACCCTCGCAGCGCGTGCTCACGCTGCAATTGCACTCCACCAGGTTCCTCATCCCCGCCGGCGATCCCCACCACCGCCTCTCCGTCTCCGGCACGCTGCCCAACGACGCTCTCCTGCTCGGTCTGTTCCCGCACCTGCACCTTCGCGGTAAGGCCTTTGAGTACGCCATCGCCGAAGGCGAAGGACGCCTGGAGTCGCTCCTGCGCGTCGCCCCTTACGATTTCTACTGGCAGCTCTACTACCGCCTGAAACAGCCCCGCCCCCTTCTCAAGGGCACCCGCCTCATTGCCACCGCCTGGTGGGATAACTCCGCCAATAACCTTCGCAACCCTGACCCCTCCGCCGATGTCCGCTACGGCGAGCAGAGCCGCGACGAAATGATGGTCGCCTTCTTCGACGTGGCCGTGCCCGCCGGCGTCGACAAGAAGACGTTCTTCCTTCGCTAGCTCATTGCGGCCGCAGCGAGGCGAAGTTCGTGATCAAGGCCAGGTCGGAGTACTCGCGCCCGACGCCGGTGTACAACACCCACCGCCCGTCGGGCGACACCCCGAAACCCGGCCCGCCCACCGCGCGCACGTGCCCCTCGTTCGGAAACTTCACGATCGACGAGAGCGGACCGGATGGAAAGGGAAAGCACTTCAGGGTCGCGTTACGCTCGTCGAAGTCGAGGAAACATCCTCCACGGTCGTACGTGCCCCAAGCCATGCTTCGCGCTGCTCCGGTTACCACCGTCTCCTCGGGCCCACCCTCCACCGGCCTGCGCCAAATGCCGTGCGCACTCCTTTTGGAGTAGTAGACCCAACGGCCGTCCGGCGATTCGTATGGCGCCGCGCCGCCTTCGGTTGTCACCTGCAGCGATCGGCCCGAGGGAAACTCGCTCTTCCACAGTTGCATCGAGCCGCTGGCGTCGGACTCGTAGTAGATCCAACGGCCGTCCCGCGACCAACCCGGAACGTGCTCGTGCGTGGACTCGGCCGTGATCCGTCGAGCAGGGCCGCCGGTGGCCGGGATCACGAAGATATCGCCTTTGCCCGCAGCGCCTTCTACAACGTCGTAAGCGATAAATCGTCCATCGGGCGACCAGCGCGGAGAGCCCAGCCAACCCGCCTGCTGCGTCAGCTGATTCGCGTTGGACTTGTCGGCATCCGCCACCCAGATCTCGAGCTTTCCGCTGCGGTCGGACGTAAAGGCCACCCGTTTCCCATCCGGAGAATACTGCGGATTGGTGTCCAGTCGTGTGCTGACCAGGAACGGCTTCCCGGCCCCCGCCGTAGCGCGGTTCATCGCCGCGCTTGCGGGCCCGGGCAGGCGCCAGAGGTCCAGGTCGGCCGAGCCGGTGGCGAACACCATGCGTTCCCCATCGTGCGAGATGGCGAACGGCCCCGGTGTTTGGCCCGCAATCGGATAGAGCCGCGTGCCGGCAAGAGGCGCGATCGAGACACCCCACAACGAACCCCGTCCCGTCATCAGCACTTCGTTCCGTCGGGGGTGCCACTCGAGGTCTGAGGGTGGACTCTTGCCCGCGAAGGTGTTAGCCGGATCCGCCGTCGCAAGCAGGGGCTCCGGTGGTCCCGCCGGCGTCCCATCGCGGTGTAGCGGAAGCAACTGCACCGTTGCCGAAATCGGAATGAGATTGGGCGCACGAAGGAAGACGAGGTGCCGGCCGTCGGGTGAGACCCTCGGCATCATGTCCCCGTACGTGCCGGCGAGGGGCGCGGTAACAGCAACGGCCTCGCCGCCTTGGAGGGGCACCTTGAAGATCGCGCGCGACCGGCCGGGAGAGTGGCCCGCCACCATCACCGCGTCGGACGTTGGCAGCCAGCTCAAGCCGCTGTCTGCCGTGCAAGCTGGCTTCATAGTGCGGCTCGGCCGAGTGATGACTCGCTCCGCACCTGACCCACGCGCGGAAAGCAGAACCACTTCACCGCCGCCCCGGCAGAACGCGATCCATTCGCCGTCCGGCGACCACGTTGGGTTGGTCTCCGGGTGCGGGTCCCTGGTGAGAGGGACAGGACTACCCTGCCCGATAGAAAGAAGGTAAATGTCCAAGTCCTTCGCGGGCTCGCCCTGCCATGCGAAGGCAACCTGGGAGCCGTCAGGGGAGATGCCGGGAGTAATTTCCGTGCCTGGGTACGCCGTGAGCGGGAGGGTCCGCGGCACCGTCGGGGCCCCGTTCCACTTCACCATCGCGGTGAGAATCAACCCAATTGCCATCAGGACGCCGAACGCAGCGAAGAGAAGGCCCGGTGTGCCGATTCGGAATGAACCCTCCGCGGGCAGAAAAGGAACAGGCGAGGACTTCGGCGCTGCCGCCACGAATCGGTACCCGTGCTTCGGCACCGTCTCAATACAGCCGCTCCCTTCTTCTCCCAACAGCTTGCGAATGGTCGAGATCTGGAACGCGAGACTCGCCTCTTCGACGTTGACATCGCCCCACACGGTCCGCAGCAGTTCGTTCTTCGTAAGCAGCCGGCCGTCGCTCCCCGCGAGCGCGACGAGAAGATCGAAGGTCCGTGGTGCGACCGGGACGACCACCCCGTCTTTGGTCAGCGTCCGGGTGGCAGGATCGATGGCAAACGTCCCGAAGCGATAGATGGTCCCAATCTCCATTCAGGCTTCCGCAACTCTACCCGTAACGGACGTTTGTTGCCCTCCAGTGGGAAGGGTGATTTTACAGCCACATAGCGTTTGCTCAGAGACTGCTATGCGAATGCTGAGACGGTGCTTGGCAGTAACAAAAGACCCCCTCATGCCGCGCCCTGCACGCTCGGCCTGTGCGACCTCAGAGACGCAGTGCATTTCTGGCAGCCGCCGTTCTGGCGGCGCCGCTCGCGGGAACCGCTCGATGCCCCGCCGACCTAAACTCGTTGGCCCAGGTGGAACTGTGTCGACCACTGCCCGTTAGCGCCGAAGAACGCTCCGAGCTCGTCCGAACCCTGCCTCGCGAGGGAAACCTCGACGTACTCAGCCGCGAACGGCTTCAGAAGCTCGCCCGCCTCGCCGCGGTCTTGCGAGTGCATCAAAGGGAGACCGCCTACTTGATCCGCGTCATCGACGTTCCGCAAGCATGGACCGGTCTTTTCGGGCGCACCGTCCTGCTGATCTCCGCGCCCGCGCTCGACCTCCTGACAGCCGAGGAACTTCAGGCGCTCGCCGCTCACGAAGCCGGCCATGAGTACTACGCCGGCGAGTTTGAACACGCACGGGCCTCCGGGGATGCGGCGGCGCTCGCCTCCATCGAAGCCGCCTGTGATCGCATCGCCGTTCTGACGCTACAGGAGTTGCGGATCGCCCCCTCACGGCTTTCCGACGCGCTGCTCAAGGTGCAGCGTTTCAACCGGCTCCGCTTCGGCCGCGCCTGGAATGAAGGTTACTATCCGGCGCTCGAGGAGCGCCGCCGCTCGATCGCGGAATTCAGCCGCCGCTCTCTCTCACCACCTCCGCCGCCACACGTCCCACGTTAACGGCCCCGCCTCATCATTCCCCACCGGCCGGCCAGAGGCCTTCAGCGCCAGCTTGATCTGCCCGTGATGGTACCCCTCGTGAAAGATCAGGAACGGCAACAACAGCGCCGGATGGCCGAAATGCAAATCCAACTCCCGCCCCGCCGCCACCCGCCCCGCTACCGCGTCCCGCACCACCCTCCCGCTCTCACGCAACAGCGCCGCAATCGCCTGCGGATCGGACTCCGCCACCCACTCTCCCTCCGGCATCTTCCCCGCAAACTCCGGCGCCTCTTCCGCCACTGACACCATGCGCTCATGATGCAGATGCGAAAACATCTCCGCCACCGAGGGGCTCCCCGCCATCGCCCGCGCCGCCAGCCCCTCAGTCCCCGCCAGCCACAGCAGGTTCAGCAGTACTTCGTTGTTCCGCTCCCATGCCTCCAACAACGCATCCAGCAGCCGGCTCTCGCTCATCACGACTTCCGCACCGGTTTCGGCGCCAGCTTCCCCCGGTCCTGCCACGGCAGCACCGGCATACACGGATGGTCCGGCCCGAACGTCCGCATACCGGAACATTATGCCTTACCTTGCTAGCGGCGCAAGATTCTCACCCCCGCGATCTGACCGTCTGGCTGAAGTCTTCATGGTGACCGGCGAATCCGTGGCCGAAGGGTAGAGCGATCGCCGGCGCTCCCGCGGCGCGCCTGAGACTGTCGGAACTGACTCCCCCGCAATCGTACTGCTTAGGCTTCTGAGCTCTTTCGGAGTGTGGGCGTTACAATCGGAGTGGGTATATGCAAACCGACCACACTTGCGTGCATTTCCTAGAGGTAGATACCCGTGAGTTTGTTCGGGCTCTTCGGCGCCTTCTTCGAATCGAAAAGAGCAGCAAGTGGATCAGCTACCGGTTTCAGCACGGAGCGCTCACGCTCTCTGCCGGGACGACCGCCCAGGAAGTCCGAGCGACTGGCGCCTGGGCTGGTCCCGTTTGGCTTGAACGTAGCTTCGCAGAAGCGATGTACAAGGTCCCCTACGGGGTCAAGGTTACGACGCTGCGGGTGAACAGGAATCAGCTGATCATGCGTGACTTTGCTGTAACTTGCCGCAGGGACCAGCCGGATAAGTATGAGGGCGAAGACTATCTGGCTGGGGCCGTCGCCCGCGCGGTACGGGTGTTGGATTGCCCCGAAGAAGAAGAGAAACGATTGCATGCCCTTGTGGTCGCAAGAGGTGACCAGGGTAGCCCCTGGAGCCCAGGGGATGAGCAACTCCTTCGCCGTGTAAAGGACATCTGGCTGGAGTGGTTCCACCTTGGTGTCGAGCCTCTTGATGTTCGGTTCGTGCTGACCAAGAAGTTGCGTGATTCGTGGAAGCACGCCGGATCGGCGCGAATGTGGTACATCCTCTCCAGCGAGGACGAAACGCACCTTCGAGCGTGCGCGCGACCGGATCGGGCAGTACCTTGGCGGCACGTCCCCATGCATCAGGTCCGACAGATCGGGGCAGCGTGGGAACTTCTCGCCCCCTATGGGATTGCTCCTCTGGATATTCTCCAGTTGCTTTGGTCGCCTCTAGACAGTAACGAAGCACGCATTAGCTAGGATTCGATATTGTTCTCCTCGATAAGAATTCGTAACTACAAGGGTATCGAAAAGACACCTCAGATCGATCTCCGTCGCTTCCACGTTTTGGTGGGACCCAATGGAAGCGGAAAAAGCACGTTTCTCGAGGCGATCCAGTTCTTGAAGTCGTGCGTTCTGCGCGGGCCAGCGGCAGCCGTCAAAGACCTTGTACCCCAGTATCGCGACCTTACTTTCCAGCGACGCGGGGGACCAATCGAATTCGACGTCGGTCTTCGTTTCGGCACAGCCTCAACGGATCAGCGAGGGCTGCTGAATTATCGTCTGGTGCTCACCTTTGATGATCAAGCTGGCGTTTGTATTGTAGAAGAGGTACTCCGCAGAGGCTCAAGTAGTCGCCTCCTTGGAAAGAGCGCGAACGGCAACGACTTCTACCGGAGAGAAACCGGCGTGCAGACCGACAGGTTTCAATTTGGTCCCGGCCGGCTTGCCTTGTCGAATACCCCCCCCGATTCTACGCGGTACCCCACAGGCAACCGGGTCCGTGACTTCATCGTCCGAGGCGTTCGCAAGATCCAACTGAACAGCGTTGCCATGCGGGAGCCTGCGCCGGCAACCAGTTCCGCCGAACTGGAACTTGACGGTACCAATCTGCCACGGGTCGTCGGTAATCTTCTGAAGAACGGGGACACAACTCCCTCTGCTGGAGGTCGGGCAGCAGTAAGTCGCTGGACGGAGCATCTCAAGTATGCACTCGATGACCTCGAGTCGATTGGCTGGGCAGCGAGGGAACCGGACAACGCGGAGTATCTGGTTTTGCGATTCAAGGGTGGGCTTGAGTGCCCCAACTGGTTGCTCAGCGACGGCACTTTACGGATGCTTGCTCTGACACTTCCCGCATTCGTACCCGCTGAACCCAGCCTGTATATGGTCGAAGAACCGGAGAACGGGGTGCATCCCCATGCAATTGAGGTCATCGTCAAGGCCCTGGCGGCAATTCCCGAAGCCCAGGTCTTCGTCGCGACCCACTCGCCTCTGGTCGTCCAGCAATGCGGCGTTACCCCCTTGCTGTGTTTTGCTCGTGACGAACGGCGCGGGGTCAGAATTACCCGAGGCACAAGTCATCCAGCTCTCAGGGACTGGAAGGGAACGCCTGAATTGTCTTCCATCTTCGCGTCGCGAGTCCTTGGATGAAGGATCTCTTTGTATACACTGCAGACCTTGATGCCTTAGCCTTTATCAAAGCAATCCTCGTACGGCCCGCCGCGCTCGGAATCCGTGAGATTGCCTTCGATATCGATCATTTCTCCGGCCGCGACTCCGGCATGGTGAAGGAAGGACCAGAAATTGCCCGGAGCAAGGTCCGAAAGAATGAGTACGGACGATTGGTCCTCACCTGGGATCGTCACGGTAGCGGCTGGGAAGGGGTTCAGCCGGAGGTCGCGGCCGAAAGAGTGCAGAAGCGGCTGGACAGCTCTAGCTGGTCTGGCTGTTCCTGCGCTATCGTCGCTGATCCTGAGATCGAAGAGTGGTTATGGTCTTGTCAAGCCGCGCTGGCAGCCCACCTGAAGCTCACGCCCCATCAGCTCTCGGCTTATGTTCCGCCGATCGCTGAGGATCTCGGCTATTCCCCGAAACGCTGTCTGAGGGAGCATCCGAAGGAAGTCTTCGAGGAGCTGTTGTACCGCTGCAAACGGCGTGGACCACTGCCGGAGGACTTTGCTCGCAACGGCGACATGGCCGATATCAAGTCGCTTGAATCAAGCCCTTCTTTCCACAATCTGGCTTCCGCGCTGAGACGATGGTTTCCGCTACCAGAGACCAGCGCCGACCAGTATTGAGCAAGCATCACGACTTCCGCACCGGTTTCGGCGCCAGCTTCCCCCGATCCTGCCACGGCAGCACTGGCATACACGGATGGTCCGGCCCGAACGTCCGCAGCAACACCATCTCGCAGTCCCCCGTGTTCTTGATCACTACCTCACGCGCCGTCCCCGCTGGAATGATGAAGCACCAGTTCCCCAGGTCCCCCGGCTTCAACGCGCGCGGCGCCGCCGCCACATGCGTGCCCACCGTCCCCACACCCGCCGTGCATATCAGATCGCTCCCCACCGGATCCTGCATGCGGTACTCCACCCCCGGCTGCAGCACCAGCCGCTTCGACGCCAGTACCTGGTGACTGTTGTCCCTTCCAAATGCCCCGTAAATCACCCAGTGATCCGTCACGTCCTTCCCGTCGCACGTCGCCGTATCTAGCACGGGCGCGCACGAATGCTTCTCCCCATACATCGGATCGTGAATGTTCTTCCAGTCCAGCGCCTCGTCTGAAACCAGGTAATCGAGCAGTTCCTCCCGGTCCCGCTTCGCCTCCTCTCCCACATCGCCCCCGCGCAGCCGTTGCGGAATCTCACGCCCCACCAGCAGCGTCCGCGGAATCTTCGGCATCGGCTCGTACATGCGATACCCGTCGTCCAGGAACTGCGGCTCATAGTGCGGTAGCAGCGCCGCCGGCCCGTGCAGGTTCTGCGTCTTCATGATCATCGCGTTCCCTGGCCGCATATAAAACCACCGTGCGTGCCGCTTCAACGCCTTCATCGGATCGTCCCAGGCCGCCGCCGTAATGTAGTCCCGCAGCTGCTCCGGCCCGAAGTCCTGGTGCAGCCCCAGCGTCATGAAACACTGCTCGTCGAACAGATCGTAGTCGACGATCATCGTCGGCTCGATCCAATACGCCTCTTCCTTTACATCGTGCGTGTGATGCGGCAGCCGGTTCTTGTTGATAAAGAACTTCGAGTATCGGAACATCCCGTGCCCCAGCCCCTTCAGCACCGGACCCAGCATCAGGTCCGGCGCGTGCGCCAGGAAATCCTTCAGCGCCACCAGCTTCTTCCGCCCCTCCGTCTGCACCACGATGTAGCAGCGCCCTGACCCGTAGTACCCGTGCTGCCGGAGGAACTCCTCCTCCGACGTGAAGTCCTCAAACCCGAACCACACTTCGTCCCACTCAAATCCAGGAATCGGCGAACGGTGCGCCGAAATAATCGGATTCCCCGCACCCGACGCGCAGAACGGCCGGCACATCATCGCCGTGTTTGTCGCCAGCGCCCCGCCCCCCTTCCGCACGCTCTCTTCGCACAGCGATACCAGGTCGTCCCCCTCCAGAATCTCGAAGGGCCGGCCGTACATGTTCTGAACCGTCGTCTTGGGCATAAAGGTATGAGGCTCCGGCCATCAATTCTATGCGATGCCCCGCCTACAATGAACCATGCCCCGCTCGGCTACCCCCAAGCCCGCGCCCCGCCAGTGCTACCACTGCAAGAAACTACTCCAGCCCGGCGAACCTCACGACTGCTGGACCACCACGCCCGAAGCCCTCACCGCCCCCCTCTCCGACGACCTCCGCGATGCCTGGGAGCGCATCCGCGAAACCGCCCTCGCCTTCGGCGAAGATCAGCGCGTCTACGCCTCCCATAAATCCATCATGTTTTCCCGTAAATCCTGCTACTTTTTCGTCCGCCCCAACCGCCGCTACCTCGAAGTCTGCTTCTTTCTCGGCCGCGCCATCAAAGCCACCCAGGTGCACCGCGTCCAGCCGTCGTCAAAAACCAAGCTCGTCCACACCCTCCGCATTACCCACCGCGACGAAGTCGAACCGCCTGTCACCGACTGGCTCCGCGAAGCCTACGACTACTGCAAACCCTGATCCCGCACACACCGCACCGAGAACGCCCTCGCCTTCTCGCCCCCCGTCTGCCGGTGCAGCCCCGGCCCGCCCCGCCCGAAGTTGTAGTACACCGCCGTCTCTCGCCCGTCCTCCGTTGCCGTCCAGTAGAACCCGTGAGCCTCACCCCTCGCATACTCCCCACCAACGTCACGCCCCCCGCCCAAAACCCCCTCGAACCCCGCCGTGCCTCCCGCAATCAGCGCCACGTACGCCGCCCGCCCCCGGTCACCCGAGTCCGCACTCACGCCCCCATAGCGCTTCGACAGCGCCCGCCACTCCTCATCCGTCGGCAGCCGCCACCCATCCCCCCGCGCCCGGCAAGCCCGCCCCGCCGCCTCCCACGTATACAACCGCCCGTACCGCTCGCAGTTCGCCACAACGTCGCCATAACAATAGGAACCCGCACCCGGCGCCTTCAAGTTCTCCGTCATCCACACCAGCTTGCCGTCGCCCAGCCGCTTCCCCTCCTGCCCCCATAAACACCCAAAGCTCCCTCCCACCAACAACAAAACCAGGACGCCGGCCCCCTGTCGGCTTTCCCCCCTCCCTTGCGCATGACCGAGTATGGGAAACATCGTTCGCAGATCGATTGTAGCCGTCCCCTCGATCCTCTGCCTCCTCATCGCGCTGTGGGCGATACTCCCCGCCGTCCGCGGCCGCGCCGAACACCAGGAGTTCCGTTGCGCCGATCGCGAAGCCGCCTACGTCCGCACCACCCTATACTTCGGCCTCGACCGCCTCGGCGGCCCCGTTGCCGAAGAGGAATGGACCGCCTTCGTCCGCGACAACGTCACCCCCCGCTTCCCCGCCGGCTTCACCTCCTGGACCGCCTCCGGCCAATGGCGCCGCGCCGACGGAACCATCGCCGTCGAACGCGCCCGCGTCCTCCTCTTCGTCCACACGCCTACGCCCGAAATGCGCCACACCATTCGCGCCATCGCCGATCGATACAAAATGCAATTCCACCAGGAATCCGTCCTCACCGAGACCGCTACCGTCTGTGCCCAGTTCTGACCCGGCCCCTTTCCCAAACGTCTTGCGCTAGATAAAACAGCCATGATCGAACCCACAGTCGTCTCCCTCGGCCCCAACGAAAGCGTCGCCTTTTCCACCGACGCCCCCAATTGGACCGCCCTCCCCAACGTCGGCTCCTTCGACCCCAAAACTCGCGTCTACAGCGCCCCTCGCCTTCTGTTCCGCTCCCGCAGCGTCTACATCACCGCCTCCTCCACCGTGAACCCCGCCGAGGGCGGCACCGCCGAAATCCGCCTCAACGCCGCTCCCTCCTGGATTCCCCTTCTGTCTGTCTATTGGGCCGTCCTCTTCGTCCTCCTCGCCATCGCCGCCTGGAACACCTGGCCCTCCGTCCCCGAAGAACCCGTTCTCACCGTCCACCCGCCCTCCGTCACCCTCGCCCCCAACCAGATCCAGCAGTTCACCGCCACCCTCGGCGATCGCCCCCACCCCGACATCACCTGGACCGCCACGTCCGGCGCCATCACTCCCAGCGGCTTGTACGTCGCCCCCGCCGACATTCCCAAACCCGCTGCCGTCACCATCACCGCCACCCGCAACAGCGATAAAACAAAAGCCGCCTCCTCCGTTGTGTTCCTCTCCCTCGCCAAAAGCCTCTTCCTCTTCCCGGCCCTGTCCCATCTCCGCCCCGGCGAAACCCTCCAATTGCAGGCTCAGCCCCCGTCCGCAACCTGGCCCGACGACTTCCCCAAAGGCAAGTTCACTGCCCCGGCCGTTATCGCCCAGCGCCGCGTGCTCGACGTCTCCATTACCGATTCCAACGGCAGCGTCGCCGGCGCCCGCGTCGTTCTTCTCCCCGCCGCGTCCGGTGCCGATACCGCCAACCTCACCGCCCTTGCCCTCGCCGCCATCGCCGGAGCCTTCGGCGCCTGGCTCGCCTCCGTCAACTCCTTCGTGGCCTTTATCGGCTCCCGCTCCTTCGTTCCCAGTTGGTCCCTTTTCTACCTCTTCCGCCCCGCCTTCGGCGCCGGCCTCGCCGTCGTCGTCTACCTCGCCCTCCGCCTCGGTCGCGTTCCCTCCGACTCTCCCATCGGCAGCCCCGAGTCCATCGCCCTCTACTCCCTCCTGGTCGGCCTCTTCGCCAAAGAGAGTCTCGAAAAACTCCATCAGATCTTCTGCGCCGCCTTCGGTATCCAGGACAAGAGCCCCGACAAGCGCGGCCAGGCTTCCGACGCGACCGCCGCTCCCTCCATCGACAAGGTCACCGCCGCCGCCGGCAACAAGGATGTCGTCATCGAAGGAAAAGGCTTCGCAGCCGATTCCACCGTCCTGATCGACGACACCGCCCGCCCCCACACCTTCGACGGCGCCAACCGCCTCACCGTCACCCTCGACCCGCCGCCCCAAGCCGGCGCCGAGCTCACCGTCAAAGTCCGCAGCGCCGCCGGCCAGGAAAGCGCGCCCGTCAAAGTGAAGATCGCCTGACCCCGGAGCAATTCCGCCCACCCGGTAGGGCGCCTGCCGTCCCGCGACCAATAGGGGCGGGCCTCGCGCTCGCCCCAAACGGCTTACTGCTCGCGGGCTCCCGTACCCGGCGTCAACGGCCACTCAAACGCCACCGCGGACGAGTACAGAACACGCTCCAACCCGACGGTCAGCCAGGCTTCCAGCGTGTATCGCCCGGCCCGCAACGGGGACCCGTCGCGGTCATTCATCGGAACTTCGACCTGATAGCTCACCTCCCCCGGCCCCAGCATCACCCGCTCGATCGCCGCCGGGAAGACCTTGTCCGCCGACCAGCGCCAAACGCTCTCCCCGGCCGCGGTCTTCAACTCCAGGTCGTAGTCCATTCCCACAGGTTTGTCGGCTGCCAGCGGAACTTCCGTGTCCAGCGTCAGCCGAAGGAGCGCCGTCAGTACGCCGGGCTGCGTCGTGCTCGGCGTCACGCTTACCCGAAAGCCGGCGCCCGCATCCGCGTTCAACTGCATCTTGCCGATCCGCGCCGCAACCAGGTTGTAGGCAACCGGCCCCGCAATGGTCTGCATGTCGCGCCGCAACATCCCCACGCTGGGCCGGTAGATCTCCAGCAGCGTGCCCGTGTCCGCACAGCCGAAGCTCCGGTACAAAACTTGTAATGCGTTCTCGAGCCGTCCCGCCGGACCGGAGTAAAATACGGTTCGCTCCTGCGCCTGCCCCTCGCTGGGACATCCCCGGAAGGGCGCCTCGAACCAGCCTCCGGTCCTTGGCGTAAAGACCGTCAGCGGCACGTCCTGCTGCCGTTCCTCGTCCCGATAGTACAGCGTATCGCTCTCATGCCGGACCCACAGCGGCTGCTCGACGTATCCCGTCAGCCGGTGGTAGACCTTGTTGTCAATCAACGCCGGAGCGCCGACGCGAACCGTAAAGGTCGCGCCAAAACGATCGGCCCGGTACTGCCAAAAATTCCCGGGCTCCAGCGGAAGGTAATCGGCCTGCGCATAAGTCGCGGCCGCGAAAAGAAAAAGCAACAGCACAACGGGGAGCACTCTGCGCATCGTCTTCTCTCCTCCAGGGCGACGGGCGGCCCAGCGTTCGTTCCCGGGCCTGCTGTCTCATCGCCTCTCACCATTTCCTACGACAGGTGTGTGAATCGCTCTTGCGACACCGGGATCGATTTTGCCGTCCTGATCGCGCACTGAGCTCAATTCCTGCCCCGATACCTCACCCACCCTGCCTGAATGTGCTGGTCCGCCGTCCGGTCCACCACCACGGCTCGCTGCCCGGCCTGTCATGCGCCCGTTGTCGCCGTACCGCACAGCGATTTCTGACAGCGCCGTCGTGACTGCCTCAACGGGTCAATCGGCTGTCCCAGACACGGAATAGAAGCTCTTTGAGTTGAGCGAAATCCTTAGTCCCAAGCTCCGCGCTCCATTCCTGCTCGATGCTCCCGAGAATACTCAGGATTTCCGAGTATGCGGCGCGTCCGCGTTTGGTCAGGCGGACAACTCTCGCACGGCCCTCGTCGGGTGCGTTCGATCGGACGATATAGTCGAGATCTTCAAGGCTCTTGAGCAGCCGGTTCATGGCCTGCTTGCTGATGCCGGCGCGTTCGGCGAGCGCGCCTGGGCGAACCCCATCCGGACCCGGGAACTGCAGCACTGCCATGTGCGGCATACTTAGGCCATCAAAACCCGCCGCATTGAGCTCTCTGATGATGCGGCGCTGGATTGCCTGGGCGGGAACGCGCAGTAGCGCGCCGATGAGCATATCCTTCGTTCTGATCAGCGAACTTTGTTTGGATGAAGGCATTGACAACGTCGGTAAATGAAGTTTACCATAATGAAGAGGTAAACAGGGTTTACCATAGAGGTCTCACCATGACACAGACCGCCGATCTTCGCGTTAATCCGTCCGAGGAGATGATCCATCTCGGGCCGCTCGCCGTTCGCTTCTTACTCACCGGTGACAACTCGGCCGGCACGGTTGCAGTCTTTGAGGTCATCGTCCCGGGCGGGCAGCGCCCGGCCGGACCGGCGCACAGCCATGACCACTATGAAGAGACAGTCTACGGACTCACGGGTATGCTGACTTGGACAGTAGACGGCAAACAAATCGACGTCGGCCCGGGGAAAGCACTGTGCATTCCACGCGGCGCCATTCATCGCTTTGACAACAACGGCAGCCAGGAGGCGAAGGCACTCTGTGTGATCACACCCGCGGCAATCGGTCCCGAGTTTTTCCGTGAGTGTGCCGAGTTGATCAATGCGTCGGCCGGCGGGCAGTTAGACCGGGTAAAGATGGTGGAGGTCATGCGCCGCTACGGACTCACGCCCGCACTCCCAGCGGATCACCTCCGCCGCCCCTCGCCGTGATATATCCTCACTCCGATGAGATCGCCGATCCTGCCCGCCCTCGTGGCTGCGTGCCTCCCGTCTCTGCTCGCCCAGGACCTTGTCGTCGCCGGCCCCTCTGGCGCCATTCGCTTCGCACTCGACACCTCCTCCCCCCGCCTGCACTTCTCCGTCTCCCTCCGCGGCAAACCCGCCGTGGAGACCTCTCCCCTCGAAATATCCATTGATGGTCAAGACCTCTCCACTAACGTGACTGTCGGCCCGGTCGACCGCTTCCAAACCGACCTCACCTACCCCTGGCACGGCCCCTACTCCGAAGCTCGGGACCGCTCCAACGGCGCTCGCTTCCACCTCACTCACAGGCCCTCGGAAACCCGCTACGTCCTCGAAGTCCGCGTCGCCGACGACGCCGTCGCCTTCCGCCACACCATTCCCGGCACCGGCAGACGCATCCCGGATGAAGCGACTCTCTTCCGCCTGCCCGAAGGCAGCGTCGCTTGGACGCACGATACCGACGACCACTACGAGTCCGAATTCCGCCGCCAGGGCCTCCCCGCCATCGCCCCCGGCGAATGGGCACTGCCCCCGCTCACGGTCCGCTTGCCCCGCGATACCGGCTTCCTCGCCATCACTGAGGCCGCCTTGCGCGCCTACAGCGGCATGGGATTGCAGGCCGACGGGCAGCGCGGATTCCGTATCCGGCTCGGCCACGCGATCCCCGCCTCCTACCCCTTCCGCCTTCGCTACTCCAACCTCGTCGACCGCCTCTCGCAGCCCGCCGCCATCTCCGGCCTCATCACCACCCCATGGCGCGTCGTGTTGTTAGCCCCTGACCTGAACACGCTCGTCAACTCCCCCATGATTCACAACCTCGCTCCGCCTCCCGATCCGTCGCTCTTTCCCGAGGGCCTTCGCACCGCTTGGATCAAGCCCGGGCGCGCCGTCTGGAGCTACCTCGATGGCGGGCGCGGAACCCTCGATGGAATGAAGGAGTTCTCACGCCTCGCCTCGGACTTGGGCTTCGAGTACAACGTGCTCGAGGGCTTCTGGTCCCGCTGGCCGGAAAGCGACTTGACCGAACTCACCGCCTGGTCCCGCCGGCTCGGCGTCGGTATCTTCCTCTGGAAACACAGCCGCGATCTCCGCACTCCCGCTCAGCTCAAAGAGTTCTTTTCCCTCTGCAACCGTACCGGCGTCGTCGGCGCTAAGATCGATTTCTTCGACCACGAGCACAAGGACATCATCGATCTCTACGAGACCATCCTTCGCTCCGCCGCCGAACACAAACTCCTCATCGATTTCCACGGTTCGAATAAGCCCACCGGGCTCGAACGCACCTGGCCGAACCTCGTCGGTTGGGAAGGCATCCGGGGCATGGAGTCCCGGCCCCCCTATGCCCAACACGACGCCACTCTGCCCTTCACCCGCATGCTCGCTGGTCTCGCCGACTACACACCCACCCACTTCGGAAGGCGCATGGCCGACACCACCTGGGCCCACCAGGTCGCCAACGCCATCCTGTTTCCCGCCCCGCTGCTCGTCTACGCCGCCCACCCCGCCAACATCCTCGGAAACCCCACCGCTCCCATGATCCGCGGTATCCCCGCCACCTGGGACCAGACCGTCGTGCTGCCGCCCTCCGACATCGGCGAAGTCGCCGTCCTCGCCCGGAGGAAGAAGGATACCTGGTTCATCGCCGCCGCCAACGGCGTCTACGCCCGCACCATCCGCCTCGACCTCTCCTTCCTCGGCGAAGGCTCTTACCAGGCCTTCCTCATTCGAGACGCACCCGGCGCAGCCGATGTCAAAACGGAGCACCTCACTCTCCGCCGCACCGATTCCCTCGACGTCACCATGCCCTCCGGCGGCGGCTTCGTCGCCCGCTTCCAACCCTGATCGCCGCTGCCGCTGGTCCGAGGTCGGAGCAGTCACGCAGCCACGAATCCCCTCAGAGGCCGTCCACCACCATGAGGTCGCCGCCCACCCGTGCGGTCGCCGGCGTCAGTATAGTCTTGTGCTCCGGCGAAACCTCTAATCCAAGGGTGAGGTACAGCTGGTCGAGCCGCGCGACGACGGTCGATGTCTCCGTCGCCGGATCGAACCGCCGCACCGTGTGCGGCCGCCATCCGGGATCGTCGTCGATATAGTAGATGCCGGCTCGGTCGCCACGACCCCCCGCATACAGACGCTCCAGGCACCTTGCGCTCCGGACCGCCCGGACTCCGCACGAAGAGCGGAGGGCAGCCCTCCAGCAGCCGCGTGTAGTAGACCGAACGATGTACACGATCGCCGAAAACGCAACCGTGACCGCGACCATGGCCACCGTCCATGCGCCGCCAAACTGCAGCCCGCCCGCTCCCGCCGTGTTCTGCTTCAAACGCCATCCCATGCCGCGCGTGATCTTCATCGCCGGCAGCACCCCGGCGATTACCACGCCCAATACCGTGAACGCGCCGGCGAACGGCACTGTTGCCGGCGATAGGCTGAGATCGAACCAAAACGGAAGCCGGCCGAGCTTGATCTCGAGAAATCTACTCGCCAACTGCCGAGCACGAAGTGGGCTGCTATCAGGCCTGCAACCGCCGCCGCGCCGGCAAGCACCAGCGCCTCCGCGAAGATCTGCGTGACGAGCCGGCCGCGGCTGGCGCCGAGAGCCGTTCACACCACAAGGTCGCCCTCCCGTGTCGCGGCGCGCGAACAGCAGAAGCGCAACGTTCCCGCACACAGCACGGCGAAAACCTTGATGGCCGGCCCCCGACCGGGAACGCAATACCCTCGCGTATCACCCGCCGATCGTCACGGACTTGTTTCCAAGCTACACCGGCCGGCCCACCATGCCGGCATCTGCCCCGAGGCGCCGTCGCCAGACCTCCTGGCCGAGCACAGCCACTCGCGGGGCGCCTGCCTCCTCGTCACGCGGAAGGAGCACGCGGCCCAGCAGCGGCGTCCCTCCCGCAACCTTAAAGGCAGAGGCCGTGATGTCCGCACCGGCGATCGGACGCGTGTCGCCGCCCGCGATCGTCAGGTTTCGGCTGAAATCCCGCCACGCCCCCAGGTGCGTCACCGAACGCAACGCGGGGCGCCAGACGTTGAAAGTTGCGTGAAGAGCGTAACCACCTCGAAAACGACGATGCCTGCAAAGATCGCGAACGCCATCGCCACGCCGGCGCCGAAACCCGACTGTGCGTTTTCCGAACAGGACGCCCTGGGGCTGAGACCTTTTGCCCCTGGAACTCCGCTCCGCCTCCTCCGAGGAGGTTGAGCAGTCCCCCAACTCACGCGCGTAATTCTCACTCTGAAAAGCTCAGTATTCTCGCCTTAACGTCCCGTAACGCACTATCTTTCACGTAATTTACCCCCGCCAAACGTCTCTACCCCCCTCCCGAAGCCGCCATGTACCACAGACGGCCCGCCGTGGCCACTTCGTCCACGGTGCGCAGGCCGGCGAGGCTCGTCCCTCGCCGCCAGGCCGGCTTCCATGTTCGCCGCGCCGCCGACGCGCGGCCGTTCAACTTGTTTATTGAAGTGCGCCGCTGACCCCGGCGCGTACCACGATCGCTGACTGAACCCGAATAAGGAGAACCGCTCTTCATGACGCAACGATTGCGCGCCATTCTTCCGTGCCTCGCTCTCGCCCTTGTGGCGCCCGCGCAGGCTCAAACCGTCAACGCGAACCCGGCCGCTCTGCCACACCAGAACTCCGTCACCTGGTGGCACGACGTCGCCATCCAGGCCCTCACGCCGTTTGAAGGCACCAACCCGATGGCCCATTCGCGCATCCTCGCCATCCTTCAGGCCTCGGTACACGATGCCGTCAACGCCGTCACCCTGCGCTTCGAACCCTACACGCCGGGCGTGCTGCGCGCCCCCCGCGCTTCCATGGATGCCGCAGTTGCCGCCGCCTCCCGTGAAGTTCTGCTGACCCTCCTGCCCGACTCGTCTGCCCTCGTCAACAACGCCTATACCCGCGCCCTCGCCGGTATCCCCGATGGTGTTGGCAAAAACGCCGGGATCTTCACCGGCCAGGCCGCCGCGCGTGCCACCCTCTCCCGCCGTCAGGCGGACGGTTCGGAAAGTGCCCACCAGCCCCCTTACCTGCCGAAGCCTGGCCCTGGTGAGTACCAGTTCACGCCGCCCTTCAACTTCGCCGCCCAGCCCGGCTGGGGCCGCGTCAAGCCGTTCATTATTGATCTTAAGGACCACGAACTCGAAGGACCGTTGCCGCTGTCCGGCGTGCAGTACGCGCGTGATCTCGAACACGTCAAGGAGATCGGTCACATCGCCAGCCGCACCCGAACACCCGAACAATCGGAAATCGCACGATTCTGGTATGAGGACTCCACCCTCGGCTGGAACCGCATCGCCAACATCGCCCTGAGGGTCCGCAACGCGGACATCTTCTCCGCCGCCCGCGTCCTGGCGCTGGTCAACTTTGCCATGGCCGACGGCTTCATCGCTGGCTTCGACGCCAAGTACAAATTCAGGTTCTGGAGACCCGAAACCGCCATCCAGCAGGCGGCCTCTGATGGCAATCCCAGAACCGAACCCGACCCCGCCTGGGTTCCGTTCCTCATCACGCCGCCTGTGCCCGACTATCCTTCCACACACACCGTCCTCGGCTGGGCAGCCGCTGAAGTGCTCGCCGAGACGCTCGGCAACGTCGTGGTCTACACCACCACCAGCCTTACGCTTCCCGGCGTCTCCCGAACCTACATGGGATTCACCAAAGCGGCCAGCGAAAACGGCCTCTCGCGCATCTACGCCGGTATCCACTTCGCCGACGCCGTCAAAGCAGGTCGTCGTCAGGGCCGCAGCATCGGCCAAGTGGTAGCCGAAGCTCTCCCACCCGTGGAACGGTGATCCGCGCTTCACGCGTAGCGGACCCGTGCTGTTGCCAAGGGTCCGCTGCGCCCAGCGCTTGCCGCCTTTCCCCGAGGGTGTACAACATTTTGTGTAAACGGTGATTTCCGACCGAGAATAGGAGAACATCATGGCGATCGATACAGAGCTGATCGACAAGCTGCTGGCCGAGCACGGTCACCGGCCTGAAGACATCGCGGGCGAGAACGGGCTGCTGAAGCAGTTGACGAAGGCGCTGCTGGAGAGAGCGATGCAGGCCGAGATGACCGGGCATCTGGGCTGCGAAAAGCACGATGCGGCGGGGCATGACGACTCGCGAGATCCAGGGTCACCTGGAGAAGATCTATGGCGTCGATGTGAGTGCGGCGCTCATCTCGAACGTCACCGAGGCGGTGCAGGATGAAGTGCGCGCCTGGCAGAGCCGGCCGCTGGAGCCGACCTACCCGATCGTGTATCTGGACGCGCTGTACGTGCGTATGCGCGACAACGGCCACGTGCAGAATCGTGCGGTGTATGTGGCGCTGGGGTTGAATCTCGAGGGCAACAAAGAGGTCCTGGG
>JANRJO010000112.1:0-29277 GCA_033763935.1 Bryobacteraceae bacterium
CAACTCGCCCTCCCCGCCGCCCTCGACTCCGACTACCGCCACAGCGGCTTCTCCCGCGGCCACCTCGCCCCCGCCGCCGACTTCGCCTGGTCCCCCGACGCCCTCCGCGCTACCTTCCTCCTCTCCAACGCCGTCCCCCAAATCCAGTCGGTCAACGCCGGTGTCTGGTCCCGCCTCGAAGCCGCCGTCCGCTCCCTCGCCGCCCACGCCGACGCCCTCTACGTCTTCACCGGCCCCCTCTTCGAAGGCGACCCCCAGACCATCGGCGAAGGCCGCGTCGCCGTCCCCACCCATCTCTTCAAGGCCGTCCTCGTCGTCCGCCACCGCCAACGCACCATGCTCGCCGCCATCGTCCCCAACTCCCCCTTCCCCAGAACCCCCCTCGCCCACTTCCTCACCACCGTCGACGACATCGAAGCCCGCACCGGCCTCGACCTCTTCTCCGCCCTCGACGACGAAGAAGAGCGTGCTCTCGAATCCGCACAACCTCTTCGACACCCTCGGACCGTCCCTGGCGTCTAGCCTCAGGAGGACGCGTGCCGCAGCCCGACCACGAGCGCTTCATGCGCATGGCAATCGAACAGGCGCGCCTCGGCGACACACTACCCGGCGCCGGCGAAGTCGGCTGCGTGATCGTGCGCGATGGAGAAGTCCTCGCGCAAGGCTTTAACGAAGCCGAGAAGCGCCATGACCCCACCGCTCACGCCGAAATCGTCACCCTGCGCAAACTAGGCGAGAAACTGCACGCCACCGAGTTCCGCGGCGTCACTCTCTACTGCACCCTGCAGCCCTGCGGCATGTGTACCTCGGCGTGCCTTTGGGCGAAGGTCTCCCGCATCGTTTTCGGCGCCGCCCGCGGCGACGTCCATGACATGTACTTCGAAGCACGGCACTACAACACCCACGACCTCATCCTCGATGCCTACCGGGAGGACATTGAAGTCGTTGGCGGCGTGCTGGCCGAAGAATGCGCGAAGCTCTACTATGGACCCGAGGAGACGCCCTCACCAGCGGATGTAAAGAATGTCTGAGCCCTCCGTCCAAGGTATCGTTGAATACGGACTGTATGTCGAGGATCTCGAACGCTCCAAGGCGTTCTACCAGCGCGTCCTGGGGCTGGAGCCGATCTTCCAGGAACCGGGACGCCTCGAAGCCCTTGGTGTCGCCGGCCGGCACGTCCTCCTGCTCTTCAAAGCGGGCGGCACCTTGCAGCCCGTCCAACTCCCCGGCGGTACCATACCTCCCCACGACGCCGCTGGCCGCCAGCATTTCGCCTTCGCCATCGCCAAAGAAGACCTTCCCGGCTGGGAGGAGCGCCTGCGCGCCCAACACGTCGTCATTGAAAGCCGCGTGAACATCAACGAGCGCTGCACCAGCCTCTACTTCCGCGATCCCGACGGCCACCTCGTAGAACTCATCACACCGGGCTGTTGGAAGGTCTATTGACGCGGTAGCATAGGCGGCATGGCGTCCCGCCGCCGCTTCCTTCAAAGCGCCGCTGCCCTCAGCGCGGCTTCGCAAACAACCCCCGCGCAAACCCCGTTCACTCCTTCAGGCGCGCCCGTCAAGCTCTCCGACAACCTGTTCGTCTTTGAGGACACCTGCAACGTCTACATCGTCCGCGATGGCCCCCGCGCCGTCCTGATCGACTTCGGCTCCGGCAAGGTTCTCGACCATCTCGCCGCTCTCGGTATCCGCGAAGTCGAGTGGATCCTCCACACCCACCATCACCGCGACCAGTGCCAGGGCGACAAACGCGCGGTCGAACGAGGCATCAAGATTGCCGTCCCCGCCCATGAGGCCCACCTCTTCGCCGACGCCGAGAATTTCTGGCGCAACCGCCGCGTCTTCCACCTCTACTACGTCCGCAACGACTTCCAGACCCTCACCGAAAACGTTCCCGTCGCCCAGCGACTCACCGACTACTCGACATTCCGCTGGAGGAATATCGATTTCTTCGTGCTGCCCACTCCGGGGCACACCCTCGGCTCGATCACCCTGCTCGCCTCCATCGACGGCAAACGCGCCGCCTTCTCCGGCGACCTGATGTGCCAGCCCGGCAAGATCCTCAACCTCTACGACACCCAGGTCAACTACGGCGGCGCCGAGGGCATCAACTTCGGGCACTTCTCACTCGCCCGCCTGCGCGAACAGCGCCCCGCCCTGCTATGCCCCTCCCACGGCGACCCCCTGCGCGACCCCGACGAAGCCATCGTCGCCACCATGCGCAACCTCGACGCCTACTTCCGCTTCCAGAACGGCGGCGAGCCGATGGAGTTTTACCGCCCGCAGGTCATAAGCCCGCACCTGATCGCCCATCACCTCACCGAATCGTCCTTCTACACCATCGTTAGTGCCAGCGGCAAAGCCATGTTCATCGACTATGGCTCGGCTTCTCACATGACGTTCAACGTGATGATGAACGCAACGCCTGTCGGCGATCGCATCCGCTTCCTCGAACACACCATCCCCATGCTGAAGCGCGAATACGGCGTCAAGTCCGTCGACGTCGCCATGCCCTCGCACATCCACGACGATCACATGAACGGCTTCCCTCACCTCAAGCGCCACCACGCCACCAAGGTCTGGTGCCTCGACAACATGGTCGATATCTTCGAAAACCCGCGCGGCCAGAACCTCGGTTGCATCCTCGGGGAGGCCTTCCAGGTGGACCGCGCCTTCAAGCACGGCCAGCGCTTCCAGTGGGAAGAGTTCGACTTTGAAATCACCCACTCGCCCGGCCACACCGAATATCAGATGGCCCTCTTCGTCACCATCGACGGCAACCGCGTGGCGTTCACCGGCGACGCCTTCTTCCCGCCCAATCAAGGCAAGACCGCCCTGCGGCACAACCTCATCTTCCGCAATGACGTCACCAGCGAAAGCCACCTTCGCTCCATCCGCAACCTGGTTGAGCACGAGCCCAACCTGATCGCTCCCGGCCACGGCCGCCCCTATCCCGTCGACCGCTCCCTGCTCGAAGTCACCGAGACCGCCCTTCGCCGCCAGCGCGATCTCTTCCATGAACTGCTGCCCGAAGGCGAAGTGGACTTCGGCCTCAACCCGAGCTGGGTTCGCCTTTACCCGTACCAGATGCTCGCCCGCGCCGGCGCCACCCAGAGCGTGGAAGTGCGCGTCAACAATCTGGGACAGAGTGCCATGAAGTTCGAAGCCTCCCTTGTCGCCCCACGCGACTGGAAGATCTCGCCGGATGTCATGACTCTACAGGTTCCCGCAGGCCGCACCGTGCGGAAGGTGTTCCAGGTTTCCTTACCCTCTGATTGGAAGCCCGTCTCGCCGCGTTTTGCCATCGCGCTCGATGTGCGCCGCGACGGCCGCTACCTGGGACAGATCACTGAAGCGGTGGTTGAAGTCGCTTAGGTAGCCGCAGGCTTGCTGTCCGCCGCCTTCGTCTCCGTCTTGGTTGCGGTCTTCGTCTCGGCAGTCTTGCTCTCGCCGGCCTTCGACGACGAACCCCCGCCTCGCGCGTAGTCCGTGATGTACCAGCCGCTGCCCTTAAACTGCAGTGCGGGAGCCGAGAGAATCCGCTCAACCGCACCGCCGCACTTCTCGTGCGTGGTCAACGGATTGTCGGAGAACTTCTGAATCACTTCGAAAACATCGCCGCAACCGGCGCATTTGTACTCGTACAGTGGCATCGCTGGCTAGTTGTTCTTCCTCGGTACGTTCAATGGAGTCAAGATGTCGGACTGCCCGCCGCGAACACCTTCGGGTTTCGCACTCGTAGGCGTACCCGCCGTAGTCGCAGAGCCGTTCAACACTTCAATCGCCCGCTTCAACAGCACATCTTCCGTCGGTCTCTTGGGCTCTTCCGCCGGCGCGGGCGTCGCTCCCTCGGTGTCGTCGTCATCCACCGGCTCCTGCTGCTCCGCGACGGCGTGATTGGGCGTCACCGCAACGTCCTGAATCGCCTTTCCTGACGGCGAATAGAACTTGGCGACGGACAAAATCACCGCCCCACCCTCATCCGTCAGCACCGGCTTCCGCAGAGCCGCGTCCCCATACGTCCGCTCGCCCACAATCTGCGCCCGCTTCGAATCGAGCAGCGCCGCGGCCGCAATCTCCGCGCCGCGCGCCGTCCCTCGGTTCGTCACCACCACCAGCGCATCCTTGTAAACCACCTTCTCCGGAACCGCCTCGAAGTTCTGCCGCGCTATCTTCTGCCCTTGCAGGTACGACAGCAGCCCCTTCTCCACGAACAGGTTCGCCAGCGCGGCCCCTTCCTCGTTGTCCCCAGCCGCCGCGTGCCGCAGGTCCAGCACCAGTTTCTTCATGCCCTGCTTCTGCAGCGACGCAAGAGCCGACGCCACTTCCTTCGCCTTACCCGTCTCCAGGCTGGAGACCTTGATATGCCCGATGCCGCCGTCCAGCATCTTCGCGCTCACCGCCGGGTTCTTCACCGCCGTCCGCGTCAGCGTGATCTTTTGCGGCTCCGGCCTTCGCACACGCAGCACCGACAGCTCCACGTTCGTGCCAGGCTCGCCATGCAGCAGCAGATCCGCGTACGCCAGCGGCATGTCTTTCGTCGACACTCCGCCGATGCTCTCCAGCATGTCGCCCGTTCCCAACCCCGCCTTGTCCGCCGGCGATCCCGGGACCGCGTCCACCACGCCAACGTACCCAAACCGCCGCGAGAGCATCAGCCCCACGCTACCCTTCATCGCGTCCTTCTTCTGGTATTGCTTGTACTGCTCCGGATTGAGGTAGCTCGCGTAGGGATCCAGCGATTCGAGCAGGCCGGCCACGGCTCCCAAAGTGACATTCTTCATGTCCGGCTCTTCCACGTAGTCGCTCTTAATGCGCGAAATCACTTCGCTGAACACCGACAAGTGCTTGTAGGGTTCACCCGCCGGGGCGCCGGCGCCAAGCATCGCGCCCACCAGCAGAAGAATGACAAGGCACGTCGACGACGTGACCACAAACAACTTCAGACGACTGTTCATAGGGAGCCTCAAGGGGCCAGATGGCCTCAGTATATCAGACGGACCAGCAAAGCTTTTGACTACAAAAACCCATGAACGCTCTCTAACCTAAGCGCTTCCCCTGGCGTCTATACACCTTCAAGGGGCCGCTCGGGAAGGGAGCGGCCAAGGGGACGCCGGTGGGACGGCCGTTCGCAACCGCCGTGCTATTCTTGAGTCACATTAGGGGCGTGGACATGCGATTTCGCACCATCGTCAGAACGCTTTTGGCGCTTGCATTGGTGCTGACTTCCGTGTTCGCCCTCCAGCGTCGCCGCCTCCCCAACTTCATGGATGAGGAGGACAACCCCGCTCCCATTCCCGCTGACGCCAACGAGAAAACCGAGTACACCTTCGCCCGCCTCCGCTATCCGTCCGACCGCTTCGCCGGCTGGGGCCGCGGCGCATGGACCACCGACTACCCCAAAGCCGACCGCCAGTTCGTGCAGGGTCTCCGCCGTCTCAGCCGCGTACATACCCGCTCCGTGGAACACGTCGTCGACCTCGACTCGGACGACATCTTCAACTACCCCTGGATCTACGCCGTCGAAGTGGGGCACTGGAGCCTCGACGATGCCCAGGCCGCGAAACTCCGCGAGTATCTTCTCCGCGGCGGCTTCCTGATGACCGACGACTTCCACGGCACCCTCGAGTGGCAAGTCTTCATGGCCAGCATGAGTCGCGTTTTTCCCGACCGGCCCATCGTTGACCTCCCGAACGGCGACGCCGCCTTCCATGTCCTCTATGACCTGGACGAGCGCTTCCAGGTTCCCGGCATACAGTACTTCTACACCAGCCGCATTTGGGAACGGGATGGTGTAGACCCGCAGTGGAAAGGAATCTACGACGACAAGGGGCGATTAATGGTGGCCATCTGCCACAACATGGACCTCGGCGATGCCTGGGAGCACGCCGACCATCCGCAGTACCCGGAGAAATACGCGTCGCTCGCGTACCGGGTCGCCATCAACTACATCATTTATTCGATGACGCACTGAGTGGGGCTGTTCGACAAGACAAATGTTCGAGTTTTTGTTTAAGTATCCGGCCGCCGTTTTCGCCAAGGGTAAGTTCGTGCTGTTGGGCGGCTGGCCGGTCTGGGTGCTGGCGCTGCTGATCCTCGCCGCCGCCGCCCTCTTCCTGTGGCTCGCCCTCCGCCGCGCCAGCCTCATTTCCAAACCAAAACTGGCCGCCGTCGTTGCCCTGCAACTCGCCCTCACCGCTGTCGTCCTCACCCTGCTCTGGCGTCCCGCGCTCCAGGTCTCCACGCTCAAGCCGCAGCAGAACATCGTCGCTGTCGTCGTCGACGACTCGCGCAGCATGGGCCTCGTCGAGTCCGGCGTCTCCCGTAGCGCGGCCGCCAAGAAGGAACTCGATAGCCGTCTCGTCAAAGGCCTCTCGGAGAAGTTTCAGGTGCGCATGTACCGCCTCGCCGAGTCGCTGCAGCGCATCGACAAGACGGAGGCGCTTACGGCTGCCGGCGCGGCAACACGCCTCGGCGAAAATCTCAAGACGCTCATGGCCGAAGCCGGCACCCTGCCCATCGGCGCCGTGGTGTTGATGACCGACGGCGGCGACAACTCGGGCGGCATCGACCTGGAAACCACCTCCGAAATCCGCCGCCGCCGCATCCCCGTTCATACCGTCGGCTTCGGTCGCGAACGCTTTGCCAAGGACGTGGAACTGAGTGAAGTCCAGCTCGCGCCCCGCGCCCTCGCTGACTCCCGCCTCAATGCCCAGGTCACGCTCCGGCAGTCCGGCTACGATGGCAGCGCCGCCAAGATCACCGTCAAAAGCGACGGCAAGACCGTCGCCACCCACATCGCGCAACTGAAGGGCGCTCCCCAGCAGATGGAGAGCGTGCTCTTGAGCGCCGGTGTCGCCGGTGCCAAATCGCTCACCTTTCAGGTGGAGCCGCTGAACGGCGAAGAGAATTCCGGCAACAATACCCTTACCCGGATGGTGAACGTGGAGGCCAGGAAGCCCCGCGTCCTCTATATCGAGGGCGAGCCGCGCTGGGAGTTCAAGTTCATCCGCCGCGCCGTCGAAGAGGATCGCAGCCTCGACCTTGTCACCATCCTTCGCACCACCCAGAACAAGATCTACCGGCAGGGCATCAAGGACGCCAAGGAACTCGAACAAGGCTTCCCCGCACGCCCCGAAGAGCTCTTCGAGTTCGATGGCCTCATCATCGGCAACGTTGAGGCCGGCTACCTCACCCCCGCCCAACAGGAGTTGGTGAAGCTCTTCGCTGACCGCCGCGGCGGCGGCGTCCTCTTCCTCGGCGGCCGCGCTACGCTCGGCGATGGCGGCTACAGCAAGAGCTCCCTCGCCGAAGTCCTTCCCGTCTCCCTGCCGCTCTCCACGAAGTCCTTCGAGCGCGACCCCGCGAAAGCCGAAGTTACCCCTGCGGGCCGCGATAGCATCATCTGCCGGCTCGCGGAAGATCCCGCAAAGAACGCCGAACGCTGGAAGGCAATGCCCCCGGTCGCTGACCTTCAGGAAGTCGGCGCGCCGAAGCCCGGCGCCGTTGTCCTCCTCGAAGCCGATCGCAAGGCGAAGCGCACGCCCCTGCTCGTCACCCAGAACTACGGCCGCGGCCGCACGGCCGTCTTCGCCACCGGCGGCAGCTGGCGCTGGCAGATGCTGCAGGAATCGAGCGACAAGACACACGAGATCTTCTGGCAACAACTCCTCCGCTGGTTAGTGAGCGAAACTCCAGGCCGCGTCCTTGCCACCACGCCCCGCCAGGTTCTCGAGGACGAACCCAAGGTCGCCTTCCGCGCTGAGATCCGCGATAAGTCCTACCTGCCCGTCTCCGATGCCCGCGTCGAAGCCCGTGTCGCCGGCCCCGACGGCTTCTCCCAGATCGTCGAGCTTCGCCCCGACCCCCTCACGCAAGGCGTCTACATCGGCGAAATCAGCACCGAAAAGCCCGGCTCCTACCTCGCCGAATTCGCCGCCAAACGCGGCGAAGAAGATCTCGGCCGCGACGTCATGACCTTCCTCCGTCAGGATGGCGTCGCCGAGAACTTCCGTGCCGAGCAGAACCGAGACCTCCTCGAAAAGCTCGCCGAGACCACCGGCGGCCGCTACTGGAAGCCCTCCGACCTCGCGGCGCTGCCCGAGCAGGTCACCTACTCGGAAGCCGGCATCACCATCCGCGAGTCTCGCGACCTCTGGGACATGCCCATCGTTTTCCTCACCTTGCTTGCCTTGCGTGCCGGCGAGTGGCTCCTCCGGCGAAAGTGGGGCGTCGTATGAAGCCCCTCGCGCTCCTCGCCCTCGCCTGGGCCAGCCTGCCCGCGCCCGCGGCCACGTACTATCTCACCGTCGCCGGCCTGGGTGGCGAAGCCGAGTACGAACAGCGCTTCAGCGGCTGGGCCAAGGACATCGACAAGGTCCTCCAGCAGTCCGTCGCCGATGGCCGTGCCGTCACCCTCCATGGCCCCGAAGCCACCCGTGACAAGATCCGCTCCGTCGCCGCCGACTTCGCGCGGCAGGCCAAGCCCGAGGACACCGTCATCGTCCTGCTCATCGGCCACGGCGGCGTCGACGGCGACTACAAACTCGCCCTCCCCGGCCCCGACCTCCCCGCCTCCGAGCTCGCCTCCCTCCTTGACCGCATTCCCGCCAAACGCCAGGTCGTCGTCAACATGACCAGCGCCAGCGGCGCCTCTGCCCTCCCTCTCCGAAAGGAGGGCCGCGTTGTCGTCACCGCCACCAGAACCGGCACCCAGAAGAATGCCGTCGTCTTCCCCCGCTACTTCGCCGAAGCCCTCCGTGACGGCTCCGCCGACGCCGACAAGAACGACGCTATCTCCGTCCTTGAAGCCTTCCGCTACGCCGACGCGAAGACCGTCCGCTTTTACGAATCGCAGAAGCGTATCGCCACCGAACAGGCGCTCCTCGAAGACACCGGCAAGTCAGACGGCGTGCGCGCCCCCGGCCCCGACAACGGCCAGGGCCTCGTCGCCGCGCAAATCCCGCTCCTCCGCATCGGCGCCGCCCAGGCCGCGGCCCGCGCCCCTGAAAAACAGAAACTCTTCGCCCGGAAAGAGGAGCTCGAACGCGCCATCGACAGCCTGAAGTATCAAAAGGCCGCCATGCCCTACGACGACTACCGCAAGCAGATGCAGTCGCTGCTGCTGGAACTCGCCAAGACCCAGGAGGCACTCGACAAATGAAACGCCTCCTCCTCCTGCCCGCGCTCGCCCTCGCCTCCTTCGCCGCCACACCCGACGAGTGCTGGAAGCTCGAACGTCGCGGCCAGTGGGAGGCCGCCCGCCCTTGCTTCACCTCGCTCGCCGCCACCGGCGATCCCTACCTTCGCGCCGAAGGACTCTGGGGCCTCGAACAGTACTTCGACGCGAACGAATCGTTCAAGCTGGCTATCAAGCTGAAGCCGCAGGACCCCCATTACCGCGTCCGCTGGGGCCGCCTCTTCCTCGAACGCTACGTGCGCGACGAAGCCGCAAAACTCTTCCAGGAAGCCCTCGCCATTCGCAAGGACTACCCTCCCGCCCTCATCGGCGTCGCCCTCGTCGCCGCCCAGGGCTTCGAACAGAAAGCCGTCGAGGCCGCCGAGCAGGCCGTTAAACTCGACCCCAAGCTCGCCGAGGGCCACGAGGTTCTCGCCATGCTCGCCCTCGAAGACGGTAACACTCAGCGCGCCGCCGAACAGGCCGACAAGGCTCTCACCATCACGCCCGAAGCCCTCGACGCCCTCGCCGTCAAAGCCACTATCGAGTGGATGAAGCAGCCCGATCCCTCGCCCGCCACCACGCCCGAGCCGATCGCCCGCGCCTTGAAGATCAACCCGCGCTTCGGCGAAGGCTACGCGCTCGCCGCCCACACGCTCGTCATCAACCGCCGTTACGAGGAAGGCATCGCCTTCTACCGCAAAGCGCTCGAGCTCCATCCCCGCCTCTGGGAAGCCCGCACCGATCTCGGCATCAACCTGATGCGTCTGGGCCGCGAAGATGAGGCCCGCCGGCACCTCGAAGCCTCCTATAACGCCGGCTATAAGAGCGCCCCCACGGTCAATACCCTCACCCTGCTCGACAGCTACAAGAACTTCCAGACCTTCAAGACCCCGCAGACCATCGTCAAGCTGCACAAGAAGGAAGCTGCGCTCCTCAAGCCCTATATGGAGAGCGAGCTCGCCCGCGCCATCCGCACGTTCGAGAAAAAGTACAAAACAAAACTCACTGCCCCCGTGCAACTCGAGGTCTACCCCGACCACGAAGACTTCGCCGTCCGCACGCTCGGCATGCCCGGCCTCGGCGCCCTCGGCGTCACCTTCGGCACCGTCGTCGCCATGGATAGCCCGTCCGGCCGCCGCCCCGGCTCCTTCCACTGGGCCAGCACCCTCTGGCACGAACTCAGCCACGTCTTTGTGCTCACCGCCACCAGCCACCGCGTTCCCCGCTGGTTCACCGAAGGCGTAGCCGTGCACGAAGAAACCGCCGTCGACCCCGAATGGGGCGACCGCCTCAACCCCGACATCATTCGCGCCATCCAGAAGAAGCGCCTGCTCCCCGTCGCCGACCTCGATCGCGGCTTCATTCGCCCCTCCTACCCGAACCAGGTCATCGTCTCCTACTTCCAGGCCGGCCGCATCTGCGACTACATCGTCGAGCGCTGGAACTACGACAAGCTCCTCCAGATGATGAACCTCTTCGCGCAGTCAAAAGCTACCCCCGAAGTGATCCAGACCGCCCTCGGCCTCGCCCCGGAAGCCTTCGATAAGGACTTCCTCGCCTGGCTCGACAAACAGGTTAAGCGCACCGTCGACGGCTACGACGATTGGATGAAACGCTACAAGGTGCTCCTCGAAGGCGGCAAGCTCAACATGCACGATGAGGTGATCCGCGAAGGCACGGCCATCCGCGACATCTTCCCCGAATACGTCGAAGCCCGTAGCGTCTACGAAATCCTCGCCGAAGCCTACTTAGCCAAGGGCGACAAGAAAAACGCGCTCGCCGAGCTCGATCGCTACGCCCGCGCCGGCGGCCGCTTCCCCGAAACACTCAAGAAGCTCGCCGCCCTTCAGGAAGAAGCCGGCGACCGCAAAGGCGCCGCCGCCACCCTCACCCGCATCAACTACATCTACCCCGTCCAGGACGAAGAACTCCACCGCAAGCTCGGCGAACTGTGGCTCGAACTCGGCCAGCCCGACCGCGCCCTCGTCGAACTGCAGGCCGCCCTCGCCTCCAAGCCCTTGGACCCCGCCGCCGCCCACTTCCGTCTCGCCCAGGCCTACCACAAACTCGGCCGCTTAGAACAGGCAAAGGATGAATTGTTTTCGGCCCTAGAGGCCGCCCCCGGCTACCGGCCCGCACAGAAACTCATGCTGGAGCTCGAGTCAGCCGCCACCAGGAAATCTCCATGACCACCGTCACTCAACTCGACACCGCCGAACTGAAATCGCGCATCGACCGCTTCCAGCAGGTCCAGGCCAGCATCGTTGAACAGGTCCGCCGCGTCATCGTCGGCCAGGATCAGGTCCTCGAGCAGGTCATGATCGCCCTCTTCGTCGGCGGCCACTGCCTCATCACCGGACTGCCCGGCACCGCGAAAACGCTGCTCGTTCGCACCATGGCCCAGACCCTCGGCCTCATCTTCAAACGAATCCAGTTCACCCCGGACCTGATGCCCTCCGACATCACCGGCACCGACATCATCGAAGAGGATCCCGGCACCGGCCGCCGCACCTGGACCTTCGTCCAAGGCCCCATCTTTGCCAACGTCCTCCTCGCCGACGAAATCAACCGCACTCCTCCCAAAACCCAGTCCGCGCTCCTCGAAGCCATGCAGGAAGTCTCCTGCACCGTGCGCGGCAACCACTACAAGCTCCCCGCGCCCTTCTTCGTGCTCGCCACCCAAAACCCCATCGAGCTCGAAGGCACCTACCCGCTCCCCGAAGCCCAGCTCGACCGCTTCCTCTTTAACACCGTCCTCGACTACCTGCCGGAAGACGACGAGCTGCGCGTCATCGGCCTCACCACCACCACCGCCGTGGCTCGCCCCGACCCCGTCACCAGCGCCGAAGAGATCCTCGGCTTCCAGCAACTGGTCCGCATGGTCCCCATCGCCGAGCCCGTGGCCCGCTACGCCGTACAGCTCGTTCGCGCCACCCGCTACAGCGACGCCAACGCCCCCGACTTCGTCAAGAAGTACGTCAACTTCGGGGCCAGCGTCCGCGGCGCCCAGTTCCTCGTCCTCGCCGCCAAAGCGCGCGCCCTCATGCATAAGCGCTACCACGTCACCTACGACGACATCGCCACCCTCGCCACCCCCGTCCTGCGCCACCGCATCCTCCTCAACTTCCAGGCCGAGAGCGAACGCCTCACCCAGGACGACATCGTCAAGCGCCTCCTCGAGCGCATGCCCCCTCCGAAAGCCTAACCCCATGCAGCAGCGCTTCCTCGACCCCTCTGTCCTCGCCTCCATCTCGAACCTCGAGCTGGTCGCGAAAACTGTGGTCGATGGCTTCGTCGCCGGCCTCCACCGCTCCCCCGACTTCGGCTTCAGCCAGGAGTTCGCCGAGTACCGCATGTACTCCCAGGGCGACGACCTCCGCCACGTCGATTGGAACGTCTTCGCCCGCACCGAACGCTGCTACCTCAAACGCTACCGTGGCGAAACCAATACGCTCGTCACGGTTCTCCTCGACGCCAGCAACTCCATGGCGTACACCTCGCACACCGTCACCAAGCTCAACTACGCCCGCTTCATCGCCTCGTCGCTCCTCTACCTCGCCAATCACCAGCGCGACGCCACCGGCGTCGTCGTATTCGACGACGAAGTCCGCAACATCGTGCGCCCGTCCTCCCGCCAGGGCCAGCTCGCGCGCCTCACGCACGCCATCGAACACGCTGAACCCGGCAAGCGCACCGACTTCCAAAAGCCCTTTGTCCTCTGCCAGGAACTTCTCAAGCGCCGCGGCATTATCATCGTCATCTCTGATTTCTGGGCCGACCCCGCCCTCGTCGTCAAAACCATGCAGCCGCTCCGCTACCACGGCAACGAACTCGTCCTCGTCCACATCCTCGACCCCCAGGAACTCCGCCCGGAACTCCGCGAACCTCGCATCCTGCTAGACATGGAAACCGACGACTCGCTCGAAGTCTCCCCCGAATACGTCGCCACCGATTATCGCCAGAAGATCGACGCCCACGTCGAAGCGCTGCGCTCCGAAGCCCGCGGCTCCGGCATCGACTATTTCCTCGCGCGCACGGACCGCCCCCTCGACGAGTGCCTGCGCGAGTATCTGATGGTTCGCCAGGGGAGGATGTAGATGGGCTTCCTCGCTCCCTGGTTCCTCGCCGGCCTCGCCGCCATTGGCCTGCCTCTCTGGGTGCACCTCCTGCGCCGCCACAAAAGCGAGCCCCTCCCCTTCAGTTCGCTCATGTTCTTCGAGAAGCGAACCCAAAGCTCCATCAAGCACCGCCGCCTCCAGCACCTCCTGCTTCTCGCCGCTCGCCTCGCGATGATCATCCTTCTCGCCCTTGCCTTCGCCTCGCCCTACATCATGAAGAAGGTGACCGCCGGCGGCGGGGAAGCCGCCCTTCGCATCATCGCCATCGACGACTCCTTCAGCATGCGCGCCGGCAATCGCATGGAGCGCGCGAAGGCTGAAGCCCGCGCCCTCCTCAACAACTGGCGCCCCGCGCAACAGGGCCAGGTCATCGCCCTCAGCCGTCAGGTCCGCCTCCTCACCCAGCCCACCAACTCCGCCGAAGAACTCCGCGCCGCCATCGATTCCCTCACCCCCGGCGACGGCCGCAGCTCCTACGGAGAATTCGCCCGCGCCCTCCGCGCCACCGCCGAGTCGCTGAAAAAACCCATTGAGGTTCACCTCATCAGCGACATGCAGAAGTCCTCCCGGCCCCCCAGTTTCGCCGACCTCCGCCTCGACGCCAACACCACGCTCACCATCCACGACGTCGGCAGCGCCACCCCCAACTGGACCGTCGAAAGCGTAAACGCCCCCCGCCGCTTCAGTGACCCCAAACGCGTCCGCATCTTCGCCACCGCCGCCGCCTTCGCCGCCCCCGCCGCCACAAAACAGATCACCGTCGCCTGCAACGGCAAGACTGTCGCCACGAAGTCCGTCAACATCCCCGCCAACGGCCGCGCCTCCGCCGAGTTCCTCGGCGTCGAAGCACCCCACGGCCTCAACCGCTGCGAAGCCC
This sequence comes from Bryobacteraceae bacterium, assembly GCA_033763935.1. Taxonomy (GTDB): domain Bacteria; phylum Acidobacteriota; class Terriglobia; order Bryobacterales; family Bryobacteraceae; genus DALYJJ01. The sequence continues at coordinate 14,183 of JANRJO010000112.1, forward strand.
GCATCGACGGCGCCGACGCGCTACCCCAGGACGACGCCCATCTCTTCTCCCTCGAACGCTCCGACCCCCGCCGCATCCTCTTCGTCCACGAAGGCCGCTCCCAGCGCGACCTCCTCTATTACCGTTCCGCCATCGAGTCTTCCTCTGAAAGCAATTTCGCCATCGAACCCGTCGCCGCCGACGCCGCCTCCAACGCCGGCCTCGACAAGTTCGCCTTCGTCGTGCTTTCGGACGTCGCCCAACTCTCGGCCTCCCTCGAAGAGAACCTCCGAAAGTACGTGCGCAACGGCGGTAGCCTCCTCATCGCTCTCGGCCCCTCCGCCGCCGCCCGCTCCACGGTGCCCGTCCTCGGCCTGAAGATCAACTCCTCCGCCTACGCCTCCCGCGCAGGCGAACGCTTCCAACTCCTTGGCGCCGGCGATGACACCCACGCCGCCCTCCGCAACACCAACCGTTGGGAGAACGTGAAGTTCTACCAGACCATTCGCGTAGACGCTCCCGAAGCCCGCATCGTCGCCCGCCTCGCTGATCAATCGCCCGTCCTCCTCGAGCAGCGCTCCGGCGAAGGCCGCGTCCTGGTGTTTACATCCACCTTCGACAACATCGCTAACGATTTCCCGCTCCACCCGTCGTTCATCCCGTTCGTGGAGCAAACGGCGCGCTATCTCAGCGGGTATGAGGACACGACGGCCGGCTACACCGTGGCGTCTACGTTTGAGCTGCGCCGCGAAGGCGCTCAGGCCGAAGCCGTGGAAGTGCTCGGCCCCGACGGCGCCCGCGCCCTGACCCTCCAGGAAGCCGCCCGCGCCAAAACTCTTACGCTCGACAACCCCGGCTACTACGAAGTGCGCCGCGGCAGCGGCCGGAACGAACTCGTAGCCGTGAATATCGATCGTCGTGAATCCGATCTCGAACCTCTGCCCAAGGAGTCTGTCGAGTTGTGGCAGGGACGCAGGCCCGACGCCGACGTACAGTCCGCGGCCGCCGGCCGTCCGTTCGAGGAACAGAAGCCCGAAAATCTGTGGTGGTGGTTCGTCCTCGCGCTCGCCGTCGTCGCGCTGGCCGAATCCGTGTTGGCAAGCCGGTATCTGGGGATGCGAACATGAATGCTCTCGACCGTTTAAATCAATACCTGGGTGAATTGGAGAAGCGCCTCAAGTGGCTGGCCGCCAGCCGGGGCGCTGCAATGCTCGGCCTCGCCGCGCTCGCCCTCACCGTGGCCCTCGTTCTGGCGATGAACGCCGCTGCCTTCTCAGACTCCAGCCTTCGCTGGTCGCGCTTCGCCCTCTTCCTCGGCGTCGCCCTCGCTGCCGTCTTCGGCCTCATCCTCCCGCTGATGCGTCTCAACGCGCGCCGCGCCGCCCTCCGCGCCGAGGCCCGCTTCCCCGAGTTCGAGCAGCGCCTGCTCACCATCGTGGAGCGCCGCGAAGCCAACGACCCCTTCGTCGGCCTGCTCGCCGCCGACACCCTCGACGCCGCCCAACGCAATGAGCCTGCCACCGTCGTCCGCCCCGCGTGGATCCTCGGCGCCGTCTCCGCCGCCGTCGCCGCCGTCGGCGTCCTCGTCTGGCTCACCGTCGCCGGCCCCGGCTTCCTCGGCTACGGTGCATCGCTTCTCTGGGCCGGCGCCCCCCGCTCCGGCGCCGCCCCGTTCTACAGCATCCTCGTCGAACCCGGTGACCGCAAAGTCCGCCGTGGTTCCGATCAGGTGGTTCTCGCCACCCTCATGGGCTTCCAGTCCGATTCCGCCCGCCTCTTCGCCCGCTACAACAGCACCGCGAAATGGGAACAGGTCCCCATGAAGACCCAGGCAGGCGGCGCCGCCTTTGAATTCCTCTTCGCCGGCATCGCCGAAACCGTCGAATACTACGTGGAAGCGGGCTCCGTCGCCTCCCGCCGCCACAAACTGACCGTGGTCGACCTCCCCTCCGTCAAACGCATCCGCGTCAGCTATACCTTCCCCGGATGGGCCGGGCTCAAGAATGCCGTCGAGGACCCCGGCGGCGATCTGCGCGCCGTCGAAGGCACCACCGCCGACCTCGAGGTGGAGACAGACCGTCCCCTTAAGCAGGGCGTGCTCGTCCTCGACGACGGAACCCGCATCCCGCTCAGCGAAGCCGCCGCCAACCTGTCCCGCGGGACTCTGAAGATCCAGAAGGACGGCATGTACCACGTCGCCGCCCTCGAAGGCGGCGAAGCCGTCCGCCTCAGCGACGACTTCTTCATCGAAGCCAGGCCCGAAACGCCCCCCGTCGTCAAAGTGCTGAAGCGCGACAGCAAGGTCCTCCCCATCGAAGAGGTCACCATTGAAGTGGAAGCCGAAGACGACTTCGCACTCGAAGAACTCAGCCTCAAATACACCGTCAACGGCGGCGAAGAGAAAACCGCCGTCATCGCCAAGGGCAAAGGGGGCAGGGAAGCGCGCGGTTCCGCCACCATTGCTCTCGAACAATACAACCTCGCGCCCGGCGGCCTCGTGGCCTTCTACGCCGCCGCTCGCGACGCCCGCACCACCACCCGCTCCGACATGTTCTTCGTCGAAGCCATCCCCTATGAGCGCGAGTACTCGCAGTCGCAGCAGGCCGGTGGCGGTGGCGGAGGTGGCGGAGGCGAAGAGGACAGCAACATCTCGCAGCGGCAGAAGGAGATCATCGCCGCGACGTTTAATCAGTTGAAGGGCAATCGCCGCGCCGGCGATCCCCGCGAGGATGCTAAGTTCCTCTCCGACGTCCAGGCCAAACTCCGCGACCAGACCCGCTCCCTCGCTCAGCGCATGCGCAGCCGCGAGCTCGCCGGTGAGAATCAGGAGTTCCAACAGTTCGCCAAGTCGATGGAGGCCGCCGCCCAGGCCATGGGCGAAGCCTCAGACCAGCTCCGCAACCTCCGCTGGCAGGACGCCCTCTCCCCCGAACAGCGCGCCCTGCAGCACCTCCTCGCCGCCGAGTCCACCTTCCGCAAGATCCAGCTCGCCTTCCAGCGCGGCGGCGGAGGCGGTGGCGGCGGCGCCGGCCGCGACCTCGAAAACCTCTTCGATCTCGAACTCGACACCGAAAAGAACCAATACGAGACCGGCCAGTCCGCCCAGTCTGCCGAGCAGCGCGACCGCGCCATGGAAGAGGCGCTGCAAAAACTGGCCGAACTCGCGCGCCGCCAGCAGGAACTCTCTCAGCAGCAGAACAACAAGCAGCAAAGCTTCCAGCAGCGCTGGCAGCAGGAACTCCTCCGCCGCGAAGCCGAAGAGCTCCAGAAGAAGATGGAGGAGCTCGCCCGCAACGGCCAGCAAGGCCAGCAGGGCCAGCAGCAGCAGGGGCAGCAACAGGGCCAGCAGGGCCAGTCCGGACAACAATCCGGCCAGCAGGCGGGCCAGCAATCGGGCCAGGGCGGCCAGTCCGGTCAATCCGGCCAGCAGTCCACCTCCAGCCGCCTCAGCTCCATGAGCGGCCAGCAGCGCCTCGATCCCAAGGTGGAACGCGCCCTCGAACAGCTCCGCCGCGCCACCGAAGACATGCGTCGCGCCGCCAACGCCAACCGCGGCGAACAGGGCTCCGCCAGCGAACAGCGCCGCGCCGCCGAGCGCCTCGAAGAAGCCAAGGACCTCCTCGGCGGCATGCGCCGCGAACAGGCCTCCGGCCAGATGGATGACCTCGCGAATCGCGCCCAGTCCCTCGCCGAGCGCCAGCGCAAGTTCGAAGAGCAGATGAAACAGCAGTTCGGCTCCGGCAACCCGCTCCTCCAGCAGCAGCCCCAGGGCCGCCCCAGCGCCGTCCCCGGCCAAAGCCGCCAATCGGTCGAACAGATGGCGCGCGAAAAACAATCCATGCTCGACGAGCTGCAGAAACTCGAGCGCGACATGCAGCGCGCCGCGCGCGACCTCCAGGGCTCCCAGCGCGGCGCCGCCAGCGGGCTCCGCGAAGCCCTCGGCGAACTGCAGAAGAACGAGCTCGGCCTCCGCATGCGCTTCACCGCGGAGTGGCTACGCCGTGGCTACGGCCCACAGATCGTCGGCCGCGAAGCTCCCGTCACGCAAGGCATGGACCGCCTCTCCGAGCAGGTGAACCAGGCCCGCCACCAGATGGGCCAGGGCGGCGGCCAGAACGATGGCAAACGCGACGAAACGGCCGATGCTCTCGAGCGGGTCGAGCGCCTCCGCAGCCAGCTCCGCGCCATGACCCGCCAGAACGGTAACCAGCAGGGCCAGGGCAACCAACAGGGCCAGCAACAAGGCAACGGCCAACAAGGCGGCCAACAGCAGGGCCAGCAGCAGGGCCAGCAGCAAGGTGGCCAACAGGGCGGTCAGCAGGGCGGCCAGCAAGGTGGACCACAAGGCGGCCAGGCCCAAGGCGGCCGCGGCATGGAGCGCGGCGGCAGCGGCTCCGCCGGCGGCGGCAGCTACTCCGCCATCAACCGTGGCGACGAAAACTACCCCGGCCCCCGCACCCTCTCGCCGGAGCAAATGTCTCGCGTCTACCAGGAAGGCATCCGCGAACTCAACCAGCTCCGCCAGGCCGCTGAAGGCGGCGACGCTGAAACCGCACAGGAGATCCAGCGCCTGCTCCGCGAAATGCAGAGCCTCGATCCCAAGCGCTTCCCCGGCAACCCGGCCCTCGTCCAGCGCCTCGAAACCCAGATCCTCCCGCAGCTCGAGCGCCTCGAACTCCAGCTCCGCCGGCAGCTCGACGACAAGAACGGCGGCCAGGTCCGCAGCGCCACCTCTGACCGCGTCCCCAACGGCTACGCCGACGCCGTCGCCGAGTACTTCCGCAAACTCAGCAAAGGGCGCTAGCGCACGCTAACGCCCCGCCGCTCTCCTAGAACGTATTGTTCGCGACCGTGCACACTCCGCTTGTCCTGACGTTGCCCCCAGCGTTGTCGTGCGCCGTGTTGCCCGACAACACGCCCGGGCAAGTCGCGTCGATCCCGTACGACCCATTCTTATAGGCCGTGTTGCCCGTTGCCGTGCCGTACGACACACTGATTCCCGTCGCGGCGTTCTCGAAAGCCACATTTCCGGACGCCACACCGCCCGGCCGCACAAAAATCCCGAAAATGTTGTTCGACGCCGTGCACCCGCGCACGATCACTCCGACAATGGACGCGCCCGACCCGTTCAACTTCGCGACACTGTCGATGACGCTGCCTTCCCCTACCACGATCCCTGGCCCGCCGTTGCTCATCGACACCACGTTCTGCACCACCGTGCTGTCGCCCATCATGCGAATCCCGTGTCCGCCCATGCCCCGCACCACCCCGTTCATCACCCGAACGTTCGCGGGACTCACCACCCCGATCGGCCCCACTGCCTGCACACCGATGCCTCCGCCCGAGTACGTGCACCGCGTCGGGTTCGGCGTACACACATTCGGACCTGAGATCGTGAATCCGGCCAGGTCCAGCGTGACGTTATCCGCCGTGATCTCGATCGCCGTCATGGCCGCGTCCGGCACTTCAATGTTCCCCCTCAGCCTGTAGCTGCCGGGTTCGGAAATGGTCACGGGAAAGCCCGGCGCGTCCAGCGCCGTTACCTTGCCGGACTGCGCTACCTTTTGATCGATCAGCACTACGCCGTCGGCAGCGGAAAGGCACTTCGACACGGTAATGGCAGCGGAGGCCCACAACAGGGTCCTTGAAAGTCGTTTCAACATGTGGTTCGTGTCTCCTCTAGGTTCACCGGGAGCGTCGTCGAACGGTCCGTCCGTGCTCGCTCCTGCTTCGGGAAGCGGCATCCCCAAGTGAACTTCGCAAACTCGCCGGAAGGCGGCAGTGGAGCCCAAAAACTGTTGACAATACCCCCCTAGGGTATTAGTATACCGGGTAGGGGTATATGGCAAAGCAGACTCCGATTAACGCGAAAGAGACACCCGCTCCGCTTGACGTCATTGACGGATGCGGTTGCGCGCCCACCGAACTTCCCTCTCTCGACGGCAAGCGCGCAGTAGCGGTCAGCCCTGACGCAAAAGCCGCCAACCTTCGCCGCCTCCGCCGATTGGAGGGTCAAGTGCGGGGTCTCCACAAGATGGTCGAAGACGACCGCTATTGTCCCGACATCATGATTCAGATTTCGGCCGCACAGGAAGCGCTACGAACCGTCGGGAGGGAGCTGATGCGAAACCATCTTCGTCATTGTGTCACTCAAACAGTTGCCGAGGGTCATAACGACAAGGCCGACGCGATGTACGACGAACTGGTTGAGTTGATCTACAAACACTCTCGCTAGCTCCGCGATTCACCACGCGCCGGCTTGCTGCCGGACCCATAGGTTACGTGTGCCTTGAGGAGAAAGGAACAAATGTCCTGCTTTTTGTTTGCTATACGAGGAATGGTTGTGGTTGCCGCGCTGCTCCCCGGTCCCGCCCTTGCGCTTTGCCAGGAACAGAAACCCCACGACCACCACGCGCAACACCCGGCACAAAAGTCGGACCCTCGGCAGCATTCGCAGCACGACATGCCTGACATGACGGGCGCGATCCCGCATGCGGGCATGAACAGCTCGGGCACGTTCCTGATGAACCAGAGTTCGGGAACCGCGTATCAACCCGCGGCCTGGCCGATGCCCATGGCGATGACTCGAACAGGCGATTGGCACTTGATGTGGATGGCGCAGGCGTTCATCCTGGACACTCAGCAATCCGGGCCGCGCGGAGCCAGTAAGTTCTACTCATCAAACTGGGGAATGCTGGGCGCGGTACACAAACTCGGCCGCGGAAGCATCATGCTGCGCTCCATGCTCAGCCTGGAGCCCGCTACCGTAACAAACCGAAGCTATCCGCTCCTGTTCCAAACCGGTGAGACGGCATATGGCGTTCCGCTAGTGGACGCACAGCATCCCCACGATTTCGTGATGGAGCTAAGCGTCCAGTACGCTCACCCGATCGGCGAGAACGGAACCTGGAATATCTACTACGCCCCCGTGGGCGATCCCGCTTTGGGGCCAGTGGCGTACCCTCACCGCGCAAGCGCTATGGAACTGCCGCAAGCCAGTCTCGGTCACCATTGGCAGGACTCTACACACATCGCCAACAACGTGCTGACAGCGGGTGTGACATACCGCAAGGTCCGGCTGGAAGCCTCCGGCTTCTATGGCCGCGAGCCGAACGAGGGGCGCTGGAACATTGACTGGGGCACCATGGACTCTTGGTCCACTCGGCTCAGCGCCTTCCCCACCCGAAACTGGGCCGCGCAGGTTTCAGTCGGGCGCCTCCAGGACCCTGAGGCGTCCCACCCCGGCAGCATCGTCAGGACCACCGCCTCGGTCCAGTACGTGCGGCCCGCCGCCGGCCGGAACTGGTGGGCCACAAGCATCGTGTGGGGACAGAACTACAAGCTGGACGATAAGCGGCGCACCAACACCGTGCTGGGTGAAACCGTCGTGCCCTTCTCTCGCAGAAACTTCATAACGGGCCGCGTCGAATGGTCGCAGCGCGACGAACTCTTCGAGTACGACCACGAACTCGGCGAACGGCTGACGCGCGCCACCGGTCAGCACGCCTTCAACGTCACCTCATATACAGCCGGGTATACCCGCGATATCGGTACCTTCCGGGGCCTGCAGGCGGGTGTTGGAGCCAACGTCACCGCCTATAGCATCGATTCCGCGCTCAAGCCTTTCTACGGGGATCGTCCCTGGGGTGTCAATGTGTTCGTCCGCTTCCGGCTCAAACCCGGAGCGTAGTCAAAAAAGGAAGAGGTGAAACCAATGGAAAAAGACCTGATTTGCGGCATGCAAGTCGATCCGAAAAAAGCGGCCGGTAGCAGCGAGTATCAGGGCAAAACCTATTACTTCTGCAGTGCTGGTTGCAAGCGTAAGTTCGATCAAAACCCCGAGCAGTACGCCAAGGCGTAACGAAATCGGCTCCTCGGGTGTGCTCACGCGCACCCGAGACCTTCCCGAGAGGCTGAAATGAACCACCATCACCACACTGCCACTGAAGTCATCGATCCCGTTTGTGGTATGTCGATCCTGCCCGAGGATGCCACCGGAAGCGCCGAGTACAGGGGTGTCACCTACAATTTCTGCAATCCCTCTTGCGAGGCGAAGTTCCGCGGCCAACCCGAGGCCTATGCAGACGGCGCGGACCGTCGGCCGGCACATCCCACCACTCCCGCCGGCGTCGAATACACCTGCCCGATGGATCCCGAAGTCAGACAAATCGGACCAGGGGCCTGCCCCAAGTGCGGAATGGCGTTGGAGCCCGCGATAACCGCACTGCCGCCCACGAGAACCGAATACACGTGCCCCATGCATCCGGAAATCGTGCGCAGCGAACCCGGCTCCTGCCCGATCTGCGGGATGGCGCTGGAGCCGCGCGAAGTGACGGCCGAGGAATCGAATCCCGAATTGGAGGACATGACACGGCGGTTCTGGGTAAGCGTCGCCGTTACCGTTCCGATTCTGGCATTCATGGTGTCGGATCTGCTTCCAGACAATCCGTTGATGCATTGGTTGGGCATGGCCGCCTCGCGGTGGATTCAGTTTGCCCTCGCCACGCCCGTCGTAGTGTGGGGCGGTTGGCCCTTCTTCGAACGCGCCTGGGCCTCCGTGAAGTACCGCAGCTTGAATATGTTCACGCTGATCGGGCTGGGAACCGGAGCCGCCTATCTCTATAGCGTCTTCGCCCTCCTCTTCCCGGGAGCCATTCCTCCGTCCTTCCGCACCATGGGCGCCGAGGCGCCTGTGTACTTCGAACCGGCCGCGGTCATCATCACGCTGGTGCTGCTCGGCCAGGTTCTCGAACTCCGCGCTCGAAGCCAGACCTCCAGCGCTATCAGGTCGCTCTTGGGGCTGGCTCCAAAAACCGCGCGGGTCATTCAAGGGGACGGCGCCGAACTCGACGTTCCGGTGGAGCGCATCGCTGTCGGCGACCGCATTCGTGTTCGTCCCGGCGAGAAGATCGCGGTGGATGGCGTAGTCCTGGATGGCAAGAGCTCCGTTGACGAATCGATGATCAGCGGTGAGCCCATCCCCGTGGAGAAGGAGGCCGGCGCCAAGGTCACTGGCGGAACCGTCAACGGCACCGGCTCATTCACGTTTCGCGCCGAACGGGTCGGCTCCGACACCATGCTGGCCCAGATCGTGCGATTGGTCAGCGAAGCGCAGAGAACCAGAGCTCCCATCCAGAAACTGGCCGATCGCGTTTCCGCTTGGTTTGTGCCCGCCGTGATCCTGGTCTCCATTCTCACCTTCGCATTCTGGGCCATCTTCGGACCCGAACCGAAACTCGCGAATGCCCTCGTCAATGCTGTGGCCGTCTTGATCATCGCTTGTCCGTGTGCCCTGGGCTTGGCTACTCCCATGTCCATCATGGTCGGCACTGGTCGTGGGGCACAGGCAGGCGTCCTCATCCGTAATGCGGAGGCGCTCGAAACGTTGGAAAAAGTGAACACCGTTGTCGTGGACAAGACCGGAACGCTCACCGTAGGCAAGCCCCGCGTCGAGATCGTCAAATCCACGCCTGCGTTCAATCAGATGGAGATGTTGCGGCTGGCAGCCAGCTTGGAACAATCGAGCGAGCACCCTCTGGCCGGCGCCATTGTTGCCGCCGCGCAGGAGAAGGGGCTGCGGCTCGATCCCGTCTCTGGCTTCGAATCCATCACCGGACAGGGCATTCGCGGAACCGTGGGTCGCGAAGAGGTCGCGATTGGAAATGCCCGCCTGATGGAGGCCCTTTCCGTCCCCGTGCGGGACCTGCAGCATGAGGTGGAGGGGCTCCGCGCCCAAGGCCAGACCGTGATGTTCGTGGCAGTGGATGGACGCGCTGCCGGCGTCATCGGCGTTGCAGATCCCGTCAAGCCGACTACCTCCGACGCCATCCGCTCCCTGCGCGCCTCCGGCGTTGAGGTGGTGATGCTCACCGGCGATAGCCGGGCAACGGCAATCGCCGTAGCCCAAAAGCTCGGCATCGATAATGTGGAGGCAGAAGTGTTGCCCGGCCAGAAGCGCGACGTGATCCAACGCCTGAAAGCATCCGGCCGCAAGGTGGCGATGGCGGGTGACGGCGTCAACGATGCTCCTGCTCTCGCGGAGGCGGATGTCGGGCTTGCCATGGGAACCGGAACCGACATTGCCATGGAGAGCGCGGGCGTCACCCTCGTCAGCGGCGACTTACGCGGCATCGCTCGCGCCCGTCACCTCAGCCGCGCCACCATGCGGAACATCCGGCAAAACCTCTTCTTTGCGTTCATCTACAACGCGGTTGGAGTGCCCATCGCCGCCGGTGTTCTGTACCCGTTCCTGGGAATCGTTCTGAGCCCGATGATCGCCAGTGCGGCCATGACGTTCAGTTCCGTGTCCGTCATCGTCAACGCACTCCGGCTCCGGCGCACGGAGCTGTAGACGCATCCCGCCCCGGTCCTGGGCGCGGTGGCCGCTTAGTGCCCCGCGCCCGCCTTCACCCCATGCAGCGAGTCCGCCTTGCTCCACCGCGGCCAGTTGAATCCGTAGAACGCTACGAAAGCGAAGCACACCATCGGCACGATAAACCCGCGCGACATGTCGTAGACGTCCGCCACATACCCCATCAACTTCGGCAAAATCGCCCCGCCCATGATCGCCATCACGATGTAAGCGGAAGCCTTCTTCGCCCGCACTCCCAGCCCGAAGATGCCCAACGCAAAGATCGTCGGGAACATGATCGACATCAGGAAGTAGCTCAGGAACACGCACGCCACTGACACCCACCCCAGCTTTAGAAACACCACGAACGTCGCCGCCACGTTCAGCACCGCATAGAGCCCCAGAATCAAGTGCGCCGAATACTTCTTCAGCAGCAGCGCCCCGGAAAACCGCCCGATCAGGAAGCACACGAAGCCTAACGACGCCAGGCTCGAAGCTCCCTTGTCGGAAAGCGCCAAGCCGCCCTCCGGCCGCGCCAGGAACCAGCCCTTCAGCCATTCTGTGTCCCACGACGCCGGAATCGGAGGAACCTCGGCAGTCATGTAATTGATGAAAAAACTGAAGATCCCCGCCTGCGCCGCAACATAGAAAAACTGCGCCGCCACCGCCATCACAAAATGCGGATGCGACCAGATGGAATGCGAGACCTTCGCCGCCGAATCGTCCAGGTGGTAATCGTCTTCCGTCTTAATGTCCGGCACCGGCGCGAACTTGAAAATCACCGCCAGAGTGATCACCACCACCGCAATGGCGACATACGGAATATAGAGCGTTTGGCTCCCTGTGCTCCGCCCCGCCGCGTCCGTACCGTAGAAAAAGATGCTGCCGACAATCGGCCCGAAGATCCACCCGATACCGTTACACGACTGCGCCAGGTTGATCCGCGTCGCCGCATATCGCCGGTCCCCGAGCACCGTTGTATACGGGTTAGCGATGGTCTCGAGAAACGTCAGCCCCGTGGCAATAAGACAAACTCCAAACAGGAACGCCACGAACGCCATGTTCGCCGAAACCCCGCCCGTCGCCACCTGGTGACTGATATTCGTCGCCGGAATAAACCACAATCCTCCCGCCGCAACAATTAATAGCCCGGCAATGATCCCGCCCTTATAGCCCAGCTTGATCGCCAGCCAACCGGCGGGAATCGACATCAGGAAATACCCCAAATAATGCGCAAACTGAACCCAAGCCGACTGTGACTTCGTCAGGTGCAACTCATCCTGGAAATGCTTGTCCATCACGTCAATCAGGCCGTTGCAGAACCCCCAGAGTAGAAAAAGAGAGCTGACGAGAATAAACGTGAAGAGGACGTTCCTGCCGTCCTCGGTCACAAACATGGTCTTCTTGCTTGTTGTCTCAGCCATTTGACTCGCTTCGGGCCTCTAACCTATCACAGGCCAGAACCGCCGCGAACACCGCCAGCGCAGCCACCGGCACAGCGCGCCACCCCAGCAAAGCGAGCAGCGTCACCGGCGGCGCAAGCACCGCCATCGCCGTCCACCTTGTCCACATCCCGCCCTTCGTCAGTCCCAGCAGCAGCGCCGGCGCCAGCAGCGTCCAGTCCTGCAGATAGATGTGCGGCGCCGCCAACAGCCCAGGCGCAATCGCCGCCGCCAGCGCCGCCCGCCGGTCTCCGTGCCCCGCCGCCACCCAGCACAAGGTCCCGATCGCCGCTACCGCTGCCACCACCCATCCCACGCCCGCGCCCTGGAGCATCGGAACTAGCGCCGGCATCAACTCCATCTTGTTCGTGTCCGGCTGCGCCGCCGCCTGCAGCATCCTCTGCGGCCAGTCCCAGCCCTGCAGCGCCGTCGAACTCAACGCCAGCACCGCCCCCGCCGCCGCGCCTCCTGCCCACATCCCTTTCGATCCTCGCCGCACCACGAACACCACCGCCCCTAGAAACAGATGCGCCTTGATCGCGCACACTCCCAGCAGCACCCCCGCCCAAAACTCCCGCCTTTCCAACGTCGCCAGCGCCCCCGCCACGCACAGCAGCAGCAGCGGCGTATCCTGGCCCTGTTGCAGCGCCACGTACGCAGGCAGCAGCCAGGCAAGCACTACCGCGCCCGCGGTTCGTGACCCGCCAGGCAGCAGCATCAGGTACACCCCCAGCGCTGCCGCGTTCAGGCACTGCCATACTACGTGCGCCGCCTCATAAGGGACCGCCGTCAACGCCCGGTGCGCCAGGGCCACCACCGGCAGTCGCGTGAACGGAAGACTCGCGCTCTCCCAGCCCAACTCCCGTTGCACCGCCGCCACTGCTTCGGGTTCGTACAGGCTCTCCGATAGCGCCAGCTTGCCGCCCGCGTAAAAGCTGAGATAGTCCCCGCCACCAAACCCCGCGCGTACTGCCGCCGGAACCACGATCAGCAGATTGCACACCACCCCGGCCAGCACCAGCAGCGGGCTCACCCGTGTGCGCCCCATCTACCTAAGCCGCCATCCGGGCCGTCGACGCCCCACCATCGTCGTCTCCCGAGCCGTCCCCCGTCCACGCCATGAGAACCCCCGGCAACTGTGACGTGTTGATCGAACCGTGCATTCTGAACGCGTCTTAAGCTTTCGATTCAATTGTATGACCAGACTACAGTGTCACGATATGCCCCCGTACACCGTCAAACCGCGGGAGGAAATTGAATGAAACGCTCGATTCTTGCCTGCGTTCTTGCCGCCGCCACTCAACTGTCTGCGGAGAACGCGAATGATCGAATGAAGGAAGCAGCGGAAGTAGTGCGTGACCTCACGCAAACCAGTGACAAAGGTATTCCGCAGGATCTGCTCGACTCCGCCAAGTGCGCCGTCGTCATCCCCGGCGCGAAGAAAGGCGGCTTCTTTGTCGGCGCCCAATACGGCCGCGGCTTCGCCATCTGCCGTACCGGCGCTAACCGAGGTTGGGGAGCCCCCGCCGCCGTTCGCATGGAAGGCGGCAGCATCGGCTTGCAGATCGGCGGCGCCGAAACCGATATCTTCATGCTCGTCATGAATGAGGAAGGCATGGAGAAACTTCTCGACAGTAAGTTCACGCTCGACGCGAACGCTGGCATCGCTGCCGGCCCCGTCGGCCGCTCGGCCAGCGCGAAGACCGATGCCCGCCTCACCGCCGGCATCCTCGCTTGGTCCCGCTCTCGCGGCGCCTTCGCCGGACTCACCGTCGGCGGCGGCACTCTGCGCAACGACCTCGACGAGAATGAGGAATTGTACGGCAAGCGCCTTACCAACAAGGAAATCATCCTGGGCAAAGCCGTTCAGCCTCCCGCCTCTGCCTCCACCCTCATTGCCGCCCTCAACCGCCTCGACCCCACCAAGGGCTCTCGCGAAAAACAGGGCCAATAGTCGCACCCGGTCGAGGACTCCTCGTGAGCGGCGTCCCCCATCCCGGCCCGCGGCGCGCTTCCGGCCGACGCGATGCCGCAGTGCCGCCGCTCACGGGCGCCCCCCCCGCCTCGCGATCGCCGCCGTCTCGAAGCGCTTCGGGGGGCCGGGCCAACACCAACGGGCGCCGAGCAGCCGCCCGTCACAGGCAGGCACGCCGACATCCAATCCCCAGAACCGCCCCCCGTTGCGGTTTCGTTCACCGAGCGGTTGCGCCATACGCGCGGGCCAGGCGAACACTGTCTGGACGAGCCTCTTGCCCCGCGCGTACGGTGCATCCTTGCTCAGTCCTAGGAAAAACAACCTGGTTAGCCTCCTGCCTGGTCATCGAGTTGGACGACCTGTACCGCCTGCGACGATTTTACTGGCGAATGTTCTATGCCGCGGGTTTTGTACTGGCAGTCGCCGAATCACGCTCGCGCACTTATCGGGTCGGCCCCGGCGCCTTGGCACTAAGCTCGCGGCAGCTTGCGATGAGACGGTCTCGACACGCGCGTGTATTCTGGCCTGGGCCAACTCGGCCACATCTGCCATCGGGAACGTCATCTGGATGGGCGCTCCGCTGCACTTCGCAAACTGGCGGAACTTCTCGGCCGCGCGATTGCGACTGATCTGGTATCGTTTCTTCACTGCGACTCTCCTAGATTTGGCAAATTGCCCGGAGGCTATCACGGCTCCGGGCGCGAGTCGCAACTTTCTACGATTCGCCGGACATCCTCGTCTGAGTCCTACGAAAAACAACCTGGTTAACCTCCTGGCTGGTCATCGAGTTGGGCGACCTGTACCGCCTGCAGCGACGATTTTTCCGGCGAATTTTCTCTGCCGCGGGTTTTGTGCTGGCAGTTGCCGAATCCACGCTCGGCGCACTTGCAGGGCCGGCCTCGGCGCCGTGGCAGTGAACTGGCGGCAGCATGCGATGACACTGTTCCAACCGGCGATTGGGAGGGCGCGGGCGGCTCCACCGGCCGCAGATCTACCTGCAACCCCAAGCCGTGCAGTTTCAAGACGTGCCATTCCACTTGCTTCATGCGCGCCTGCTCGCTCATCGGTTGCTGCGCCTGCTCGACGTAATCCTGGTGGCGCGTCAGTAGTTGATAAACGACCAGCAGGAGTTGATGTGCCGTTCGCCATCACTGCCTTGGGATGCCCCTTGCGGCCGCGCACCCGGTAGTACAGTTGCGCGAGCGAGTGGGCCTGTCCCCTCGCGTGAGACACGAGTTTAGACACAGTCGGCTGGGCAGCGATTTTGCGCTGGACAGCCTGGTTCAGGTTTAGCAGAATCGCATCAGTTGGGGAAACAGAAGCGAGCTCTGCTGGAGAGCAACTCGTG
>JANRJO010000108.1:0-2885 GCA_033763935.1 Bryobacteraceae bacterium
AATCCTGTTCCCGCAACCAGTTTCTACGAACAAGATCAACACCTTAAGAGCCTCCCTCACGGGCGGCTTTTTGCGTTCGCAACGGCGGGTCAACAATAGGTCAACAAACGGATGAATTCCGCGTGCGAAAACAGTGGGATAGTAGGCCCGCAGGACGCAGACCGCGCTGGAACCGCAGCGGGCAGGACTTGAAAGGAATTCAAGCCTGCTCGCAAGCGCTTGACGTGAAACTTCGTGTTCCTCAGGGTCGCCACGAAGCGGACCACTTCCCTCACGCCAAGATACCAGGCACGAGGTGGTGGATGAACTGGCTGAGGTACGAGAGCGCAAGAACAACTTCCACCAGATACCTGTTGTGGTGGAGACGCTTCCTCCACGCTTTCGGCGCGTGGCAAGGCCATTCAGAAATCGAAACAAGGGCGTAGCAGGCTGCGACGACGATGTAGATCATGGTAGTTCTCCTCTAAGCTGCGCTACTTGAGAGGTGACCTGAGACCCGTTTCTTCCTCCAGTTTTGGGTAGAGTCCGCTCCATCGAGGAGACGGACAATGAAGCGATCGAGGTTCACGGAAGAGCAGATCATCGCGATGCTGAAGGAGCAGGAGGCCGGGATGTCGACGGCCGACGTCTGCCGGAAGCATGGGGTCAGTTCGGCGACGTTCTACAAGTTCAAGGCGCGCTACGGCGGGCTCGAGGTGTCCGATGCCCGGCGGCTGAAGGCGCTGGAGGACGAGAACGGCAAGCTGAAGAAGCTGCTGGCCGAGGCGATGCTGGACAACGCCATCCTCAAGGATGTCGCGGCAAAAAAATGGTAGCGCCCGGCGTCAGGCGGGAAGCGGTGGCCCACGTCGTCGCGACGCACGGGGTGAGCCAGCGCCGGGCGTGCCAGGTTTTGGCCGTGGACCGGTCAAGCGTGCGCTATCGAAGCCTGCGCCCGGACGATGCAGAGGCGCGGGCAGCGATGAAGGCCGTGGCGGGCGAACGACGCCGGTTCGGCTATCGACGCATCCACGTCATGCTGGAGCGGCAGGGGATCGTGATGAACTTGAAGAAGCTCAGGCGGCTCTACCGCGAAGAACACCTCCAGGTGCGGCGGCGGGGTGGGCGCAAGCGGGCCCTCGGGACGCGGCGGCCGATGCTGATGCCGGAGGCTGTGAACCGGCGCTGGAGCCTCGACTTCGTCAGCGATGCGTTCACCGACGGGCGTCGGTTCCGGGTGCTGGCCGTGGTCGACGACTTCAGCCGGGAGTGCCTGGCTCTGGTCGCCGACACCTCACTCTCCGGGCACCGCGTCGCCCGCGAGCTCGATGCGCTGATCGCTCTCCGCGGTCGACCGGAAATGATCGTTTCGGACAACGGCACGGAGCTGACCTCCATGGCGATCCTGGGCTGGAGCCAGCGGATCGGCGTCGAATGGCACTACATCGCGCCCGGCAAGCCGACGCAGAACGGCTTCGTCGAAAGCTTCAATGGTCGGTTCAGGGACGAGCTGCTCAACGAGACACTCTTCGCGTCGCTGCGTGACGCCCGGGAGCAAATCCGAGCCTGGCAGGACGATTACAACCACCATCGCCCACACTCTGGCCTCGGGAACATCCCGCCGGTCGAGTTTGCCCAGAAGAACAGGCTGGAAATGCGCGCCGCGTAGCCCCAGAAATCAACCCGCGGACTCTCCGGAAACTCGGAGGAGAGTCGGGTCTCAGGTCACGAGGAATAAAGATCTGATTTCTTAACTGCCATTTCGTCTTTTCGGCCCCATGTCGCCGAAGAAGGCCATGAGGGCTCTTCGGGTTGATTGTGGTTTTACGGGCCAGAGTAGCGATCAAGGGGGCCGCCTTCCAGAGCCAACTGCCATGGAGCGGCGGTGGCTTACGTTGCCAGAACGCTGTGGCGGCTACGAATGATTGCGGTCGAGCTCGATTGCCGCGCCTTGGCTCATCCACTCCACCGGGAACGGCTCTAGCACCCGCGCCAGTGTCACCTCCGGCCGCTGCCTTCCGTCCAGGATCGCCTCAACGATGTCTGGCGCCAGCAGGGTCAGGCGTAATACGCGGGCCATGTAGGTGAAGGCAATGCCCTCTCGCTCAGCCAGTTCGGCAATGGTGGAGAACTCGCCCGTCTCCAGCATGCGCTTCCAGCGGAAGGCGCGCGCTAGCGCCTTGACCAGCGTGTTGTCCGTGTGGCGTGGCGGCGCGGCGCCGCTCGGCAGTTGCATCTCCTTCCGCCCACCACGCTTCACGACACGGAAAGGGACGTGCAACGTAACGGTTTCGGGGACGGTGGTTCTCGTCACGTGGCGCGCTCCAGCCCACCTGCACACATTTCGCTTACGAGACCGCACAACCCGTCGATCCTCAATCGGACCTTCAAGCCGTTCACGCTGATATCCACCCGCTCGACCAGCAGCCCTACAATGCGCGCCTGCTCAGCCGGGAAGAGTTCGTCCCAGAGCGGATCAAGCCGCTGCAGTGCCGACGTTGCATCCGTCTCGGTGATACTGGCATCTTGCGCCAGGGCCGCCCTCCACGTCCCGGCGATGATCTCCGGCTGGCGGAACACGGCTCGCAACTGCTGGACCACGGCGGCTTCAAGGTCGCCTGCGGGCACTCGTCCGATCGGGCAGGCGCCTTTACCGAACTTCAAGACATTCTGGCTTACGTAGTAGCGGTAGAGCCGCCCGAGTTTTCGAGTGTGTGTTGGGGAGAAGGCTGCATCATCGGGGCCAAAGACAAGGCCTTTGAGCAGTGCAGGCGTCTGGGCCCTTGTGCGTGCCGCTCGCGCACGAGGGCTCTCCTTCAGCATCAGGTGCACCTTGTCCCAGACATCGCGGTCGATGATGGCGTCATGCTCACCGGGGTAGCTATCGCCTTTGTGGACCGCCTCGC
>JANRJO010000001.1:0-61624 GCA_033763935.1 Bryobacteraceae bacterium
GATTGGCGACTATGTCGATCACCACAACCGCTCTCCCAAGCCTTTCATCTGGACTGCCAAGGCCACCGACATCCTGGAGAAGGTCACGCGCGCACGTCGAACCTTGGATAATCCTCATTCTGCATGACGCACTACACTAGGGCGACCTCCTCGCTGGCCCACGCGGCCTGCCCCGCGGCGCGGTAGATCTCCGCGAGAGCCTCGTGCACGCCATTCCGCCGACTCAGGCTTCAGTTCGGCGAATGCCCTGGCGGTGAGGGGTCCGCAGACACGCCCGAGGCCGCTCCACGCCCGGGCGCCCTTGGGGGTCAGTGCGGTGAGACGGCGGTAGTGGGTGGCGGCGGCGTCGGGGCGGCCGGCTTCGAGCAGCGCCTGGGCGAACAGGCCGCGGGCGTTCGTGTTGGCCCGGTCGGCTGCAATGACTTTCTGACGCGGAGCGACGGCCTGTGCGGGCTGGCCCATATGGACGCGCGCCATGCCGAGCGAGAGCAGCGCGGGGACGCTCGCCGGCTGCGTTCTGAGGATGGCTTCGAAGTGTGGGATGGATTCGGGGATGCGGCCGCCATCTGGAGCGCCATGCCGAGGTTGAGCCGGAGGCCGGGGTTGGCGGGGAGTGCCGCCACGAGTTCCTCATACTTCATCACCGCCTCCGGGAAGCGCCCCTGCTGCATGAGAGCGTTGGCTTCGCGGGACTTCTCCGCGAGCCGGTCTTGGTCTGAGCGGGAGCGATGAGGCTTCGCGATGAGGACGAGAGCGAGACGGGCGGTTCTAAGGACTCGCCCGCAAAGCGGAGGCTCGACGCCGGGGATCAGAGCGGCGACGGCCCCCTTTCGGGCTAGCCAATTGTAGTTGGGGAACCTCGATTTCGATGAGTATCTTGGCTTACCGAACGCGAGTTCGTGCCGAGTTTATAGAAGTTACTCTTGACGTAACACCCCAAGAGCGACATTATTGATTCGACACTGATCCCCTCGAAGAGGCGGTGACACGATGTGGTATAAGCGCACAATTTTCGTTCTTATTGCAGAGCTTGTTGTGCTCTATGTCTTAATTCCCGGAATTGCGACGGCCGACAACCGTCCCATCAGGACCGTCGATATCCCCGTGGAGTTTGATGGTCTGAACTCGTTTGATGCGTGGTCAAACGGCTACTGGGTGATGTACAGGCGCAGCCGAACTCCGGGTTTACCGCCTCAGGTTTGGTCGTTTGATCGAGAGGGAAACGTCGCCATTCCGCGAACTGACATTGCGGTACCGGATGCCTATCACTGCATGATTCACGCTGTCGCCGCAGACGCCGCCGGTAACATCATTCTCTCGCTCGAGTTGTGGTCGCACGACGGCAAGATTGAAACAGCTATCGCTAAGTTGACCCGGTCGAGAAGTCTGTCCTTCGTGTCCCGGACGGACCGTTTTCTTCCGATCGCGCTCGCGGTGGCGCCAGCCGGTTCCATTTGGGCGTTCTGCACGAGCCGAATTACACCATCAGACCCGCGGGAGGATCGCGAGCTCGTACAGCAATTCGACGAAAACGGCCGTCTCCGATCAAGCGCCCTCAAGCAGTCGATGTTTGGTGTGCCTTTTGACCCCACTGTCAGCCACAACTCGGGCGGCCCTATGGTCGTTGCGACTTCAACGCGAACGGGCATCTACAGCTCCGGGGCGCGGTACTGGGCAGAGTTCGATGCAGACGGGAAGCTTCGAACGGGCTTCAAGGTTCAGCTCCCCGTCGGACCGAACGGCGAGACCTTCGCCGAGGCCGTAGGTCTGGGCATGACCGCGGACGACACGGTCTACGCTTGGTTTGTGATTCGGAGGGATTTGAAGGATACTAGCCGGCCCGCCGCAGGCCTCTACCGCTTGGATCGGGCACGTCGGACTTGGGCCGCCGTGTCGCCTGGCCTGTACGATTCGCAGTATGGGGGTCTCTACGGTGTGGATGGCCGTCACATCATCCTCAGGTCTGGCTGCTGTCGATACGGCTGGTTTGACTCGCATCTACTGCAGAGCGGCCAGCAAGCCCCCTAAGCCGCGGCGCCGTTCTTCTGTGGGCGCGGTGGGAACACGGATCCAAAACGAAAGGGCGACCCGGAGACGGGCCGCCCTTTGTGTTTGACTACTGCTTAGCGGGCTAGAAGCCGAACCGCAAGCCGAAGCGGATCTGGCGCTCGTTGGCGGCGCTCAGAATGCGGCCGAAGTTCGGACTGGTGACGTCAGCCGAGGCATAGCCGGTGGACTGGCGGTTGTTGATGAAGTTGAAGGCTTCGCCGCGGAACTGCATCGTCACACGCTCGGTAAAGTTGAACGTGCGCTGGATGGACAGGTCCGAGTTGAAGACGCCGGGGTTCCGGAACGCGTTGCGCCCCGTCGTCCCGAAGCGCCCTGCCTGGCCAGGGGCCAGAGTCGGCGCGCGGAACGCGTTGGTGTCGAAGTAGGTGGTGCCGGGCCCGATGCCGCCGAGGATCTTCACCTCGGGGTTGACCTGGTCTGCCGTCTGAATGTTGCCGGGGAGGTTCAGCGTGCCGCCAGGAGCGGAGATCGTCACCGGCGTACCAGTGAAGGCTGAGACCACGCCGCTGACGCCCCAACCGCCGAGGATGTAGCTCGCCGGACCGCTGGTGGCCAGCTTCTTGCCCTTGCCGAACGGCAGTTCGTACAGGTAGCCGAGTTGGAATATATGCCGCCGGTCGTAGCCGGCGGGCGCGCGGTTGCGCTCGAACGCCGGACCCCAGTTGTAGCTCACGCCCTGCCAGCCCTCGTCGTCAGCGTAGTTGATCGCCTTCGACCAGGTGTAAGCGCCCTGTAGCATCAGGCCGCTCCGGTACTGCTTGCGAACGGCGGTCTGCAGCGAGTGGTAGTTGGCGCTCAAGTAGCCGTCCCACATCAGGGTACTGATGTTGCGGCCGAAGCGAGCGGAGTACGGACGGCCCGCGTTGCCGGCGCCGATGACCTGACCGGAGTTGATGTCGCGGTCGGCGAGCTGGTTGCGCGTGCCGGAGCCCACGTACGCGATGCTGGCGATGACGTCGCTGGGGAGCTTGCGCTCAATCGAGAAGTTCCAGCTCTGGATGTAGCCGCGTGTAATTTCACCCGCGTAAGGGCTGCGCATGTCCGCCACCGCCGGCAGCGGCACCACGCCCGAGGAGATATCCGGACCGACCACGTCCGGAATGCCCTGGGCGAGGCTGCGCGTCGGAAGCGCCGCCAGGTTCGACGGGAACGCGAAGTTCACCGTCAGCGGGTAGAAGCCACGCAACGGCCGCGACCATGGCAGCGGGCTGTAGTTGATCCCGTAGCCGGTGCGAATGACGGTCTGTTCGTTCAAGCGGTAGGCGATGCCGATGCGCGGCGCGAACAGCTTCTTGCTGACGCTGAAGCCATTCGACCGCGGCACGTTCCCGCGGCCGCCCAGGTACACGAGGTTCGTCTCCGGATCCAGCCGCTCGATGCCCTTGCCGTTGGACCGGCCCATCAGCGGATAGAACTCATACCGCAGACCCAGGTTCACCGTCAGCTTGCGGTTCACCTGCCAGCGATCCTGCGCGTACCAGCCGAACTGATACTCCCGCGCCGTGGCCAGGATGTACTGCAGGCTCTTCTGCATGTTGGTCGGAAGCCCCAGCAGGAAGGCCGCGTAGGCATTGAAGTTGTTGAAGTTCGCGCCGGCTGGAGCGGTGACGCCGCCGGTGAAGTCGATAGCGCCGCGCGGGCCCGCGCCCAGCTCCGGCTGCCAGTGATTCATCCGGTGCAGCACGCCGTCAAAGCCGAAACGGAACGTGTGGCTGCCCTTGATCCAGCTCAGGTTATGCGAGGTCGTGAAGCTCTCCTCGATGCGCTCGAGCGGCATCCAGTTCGGCACGCCGGTTCCGTTGTAGCTCGTAATCGAGATGTTCGGGAAGCCCTGCTGCCGCGGGTCAGGACCGCCGATGCCCGGAATACCCAGGGTCTGGCTGAAGTCCTTGCCGAAGTCCTGCCCCTGCACCACCTGGTCCTGGCGCTGGAAGCCGATCACGCCATCCAGCAGAAGCGTCGGCGAAAGCGTCCAGGTATGGCCGATCGACGTGTTCTGCACGCGCGTGTCGCCCAGGCCCGGATCGGAGCCGGGCGCCGGTCCAACGGCGTCGCCGAACACACCCACGCCGCCCACCAGCGCATCCATGATGCCGTAGCGGCCCCAGATTGAGTGGTTCGAGGTGCGGTTGTAGTTGATCTTGATGTCGTTGTAGCGGCGGTTAAACTGCGGCGTCGCGCCGATGGCGAAGTTGTTCAACTGCTCGCCCGCCAGGTTCGGCAGCGGATAGTACGCCTGAATGCGGCGAGCGATCGGGCTGATCCGCTCGTTCGGAATGCGGTTGCCAGGGAAGGGAGTGCGCCCAACGCCCGTCGCCGGATCGCCGGTCGCCGGATCGTAAATCAGCGTCGAGATGCCACTGAAGTCGCCGTTGCGAATCGCTTCCGTCGGCACCGAATATCGCGCATTCGCGCCCTGCCGCTGCTTCGTGTCGTCGTAGCTGTAGAAGAAGAACAGCTTGTTCTTCGCGATCGGACCGCCGATGGTCCCACCGTAGTTGTTGTAGATGCTCACCGGCTTCCGCTGCGTAGGAGCCAGGAAGAAGTTCCGCGCCCGCAGCCGCTGGTTGTCGTGGAACCAGAACGCGCTGCCGTGGAACTCGTTGGTGCCGGACTTGGTCACCAGCGTGATCGCCGCGCCGCCCGCGAAGCCGAGCTCCGCGTCGCCCGCCGACGTCGTCACGTTCACCGTGTCCACCATCTCCGCCGGCATCACGTACCCGGCGTGGTGAGGCAGCCACAGGTTCACGCTCGCCGCGCCGTCAATGCGGGTAATGTTGTTGTTCGCGTTCGCGCCGTTGATGTTCGTGCGCAGCGAACGCCCGGGGGTGTCCGTGACCGAGTTCTGGAACGCCGCCGGCGTGGCGCCGGGAACGAGGTTGATCAGGCTCTGGTAGTTGCGGTAGCCGGGCAGGGGCAGTGAACGCACCTGCACCGAGTTCAACTCCGTGTGCGTGTCCGCCTTGTCCGTCTGCAGCACCGTAGCGTCGGCGCTGATGGTCACCTGCTCCGTGAGCTGTCCGACTTCCAGGCGGAAGTTGGAGCGGGCGACGGTGTTCGCCGTCACGTTCAGGCCGGTACGCGTCTGGCCCTTGAAGCCGTTCGCGGCGACCTTAATGTCATACAGGCCCGGCAGCACGTTGAGAATCGAGAACTGGCCCTGGTCGTCAGTCGTCGCCTCAAACGTCTGGCCCGTGCCCTTGTTCTCGAGAGTGATCTTGGCATTTGGCACCACGGAACCGCTGGCGTCTTCGATCACGCCAACCACCGATCCGTAGAGAACCTGCGCTTGTGCCGGGCTGAAAGCACCCAGCAGAAGAGCGAGCAGGGCGGCAAACGGCCGCACGCTCGAACATCGAGCTAACTGCATTGTGGCATCCCCCAAAAATAAGCGAAACAGGTCTGCCTGTTCGCCCATTGGGAAGAAAGTAACCCGTTCGCCAGCGGTGAGTCAAGCTAACACTCAGGGTTTGCAAATAATATGAAAATCAAAAGCTTAGGCGCGGAGCCGCTTTCATCCTTGGAAACCTCGGTCCCAGGGGCTCACCATTGCCGGGTGGGCACGTCTAAGCGCTTCGTGCGAACCCTCTTCGTCTTTGTCTTTCTTGGAGTTACGGCATTCTCCGCCGATTGGCCTTCGTTCCGCGGACCGCTCGCCTCCGGCCTCGCCGCGCAGCCTCCCGCCGGCACCCGGGTCCTCTGGAAAATCCCGATCCCGGGACTTGGCCACTCGAGCCCCGTGGTGGCAGGTGGGCGCATCTATTTGACCTCCGCTGTCAGCGGCAAGCCCGTCGAAAAGCTGCGCCTTGGCTCGAGCGGAATCGGCTCGGTGAACGACCAGGAACCGCACCGGTATATCGTCATGGCCCTCGACGCAAAAACCGGCAAGGTGATCTGGGAGCGCACGGCCGTGGAAGCCACTCCCAAAATCAAGCGCCATGTGAAGGCGAGCCACGCAAACTCCACGCCGGCAACCAACGGCAAGATCGTCGTAGCCTTCTTCGGCTCCGAGGGTCTCTACGCGTTCGACGCCGCCGGCAAACTTCTCTGGAAGAAAGACCTCGGCACGCTCAACGTGGGCCTGAAGAACGAAAAGGACACACAGTGGGGCTTCGCCAGTTCCCCGCTGATTTGGAAGGACCGGGTCATCGTACAGTGCGACACCCAGGACGAAGACTTCGTGGCGGCCTTCGATCTGGCCAGCGGCAAGGAACTCTGGCGGACCAAGCGCGAGGAGTTCCCCGTGTGGAGTTCCCCCGTGGTCTTCGATACGCCGAAGGGACCGCAGTTGATCACCACTGCCGCGCGCTTTACCTATGGCCTCGATCCGATGACCGGCAAAGAGCTCTGGCGCGTCGCTGACGAGACCGAAGTCAAAACACCGACTCCGGTCGCTGCCGGCGGCCTCCTCTATATCGCCGGCGGCTACCCGCCCGGCCGCCCGTTCTTCGCGTTAAAGCTGGGCAGCGGCGAGCAGGCCTGGAAGGCCCCCAAGGGTGGGCCCTACACCACCACGCCCATCGTCGTCGGAGAACATCTCTACATCCTCGGCGATAGCGGCGTGCTCAGCTGCTACGACGCGAAGACCGGCAATCCCGTCTACCAGCAGCGGGTTTCGACAAAGGGCGCCACCTTCAGCGCCTCACCGGTAAGCGCCGGCGGCAAGCTCTATCTGCCCAGCGAGGACGGCGATCTGCACATCGTCAAAGCCGGACCGCAGTTCGCCGCCGGGGATCCGATCCCGTTCGGCGAGCCGCTCATGGCCACCCCGGCCATCTCCGGCGGCGTGATGTACGTGCGCTCGCAAGGTCACCTCCACGCGCTGGGAAAGTAGCCCCGAGCCGCCCGCGCCGCACCGTCACGCCCGCGTGCACGTCATGCCCGCACGCGCCCCGCCGCCCGCTTCCCAACCACCGCGGTTACCGAGCCGCGACCGTAAGGGAGCGGTCCGAACGCGGTCCCGCCCCCTAAAACCTCCGCGAAACCTCCGCATACCCGAACCTGCCGTCCTTGCCCTCCGGATAAACACTCCGGATCACGCCCCGCCCCGCCGCATACCCAAAATGAAACGTCACGGAGGTCTTCGCATTCACCGTCCAATCCGCGCTCACGTCGTAGAGCGTGGCAAGTCCCCTACGCCCGCCCGAAGGCCGCCCGATAAATCCGAAGCTCCAGGGTTGAAACGCGCCGCCGCCCAAGTACCAGAGGTCACTCCTATCCGGAAGCCGCAGCCCGTGCACCTCCGTCCGCACCGTCAGCGCCTTTCTTCGGCGGGCACTATCTGCGTCTTCACCACATTCCGCCAGTCGTGATAGTAGATCCCGAAGACGCGCCACTCGCCGTTGTGGCGCTTTCCCGGCCGCGCGCCAGTGGCGGAGAGATACCCGAACCCCACGTCCAATGTACGCCGTCGAAGCTGCGGCCCACATGCGCGCGCTGCGCGACCTCGGCGGCAAGGGGAACGTCGTATCGACGCTCCGGAAACTGGCGCCCGAGCCCGCACGTTAAACTGGTAGGAGCAGTATGCCGCGAGTCCTTCTCGCTATCCTTCTTCTTGCCTCCGCCGCCGCAGCGGCGAACCAGCGCCTGTACCTCAAGGACGGAACGTTCCACGTCGTTCGCGAATACAAAATCGAAGGCGACCGGGTCCGCTACTACTCCACCGAGCGCGGCGAGTGGGAGGAGCTTCCGCTCGAACTCGTGGACCTCAAGAAGACGAAAGATATCTTCGAGGAGCGCGAGGAGACGGCCCGCAAGGAGCGCGCCGAGTTCGACGCCGAGGAGAAGTTCGAGCGTGCACAGCGCGCGGAAATCGAACGCATCCCGCAGAACCCCGGCGCCTATTACATAGACGGGAAGGAACTGAGGGCCGTCAAGCAGGCCGAATCGAAGATCCAGGGGAACAAACGCCGCTCCATTCTCAAAGCGATCACACCGATCCCCGTTCTTACCGGGAAGGCGACAGTGGAGTTGGACGGCGCGGCGGCGCCGCTCGCCGTTGCGTCCAACAAACCGGAGTTCTACCTCCGCCTCGCCGAGCCCGAGCGTTTCGCGATCATACGGCTCACCCCGACCAAGGCCGGCAACCGAGTCGTCGCCAAACTGGACATCGTGCCCGTTGCGAATGAGACTGTTGAGACCGTGGATGCGGTGGACATTTTCCGCCACCAGGTGGGCGACGGTCTCTACAAGATCTGGCCTGTCAAGCCCTTGGAGCCCGGCGAATACGCCGTCGTCGAGTATACCGAGACGAAAGTGAACTTCCAGATCTGGGACTTCTCATACCGCCCGGCTAAGTAATTTGCGTCAACATTTCGATGGACTTAGAGAGATGTTGCGTCTAAACTGGCTATCAAGGAGAACTGTCGAGCGCGGGCAGCCGCTTTGGCCCGCCCCGCAAATTTCGAACTGGAGCTGAATGTACCCACCGAGAAACTTTCCCCCCCGTGCCCGTCCGAGAATCCGTGAAAACGTCAATGAAGCCATCCGCGCCCGAGAAGTCCGGGCTGTCTTCCCGGATGGCAGCGTCGAGATCATGCCCACCCCCGCCGCCGTGCGGAAAGCGCAGGATCTCGGTCTTGACCTGATTCTGATCGCTCCTACCGCCGAGCCCCCTGTGGCCAAAGCCATGGACTACGGGCAGTGGCAGTACGAGAACAAAAAGAAACAGCACGAAGCCAAAAAGAAGCAGCACGTCATCCAGGTGAAGGAGATCAAGTTCCGACCCAACACCGATGACCACGACTACGACTTCAAGAAGAACCACGCCATCCGCTTCCTGAAAGAAGGAAACCGGGTCAAAGCCGTGGTTCAGTTCCGCGGCCGTGAGATTGCTCACGTGGACCTCGGCAAGAAGTTGCTGCTGCGCTTCGCTGAGGATCTTGCCGGTGTCGGCACTGTCGAAGGGCAGCCGCGTCTGGAAGGCCGCAACGCGCACGTCATTATCAGCCCGGCCAAGACGGCGGACAAGAAGCCCGAGAAGCCGAAAGAGAACTCCCAGCAGCAACAGCAGCCGCAGCCTCCGAAGCCCCCTGCCCCTCCCGCCAATGCCTGAGCTCCGCGCGCTGGAGTCGTTCCTCGCCTTGCAGAAACAGGCCGCCGAGCTGGAAACGCAGGCGAAGAAGGAGATGGAGGAGCGCTTCCGGGCGCTGCTCGATGAGGCCGCCTCTTTGGCCCATCTCTACAAGAAGACCTTCGGCGGAAAACTCTCTCTGCCCAAGTCCGTGAAGAGCTTTCACGCCGCCGAGCCCGGCCGCGGGGGCCCTAAGGCCGTCAAGAAAGCGGCGGCGGCGGCTGAGAGCGCCCCGGCGCCGATCGCCCCGCCGGATAACCGGAAGGCGGCGATGCTGAAGCGCAATATCGCTGCCTGGAAGGAAAAGCTGGGAAGCGCCGACGAGGGAGAGAAGCGGAAGCTGCAGGACAAGATCTACATGGCCGAAGACGAACTTCGGTTGATGGGGGCGGCGAAGTAGCCGCCCCCACCGCACACCCTAGAACCGGTAGAACAATCCGAACTGCATCACGCGCGAGGCGATCCCGTCCACGGACGAGGTCGTCGCGATAATGCGGCCGAAGTTCTGGCTCTGGATTTGATGGTCGCCGCCGGCCAAGTCGGAACTGGGCCAGAAGTTGGGATGGTTGGTCAGGTTGTAGAAGTCCGCGCGGAACTGAACGCTTTGCCGCTCGGTAATCTTCGTGTCCTTCTGCAAGGAGAAGTTGTAGTTGTTGAAGCTCGGCCCGTTGAACCAGCGCCGCTGCAACTGGCCGACTTCACCCGGCCCGGGGTGCGCGAACAGTTGCCCGTCGAAGGTCGGCCGCCCGTCCGGCGCAACGCCGCGGCCATCCGGCCCGATGTGCTTGGGGTTGATCCAGTAGACGCCGTTGCCGGTCTTGAACAGGCCGGTGGCCTCGCGCAGCGTCTCGCCGTCTACGAGTGCAGTTGCGGTGTTGACGCCGATCGAGCGCGCCCCGCGATTGAACGTGCCGCGGTTCGAAAGCACCGAGACCGGATTGCCGGACTGCATAATCAGGAAGCCGCTCACCGACCATCCGCCAATCATGCGGCTGACAAAACGGTTGTCGATGTTGAACCGGCGACCCGGCCCGAAGGGCAGCGGGATCAGGTGGTTGAACTTGAACGCGTGCGTCAGGTCGTATGGCGCCCGCGCCTTCTCGAGCGACCGGTTCGCGTTGTCCAGTTGCGCCTCAATACCGCGGAACGCGCTCGCCGTGCTCAGGGCCTTTGAATAGGCGTAGTTGGCCTGCAACACCATGCCGTTTCGCATGCGCTTGGTCACTTCGAATTGCCCGCCGTTATAGTTCGATCGCGCGGTGTTGGTCAGCACGCTGGAATAGAGCGCCCAGCGATTCGGGAAGTAGGTGAAGTTCGGCTGACCGCTCGGGAAAATCTGGTTCTGCTGGTAGACCTGCGCCAGCGAAGCGATCTCGCCCGACAGGATCGGGTTGCTGATCGCCGCGTTCGTCAGGAACCCGCCGCTCGGCAGCGAGTCGAAGAACGGCAGCGGCCGGCTTCCTTGAATGTTGGGGTTGTACCGGGGGTCGAAGCGCCCCGTCGCCGCCTGCGACAGGAACCCGTTGGCCCGCGCTGACCGGAAGTCCTGCAGGAACGTCCCCTGGTTGATGTTGATCTGGTTGTAGTCGATCTGACGAAGCTGGCCCACCGTGTTGTTCCCCACGTACCGTCCGCTGAACACGAAGCCTTTCCATTCGTGCTCCACGCCAATATTCCACTGGTTCGTGTACGGCATCGTCATCTCGGGATGAATGATGCCTTGCACCGGCGCCGACGTGGGAGTCTTGTTGAACTCCGCCTGCAGCGTCGTCGGCAGGATGAACTGCGGTGCGGCAATCGCGGGCAGCGAACCGGTCACCCGGCCGTTGAGGTTCGTCGCGTTCACGTTCGTATTCAGACCATTGTTCACCGAGTAGGTGTTGTAGGAGCTGTTGATGTGGTTGTCGTTCACATAGGCGATCGAATAGCCGCCGCGCACGGCCGTCCGGCCGTTGCCGAAGACGTCCCACGCGAAGCCGACGTTCGGCGCCCAGTTGTTCCAGTCCTTCTTGTAGAGCTCCTTGCCGGCGAAGTCGATGGTCGGGTTACCAAGAAGCGCTTCAATGTAGTTGCCGCTCGCCGTCTTGGGCTGAATATAGAGGCCGTTCCGTTCGCGCACCGGGCTGAAGTACTCGAAGCGCACCCCGAGGATCAGCGTCAGGTTCTTCCGTACCTTCCAAGTGTCGCTGATGTACGGCGCATAGTTGTCCATGTCCAGGTAGTAACGGTAAGGCTGCCCCGGCGTGAAGCCCGACGTCCGGTCCACCGCGTTAAAGGTCTGCGCCGAGTGGCTTACCAGGCCGCCGAGCGCACCCAACAGGAAGTTCGCCTGGTTGATGTCCGTAGCGCTGGCGCCGGGAATGTCGCCGCCGCTGAATCCCTGCTGAATGTTGTTCGAAAACACGCTCACGGTGTACGTGGGCACTACGCCGTTGAAGCCGTAGATGTTCGAACGCCACTGCGTCGCCTGGAATCCGAAGGAGACGCTGTGCCGGCCCTTCACCCAGTTGGCATTGTCCTGAATGCTGTAGGTATCCGTCTTGCGGCCTTCCGGCATCGTCTCGTTGACCGGCGAATTGAAGATCAAAGGGAGCGAATTTTGGTTGTTGGCCACGAAATACGCCGGGACGTCGGTGCGCCGCTTGAACGTGCCGTCCGCGAGGTTCGCGCCGCCGCGCAGTTCATTGGTCAGTGTCGGCGTCGGACTCCAGCGCCAGCCCATCGAGAAGAACTTCGCCTTGTTGTCGTTGAAGATCGGCGGCTCTACCGTGTAAAACGAGCCCGACGTCGGGCGGTCGATGATGTCGCGGTTCCACAGGAAACTCCCGGAGAACGTGTGCTTCGTCGACAGGTAATAGTCGAGCTTGTTCGTGATGTTGTCACGCGTCGTGTTGGAACGCGCGTTGAACGAGTAGCCAGCCGTGTTCAGTCCATCGCCCAACCCGGAGAAGTTGCTCTGTTCCGGTACCTGGCTCAGCAGGCTCTGCATGAACGGATCCAGCGCGACCTGCTGGTTGGTCAGGACGTTAAAGGTCCGCACGTTGCCGCCTGCGTCGCGATAGCGGAAGTCTCCGCGCCGCGCTTCCGGCGTGAGAATCGTGCGCGTGATCGGCGTCTGCTGTTTCAGCCGGTACGCCTCGTAGTTGGAGTAGAAGAGCAACTTGTCCTTGAAAATCGGGCCCCCGATGGACCCGCCGAGCTGGTTCAGATTCAACCGCGGCCGGTCGATGCCGCTCTGATTATTGAACCAGTCGTTCGCCGCGAAAAAGCTGTTCCGGTTGTACCAGTAAGCGTTGCCGTGATACTCGTTCGTACCCGACGGCGTGTTCAGGCTGATTGTGCTCGCATTCCCGCCGATCGTCGGGTTCACATTCGCCGTCGCCAGCGTAATATCGGCGATTTGCCCGATCGTCAGCCGGTTCGGGACGTAGTCGAGCGGATTCGTCCGCACCGTGTCTTGAATATTGACGCCGTCCAGCAGCAGGTTCGAATAACTCGGCCTCAGACCGTTGATGGTGGTCGCCGTCCGCGCCGCGCTCACACCAACCTGCGTGATGAACAGATACGACACTTGCCGGTCGAGCACGGGCAGGTTGTCCACCTGCGCGCGCGAGATGGTGCTCGTCACCTCGGACGCGGAGATCTGCACCGCCGCCGTCGATTCGCGAACTTCAATCGTCTCGCTCGTCGAGGATACCTCCAGCCGAATCGGCGGCAACGAAGTCTCCTTCGTCGGGTCCACCTTCACCCGTGACAGCGAGGCTTTGTTGAACCCCGATGCCTGCACCTGCAGGTCATAGAAGTCGGGCCGGACGGTGGGAATGGAGAAAAGGCCGTCGGCCGTGGTTTCGGTGGTGATAACGGGCGTCGTGCCACCCGGAAGTGTGAGCGTGATCCTCGCGCTCGGTACCGCCGCGCCTGTCTGATCCACCACCGAGCCGGAGATGCGTCCGGCCACCTGTGCGTGGATCACCGACGAGAGCGACACCGCGAGCGCGAAGAGACAAAGAAAATGTTTCATCTTCAGACCCCTGTGTCAGAAATCAACTGTATAAACAGTACGCGCGTTGGGGCGAGCGCCCAATAGACTTGGGGCGAAACGTGCCCTGATAGGGGTCAACCGACCAACTTGTTACTGCTGTTTCAATGGCAGGAGTTGCACCCGCAACCATGACCACGAAGTGCTTGTATGCCTTCCCGCGTAATGATCGGAACCATCACCAGCGCGGCCAGGGGATCCGCCCACCACCAACCGAATAGGGCGTTGAGCCCCAACCCGCCGAGCAGGATCGCGGATAGGTAAGCGCATAACTCGGTCTGCTTCGAATCCGCGCGCAACGCCGCGCTGCTGAGCGAAGCCGCCACAGAACTCTTCGCCCGCGCCAGCAGAGGCATCACGATCAGCGACGCAATCGCGAGGGCGAGCCCCGGCACACTCTCCTCCGGCGCCTCTCGCCGGTACAGCGAGAGCGACGCATCGACGGCGACGTACGCAGCCAGCAGCAGGAACGATACGCCCACCAGCCGCAACGCACGGCGCTCCAGCGCCGCACGATCCCGCGCGCCTGCATCGCTGTGCAGCCGCCAGAGCAGCACCAGCGCGGAGGAAACTTCGATCACACTGTCCACGCCAAAGCCGATCAGCGCGATGCTGCCCGCCACTGCGCCCGAGACCAGCGCGACCACCGCTTCGAGCGCATTGTAGCCGACCGTCCAATACTCCAGCCGCAGCCCACGCCGCACCTGCTCTTCCCGATTCACCAGCGCTGTCCCCATACTCCTATCAAAGCAAGAACGCCGGGAAGCCCGAAGGCCGCCCGGCGTCTTGCGTTACAGGTGGAGCGAACTAGAACTGGTAGCGGAGAGACAGCTGCAGGTTGCGCTGGCTGTCCTTACCAGTCACCATGCCGAACGTGGCGTCCGTCGGATTGCTGTTGACGCCGCCCCAATTCGGGTGGTTGATCCAGTTGAAGGCCTCGAAACGGAACTGCAGGAAGTGCCCTTCCGTTACGCGGAACGACTTGAACGCCGCCAGGTTCCAGTTCTGGAAGCCCGGGTTGTGGAAGTCGAGCGAGTTGCGGTTCTGGTTCGGGAAGGTCCCGTTGGCCGGACGGGTGGCGAATGCCTGCCCGCCGGGACGCGGATTGAACCAGAAGTCGGTGATGCCGGTGTAGTTTCCGTTGGCGTTGGCGTTGGCAAACCTCTTGTCGACAGTCGTCTCACCGTTCAGGTTCCACGGCTTGCCGTTCGCCGAGCCGATACCGAGGTAGTCGTCGCCGTTGCCGATCGTGAAGGGCGTGCCGGTCTGGAACTGCATCACGCCCGAGAGCTGCCAGCCACCCAATGCCGTGCGCACAAGCCCGCTGGAGGCCCTGTTGAAGAACGGCATCTCCCAGACGAAGTTGAACACGGCGACATGGCGGGTGTCGAAGCCCGACTTGCCCCAGTTAAGGCCCTGGTTGTAGACGTCGATGAAACCATCGCGCGGGCCGGAGTTGTTGTCCATCGACTTCGACCAGGTATAGGCGAAGCCATAGAGCAAGCCCTTGCTGAACCGGCGCGTCACTTCGAACTGCAGCGCGTTGTACTCGCTGCGGCCCGAGTGCTCGAGCATCGGGATGTTCGCGAAGCCGCGGTACGGACGCAGGAAGTTCACGTTCGCACCCTGGTTCTCCGGCCGGAACGTCGTACCCGTCGGCAACTGGTTCAGGTCGCGCTCGCGAGCCAGGAAGTTGCCGGAGGTGCCCACGTACGCGACCTCGACCGTCGTGTCCGAGAACAGCTGCCGCTGGTAGCTGATGTTCCAGTTGTAGCTCCGCGGAATCTTGTACTCGGGGTCGATGGTCATGAAGAACTGCGGGAAGGCCACGCGAGCGGCTCCGCCCGGGTTGTCCGCCACGCCGTTCGTCACCGAAGCCATCGGCTGGAACGGCGGGTTGCCGCCCAGGAAGACGCTGTCGTACACGCCGGGCCGGGAGATGAAGCCGCCGAAACCGGCGCGCAGCACGTCCTTGCCCGTGATGCTGTAGGCAAGGCCGAAGCGCGGAACGATGTTGAACTGGTGCTCGGAGGGGTAGCGGTTGCCGCCGTCGAGGAGCCGGTTGAACTCCCCGCTGTCGATCGCCGCCACTCGGCCCTTGCCCGCATCCGGGAAGCTTGAGCCCGGAATGCGCACGCCGTTGTAGCGGTCGCCCGAGAGAATGTTGCCCGTTGCGCGGTCAATCACTGCCGCGCTCGACTGGCTGTAGGCGGCCGGATCGAAGTACGCCATGTTGCCCCAGAGCGACTGATAGTAGCCCGTCTGCCACGTGGACCGGAAGCCGAGTTCCAGCTTAAGCTTCTCGTTCACGCGCCAGGAATCCTGCCCAAAGAACTCGAGCATCTGCCCGCGATACGGAGTGTAGCTGCGGGGGCCGATCTCCGCGTAGGTGGAAAACAGACCCATCGCCACATTCGCCAGACCCGTGCCCGTGCCGGCAGCGCCGCCCGGACGAACGTCGTTGAACACGAAGCGGCCGTTCTGGTTGTTGGTGCCGCCCGGAACGCCCGAGACGTTGATCTGGTCGAAGTCGTTCTGGCCGCTCTTCTCCCAAAGACCGCCGAACTTCAACGTGTGGTTGCCCGCAATCTTCGTGAAGTTGTTCGAGACCTGATAAATCGGACCCGTCGACTGCGCCGGGTACGGGCCGCCGTCGATCGTACCGGTGTTCGGAATCTCGATCGTCGGAACTTTGTCGAAGATCTCCTTGCGCTCGGGGAACAGGTAGGGATAGTTGATCCCGCTGCGCGAACGGAGATAGCGCTGGCCTTCCTGGTCGATGCCGATGTACACGCGGTCCACCGAAGCGGCAACGAGGAACTCGTTAATCATCGTCGGGCTCAGCGTCCACGTGTGGCCGAGGCTGGCTGTCCGATTCGGGCGCGACCAGTCCGTGATCGCGTAGTCGAAACCGCCGCGGAATGCATCCAGCGCCGTCCACTCATACCGCGAATGGCGGAAGCGGAACACCTGGTTCTGCGTGGGGTTGAAGTCCACCGAGATGTTGTCCTTGCGCTGGTTCTGCGGATTCGGCCGCACCAGGAAGAAGTTCGTGTTGCCCTGGAACGAGCCGTTCGGCAGCGGATAGGTGCGCAGGAACGCCATACCGTTGTTGCTGCGGCGATCCGCCGGAATGATGTTGCCCGCGAACGGTGTGCCCGTCGTGGGGTCCAGGATCTGCCGGGGCGACGAATAGAAGATGTTGTTGCCCAACAGTTCGCTGAAGTCCCCGTTGCGCATCGCCGCCGTCGGCACGCGCTGGAAGGTCGTCTGCTCCTGCCGGAACCGAACCCACTCCTGGCTCCACAGGAAGAACAGCTTCTCGCGGTTCTTGTTGAACACGCCAGGAATCGTCACCGGGCCGTTGATGTTGTAACCGAACTGGTTGAACCGGAACGGCGCGACGAAATTCGTGGCCGCGTTGCGGTTGCGCGACCAGCTGTTCGCATCCAGTTCGCTGTTGCGGAAATACTCGTACAGCGAACCGTGGAAGTTCCGGCTGCCGCTCTTGGTCACCATGCGGATCTGGCCCGCGGCGGACCGGCCGTACTCGGCCTGGTAGTTCGCGGAAAGGATCTGCACTTCCTGCACCGTGTCGAGATCGGCCGTGCCGATCGACGTGCCGTTCGCGCGCGTGCGGATGCCCACCGCGCCGTCAAACGTGATGAGCGAGTCCTGCGAACGGCCGCCGTTCATGGCAAAGCCGCCGCTGCTGAGACCGAAGCTGAAACCCGACAGCGCGCCGCCGCGGACACCCGGCTTCAAAAGCGCCAGGAACAGCGGGTTGCGCCCGTTCAGCGTCAGGTTCTGAATCTGCGTCTGTTCAACAGTCTTGCCGACCGTCGCCGTCTCTGTGTTGAGCGCGGCAACGTTGGCTTCCACGTTCACCACTTCGGTCAACTGGCCGACGGTCAGGTCCGCGTTCACCTGCAGCGGAAGCGCGGCTTCCAGCTTGTTGCGCGTCTTCGTGAAGGTCTTGAAGCCGGCAAGCTCCACGGTCACTGTGTAGTAGCCGGGAGCAATGTTCGTGACGGTGTAAAAGCCGGATTCGTTCGTGGTGGTCGTGCGCTCAAAGTTGGTGCCTTCATTCTTCACCGTGACTTTGGCATTCGCGACCGCGGCTCCGCTGGGATCTTTCACCAGGCCGGAGATGTTGGAATTGTCAGATTGTGCAAAGGCCGATACTACCAGGACGAGCAGCAGCGTGACTGCGGTCGCTGCTCGACGGAGAGCCTGAGACATACGTTTCTCCTCAAAACTTTCAGATGGACTAACCGCGCGCCCCCGGGGATATGAGGACGCGAAAATACCCTTCAAAGCGTGCTGATAGTCTATCAAGATCCCAGCCGCCGTGTCAGCCGTGGGGTATCGGACAATACAGTTTAGACAATGTTCAGATTCAGAAGCGAGCGAACGGCGAAGTTCACGGAGTCCGTGATTCGCGAGATGACTCGGGTAGCCGTGCACCACAAGGCGGTGAACCTGGCTCAGGGATTTCCGGACTTCCCCGCCCCCGAAGTGCTGAAAGAGGCGGCCTCCCAGGCTATCTGCGGCGACGTCAACCAGTACGCCGTCACCTGGGGCGCGAAGCGCTTCCGCCAAGCGATCGCCGCCAAGTACCAGCGCTGGTACGGCCTCGACTACGATCCCGAGCGCGAGGTCACCGTCTGCTGCGGCTCCACCGAAGGCATGATCGCCTCACTACTCGCCGTCGCCAACCCCGGCGACGAGATCGTCGTCTTCGAGCCCTTCTACGAGAACTACCGCCCCGATGCCCTCCTCACCAGCGCCGTCTCGAAACTCGTCCCCCTCCGTGCACCCCATTGGACCTTCGACCCTGACGAACTCCGCGCCGCCTTCACCCCCCGCACTAAGGCCATCATCATTAACACCCCCAACAACCCCACCGGCCGCGTCTTCACCCGCGCCGAGCTCGACGTCATCGCCCGCCTCTGCCAGGAGTTCGACTGCCTCGCCATCACCGACGAAATCGACGAGCACATCCTCTCCGACGGCGCCCGCCACATCCCCATGGCCACCCTCCCCGGCATGCGCGAACGCACCATCCTCGTCAACAGCATGAGCAAGACCTACTCCGTCACCGGCTGGCGCGTCGGCTGGGTGCTCGCCCCGCCCGAGATCACCAACGTCATCCGCAAGGTGCACGACTTCCTGACTGTGGGCGCCGCTGCCCCACTCCAGCAGGCCGGCGTCACTGCCCTCGAGTTGCCCGACGACTACTACTCCGGCCTCGCCTCCAAATACACCCACCGCCGCGACCTGTTGATGGGCTGGCTGGCGAAGGCGGGCCTCAATCCCATGCGCCCCGAAGGCGCCTACTACATCCTCTGCGACATCTCGAACCTCGGCTTCTCCGACGACGTCGCCTTCGTCCGCCACCTCATCGAAACCGCCGGCGTCGCCGCTGTCCCCGGCTCCAGCTTCTTCGACCCCCCGGCCCGCGGCGCCCAGATCGTCCGCTTCTGCTTCTGCAAAAAGGACGAGACCCTGAATGAAGCCGGCCGTCGATTAGCCGCTCTCTAAACGCCGGAGAGGATCGGCAGCCCGCTTGCCCTTCTGGCTCGAAACCCTCTCGGCGGCGGAAGTTGCGCTTCTCCACCTTGCGCCCCGTCTACTACGGTTACGGCGCTCCCCTCGGGCGCAACAAGGAGTGCCCGGACCCCATCATCCGTGACCGGCTGACCCCAACCCTGGATCGCGCGCTCTCCCTGAGTGGCCGCAATTTGTCTACACCATTGTGGCCGAGCGCCTCGCCGCCTCACCGCGATAGTTTCACCTTCTGTGTCACCCGCTCCAGAAGTCCGCGCTCCAACTCCGCCCATCGATCGCTGGCCTTCCCCCCTGGCTGGAGATCCGAAGCCGTCACTCCAGCCGGTCCCAGATCCTCCATATAAATGATCATCAGTTCTTTCCGCTTCTGCTCATCCGGCAGATGAACCAGCCTGACGCTCATCAGGTCACGGGGCAGCCTGTACCCGGCTGACTGAACCCGCGCCGACACGTGCGCCCCATCGCTGTCCGGCCTCTGTTGCGCGGTACCCGCACTGGCGCGCGTCCTTACATCGAAATCCAGATCGGCGATCTTCATGGTCTTCGAGAACGGGTAGTTGTACCGACGTTCGGGTTGGCTGGGCAGATAGCCTTCGAATTGCACCCAGTACAGCCGGGTGACCGTTTTGCCCTCGTCGGCCTCCACCCACACGTGAAGCTCGCAATCCGCGATGCTGTAGAGGTCCCACCTCTCCCCGCCGAGATACTTCGCCCCGCGCGGCAGTTCGATGCGCACCTTCGGATTGTCGTCCGATGTGAGCACCGTCCCCTTGACGACGCGCTCCGTTGGCTTCTGCGCCGCCGCCAGCGCCGCCAGCGCCGGGAGAAGGATCGCCGCAACCGTTGGTCTCATTCCCCTTCGTACGAGATCGGCACTCCGGTTGTTCCCTGCGCTACGCGAACCCCGAAACAACCCGCATCTCTTCAGAGTCGGAATCGGTAGAGGAATGTATGCTCATCACCGGCATAGAGGAGCGCGAGCCCGACCGCACCGAAGAGTTCACCGCCTACGCGGCGCATTGCGCCAAGGGCTCAGTCACCATGCCCCCGGCGGCCCTCGACAGGCACGAGCGCCGGCTGTACATCCGCCGCACGCTGCGCGAAGACCACCAGCAGCGCATCCGCAACCGCCCGGAGGGAACACAGGCCAAGTTCGACAAGCTCGCCCGGTCCCCATTCACCTTCTTCCGCGGCACCGCCCTGCTCTGGTACCGCGATCTGGCAGGCACAGACGGGTACCTCCCCACCGTCTTCGTGGTCGGTGACGTCCACCCTGAGAATTTCGGAGTCTCCGCCAATGAAAATGGTGCCCCCTTCTTCGGCATAAACGACTTCGACGAGGCGTACTTCGCGCCATTCTCTTGGGATGTCAAGCGCTGCGCCACAGGCTTCAACCTCGTCGCGCGCGAGCGCGGCATCCACAAACCAGCCCGCAAAAAGCTCGTCAAGGGTTTCGTCGAAGGCTACCTTCGCGGCCTGCGCGAGTTTGCCCGGAACGACCGCGAACGGTGGCACGAAATGCGCGCCGACAACAGCCCGCCTCTCATCCGCGGTCTCATTGAGTCCGTCCAGACCTCCCGCCGGGATTTCCTCGCCTCGATGATCGACTTCGAGAAGGGCCGCTTCCACCCCTCCGGCGACGTTATCCCCCACTCAAAGCACCGCTCGGAGTTTCAGAAAGTAATCGACGAGTACTGCCGCGTCCTCGATCTGGGCGAGGAAGCCCGCGGAGCCCACTTCAAAGTAAAAGATGTCGCCGTCAAGACCGGGAGCGGAACGGCCAGCCTCGGTCTGGACCGCTACCTCGTCCTCATTGATGGCGAGACGAAGGACCCTACCGACGACGTCCTCCTCGAGATCAAGCAGTCACGCCGCTCCGCCCTCCATGGGCTGACGCCGCCCGTCCCCGAGGACCAGCAGGCGAAGGCGCCGGCCCCCCAGGGGAACGGCACCAAACGCTCGCGAAAGAACCGCTCCCCCCGAGCAGCGTCCGGCGCAGCCGACCGCGTGGTCTACGCGAAACGCATTCACCTTTCCGGCGGCGACCCGTACTACGGCGAAGTCTCGATGGGAGGCGAGAGCTTCCTCGTCCGGGAATTGAGCCCTTATAAGGGTAGGCTCGATCTCAAGACCCTGTCGAGCACGGAACTGGGCGAGTACGCTGACATCTGCGGCGTCACCCTCGCGCAGGTGCATGCGCGCTCCGACGAGGATACCGGCGTCATGCGCGGCCAGGCGGAAACGCGGATCTTACAATCCATCCGTCCGGCGCTCTTCTGCGGCGACATTGCCCGCTTCGCCGAACACGCCGCCCGCCGCGTCGAACACGACTACGCCCTCTTCCGCAAAGACCATTCCAAAGGGGCATTCAACTTCGTTAGCGCCGTCGACGAACTCTGAGCTACGGAGCGGCAAACGCCTCCGCCACCTTCACCGCCAGCGAAGACGTGTCGGCGTAGGACATGTTCGAAAGTACCGCCACCACCACCCCTCGCTCGCTCACCGTCAGCAGCGAAGCCGCCATGCCCCCCAGCATCGTTCCATCATGCCCCGCGACTCTCGCCGGCCGCCCGGCAAGTGTCACGCTCCCCACGTCCCACCCCAGCCCGTACCCCGTCTCCTTGCCGGACCGCAGCCGCTGCGGTGTCTGCAGCATGCGAACTGTCTCGCCCTTCAGCAGTTTCCCGCTCTCCATCCCCAACCCAAACCGCACCAGATCCGCGGCTGTAGTCACGAACACGCTCGCCCCCGAGTAGCACGAATAGTCAAGATCGCGCATCAGGTGCAGCCCATACTTGGGATCCGCGGCAAACCGCGGGAAGTAGAATGTGACACGGTTCGCCATCGCCTCGCCCGGCGGCGTCTCCGCCACCGTGTCCCGCATCCCCAGCGGACTGAACACCTGCTTCCTCATAAACGCCAGGAAGGCTTCTCCCCCCGCCGCTTCCACCGCCGCGCTGACCAGAATCCAACCGTAGCTCGAGAATCGGTAATCCGTCCCCGGCTCAAACAGCAACGGCGAGTCTGCGAAAGCCCGCAGGCCTTCCACCGGCCGGTCGCAGCTCAATGCGTACAACTCTCCCTCGTCTCCGGCGTCGTTCCGGATTCCCGCCATGTGTCCCATCAGGGCCCGCACGGTTACCGGCCATTGTTTCCTGGGAAACTCCGGCACGTAACGCTGAATCTCGTCATCACCCTTCAGCAGCCCCCTCTCCATCAGAAGCCCTGCCGCCGCCGAGGTCAGCACAGTCGACGCCGTCCCCAGCCGGAATCGGTGCCCCGGCGTCACCGGCGCCTTCTGGTCGAGGTCCGCATACCCAAAGCCCTCCGACCACACCAACTGCCCGCCCCGCCCTACCGCTACCGAAAGCCCTGGAAGGTTCTGCTCTGCCAGGTGAGCCCGAACCGCCTGCCGCGCCCGTTCCACTCCACCCGCGCTGCTCGCCGGCGTCGCTTCGGCCACCGACGGCACCTCTTTTGCGCTTGGATGCAGCGGCCTCGCCGTGACCTTCATGTACATCCACAGCCCCGGCAAGCCGACAAACAGCAGCGCCACCGGCACTACCAACAGCCCCAGCCAGAACCAACCCCGGCTCTTCGCCATGCACTACACTTTACAATGCAAAGCTCTCTTCGTCAACGCCGTAGCACCCGTCCCCCCATCGACGAAGTCAGCTTCCCCTCCTCCACCGCCACCTTTCCGTTCACCAGCACGAAATCGAACCCCTCGCTGAACTGGTGCGGCTGCTGGTACGTTGCCTTGTCCTGGACCTTGCCCGGGTCGAACACCAGGAGGTCCGCCGCGAACCCCTCCCGCACCAGCCCCCGGTCCCGCAGCCCGAACGTCCGTGCCGGCAGCGACGTCATCCGCCGCACCGCATCCTCAAGCGTCAGCACGTTCCGCTTCCGCACATACTCCGCCAGCACTCGCGCATTTGTCCCGTATGACCGCGGATGCGGCATCCCCACACCAAACTCGCGAATTCCTCCGTCGCTCGCCACCGCCGTGTTCGGATACCGCATGATGCGCTCCACATCCCGGTCTCCCATCGAGTGATAGACCATCTGCGCGCCGCCCGCCAGCACCAGGTCGAAGATCGTCTCGATCTCGCTCTTCACACCCTTCTTGCGCCCTTTCAGCCGGTTGATCTCGCTGATCGTCTTCCCCTCGTACGAACGCTCCGGCTCGTGGCCCGCCACCGTCGCGTACGAATAATCTTTGTGCCCCAGAGCCTTCAAGTCTGCCGCCATCTCCCGCGCAATCTTCGCGCGCGTCGCACGATCGTTCAGGCGCTCGGCAATCTTCTCCCGCCCACCGGCCAGCGACCAGCTTGGCATCGTGATCCCCAGGTTCGTGCTCGATCTCTCGTACGGATACTGATCCACCACCACGTCCACGCCTTCGCGCCGGAACTTCTCCACCAGCGCCAGCGACTTGTCGCTCGCCCCCCACAGCCGCCGGTTGTCGATCTTGAAATGCGATAACTGCACCCGCATCCCCGCATCGCGGCCCACGGTTGCCGCTTCCTCGATCGCCTCCAGGACCTTCGCTCCCTCGTCCCGCATATGGCTCGCGTATACGCCGCCGTGCTTCGCCGCCGCCTTCGCCAGCGCCACAACCTCCGGAGTATTCGAATAAGTCCCGGGAATATAGATCAGTCCGGTCGAAAATCCTACGGCTCCGTCGCGCATCCCCTGCTCCACCAGCGCCGACATCTTCGCGATTTCATCCGGCGTGGCCGCCCGGTTCTCGGTTCCCATCACGGCCCGCCGCACCGTGTTGTGCCCGACGAGTGATGCCAGGTTGAGCCCCAACCCTCGCGCCTCGAGCTTTCCGAACCACTCCCCCAACGGCAGCTCCGACCCTCCGCAGTTGCCGGTAACGACGGTTGTCACGCCATCCAACAGATAGTTGTCGCCCCGCGGAACCTTCTCCACGCCGCTTTCGACATGCGTGTGAACGTCAATGAATCCCGGCGCCACCACCCGCCGACCCGCGTCGATCACCCGCTCCGCCGTCCGCGCGCTCAGGTTTCCCATGGCCGCAATCCGCCCGTCCCGCACCCCGACATCCGCGAGGAACCAGGGATTCCCAGTCCCATCGACCACCCTTGCGTTCCGAATCAGAAGGTCGAAATCGGCCGCGCACGCGCATGCCGCGGCCGCCATCAAGACCACGCCCAATCTCATTTCGGAATTGTAGCGGATTACTCCCGCCCTGCCCCCGGACTCGGACTGTAATGCCGCGTCAGCCACCGGCTCAACCCATCCAGTCCCGGAAACAGCACGCGCTCCGTAATATTCGCCTGGTCCAGCTTGTCCCGCACTTCCCACTTCAGCTTCGCCGGGATCACAATGCGCTTGAACGTATCCGGGTGCGACTCCAGCCACTCGTCCAGCAGCGCGCACGGATTCGACATCAGAGAGAACAGCGCATACTGATTCACGATGCGCTCGTCCAGCGACGGCGGCTCGAAGAAAATCACGAACGGATCCTTCGCCAGCCCGTCCAGTTCCGGTAGGCTCTTCACCACCCGGTTCAGCATCTCCGCCGTGATCAGGTTCGAAGCCTCGCAATCCAGAATCTCCCGCAAGGGGCCCGGAAGGAACTTGTGGACTGCAATGTAGTCCACGCACCAGATCACCCCGTCGCACTCCACACGCTGCGTGTTCGCCGTCGCAAAGTGCATCGCGATGTAGGGCGAGAACGTCCAGTCCAGCAGCCGTGTCGGCAGCCCGTGGTGCTGCGCTGTCGCCAGCCAGTTCCACATCGAGTCCGCCGGCACCACGTTCCGCTGCGCGTACTTCCGGAAGTTCCGCAGCAGGTTTCCCTCCAGTCGCTGGTAACCCCCGCCCAGCCGCATCAGGCTCGTCTTCAACTGATACGACGCGTCGGACAGGCCCCGGTACGCCATGCTGCTGCGGAAGCGCCCGATGTGGTCGTCCCAGGAGCCTTCGTACAGACGGTCGTGCAGTTCCCCCCAACTCGACACGACAACGTCCATAAGAACTAGGCCGCCGCTTTCACCGGCCCGCAGAAGAAATCGAGCGACCGCGCAATGTACGCTTTCATCCGCGACCGCGCCACCACGGCGTCCAGGAAGCCGTGCTGGAGCAGGAACTCGCTGCGCTGGAACCCCTCCGGCAGCTTCTGCCGGATCGTCTGCTCGATGACCCTTGGACCCGCGAATCCGATCAACGCCCCCGGCTCGGCAATGTTCAAGTCTCCCAGCATCGCGAAGCTCGCCGTCACGCCACCCGTCGTGGGGTCCGTCAGGACGCTGATGAACGGGACCTTCGCCTCGTCCAGCCTCATCAGCGCGGCCGAAATCTTCGCCAGCTGCATCAGGCTCACCGCGCCCTCCTGCATCCTCGCCCCGCCGCTCGCCGACACCAGGATCAACGGACGGCGGTGTTCCAACGACCGTTCAATGGCCCGCGTGATCGTCTCCCCCACCACCGACCCCATGCTGCCGCCGATGAACTTCAACTCCAGCGCACAGATGTAAACGTCGCGCCCCTGCAACGTCCCGCCGCCCGAGAGAATCGCATCCGGCAGGTGCGTCGACCGACGCATCGACGCCAGCCGCTCTTTGTAAGGCTTCGAATCCACGAACTGCAGCGGGTCGGTAGACACCAATCCCTGGTCGAACGCCTCCCACTTCCCGTCGTCGAACAGCAGCCGCAACCGCGTCGCTGCATCCACCTTGAAGTGGAAATCGCACTTCGGGCAGCAGTTCAGCGTCTCGTCCAGCGCCTTGCGCCAGATCACCTGCGAACACCCGTCGCACTTGATCCAGAGCCCTTCGGTGCGTACGTGCCGCTCGCCCTCATCGGGCTTCGTCACATTCAGTTTCTTTCGTGTGAACCAGGCCATCGACTCTCTCTTGCGCGCAGTCCCACGTTAGCGCGGGTACGGATGCCCTCGCAAGATCGTAAACGCCCGATAAATTTGCTCCGCCAGCATCGCCCGCGCGAGTTCGTGCGGCCACGTCATCGCCGACAGCGACAGCAGCAGATCCGCCCGGGAACGCCACGCCTCCGGCAAGCCGTCGTGCCCGCCCACCCCGAACACCACATCCCGCCCCTCGTCTTCATGCCTGCTGAGGAATGTCGCGAACTCCTGCGACGTCATCATCCGCCCCGCCGGATCGAGCATCACTTTTCGGGCGGGTGCGTGCTTCCCGAACAGATCGAACTTCTCGCCCACTTCCCGCATCTCGCACTTCGCAAACCGCGACACGCGCTTCACGTACTCCGCCGCCATCGCGTTGGCGTGCTCGTCGCGCGGCTTGCCCATGAAGTAGAGGTAGATGCGCACCCGCCTGCCATGCTCTCACAACCCGCTTGACACCCTTGCGCGATAGGCGTATCAACACAACCGGAGGTCGCTATGCTCTCCACCAAACTGATCCAACTGATCGAGGACCACTGGGAGGCCATCGTCACCCGCGTCCTCAAACAAATCCGCGAAGACGAGCATCTCTTCCACATCCGAAAGCTGCCCGACTCCGAGCTCCGCCTCTGGGGCCAGAACTTCCTCAAGTACCTCGGCCATTGGCTCATCGAAAGCAACAAAGAGGAGATCGCCCACCTTTACGAAAGCCAGGGCCGCCTTCGCTATCAGGAAGCCATTCCTCTGCACGAGTGCGTGCGCGCCCTGGCTCTCCTCAAACAGGCCCTGCTCGTCTATATCCGCGATGCGGGCGTCGCCCACAACATCGTCGAACTGTACGCGGAGGAGGAACTCGAATTGAGCGTGGGCCGCTTCTTCGATTCCGCCCTCTACCACACCGTCCACGGCTACGAGGGCGAACTCCGTAAAGCCGTGCACCTCACCGCCACCCACGCCTGAGCCACAACCTACGCCTCCAGCGCCGCCGACGCTTCCTCCCACTCGGCCGTCAGCG
The DNA here is from genome assembly GCA_033763935.1 of Bryobacteraceae bacterium. GTDB lineage: Bacteria > Acidobacteriota > Terriglobia > Bryobacterales > Bryobacteraceae > DALYJJ01. The sequence goes on from JANRJO010000001.1 coordinate 26,663, forward strand.
CCTCCACGCGCGATCGCTTCGCCGCGACCGCCTCCGTCAATTTCTGCGTCTCCTCCATACTCACGAACACCCCCAGAGCCGCCTCGTGTTCCGCAATCTCCGCCTCCAGCCGTGTCACCTCCGACTCAATCGACTGGCACCGGTCCTCCAGCATCTTCGCCTTCATCGGATTCAGCCGCTTCTTCGCAGGCCCGTCCGGGACCGCCACGGCCTCCGCTACCGCCCGCTCCGCCTCCTGCGTCTGTGCTGCAAGCGCCTCCGGCCCGCCGCTCGTCCGCCACAGGTAGTCTTCGTAGTTGCCCGGATACACCTGCACGCCGCCGTCCGCCACTTCGAACACCCGCGTCGCCAGCTTGTCGATGAAATACCGGTCGTGCGAAACGAACACCACCGTCCCCGTATAGTCCAGCAGCGAGCCCAGCAGCACGTCCTTCGCCCGCATGTCCAAGTGGTTCGTGGGCTCGTCCAGCAGCAGAAAATTCGCCGGCTGCAGCAACATCCGCGCCAGCGCATACCGGTTCCGCTCCCCGCCGCTCAACACCCCGATGCGCTTGAACACATCGTCCTCGGAAAACAGAAAACACCCCAGCAGGTTCCGTAGTTCCGTCTGCGACGCCCGGGGCGCCACGTCGGCGATGTCATCAATCATCCGCGCATTCGGATCCAGTTCGTTGTACTGGTCCTGCGCGAAGTAATCCGCCTCCACGTTGTGCCCCAGCCGGTAGTCGCCTGACGTGAGCGCCTCCGTCCCTGCCAGCAACTTGATCAGCGTCGACTTCCCCGCGCCGTTCACTCCCACCAGCGCAATGCGGTCGCCCCGCTCCACTGTGAACCGCACGTTCTCCAACACCCGCTTCGCCCCGTACGACTTCGACACCCGCTCGAACTCCGCCACAATCCGGCCGCTCGCCTTCGGCTGAGGGAACGAAAAATGGATCGTCTTCTCCTCTGGCGGAACCTCGATCCGTTCGATCTTCTCGAGCTCCTTGATCCGGCTTTGCACCTGCTTCGCCTTCGTGGCCTGGTAGCGGAACCGGTTGATGAAGGCCTCCAACTGCTCAATGCGATCCTGCTGGTTCCGATACGCCGCGATCAACGTGGACTGCCGCTCTTCTTTCTGCTGTAAGTACTTCTCGTAGTTCCCCGGATAGAAATGAACTTTCTTGTTCCAGATCTCGGCAATACGGTCTACCGTGACGTCCAGAAAATACCGGTCGTGCGAAATCAGAATGAAGGCATTCGGGTAATTGCTGAGATATTGCTCCAGCCAGTTCCGCGCCTCGAGGTCCAGGTGATTCGTCGGCTCGTCCAGCAGCAGCAGGTTCGGTTTCTCGAGCAGCAGCTTCGCCAGCGCGATGCGCATCTGCCAGCCGCCCGAAAACTCTTCCGTCCGCCGCGTCCAGTCTTCCTTGCGGAACCCCAACCCGTCCAGCACCCCGCCCACCTGCGCCTCCAGCGCATACCCGTCGCGGGTCCGAAACACCGAGTCGATATGGTGCAGCCGCTCCGCCGCCGCCGCATACTCTGCACCCGCCGGGTCCAGCTCCGCCAGCTTGTGCGATAGTTCCTCGGACTCCCGCTCCATCGATTTCAGGGCCTCGAAGACGGTCATGCACTCGGCAAATACCGAGCGCCCCGACAGGCTCAGCCCGTCCTGCGGCAGATACCCGATCGCCAGCCCCTTCGCCGAGCTATACACCCCGTAATCGAGCGTCTCCAGCCCGCCCAGCACCTTCAGCAGAGTCGACTTTCCCGTGCCGTTCGCCCCCACCAGCCCCGCGCGCTCCTTCGGCGTGATCAGCCAGTCGAGCCCCTCAAACAACAATTTCGGTCCAAAACGTTTCCCTGCGCCGGAGAGCTGAATCATGCTTCTGCTGCCATTATCCCCTCAGCGCACCGTCGGATACGCAATTCCCAGCTGCTCGAGGTACGTCTTGTGCTTGGTCGGGTCATACCGCAGCTTGTTCAGCTCCGGCCGCACACGGTCCATCTTCTCTTTGTTTGTCGTCGCCGGCGGCTGCGTGCCCAGCGGGATCAACGACTGCCATTTCGTGTCCTTCGTCTGTTCGCCGAAATACGCCTTCGCCGCCGCCAGTAATTCCGGCTTCAGCAACAGGTCCAACGCCGTCATGGCATGCGCCGCCGCCCCCGCCGTCGCCCCCTTGTGCGCAATCGGCGTTGCCATCGCGATCCCGCTCGACCAATGGTGCCCGATCATCCCCGGAATGTTCCCCGGATACCGCAGATTCACCGTCGGCACATTCCAGGACACCTCCGCGATGTCATCGGACCCGGCGCCCCCCGCACCCTCCGACCCGCCCTTCAACTCCGCCACCTCCGTGCGCAGCCCGATCACCTTCGACTTCAACTCCCCCTGCGCCGCCTTCGCCATCTTCAAATCGTCCTCCGACCACTTCGGCATCCCCACCCGCTTGATGTTCTCGTGAAGCGCCTCGGCAATCGGCTTGTTGAAGTGCGCCGGCCACGCGGCCCCGATCACCCGCTCCTCCATAGTCGTGTCCGTCATCATCGCCGCCGCCTGCGCGATCTTCGTTCCCACTGCGTGCAGGTCATTAATGCGCTCGTAATTCCACTCCCGGAAGTAATACCAGACCGTCGCCACCGGCGGCACCACGTTCGGCTGATCGCCGCCGTGCACCACCACGTAATGCGACCGGTGCTCCGGCCGTAAATGCTCCCGCCGGTAATTCCACCCGATGTTCATCAACTCCACCGCGTCCAGCGCGCTCCGCCCGGCCCACGGCGACCCCGCGCTGTGCGCGCTCCGCCCGCGAAACGTGTATTGCGTTGAAACCAGCCCCGTACCCCGGGGCCCCCAGTCGCTCGAGAACGCACTGTCGATGTGGCAGCTCAACATCGCGTCCAGGTCTTTGAACAAGCCCGCGTTGACCATGTAAGTGCGGCTCCCGATCAACTCTTCCGCCACCCCCGGATAGACCCGCAACGTCCCCTTGATGCCGTGCTTCTGCATCAGGCTCTTCACCACCAGCGCCGCCGTCACCACCACCGCCTGCCCCGCGTTGTGCCCTTCGCCATGCCCCGGCCCACCCTCGATCAGGGGCGCGTGATACGCCACCCCCGGCTTCTGCGACGTCTCCGGCAACCCGTCGATGTCTGCCATGAACCCGATCACCGGCGCGCCCGACCCCCACTCCGCCACGAACGCCGTCGGCATGCCGGCAATGCCCCGCGTCACGCGAAACCCCTCTTTCTCCAGGAGCCCCGTGATGTACTTGGATGTCTCGACCTCCTGATACCCCAGTTCCGCGAAGCTGAAAATCGAGTCCACCATCTGCTGCGTGAGTACTCGCCGAGCCTCCACCATCTCCGCCGCCGCCTGTTTCAACACCTCAGGCGAAGCCGAAGGCCCCTGCGCGGCCGCCGAGCACACCGCTCCCACCAGACAAGCCAGAATCTTCATATCCGGAGAGTGTACCGCGCCGCCCGTCACGCCCTACCGCAGCGAGAACTCCTGCCCCACGCGCTGAAGCACAACGTCCTTCTCACGCGCGCCCGCGGCATCCAGAAGCCGGTCGATCGGCTCGTGAAACGGTTCCCGCCCCAGCACGAACGTCTGATGATGCACCGGCATGAACAACTCCGCCCGCGCATCTTCCCCCATGCGCCAGGATTGCTCCGGCGTGCAGTGCCGGTACACCCACGGATCATATGCCCCGATAGGCATAATCGCCAGGTCCACCTTCTGCCGCACGGGTAAATGCGCGAACCGGTCCGTCTCCGCGGTGTCTCCCCCGAACATCACCCGGTACCGCCCGCACTCGATCAGATACCCGTTGTACCCCCGCCACACGTCGGTGCGAACCCGCGCCCCCCAGTGGTTCACTTCCAGCCCGTGCACCGTCACCGGACCGACCCGCACTCTCGACCCCCAACCCAGCTCATGCACGCTCGCCCAGCGCCGCGGGATTAACAGATCCCCCGTTTTCGACGCGGTGATGACGTGCGTCTTCGGCCCCGCCAACTGCCGCAGGCTGCGCTTGTCGAAATGATCCATGTGTGCGTGCGACAGCAGCACCAGGTCCACGGGACGGATTTGTTCGATCGCCAGCGGCGGCGCCACGATGCGCCGGATGCCCAGCGTCATCAGGCCCAGGTGCACGCCCGCGCGCTCGAACAGCACCGGATCGGTGATGATCGTGAACCCGTCAATCTTCAGGAGGACCGTGGAATGACCAAGCCATGCCGCATGAACCCCCCGGTCCGGCCACGCCGTAGGGTCCGGCTGATCCGCCGGCAACAACAGCGTCCGGTTCGGTGTGCCCCGGTAGATCAGATCGACCGTCGCGGCGCTCGCCGCGGCCATCGTCTTCACCCAGGGACGGCGGGAGCGCTTGCGGCGCTTGCCTTCCATGCTTCTATTCTATCGTGCCGTCGCCCGCCCTCTACAATGGTGGTTCGCATGTCCCGCCTCGTCCCTCTCGTTCCTCTCTGCCTCCTTGCCTCCTGCGGCCTGCGCACCTCCGTCACCGTCGCCGACGAATCCGAACTCCGCGCCGCCGTCGCTTCCCCGCAAACAGGCGCCATCGAACTACCGCCCCACGAGATCCTGCTCACCGCCCCTCTCTCCCTCCCTTCCCGCCCCTTCGCCATCCGCGGCACGCGCGGCTCCGTCCTTCGCACCGCCTCCGACTTCGACGCGATCCAAGCAGCGAACCCCCGCGGCCTCCTCCTCGAACGCTTCGAAATCCACGGCGCCCGGACGCCCCACCACGCCCGGCGCGGCCTCCCCCCTTACAACGTCCCCTTCGCCCGCGACTTCCGCCGCAACGGCATCGTCGTCGAAGGAGGCCGCGAACTCACCGTCCGCGACGTCACCCTGCGCAACATTACGGATTTCGCCATCCTCGTCTCCCGCACCGGGATCGTCCGCATCGAAGGCGTGACCATCGAAGACTCCGGCTCCCTCGACGATCGCGGCATTAACAACACCTCCGGCGGAATCCTCCTCGAAGAAGGCGTGAAAGGCTTCAAAGTCCTTCACTGCTCGCTCCGCCGCGTGCGCGGCAACGCCATCTGGACGCATTCCAACGCGAACGCGCCGCGAAACGAAGACGGCCGCTTCGCTCACAACCGCATCGAAGAAACCGCCCGCGACGCCCTGCAAGTCGGCCACGCCACCCGCGTCACGGTCGAGTTCAACGAAGGCCGCCGCCTCGGCTACCCCATCCCCGAAGTGGAACCGACGGGCTTTGCTGTCGGCGTCGACACCGCCGGCAACGTTGACCAGTCGCTCTACCGTTCCAACCGCTTCGTCGACGTCAATGGCAACTGCATCAACCTCGACGGCTTCCACCACGGCGAGGTCCGCGGCAACTCCTGCCAGAGCACCGGCCCCCTGCAGAACTACCCCTATTTGCACTACGCCATCGTCTTCGGCAACGCCGACCCCGGCATGCAGAGCGAACGCGTTACCGTCGAAGGCAACACGGTGATCGGCGCCGGCTACGGCGGCGTCTACCTCATCGGCACTCACCACACCATCCGCAACAACACCCTTCGTATGTTGAATCGCGCGCATTGTACCGGCGCCCCCACCCCCGCCCGCTGCAACAACGCCCTGAACGAACCGGGCATGCTGCGCAGCGGCATCTACTTCGCCCGCGCCGCTAACCGCCCCTCGCCCAACGCCGTCAACACCGTCGAAGGGAACACACTCTCGGGCTTCGGAATGGACCGCTGGTGCCTCGCCGCCGCGCCCGGCGTCTCCCTCCAGGAGCAAACCGTCCGCGCCAACACATGCAAAGCCGAATAGACCCGCTCTTCCACGACCTGACCCAGCAGCAGCGCGAACGCATCGAGCAGGGTGCCTGGTATCATTCGATCGAACTTCCCGGCGGACGTCTCGTCAACGGACTCATCCCTGTTGACGCTCTGCGCGGCCGCTTCGACGCGTTCGGCATACCGGCCGGCCTTCGCGGCAAGCGCGTCCTTGATATCGGCGCCGCCACCGGCTGGTGTACTTTTGAACTCGAACGCCGTGGCGCACAAGTCGTCGCCGTCGACTGCGTCGAGTACGAGGACTTCCGCGTCGCCCACCAACTCCTCAACTCGCGCGCCGAATACCTGATCCTCGATATGGAGGAGATGACCCCCGAACGCCTGGGCCGCTTCGACTACGTCCTCTTCTTCGGCGTCCTCTACCACCTGCGCCATCCCTTGCTCGGCCTCGAACGCGTCCTCGCGTTGACAACCGATACCGCCTTCATCGAGTCCTTCGTATGCGACGCGCACCTCCCCGAACCCGATCGGGCCGCCAACACGGCGCACCTGGAGTTCTACGAGACCGACGAACTCGGCGGCCAGATTGACAACTGGTTCGGCCCTACCGCCAACTGCCTCACCGCCCTCTGCCGCGCCGCCGGCTTCGTCCGCGTCGAGCCCCGCTACATCCAGGACCGTCGCGCCGGCCTTGTCTGCCACCGCTCCTGGAACGGCGACCTGCAGGGCTTCGCCCCGGCCCCCTGGGTCAGCGCCGCCGTCAACAACCGCACCGGCCAGCCTGTCTTCGACCCTGCCAAGGACGAGTACCTCTGTATCTACTTCAAGTCGGACGCCCCATCGCTCACCCGCGACACGGTTCGCGTCGAGCTCGACAGCTCCGGCATCCCCGTCCTAAAGGTGACCGACCTGGGCCGCGCCCAATGGCAAGCGAATCTGAAGTTCCCCTACGGTGTCCCCGAGGGACCCCACCAGATCCGCCTCTGGACAGCCGGGTCAACCCCTGGCGCTGGCTTCCCAATCACTGTAGGCGCCCCCCAAACCGGAAGGGCCGAACTCGACTCCACGCCCCCCGACCTCTTCCAGATCTCCAACGGCACGTCGCCCGAGCCCATCTTCTACGGCCACCGCAACGAACAGCTCGTCTGCTGGTTCCGCCACCCGGGGCGGTCGATCGTGAAGGAACAACTCCGCGCCCGGATCGGCGACGAGGCCGCTCCTGAGCTGGAAATCGCCTTCCTCACCCCACACGCGCAGGACTGGCAATGCAGCCTGCGCCTCCCCGCTGACCTCCCCGCCGGCCGTCACAACGTCCGCCTGAGGACCCTCGCCAGCACCTGGAGCAACCCCCTCCCCCTTACCCGCTACCGCCAACCATGACCACGGCCTACTTCTGGAGCCGCCTCGACCTCGTGGGCCTCGAACGCCTGCAGCTAAGGCAGGAGGACGACATCATCTCTGCACACTCCACCGTACTTTCGGTTGAAGCCGGCGGCCTCCGGGTCGATCATCGCTGGCGCCTGGACACCCAGTGGCGGCCCCTGACCGTCACCGTCGACCGGTGGCTTACCCAGGACCGCCGGACCCTTCGCCTGGAGCGTGAGGGCGCCGGCTGGCGAGTCGACGGCCTGCTTCGCCCGGACCTTGACGGTGCGACCGACCTCGATCTCTCCGCCACGCCCTTCTGCAATACCTTTCCCATCCGCCGGACCCCCTCAACGCCGGGCGATAGCCTTACCGTCGACGTCGCCTTCATCGACGCTGTCGCCCTCACCGTCACCCGATCCCGGCAGCGCTACCTCCGCCTGGATTCGCACCGCCTGCGCTACATCGACCTCGGCCTCTCCGCGGGCTTCGAAGCCGACCTTCTCGTCGACGGCCTCGGGATCGTCGTCACCTATGAAAATCTCTTCGAGCGCGTCCCCCCCGCCTGGCGTCACCAACCGAACCGCTCTTCCTTCCACGGGTCGCCATGCATGTGGTACCCATTCCGCTCCCAGAACCCCGGCTTGTCCCGCTCCAGCACCTCGATCGCGCTGATCCACTTCGCGCTCTTCCATGCATACAATCGCGGAACCACCAGCCGCGCCGGTCCCCCGTGCTCCAGGCTCAGCGGCTCCCCGTCGTGCGAAACCGCCACGAGCGCGTCCTCTGCCAGGAACTCCTCCGCCGGTACGTTCGTCGTCCACCCCCGGTCATACCCATGCACCAGCACGAACTTCCCTTCCGGCCGGACCCCGCCCGCGGCCTCCGCCAGTACCCGCGTTGAGACCCCCTCCCACACGTTCCCCAACCGCGACCAGCGAGTCACGCAATGGAAATCGGAGAATACACGCACCCGCGGCAGCTTTTGAAACTCCTGCCAGGTCCACTCGACTGGCTCGCCGACCAGCCCGCTCATCCGCAGCCTCCACCGCCCAAGGTCCACGTCGGGCGCCCCGCTCGCGTCAAGGATCGGCCACTTTAAGGTACGGCTTTGCCCTGGCGGCACTCGATTGGCCCGGCGGGTATCCGGACTGACGATCACCCCTTCCGCCTGTTCCTCCGCCGAAGGCGCCACCGGGCCCTGCGTCTTGCTCTGGTCCATGGCAAACATGCCGCCCGATCCTCCTACTTCGCCATTGCCTTCTTCAATTCGCGCGCCTCCGCCTTCAGCCCCGGCGCCTTATGAAAGTGCTTGAACTCACGCTCGCAGGTCGCCCGGTCCCCCGTCAGGAGGGCCACCTTCGCCAGGAACCAGCACTTGTATTCGTTCCCGTTCGGCGCCTCGTGCGCCTTGAGTGCGGAGTCCAGCGCCATCGACAAGTTCCCTGCCTGCAGGGCCGCCCACCCGGCGAGGATCCGGAGCGACGAATTGTCGGGGTGCGACTTCGTCAGCGCCATCAACCGGTCGAGCGCCTGGCCGTGACGCCCCTGCTCCACCAGCTTCACCGCGTCCTCCACTACCGCCCGGTCCGCTGCCGTCAGCACCTTAAGCGGTTCGCCGAGCAAATCGATCCGCAGGGGCAAATCCGCTCCTGCCGCCACCCCGGCTCCCGCTAACACCAAAACCGCGATCACTCGTAAGAAAGACATATCACTGGCCTATACGTTATGCGCCAAAACTCTGGATCTATTCCCACTTGCTTTCTGCTAGGCTTAACCGTAAAGGCAGCCCTCGTATCGGTCTCGCAGGTATGGATGTCGGAGATAAGCCTAACGGTTCACCCGTCGCACTCGGGGCTTTAACCGACAAAGTGAGCCGCCATAGGGCAGCGGTGGTTGCAGAACTCGACCGCATCCTCGAAAGCCCCGCCTTCCGCAACAGTCACCAGTCTCAGCGCCTTCTCCGCCACCTGGTCGAGCGCTCGCTCGAGGGCCGTTTCGAGGAGCTTCGCGAGCGGACCCTCGCCGTCGAACTCTTCGGGCGCGAAACCGGCTTCGACGCCAACAGCGACCCGATTGTCCGCGTTCGCGCCAACGACGTTCGCAAGCGCCTCCACCGCTACTACGACAGCCTCCCGGCCGCCCCCGATCTCAAGTTCCAACTGCCGCCCGGCGCGTACCGCGTCGAAATCCTCCCCGCCCTCGCCGCGGACGCTGCCACCGCCGCCGCGCCCCCGCCCCCCGTCCTTCACGCGCCCGAGGCTAAACCGCCCGTTCGCCGCCGATCCGCATGGGTCGCCGCCGCCGCCCTCGCCGCTCTCTCCCTCGCCGCCGCCACACTCGTCTTCCTCTGGCCCCACCGCGAGCCCATCGATCAATTCTGGTCCCCCCTCTTCTCGCAGGAGGCCGGCCGCGTCATCGTCTGCACCGGCCATCCGGTGGTGTACCGCTTCTCCCGCGAATTCCTGCGGACCTCCCCCGGAGCCGTCGTCTTCCCCGGCACGGAAACCGGCATCTACCGCCCGAAGCTGGGCGAACTCATCGACGGCCGCCACATCGTCCCGGTGGAGGATCAGTACACGGGCCTGGGCTCGGCGCAAGCGATGGCGCGCGTGGCGGCCTGGGTGGCGACGCACGGCCACGGCGCCGATATCCGATTCGGCCACGACATATCTCTCACCGACCTCAAGCAGTCCTCCGCCGTCCTTCTGGGGTTCGCCAACCGCTGGACCCTCAGCTTCACGAACCAGCTCCGCTTCGTCCCCCACGCTGCCGTCAACAGCATGCCCTCCATCCGGGATCAGCAGACCGGCAAGACGTGGGTCCTTCACCATCTCACCGATGATGGCCGCACCGAGGAGGACTACGTCGTGGTCACCCGGACGTTTTCTTCGGAGAGCGGCCGGGGCATCGTCGCCGTCGCCGGCCTGACCCAGTACGGCACGCAAGCCGGCGGCGAACTGGTTACCAACCCCGCCCTGATGCGCGAGATCCTCCAGAACCTGCCTCCGGACTGGCAGAGCCGCAACCTACAGATCCTCCTGCACGTGAAAGTGGTGGGGCATGCCCCCGCCGCCCCCCGCTTCCTCGCCTACCACCTGTGGTGATACGCCACCCCCGCACCCCATAACGGCCAGCTACGACCCTGTTAAGCACCGGGTCCAAGCCCCACAATCAAAAAGACTTCGGAACCCTGAACACCTTTACGCGATACGTTACCTTGTCACGTCCTGAAAAGGGCCACACCATTCATCCAACCGTCACTCTCGGTTAAGGAGCCAGTCCCGCATGTGCAACCCCTGTCGGTTCGCCACCCTTTTCCTTGTCCTTCTCTGCCTCACCGCCACGCCGGCACTCTCGCAAAGCACCACCGGCACCATCACCGGCATCGTGCAAGACAGCTCCGGCGCCGCCATTGTCGGCGCCAAGGTCGATGTCAAGAGCAATGAGACCGGCGCGGTCATCAACACGGTCACCGGTAACATCGGCAGCTACACGGTCCCGTCTCTGAGCCCCGGCGCCTACACTGTCTCCGTCTCCTACCAGGGCTTCCGGACGGCCAAAGCGGACAACGTAGAGGTCCGGACCGCCCAGGTGACCACCCAGAATGTCTCCCTCGTGCTGGGAGAGGTCGCCGAAACCGTTTCCGTCACCGCCGAAGCCCCGCTCATCAACCCGAACTCCGCGGCGGTCACCACCACTGTTCAGAACCAGATCATGCAGGATATCCCGTTCCCGGATCGCAGCATGCTCTCGGTGGCCCTGCTCGCCGCGGGCGCTCAGGGTGACCCGCAGTACAACAGCGGCGTCCAGAGCGAACTCCCCGGTATCTTCACCCAGCCCGTCACCCCCGGGGTCTCGATTTCCGCCGGCGGCGGCCGCCCTGGCTCGGGTTCGGTGCTCGTCGACGGCGCCGACGTGACGTCTGCCGGCTTCGCGCGCGCGATCATGACCTTCTCCGCCGACACCGTTCAGGAGGTCAGCGTCCAGACCACCGGCATCCCCGCCCAGTACGGGCGCACCACCACCGCGGTCATCAATCAGACAACGCGCTCCGGTTCCAACCAGCTCCGCGGCATCGCCACGTGGTCCCACATGGAGCCGTTCCTGCAAACCCGCGCCCTCGGCGCGGCCTTCGACCCCACCAACCGCTACAACCAGGTCTCCATCGCCGCCGGTGGCCCGGTCATCATTCCCAAGGTCTACGACGGCCGCAACAAGACCTTCTTCTGGGCGTCCTTCGAACCCCAGCGCCAGAAGATGCTCTTCGGCGCCTCGCGCACCCGCCTCCCCACCGCGGAAGAGCTCGTCGGCAACTTCCGCAACAGTTGGGACTTCCTCGACCAGAACCTCCGCCAGCAGGACATCCGCGCCGCCATCAACTCCCCGGTACGCACCAACCAGCTCCGTTACCACTACAACTTGAACGCCCAGGGCTTCCCGATCGGCGAGGTCCTCCCCACGGCCGAACGCCCCGCCATTCCGAACAACGACGTCAGCCACCTCCTCTCCCGCAATCCCATCGCGCAGAAGGTGCTTGGCGCCGTCTTTCCCTTCACCCCGGGCCAGGACACCCCCTACATGCGCTGGCTGCGCCCCGACGGCCTTTGGGAAGCCGACGGCAACAACGTCATCTTCGCGCGTGGCGTCGAAAGCGAGGACGACCGATGGAGCGTCAAGGCGGACCAGATCATCGGCCAGAATGACCGGCTCTCCGTCCGCTACTCGCGAGCCCCCGTGGTCGGCACCCGCTTCGATTGGGCCGGCCCGGACAACCCCGGCAACCCGCTCGTCCAGGACAACATCAAGTCCCACAACGCGGCCCTCTCGTTCAACCACATGTTCTCCACCACCATGTTCAACGAGTTCCGCACGACGTACTCGCGCGGCGATGCCTTCCGCTCGCCGAACGAAGCGTCCCTCTCCAGGGACTGGGGCCCCGAGCTCGGCCTGCAACCCGCCATCGCGGGCCAGGGCTTCCCGGCCATCCTCACCCGCGGAACGAACGCCGACGGCCAGAACAACGGCCGCTCGGTCGACGTCAACCTCGGTTTCTCGAACGACGTTTCCTGGATCAAAGGCCGCCACTCGCTGAAGTTCGGCGCAGACCACCGCCGCATTCAGGTGAACCGCCTCTCCTTCGGCGGCCTCACCGGCGGCGCCTACGACTTCGGCGGCCAGATCACGCCCAACACCGGGTCGATCAATAACTTCATCAACCAGATCGGCGGGCTGATCACCGGATCGCTCAACACCTACAACTTCAAGCGGCAGCAGACCAACAAGTATTACCGCTGGCGTTACACCGCCTTGTACCTCCAGGACGACTTCAAACTCAATCCACGCCTGACGCTCAACGTCGGGCTGCGTTGGGACGTTGAGACTCCCCGCATGGAGAAGTACGACCGGCAGGGCTGGTTCGACCCGACTCTCGCCGGCACCGTAAATGGCCAGCCGGTCAAAGGCGCCTTCGTCTTCGCCGGTACGGAAGGCCGCCAGCGGTCGCTCTGGCCCGTCAACTACCGCGGCTTCCAGCCCCGGGTCGGCCTCTCCTACGTCGTGAACTCGCGCCTGGTCTGGCGCATGTCCTACAGCGTTCTTCGCTCGCCCATCACGGGCGGCGGCCTCGACATCTCCCCGGACCTCAACCTGAACGCCAGCACCATTAACTCCGGCAACCGGACGGGCGGGGTGAACCCCGGCCCCATCAACCTCATCACCAATCCCATCGGCCCTCTCCCGCAGGCCACGGAACTCCCTCGCAACCCCATCTTCTTCATGAACGACGCGAACAACTTCGCGTTCTTCCACATTCCGCAGAACTCGGCCATGCCTTACGTGCAGCGGTGGAACGGCAACCTCCAGATCCTGGCGAGCAAGGACATCTCCGTCGAAATCGGCTACGACGGCTCGAAGGGAACCAACCTGTTCACCAACCAGATGCCGTTCAACTTCGTCCACCCCGACGTGGTTACGCCGCTCGTCGCAGCCGGCGCGGACTTCAACTCACAGAGCGTGAACTTCAACCCACTGCGCATCGCGAATGCGAACGGCCAGGTCATCCTGGGCCGCCTGCTCGACTCCCTGCGCCCGTACCCCAACTGGTTCAACCGCCGCATCAACACGGCCTTCGAGCGTTCGGGCAATTCCACCTACCACGCCCTGCTGGTCAACTTCCAGAAGCGTTTCTCCTACGGCCTTACCTTCCAGGGGTCCTACAGCTGGTCAAAGGCGATCGACGACGCCGGCTCCTCGAACCTCCAGACGTCGCAGATCTCCGACATCTTCGGCCTGCTTCAGGCCTCCGACGTCAATCGACAGAACCAGCGCGGCCTCACCACCTACGACATCCCGCACAAGTTCAACCTCGCCTACTCGTACCAGCTCCCCTTCGGCCGCAACCAGCTTATCGGGCGCGGCGCCGGCCCCTGGCTCGACCGCCTCATCGGGGGCTGGCAAATGTCGGGCATCATGCGCTGGTCCAGCGGCTACCCGGCTGTCATTGCGCTCGGCGGTTGCGGCTGGTTTGAATCCCGCGGCGGCGGCTGCGCGCTCGACGGCCTCACGCTCCGCCCGGACCGCGTACCCGGCACTGATGGGGTGAACCCCACCTGGCGCGAAGACCCCTTCCGCCGGGGCTTCTACAGCGTCGAAGGCTTCGCCGTCCCGGGCGCCGATGGGGCGCCCCGCCTCGGCAGCGCCATGGCCACGCTCTCCGACGTCCGCAGCCCAAACACGTTCGCGTTCGACGTTTCCATGATGAAGAACATCCCCTTCAGCGCCGACCGCAAGCGTTACCTGCAGCTCCGCGTCGACGTATTGAACCCCCTGAATCACCCCAACTTCTTCATCAATCCCAATAACCGCAACAACGGCATCTTCACCTGGACCGCCACCACCCGCACCTTCACTCGCAACCTCAACTTCACGCCCATCGACCCGAACAACACGGCGCAGTTCAACAATTACGCCGGCCGCGCCTTTCGTCTTGGCGCGCGGCTTTACTTCTGAATCGCAGGCAAAGCTGACGAGGGCTGGAACCGCATCCAGCCCTCCCCCGAATCCCGTTCGTCCCGCAGAATCTCCGCCAGTATTCGGACCGCCTGCACCACGCGTGGGCCGGGCCGGTTGAAGTAGGCGTTCCCATCCGCCAGATACACGCGCCCCTCGCGCACCGCCCTGAGGCCGGGCCACTCGGGCCGCTCCGTCAGCCAGTGCATCTCAGAGATGGTCTTCTCGAGCCCGTAGCCGCACGGCGCTACGACGATAACGTCCGGATCCGCCGCTGACAGGTCCGCGGAGTCCACATTCACTGCCCCGACCAGCTCCACCAATTCCGGCGTCCAGTGGCCTGCCGCCATGAGGGGCTCCTGCCACTCGATCACCGCCACGCGGGCGCCGCCTCCCGCTCCCCGGTATGAGTCCATGTCCCGCTGCAGCCGGGCCACCAATTCGTCGCCGGCGCCGGACACGCCACACGCCGACGCGACTCGCCGAATATCCTCCCAGATGCACTCAAGCGAGTACGGCTCGAGGGCCACGACGGTCCGCGGATGCCCTCCGAATCGTCCGGCCAAGGCAGCCTCGACATCCTCGCGGCTGACCGCGCACACACGGCACTGGGACTGGGTCAGGATCACATCCGGCTGCAAGCGCTCAATGACGTCGTCGAAGACTTCGTATACGCTTGCCGCGTCCCCCAGCGCCGCACGCACCCGCTGGTCGACTTCCTTTGCCGACCCCTCCACCTCGAATCGAGGACGCGTGCACAGCGGCAGCGTCGACACCTCGGCGGGATAGTCGCACTCGTGCGACCGCCCCACCTGGCACGCACCTAAGCCCAGGGCGTGCACCATCTCGGTGGCGCTCGCGATCAACGAGACTATGCGCATTCCACGAGCATAGCCCGCGCGCAGGCGGCGGAAGCGCCGTCTTGGGGATCTAACTCGCCCGCCGCTCCCGACCCTTGCCCGGGACCTGCTGCCGGAGGCGCGCCAATTCCTCCATGGCCTCCGGCGCCGGCGCGGAAATCGCCGTCACTTCGGCCAGCCGTAACAGGCTCGCCTGAAACTGCAACTCATCGATCATCTGGTCCCGTTCGTCCATGCCATACTATCGGCGCGGATCCGGCTGGCAATAGGGAATAAGGTGCTGCCAACCCGTCGTCAGGCCGGCAATTCTGCGGCAGGCGAGCACCCAAAGAAAAAGCCGGCTTTCGCCGGCTCAATCTCGTCTAAGTTGTGGCTCAAGGGACTGGTTGGGAGGGCTTTTTTGTGGGGAAACTTATGGAAGTAAGGGTCTTGAAGGAACTACCGAGGGGTCGCAGCAGAGAGGAGCAACCTTCGTCCCTTGAGCCTCGCTTTGCTTCATACGGGCACTTACTAAGCAACCCTCGGACCAAATGAAAAAGCCCCTGTTTCCAAGGGCTTCCCTTCTTCCTGTCGTTTCATTCCGGTAATTTTTGCCGAAATGGTACCAAGTCGAGTGCAAAACTGGTACCAGCAGGCCAAAGTTACCGACCGCCCGCCGTTTACCGTCCGTTGACGACCGGTATGGGCGTCGGGCCCCGGCTCACCTGGCCCCGGCGGGCTTCGTCGATCTCCACGTTGTACTTGGACAGCACGGTTCCGGTGGCGAAATCCAACTGATTCCGAGCCCGGTTATATGCTGCCATCGCAGCCACTTCCGCTCCTTGGGCGGTCGCCAGGTCGCGCTGGGTTTGAATGACAGTAAACGCGGTGGAGGCACCCAGCGCGTACTTCTTCTGCTCGGCGTCCAGCGTTTGTTCCTGCAGAATGCGCTCCTTCACGGCCGCCTGGTAGCGCGCCCGTGCCTGCTGCAGACTGATGAGCGAGTTTCTCACCGACACGCGGATGTCGTTCAACTGGTTCTGCTGCCGCAGCTCGGACTGGCGAAGCTGCAGCATGTCGCGGGCATAATCGGCTTGAGCGATCCGGTTGCGGATGGGAATGTTGAGCTGGAACCCGAAGGAGTAGTCCGGAAAGTTCCGCCGGAACATCTGCCCCAGCGCCGTCCCCCAACCACCGAGGAACCGCGAGTCAATGACAGGAGGACCGCCCCCCGCAAACGCCGCGTTCGGCGTGCCCGATTGCCCGTTGTTCTGAAAGCTCGCCTGGAAGTCCAAGGAGGGCAGCAGCGCGCTCTTGCTCCCCTTGATGCCGATCTTCGTGTTCTCGATGTTGATGCGCGTTTGCTCGATCTCCGGGCGGTTCTCCACAGCCCGCGCAATCAGGTCCTGCACCGGCTCCACCGGCTCCGTTTCGGGAATGCGCAATTGGTCCACCGGGACGATCCTCACTTCGGCCAACAGCGGGTCCGCGACCCCCGTCCGGCTGATCGCATTCTTGATGATGGTTTCCTGTTGCAGCACCGACGTTTCGGAAGTCGTCAGGTCCTGCTGCGCCTGCGCCACGCGCGCCTCGGCACGCACGATCTCGATGGGGGCGATGGTCCCGATCTCCACCTGCTTCTTCTGGTCCTCGTAGAACTTCTGGGCCACAGCGAGCGCCTGTCGCCGAACACGCAGGTCCTCGTTGAAGCTCACCAGGTCCCAATACAGGTTGATGATCGAGCTCACCGTCGCAATCACCTGCTGCTTGAAAACGTTGTCGGCGATCCGCAGACTGTTGCTCGCGATCTTGATGTTGCGGTTGTTCACCGCCGGACCAAACCCCTGCAACAGCCGCTGCGAGAATTGCAGGTTCAGGTTGCCCTGGTTCAGCGGGTTGATGTTGTTGAAGCGGTTGTTGGTGTTGATTCCGATATTGCTGTTCAAGCCCAGCGTCACGGTGGAGCCCGTCGAAAACTGCTGCTGGAACCCGGTGGCGAAGAACTGCGACTCGCTCACCAGCGCCGTCGTGCCCGTTGTCACGGTGTTGGCGAACGGCTGCGTCCGGTGGCCCCAACTCCACGTAGTGAAGAGCACCGGGTCATAGTTCAATGGGGCGACGCCGGTCTGCGTGATGATCGCGCCGCCCGCGTCGTTTCCGCCGCCGCCGGCACCGGAGCCCGTCCCGCGCCCCGCGCCGCCGCTAGCGCTACCGCCGCCCGCCGCTGCGCTTGCCGCGCTGTTGGCGCCCTGCGTCACCGATTGAGGCACGCCGCGCAGGAAGCCGCCGGCACGGGCGCGCGTGTAGTCGATTTCGGCCAACTGCGGGCCATACCGGGACAACTCCACGTCCAGGTTGTTCTCGAGCGAAAGCGCGATTGCATCCTGAAGCGACAGATACAGCCGGCCCGCCCGCACCAGCGCGTCCAGCCGCGACGAGTTGTTCAGCCGTACATTGGCAAACTCCGGCGCCACGAAGTTCCGCACCAGCGGTGTCTCCGTATTAAAAATGCCAAAGCGGCCCCGCCCGTTCGTCGTCCCTTCCGGCGCCGGCGCAGTCTGTCCCGGCGCGGGCGGCTGCGCCGTCTGCGCCATCGCCGCCGGGGAAACCATCAACATGGCGCACAGCACCGCCACTGTTGCTCGAAAATCTCTCATGAGGCCGATTCCTTCCAATTCAGCAGCTTTATCCTGTCTCCCAAAAATACGGAGACGATTGAACCGCCGTTCCCTGAACTTCCTTATCGTAACTGATGGAACGCACGCCCTTTGCCAAAGGCGGCCGCCCCTAACCCCCTGATCTGTCCGTAACCTTTGTAGCGGCGCTGGCTGCCAGTGTCCGGTTACGGGACGACTCGTCACGGAACCGAGATGGCCGCTGCGACTATCAATTCCTCTTGACAAAAAGTAAAGCTCGCTTTACTATCGGCCCATGATCGTCGCCGATACCTCCCTCTCCTCCTCCCCTCGCGCCTCGGGCCTCGGCTGCGCCCGCATGCAGCGCGGGGAGATTGTCGCGGTCGGGGCCTTCGTGGTGACCTGCGCGGCGGCCGCGGCGGTGCGCAAGCTGTACGGGGTCGAGGCGCTGCGCTGGTGCCTCCCGGCCGTGGTCCTCTCCGGCGTCCTCTATCTGCGAACCATCTCGCGCATCGTCTCCCGCCTGGACGAACTCCAACAGCGAATCTGGCTCGAGGCGGTGGGCTTCGGTGCTCTCGGCATCTTCTTAACGGGCATCATCTATCCGATGTTCGAAAAGTCCGGTGTCCTCGGCCCATTGCAGCCGCTCGGCATGTCCGCGCTGCTCGTGGTCTTCGTCATCGCCGGTTACCTGCAGGCCCGGTGGCGCTTCCGGTGAAGAACCGCCTCCGCGTCCTCCGAGCCGAGCGCGACTGGTCCCAAAGCGACCTTGCGGTCCGCCTGGGAGTCTCTCGACAAACCGTCAATGCGGTAGAGACCGGGAAGTACGATCCCAGCCTGCCGTTGGCCTTTCGCATCGCCCGCGAGTTCAGCCTGCGTATCGAAGAAATCTTCGATCCCGAGGATTCGCCGGCCCTGATAACCAACCATCTCGAGGTTCAAAAATGATCTGCTCCCGACGCATCCTCCTCGCGGCCCTGGCCGCCGCGCCTCTCTTCGCCGCCGACGCCACCGGCGATTGGTACGGCGCCCTCGACGCCATGGGCAACAAACTCCGCCTCGTCCTGCACCTCACTCAGTCCAGCGGCAAAGTCTCCGTCGTCATGGACAGCATCGACCAGGGCGCGATGGGCATGGCCGCCGCCACCGCGTCTCTCGACGGGAACAAACTCAAGGCCGAATGGCCCAGCCTCCGCGCCTCGTATGAAGCGGACGTCAACGCCGACGGGACCGAGATCAAGGGGACGTTCACACAGGCCGGCTCTTCCTTCCCGCTCGCGTTTACGCGCGAGAAGTTCGCCACCAACCCGTCCCAGCCCCTCTCCGCAGAAGATCGAGACTTTCTCCTCTCCCATCTGGAGAAGTCGAAGCAGGAGTTCTTGAAGTCCCTCGACGGCATTACGCCCGAACAGTGGTCCTTCAAACCATCGAGCGGCGGCTGGAGCATCGCGGAGTGCGCCGAACATCTGACCACCACCGAGAACGCCATCTTCGACCTCGTCACCAACCGGCTGCTCAAAGCACCAGTGGGCGCCGCGCCCCGGCGGACGCGAGCGGATGACCAGAAGATCATCGATCGGTACCTCGACCGCAGCCAGAAGAACACGGCTCCGGAAATGCTTAAGCCCTCGGGTAAATGGCCAAACCGGCAGGCCATGACCGAAGAGTTCACCAAACGCCGGGACGCCAGCATCGCCTTCCTCAAGACAACGCAGGAGGACCTTCGCGGGCGCATCGGCGGACAAATGGACGCCTACCAGTATCTGTTGATGATGTCGGCGCACACGCTGCGGCACACCATGCAACTCAACGAGGTCAAACAAGACCCGAAGTACCCGAAGTAAGGAGGAGCGAGGAGCGCGGGCTTCTCGCTCCTCACTGCTTCTCCCGTATACTATTCCCTTGTGAGCAAGCAATCCGACGCCGTCCAGTCGCTCTTCGAGCGCACCGGCGCCTTCCTCCGCGGGCACTTTCGGCTCACCAGCGGTCTGCACAGCCCGCAGTACCTGCAATGCGCGCTCGTCCTCAGTCATCCTGACCATGCGGAGCGGCTCGGCAAAGAGCTCGCCGCCGGGCTCCGCCGCATCACGGGGAAGAACAAGATCGACTTTGTCGCCGCGCCCGCGCTCGGCGGCCTGATTATCGGCCATGAGGTGGCGCGCGCTTTGGGCGTTCCGTTCCTCTTCCTCGAGCGAGACGCGGCTACCTCACGCATGGTCCTTCGCCGCGGCTTCAAGCTGACGCCCGGGCAGCGAGCCGTCATCATCGAAGACGTCATCACGACCGGCGGCTCATCGCGGGAAGTCTTCGAAGTCCTTCGCGACGGGGGCATTGAAGTTCTCGGCGCCGGCTGCATTATTGACCGCTCCGCGGGGCAGGCCTCCATCGGCGCGCCGCACGTCTCTCTCGCCACCCTGGACGTCCTCACGTATGCGCCCGACATCTGCCCCCAGTGCAAACAGGGCATCCCCGTCACCAAGCCCGGCTCCCGCCCGGTCGCAGCTCCTGCTTAAGACTCCACCTTGCGCCGCATCAAGTTCACACTCGCCTACGACGGCACCGAGTTTTTCGGCTGGCAGGTCCAGCCCAACCTTCCCACCGTGCAGGGCACGCTGGAGGCGGCCCTCTCCGAGATCGAAGCCGCGCCCGTTCATGTCACCGCGTCCGGCCGCACCGATGCGGGCGTTCACGCCCTGGCCCAAGTGGCCGCCTTCGATCTCAACAATCCCATTCCGCTTCCCAACCTCCGCAAGGCCGTGAATAAGCTGCTGCCGCCGGCCATTCGAATTCTGAAGGTGGAGGATGCGGATCCCGAGTTCCACCCCATCCGCCACGCCCGTTCGAAAATCTACGAGTACCGGATCTACCGCGAGGAGATCCTCTCGCCGTTCGATCACCGCTATGTGCATCACCACCCGTACCCGCTCGACGTGGACACCATGATGGACCTGGCGCCGCTGATCGAAGGCGAACACGACTTCCGGGCCTTCGCCGCCTCCGACGAGAAATATGAGGCCGGCGAACCGCTGGTGCGATACGTCTACACCTCGGAACTTCGCGAGGACGACGACCGGCTGGTGTACCGCGTCTGCGGCACCGGCTTCCTCAAGCATATGGTTCGCAACCTGGTGGGCACGCTTCTCGAGATCGGCAAGGGCAATCTCCACGAAGAAGGCCTCAAGAAACTGCTGAGACCCGCACCCGAGACACCCTTCGGCTCTGCCGGCCCGACGGCTCCACCGCAGGGACTCTTCCTCGTCAGCGTGCAGTACTGACGTAGCGCGGAGAGATCGGAGCCGCGACCATTCACCGTCCCGCCAGCGAACCTGAACCCCTCGTATACGGCCGTGGATAGCAAGGGACTTCTGCGTTTTCTTGGGTTCGCTTTGAAAATATTTCTTTTGCAGAGCGAGCTCCGGCGCGCGACGGCTTCGCCGGAGCAGGCCCGGTTCGAGAGTAGCAGGGGAGTGACCGCGACTACCGTGCGATCGCCCGATACACGGATCTGCAAACCGGGAATCCCCGCCGACGCTGACCCCACGCCCCTCGTCGCCCCTTAAGTCGCGGGCTGGTGGCCCGTCACGCACCCGCGCCTGCGGCCGCCACCCCGCTCCCCGTCACACACACGCACTCCTGAGTCACTTTCCCCGCCCGCATCGCCACTCCCGGTATGCGTACCTCCCTCGCCCTTCTGGCCCTCGCCGTCGCCGCCTCCCCCGCCTCCGCCGCCGTCCGCCGCACGGAACATCCCGACGGCTTCGCCCTCACTCTCCCTCCTAACTGGGTCATCGAAAGCTCTTCCGGCGCCGTCCGCGCCTCTGCCCCCGACCAATCGGAGTGGGTCTTCATCCGCCCCGTCCTCCTCGCCCGCAACGAGTCCGCCGCCCAGGCCACCCGCCGTCTCGCCGCCGAGGGCGCACTGCCCGGCCTCGGCGCCCCCCGCCTCGTCGCTACTCGCACTGCCGGCCCCGATGCCGAATCCCGCTTCACCGCCGCCGGCCCCCGCGGGCCCATCCGCGCCCACACGCTTCTCGCCGTCCGCGGCGGCGCCGGCACTCTCTATCTCGCTGCCGCCCTCGAATCCACCTTCGCCGCACGCGCCGCCGTGCTCGTCGCCGCCCTCCAGAGCTTCACCCTCCTCCCGCCCTCCAAACCTGCTCCCGTCACTGCTCATTCCCGCTTCACCGAGCCCCGCGAAGCCGCCTACTCCCTCGAACTCCCCGCCGGCTGGCACGCCGCCCTTGGCGTCTTCCGCGAAGGCGCCCTCACCCCGCGCCTCGAAACCACCGCCGCCTCCCCTGATAACGCCATCACCCTGTTCCTCGGCACACGCGACGGCGGCCCCTTCGCCGGCGCCACCCCCGAACTCGCCCAATACGGCCTCCGCGAAGGCATGTTCTACAACCCCACCGGCATTCACCCCATGCGCATCCTTCGCTTCCTCCCCGGCGCCGACTTCGCCGCCCACTGGCTCCGGTCCCGCTTTCCCGCCGCTCGTCCCCTTCGCGGCCGCGCCCGTCCCGACCTCGGCCGGCAACTCGCCGCCGCCCAGTACCGCTACGGCAACGCGCTCAACGCCCAAATCCACGCCGGCGAACTCGAGTTCGAAACCCCCGGCCGGACGGGCGTCATCACCGCCGCTACCGAGGTATGGCAGGTCCCCGGCGGCGGCGACTACCAGTGGAGCGTCCACTTCCTTGCCGGTTCGCTCGCTCCTCCCGAACGCGCCGCCGAAGCCGCCACGCACCTCGCCCACGCCGTCTCCTCTGTCCAGGTCAACCTTCAATGGCTACGCACCGAGCGCGCCTTCGCCCGCATCGACCACGCCCGCGCCATCGAAACGCTGAACTCCATCAACCAGGCCTTCCGCAACACCATGTCCGAGCGCGCCCAGTCCGCCGCCCGTAACGCCCGCGCCCACGGCGATCTCCTCGCCGGTACCTACCGCGTCCTCGACCCCGCCACGAATGAGTTCACCACCGTCCAGGCCGGCTCCAACTTCTACTACCGCGTTAAGGGAACCAACACCGTGTACGGCGTCAACCAGGAGGAGGGCCGCGTCGACGTCACCCGCATGCTGCGCGTCGATTGGGATCATTGAGCGGCCGCTGAGGCGCTATCGTAAAAGATCGCGCCCCCACCATGACCCCACTCCTCGAGAACACCCTCAACCGCATCCGCTCCTTCGACGACGCCCGCCTCGCCGAACAGATGGAAGCCCACTGGGACTCCCTCACCAAGCCCCCCGGAAGCCTCGGCAAACTCGAACGCCTCGTCGTCCACCTCGGCCTCATCCAGGCCACGCCCACTCCCGCCACCGCCCGCAAAGGCCTCTTCGTCTTCTGTGGTGACCACGGCGTCACCGCCGAAGGCGTCAGCCCCTACCCCTCCGAAGTCACCCGCCAAATGGTCCGCAACTTCGTCACCGGCGGCGCTGCCATCAGTGTTCTCTGCCGCCAGTTCGGCATCCAGACCATGATTGTCGACGCCGGCATCAAAGGCGAAGCCGGCGAAGGCGTCGTCGACCTCAAAGTCGCCCCCGGCACCCGCAACATGGTCGTCGAGCCCGCCATGACCCGCGACCAGGCCCTCCACGCCCTCGACCTCGGCGTCGAACTCGCCCTCGCCGCCAAGGACCGCTTCGACATCGCCGGCATCGGCGAAATGGGCATCGGCAACACCACCGCCGCCGCCGCCATGCTCAGCGCCTTCAGCGGCCGCCCCCCCGACGACACCGTCGGCGCCGGAACTTCTACCGATCCCGCCCACCTGCTCAAGAAACGCACCATCGTCCAGCAGGCCCTGCTCCGCCACAAAACCGCCACCGACCCCGTCTCCATCCTCGCCGCCCTCGGCGGCTTCGAAATCGCCGAAATGGCCGGCTTCCTGATCGGCGCCGCCGCCGCCCGCCTCCCCGTCGTCGTCGACGGCTTCATCGCCTCCTCCGCCGCCCTCGTCTCCCGCGCCCTCTCCCGCGACTCCCTCGACGCCGCCCTCTTCTCCCACCGCTCCGCCGAACGCGGCCACGCCCTCATGCTCGACTTCCTCGGCGTCTCCCCCCTCCTCGACCTCGATCTGCGCCTAGGCGAAGGTACCGGCGCCGCCCTCGCCATCAACCTCGCCGAAACCGCCGTCCGCCTCTACTCCGAAATGGCCACCTTCGACCGCGCCGGCGTCTCCGGCGCAGTCTGAACCGACCACCGCGCCCGTCACACCGCCACGACACGAATCGCCGCCCCCGACGCCGCCAGCAGCCGCTCGATATCCGTCGTGTCGCCCGTCAAT
The DNA here is from genome assembly GCA_033763935.1 of Bryobacteraceae bacterium. Taxonomy (GTDB): domain Bacteria; phylum Acidobacteriota; class Terriglobia; order Bryobacterales; family Bryobacteraceae; genus DALYJJ01. Next base: position 50,559 of record JANRJO010000001.1, read on the forward strand.
ACCGTAGCCTGTTCCCGAATCGCCGTCGCCGCCACCGCCGCGTCCACCACATCCGCCGTCTTCGCCCGTGCCATCAACCGCCCGGCTTCGTGTGCCTCCTGCTCGCCGAACGGAACAACCGTGCACCCTCGCAGGAATCGCCGCAATTGCACCTGCCGCGGCGACCGGCTGGCTTGCGCCACCACCGGCGCTGGAACGAACGGAAGAATGCCCAGTTCCAAACGGACTTTGTGCTCCGCCCAGGCTCGACGCTCGTTTCCGTCCGCCGCAACCAGCACCGCGGTGTCGTAGACAACGCCGATCATCGCCGTCGCCGCACCGGCCGCGCCCGCACCAACTGAGCCGCCACAGCCCGCCGAGCCTCATCCATTTCCTCCGCGGTCAACCGGCCGTGCTGCCTCTCCCATTGCGCCACCGCCGCCAATCCAGCCCGCCGCTGCAACGCCTCGCGAGCGGCAGTCGTCATCCAGGCTGAGACGCTCACCCCCGCGCGCGCCGCCGCCGCCAGAATGCCTTGGTGAATCTCGGGATCGATGGTAATCGCGAGTTTCGGAGATGGATTACCGCGTGGCACATAAGTATCCTACTACGGTAGGACAGTACGAGAGGACCGTCGGCGACACGCGCAACTAAATTGTCGCGACAAGTTGATACTTCGCAGCAAGGGGCTCGATGATTCTCCGTCGCCCGTGGCCGGGATTGATCTCCTCGCGAGCACTGAGCAACCCGAGGGATTCGAGGAGCGACACATCCCGCTTTACTGCTTTCCGGTCGCGCCGGAGTGTCACTGCGAGTTCTGACACGGGTGCCGGCTTCTCGCGAACGGCGCGGATCACCCGCACTCGCTCTGCCGATAACACTCGGACCAGGTCCGCCGGGTCCTCAAACGACATCGTGATCTCTGGCGGAAGTCTCTCGCCCCGGTCCAACTTTCGCGCACGCTCGATCGACCGCGCGAGGAACGCGTCCACCGATGCCGACGAAACGGTCACACGCGGTCTCGCCTTCCTGGCGGCCTTTCCGGCGTTCTTCATCTTCGCTCCTCCAAAGATCGCGGACCTCATCGTAGAACCGCTTGGCTAAAGCTTCGTGTCCAGCGAACTCGGTCGGCTCTTGCCTTCCCAGGAAGTGCCGATGATGGTGGTCATGGCTGTTGTCATACCCAAGGACCCTGCCGTTGTCAGCTCCGCAGATCGACGGGTTAATGTATGCGAGGCTGTACTTGACAACCTCCCCAGCCTGGTTCTGCCACACTTCTTCCTTGAGCATCGCTCCACGTCGCGGCCGCTTCAAATAGATCGTAGCGTCGACGACCTTTTGAGCTAGCGGTCTGCCGGTCCGCTTCTTCCCCAAGATCTAGGCTAGCACAGATGGGACATCGAATGACACAGCTGCTGCGCATGAGCCTCATTCCGTCGGTCCGGCGCGGAATTGATCCTGAGGTCTTCGACACACGTTCTAATCTGACCCCCGCACCCCCCGCGCTAAACTAATTCTTTGGTCAACAAGCTCGTCATTGAAAACCTGAAACACCGCCCCCTGCGCACCCTCCTCACCGCCTTCACCATCGGCATGCAGGTCATGATGATCCTCACCCTCGTAGGCATCAGCCGCGGCCTCCTCGCCGACTCCGAACGCCGCGCCCGCGGCGCCGGCGCCGACATCTGGGTCAAACCCCCGGGCACCTCGGCCATCCAGTTCAGCGCCGGCGGCCTCTCCGCCGGCATGGTCCCCTTCCTCCGCAAACAGCCCCACGTCGCCCAGGCCACCGGCATGCTCATCCAGCCCATCGGCGGCGTCAATACCGTCACCGGCGTCGCCCTCGACGAGTTCGATCGCATGAGCGGCGGCTTCCGCTACCTCAAAGGCGGACCCTTCCAGGGCCCCGGCGAAGTCATCGTCGACGAGTTCTACGCGGAGCAAAACAAGAAAACCGCCGGCGACACCATCCAACTCCTCAACCGCCCCTGGAAAATCGCCGGCGTCGTCGAAGCCGGAAAACTCGGCCGCCTCTTCGTCCCCCTCGACACCCTCCAGGACCTCACCGGCAACACCGGCAAACTCTCCCAGGTCCTCGTCAAGCTCGATGACCCCGCCCGCACCGACGAAACCGTCGCCAAGCTCAAAGAGCAACTCCCCAACTACCCCATCTACTCCATCGCCGAACTCACCTCGCTCTTCACCGTGAATAACGTCCCCGGCCTCAACGCCTTCATCTACGTCATCATCTCGCTCTCCATCATCCTCGGCTTTGTCGTCGTCTCCCTCACCATGTACGCCGCCGTCCTTGAGCGCACTCGCGAGATCGGCGTCCTCAAAGCACTCGGCGCCTCCCCCCTCTACATCGTCAACATCCTCCTCCGCGAAACCGGCCTCATCGCCGTCGCCGGCTGGCTCGCCGGCATCCTCCTCGCCTTCGGCGCCCGCTGGGCCATCCGCACCTTCGTCCCCGCCTCCCTCACCCAGCAAATCGTCCCCGACTGGTGGCCCATCGCCCTCGCCGTCGCCCTCGGCGCCGCCGTCCTCGGAGCCATCTACCCCGGCCTCAAAGCCGCCCGCCAGGACGCCATTGAGGCGCTCTCCTATGAGTGACGCCATCATCCGGATCCGCGACCTCCGTAAGGTCTACCGCGCCGGCGACGTCGAAGTGCCCGCCCTCCGCGGCGTCGATCTCGATGTCCAGCGCGGCGAGTTACTCGCCATCGTCGGCCCCTCCGGCTCCGGCAAGTCCACCCTCTTCCACATCCTCGGTGGTCTCACTCCGCCCAGCTCCGGCACCATCCATCTCGACGGCAAAGACCTCCTCGCCCTCACCGAAGCCCAGCGCACCGAACTCCGCAAAACCACCGTTGGCTTCGTCTTTCAGAAGTACAACCTGCTCCCCACCCTCACCGCCGCCGACAACATCGAAATCGCCCGCGCCATCGCCGGCCGCAAGAACGACGGCGACGCCCACTTCGAAAACGTCCTCGAACTCCTCGGCATCAAAGCGCGCCTCCACCACAAGCCCCGCGCCATGTCCGGCGGCGAACAGCAGCGCGTCGCCATCGCCCGCGCCATCGTCAATAATCCCGCCATCCTCCTCGCCGACGAGCCCACCGGCAACCTCGACACCGAAAACTCCAACATCGTCCTCGGCGTCCTCCGCGACCTCAACCGCCGCCTACGCCAGACCATCCTCATGATCACCCACAACCCCGAAGCCGCCGCCTTCGCCGACCGCACCGTCCACATGCGCGACGGCCGCGTCGTATAGCCAAGGACGACGCCGCGCAAGCGTGCGCATTCTCCCGGACGTGCCCGCGAAAGACGCGTATACTAAACGGCCGTTGAGTAGAACGGCTGAACGACCGCTTAGACAAGGAGATTTCCCATGCGCCATGTCGTTTACGGCGGGGCAATGAGCTTGGACGGATACATCGCCGGACCCAACGGCGAGTACGACTGGATTGTCATGGACCCTGATATGGACTTCGCGGAGATGAATGCCCGTTTCGACACGTTCCTCATCGGTCGCAAGACTTTTGAAGCGATGAGGAAGATGGGAGGCGACGCCAGGTCCACTCCTGGCATTCAGAACATTGTCTTCTCGCGCACCTTGAAGCCGAGCGAGCATCCTCATATCGACATCCGCGCCGACGCCGAGCGTGTGGTCTCGGAGCTGCGAGCCATGCCCGGTAAGGACATCGCCCTTTTTGGCGGCGGCGAGCTCTTCCGCAGCCTCCTGAGCGCCGGGCTGGTGGATGAGATTGGCGTCGCGGTCGTGCCCGTCTTGCTCGGCGGAGGAATACCTCTCCTTCCATCCCCGGCCATCCGGGCAACGCTTCGGCTGCGAAAGCAGCGTGTATATGAGAAAACCAGTACGGTGGGGCTTGAGTTCGACATCATCCATACCTGAACCCCGTCGCGCCGCCCCGCCGCGTCGTATAGTGAAACGGCGAACGGAAAAACCATGAGTACACAACCGAGAGTGCCCGAAAGCAGCGAATTCGCCGGCAAACGCGTGTTGGTCACTGGCGGTACCAAAGGCATCGGAGCCGCCGTCGTCACCCGCCTCGCAGCCGGCGGCGCCACCGTCCTCACCACCGCCCGCACCGCTCCCGCCCCCGGCGGCGGTGATCGCTTCATCCAGGCCGACGTCAGTACGCGCAGCGGGGCGGAAACCGTCATCAAGGCCACCCTCGACCGCCTCGGCGGCCTCGACATCCTCGTCAACTCCGTCGGCGGTTCCACCGCGCCCGCCGGCGGCGTTCTCGCGCTCACCGACGAGCAGTGGCTCCGCGCTCTCGAGTGGAATCTCCTCTCCGCCGTCCGCCTCGATCGTGGCTTTCTGCCCGGCATGCTGCAGCAAGGCTCCGGCGTCATCATCCACGTGTCGTCGATACAACGCTCGCTGCCGCTGTTTGAATCGACGCTGGCGTACGCCGCCGCCAAAGCCGCGCTCACGAACTACAGCAAAGGTCTGTCGAAAGAGGTGAGCCCCCGCGGCATCCGCGTGAACTCCGTCGCCCCGGGATACACGGAGACCGAGGCCGCCGTGGCGCTCGTCGAGAGGCTGGCCTCCGGTGGAGGCACTGACCCGGCCACCGCCCGTACCGCTCTGATGGACGCCCTCGGAGGAATTCCGCTCGGCCGTCCGGCTCGCCCCGATGAGGTCGCGGAACTCATCGCATTCCTCGCGTCCGATCGCTCATCCGCCATCACCGGAAGCGAGTACGTCATCGACGGCGGAACCATTCCCACCGTCTGAACGCCCCCTTTGGCACCCTTCCCCTCTCTAATTCGCATACTCCTGTGATTGCCCGCTGATTTACCTCTAATTACGGAGTAAATGCCGCCGGGCAGGCAATCAAGGAGGACTCATGCTCTCGAAAAAGGGCGCGCACTCCCGCGTGTTTCGCCTCTCGTCCTCGCTGTGCTGCGCCGCCCTGATGCTCGGCGCAACCGCCTGCAGCGGCCGGCGCCCGGTCCGCATCGCCGCCCCCAACGCGGTGGACGCAGTCACGGACTGGCGCAAAGCCGTGTCGGACGAAATAAAACAAAGCTTCACCGGAGCGCCCACAGCCCCCGAGGACATACGCAATAAAGCCCTCTCCTTCTCGGAAGCCCTCGTCGTCGCCCGCTACGGCAATATCCGCGAGAGTCTCTCCCGGGGCCGTGCCGTCAGCGCCGTCGCCTTCGATGCCCTCAACATCGGCCTCACCGCCGCCGTGCCCATCGTCAACGGTTCACGAGGCAAAACTATCCTCGGCGCCCTCGCCACCGGCTTTCAGGGTGTCAACAATTCCATCGATAAGAACGTCTTTCAGCAGCAGACAACCGGTGCCCTGCTCACCGCCATGGACTCCTGCGTCGCCCGCCAGCGCGCCGTCCTCGCGCAGCGCCGCCTCCTGCCCTTCGCCCGCTACGACGAGTACAACGCCTACTCCGATCTCGTCGTCCTCTACGGCTGCACCACCCTCGCCGGCATGGTTCAGGAACTCACCGAAACCCAGGCCGTCGAAAGCAAGAACCTGAAGACCGTCCTCAAACCCGTCGACAGCACCACCCTCACCGCGTTCCAGGAACTGCAAGCGGCTTTCGTCAAGTCCCTCGACGGAGACAGCAAAGCGGCCCGCAAGTTCCTTGAACTGCTCAAGGTGCCCGGCGTCACCGCAACCTCCACCCGCGAAGAACTCACCGCCCTCTATCGCGGTTTGCTCGGCGCCGCCGCGGGCAGCGAAGAATTCCGAAGAACCATGCTGCAGGTGGCCCTCGACGCCGGCCTGCTCAGGAGCACGAATTAATTCGATAAGGAGAAAAACCGATGTCTTTACAGGTCGACGGCAAAACGTCTCTGCCCGAACAGGAACGCCAGCTGCAGTTCGTTGAAACGTTCTTCGTCGAAGTAATCGACTACGTCGCCGCTTCCAACGGCAACAACGATGTCACCACCAAATCCATCCCCGGCGCCGTCGCACAGCCCCTCCAGCTCAAACAAATCGCCGCCCCCGCCGATCTCACCGCCATCGCCTCCGCCGGCGCCACCATCGTCTTTGACCGCGTCGCCTTCGTCCTCGGCGCCCGCGAAAGAGTCGTCGGCTTCCGGGCGTGACAGCGCCTCGCGCCCCGTGGGGGCCCCTCCCGAGGCCCCCACATCCCGCCGCCGAACTACCGCGCCATCACAAAACCAGCCAGCGTGGTCAGAACCTCCGCCGCAATCGGCGTCACTCGCATCGGCCTCGCCTCTGTCGCCAGCCTCAACTGCTTCACAAACTCGTCCAGCGCCGCTTGCAAGCCACGCCGGTCGCCCGTCGCCTCCGCGCGCACGGCCTCCTGCAAAGGCGTGTCCAGGCTCGCGCTGCGGTTGCTCGGGCACAGATACACCTTGATCTTCGCCGTACTCCGCGCCGTGAACAACTCTGCCGCTCCCGGCGTCACCACGTTGCCGAAGGAGGCCGATGCTCCCGGCAGCGCCCGCCAGTTCTCGCCGTACTCTCCAAGCTGCATGTCCTCCCAGATCCCCCGAATCATCGCCCCGACAATCGAGCGAACCGATCCGTCACCCATCAACGCGTTCACACCACCCGTATGCTGGCTGCCCTGCGGATTCAGCGCTCGATCGATGCTCGTAAAGCTCACCAGCCCGTCCGCGCCCTTCAGCGCCGCCCGGTCCACGTGCGCCAGCCACTCAGACCCAACAGCGCGATCGGCGGCTCCCGGCGAGTTCACCTCTTGCAGAACTTGCGTCATCAGCTGCTTCCTCTCCGCCTCCCCCGCCACCAGCCCCACCAGTTGCGCCACCGCCGTTGCCGCACGGACCCGAACATTGCTGTACATCCTCTCGGCGCCTTCGGCCGCGCCCGGCGTCGGCGTCCACTCCACCGCGAATCGGCCTCCCACAGCTCCCCGCGCAATCGCGGTTTCCGTGCCCGTCACTCCCGGCACAGGGTTCGCGGCGGCACTGAAGCCCGCCCCGTCCACCGTCCAGGACGAAAACTTGTAGCCATCCGCCTCGCCGCTCTCCGGCAGCCCCGCCAGCCGCAACGCCTCCACCAGCGTCGCCGGGAACTTCCCGAAGGTCGAGTGGTAATTGTGACTGGCAATCGCCAGCTGTTTCAGATTGTTGCTGGCCTTCGTCCTCGCCGCCGCCTCGCGGACCTTCTGAACGGCAGGCAGCAGCAGCCCGATCAGAATTGCAGTCGTGCTGATGACAACCAAAAGCTCAATCAGGGTAAACCCCTGCCGGCCTCGGCGATAGTTGCTCTCAACGGTAGTCATGATTGGTTTCCTCCACGAGGCCTTCCTTTTCGTGGCGTTTGCCGCCATCAGCCTCCGAGGAACCAGGGCGTGCGATGTCCGCCGGAACCGGTCACCGAACGTCCTTCCACCTGCCGGATATATTTCCTACAGACTTCCTACGGCTCCAAAACCCATGTATTGAAACGGGCCTGCGCTCGCCGCCCCCTAAAGAGTCGGCCTCCGCTTACCCTCGAACATCCGGAACGGCGGCGGCAGAAAGTCGTTCGTCCCGTCCATCCATGCGCTCAGCCGCTTCAGTAACTCCTCGCGCATCGCCTCGTGCTCCGGCGCCTCCGCCAGGTTCGTCAGCTCGTCCGGATCCCGCTCCAGGTCGTACAACTCCAGCAGCGCCCGCCGCGGCGCCAACTCCCGAGCCTGCCCCTCGCTCAACCTCCCCGCCTTCCCCGCCGCCTGGTACGCCCCCCACGTCGGCGACGCCGCCAGGTCTGAGATCGGCCGGTTCGGCTTCTCCGGCATCGCGTTATAAATCAGCTTGTGCCGCTCCGTCCGGATCGCCCGCATCAGGTCGAAGTTGTCGTGCCAGTTCCGCTCGCTGAAAATCTCCCGCCGCGGCGGCCCGTTCAGTATGTCCACTCCCCGCATCCGCCCCGGCTTCGCCGCCCCCGCCGCCTCCAGCCACGTCACCGGCAAATCCACGTGCGATACCAGCCTGTTCGAAACCACCCCCGCCGCCGCCCGCCCCGGCCATCGCACCAGCAGCGGCACCCGGATCCCGTACTCGTACAACGTCCCCTTCGCCCGCGGCGGAAACGGCATGCCGTTGTCCGCCGTGAATACTACCATCGTGTTCCTCTCCAGCCCCTGCTCCTCCAGCAGCCGCAGCACCTCGCCGCACTCCCCGTCCATGCGCGCAATCTCGTCCAGGTAATCCGCCAGGTCCCGCCGCACTTCCGGCGTGTCCGGCAGCCATCGCGGCACCGCTACGTCCTTAGGGTTCGTCGGCGGATCGAACGCCTTCCCCGGATACGGCCGGTGCGGGTCCGTAAATCCCATCTGGAGAAAGAAGGGCCGGTCCTTGGGCCGCGCCGAGAAGAACTCGGAAAACCGTGCTTTCTCCCCACGATAGAAATCCCAGCGCTTGTCGAACTCCGCCCCCTGGTGGACCTTCCGGTACGCCCCCAGAAAGTACCCCCGCTCCCGCAACCCCTCCAGGAACGTCGTCTGCTCCGCCGGCATCGGCGCATGCAGCCGCGACGTCGCCGTCTGATGCGCCGGCATTCCCGTGAAGATCGCCGACCGGTTCGGACTGCATTGCGGGCTCGTCACGAAACAATGCGTGAACCGCGTCCCCTGCTTGGCTAGCCGGTCCAGGTTCGGCGTTCGCGCCGCGCGGTTCCCATAACAGCCGAGGTCCGTCCAACTGTGGTCGTCCGAAATCAGAAAGACGATGTTCGGCGCCGCGCTCGCCTGCGCCCTCGCCGCCCTCGCCACCGCCGCCACTCCCGCTCCCAACACCGCCCGCCGCGATACCTTCATGCGGCCCATCATATGCAACTGCGAGGTCGAACCGGCAAGCCCCCGCCCCCCTGTCTACCCGCCCGCCGCGCTCGCCGCCCCCGCCCGCAGAAAAACCCGCTCGCCCACCGCAATCCGCCCCGTCCGCGTGACCACACCGTAAATGCCCGCGTTGTTCTCGTTCGCCCGAACGATCGCCTTCATCACCTCCGGCGCCGGACGCGCCGTCCCCGGATCCAGGGTCACCATCCCGCACCGGATGTCACGCAGCGTCACCGCCACCTCCGGCGTGTCGTCTCCGTCGCCGAACGAGAGCAGCCCCCCCAGCCACTTGTCTTCTTCGAACGCGGCCGGCTGCAGCAGATGAATCAAAACGTTCGGCCGGAACTGAAGCGGTTCCAGGCTCCGTCCCGAGAGCCGCCCGATCTCGCCGACCGTAGCGGAAGTGATCACCGAAATGCTTGCCTCGTCAAAAATTCCCTGCCGCAGGTGCATCATCTGAACGGGCGCTCCGAACCGGGCCGAGACCTCCGCCGCCAGTTCCTCGCCGAAGATCGCCAGCTCCTGGCCGTCCGGCGTTCGCACATGCGTCGGCAGCCCGCCCTCCTCCGCCCCGGAACCCCCGTGCGGAGCATACAGAAGCAGGTGGGGAAGCCTCCCCGCCGTCAGCCAGGGCATCCCGCTCCGGTCGTCCACCCGCCGCAGCGCCAGCCGCCGGTCCCCCTCCACTCCGTGCCACCCGATGCGCGCCACCTCCAGCCGCTCCCCCGCCATCGATTTCACCGGATATCGAAACAATCCCTCCACTCGCCCAATCTCGGTTGTCATATCGGCGGCCCATCATAACAGTCCCGCCGCTCCCCGCGTTCCGCAGGCCCGCGAAACCTGAGTCACAAGAGCCTCTTGCAGAATTGCTGCCGGTCGGAAGCCGGGGATAAACGCAGAGAAAATAACAACAAAAGCGAAAAATGTTTGGAGGAGGGGCCGAACTGCGGTTAGGATAATGTCGCCAAACAAAAACCCATGCCGAGCCAACCCCCTTCGCAGCATACCCCGCGGGAAGCCCTCCTGCAATTCGGACACGTCCTTCAGCAGGAGTTGTTCCCGCGACTGGAGGAAGCGCTGTCGGCGCCGCTGGAAGGGCGGCTGGCATTGCTGGTTGCCGTCCTGAGCTTGGTTCCGGTGGCGCGGATGCTGCAGTTGCCGAAGGGAAGAGGACGGCGTGCGCGGGATCGGGCCGCGCTGGCCACCGCGTTCATTGCCAAGGCCGTCCTGAACCTGGAAACGACTCGCGACTTGATACGCCGCTTAGCAGTGGACTCCGCTTTGCGGCGGCTCTGCGGATGGCATAAGAAGGGGTTGCCCCACGAATCGAAGTTCTCACGAGCGTTCTCCGAATTCGCCCGCACCGAATTACCGCAGCGGCTGCACCAGGCAGTGATCGAGACCACCCAGAAAGGACGCCTGATCGGCCACATCGCGCGCGATGCCACCGCCATCGCGGCGCGCGAACGCTTCCCCGAGAGCCCGCAACAGATGCGCGAACGACCCCGAAAAGAGGCCAAGAAGCCCAAGCCCAAGAAGGGGCATCACCCACGGAAGAAGGCCTCCGAACGGGGTACGCGCATCCAGCGCCAGCGCCGCCAAGAGGATGTGACGGCGATGCTCGCCGAGTTAACACGGGAGTGTGGACTGGGAGTCAAAACCAGCAGTCAGGGACATCGCCAGTATTGGCGTGGCTACAAACTACACCTCGACGTGGCCGACGGGCAGATCCCCATCACGGCGATCCTCACCGGCGCCAGTGTCCACGACTCACAGGTTGCCGTCCCTTTAATGCGACTGACCTCGCAGCGCGTCACGTACTGTTACGACCTAATGGACGCAGCCTATGACGCCGACGAGTTGCTGGCGGAGAGTCGTTCGCTCAATCACGTTCCCATCGTTGGCAGGAACGCGAGGCGCGGCTCTCGGGGAACCACCGAATGTCCGAAAGCATTCCCGGCAAAAGCGGCGCCCGCGCTGGACTGGGCGCAGCAGGAGCGGTACAAGTTGCGGACCATGAGCGAACGGGTGAACGCGAGGTTGAAGGACGAATTCGGCGCCGGCCAGATTCGCGTTCGAGGGCACGCCAAGGTGATGGCGCATCTGATGTTCGGGGTGCTGGCACTGACCGTGGATCAGTGGCTACGGATGGGCCGTCGAGAATGATGAAAAACGGTTAATCCGCAGCGAACGGAAGAAAAAACGGAAAGGCGATTTGGTCGAACCCAGTCGCGGCGTGCCTGTTCTTGGTGTCTGTCGGGCCC
>JANRJO010000052.1:0-109128 GCA_033763935.1 Bryobacteraceae bacterium
CAAAGGCCCCGTCACCCCTCAAGGCAAGGCCCGCTCCGCCGCCAACGGCGCCAAACGCTCCGCCCCCCGCCGCCAGGCCATCCAGCTCGTCGACTTCCTGCTCGCCACCGAAGACCCCGCCCTCTTCGACGAAGTCCTCGAAGACCACATCGAACTCCTCCGCCCCACCCACGTCATCGAACAGGACATCGTCCGCGACATCGCCCGCATTCGATGGCTCATCGAACGCGCCCAGCGCGTCCAGACCGCCCTCATCCGCCGCGAGTACGACCGCAACATCCTCCTCGCCACCTACCGCAACGACCAGGAGAAAATGGACCTCGCCATCGCCCGCGCGATCGACGGCTCCGCCCACCACTACCTCGACACCGTCCTCCGCCGCGAACGCCGCGACTACTTCCGCTGCCTCCGCGAACTCGAACGCCTCCGCAAATCCCCCCTCTTCCCCCCTGAAACGGAACCACTTGCGAATTCTCACGAAGCAAACCCAAGCCCCGAAGACCCCGCCGGCTCCGTCGCCCCCGCCCTCCCCGCTCCTGCTCCTACCGCCGCTTACCCCGATCCTGCCGGCCCGGAACCCCCGGAAGAGCCCAAGACTTCCGCCTTGCCCGGCGTATCATAGTCCAATCGTCATGCGCACCCGACTCGCCCTCGCCCTCTGCGCCTGCGCCGCCATCGCCGCTGCGCAAGCTCCGTCCATCGACGCCGCCTACAGCGCCAAGATCAAGGAGTTCACCACCGAACCCTTCTTCCTCACCGAACTCATTGACCACCTTCCCGCCTCATCCACCGTACCCACGCCCGAGAAGATCCTCGGCCACATCGCCGGCGCCCCCGGCAAACTCACGCACACCGCCAATGTCCACCGCTACCTCCGCGAGCTCGCCAAGGCCTCCCCGCGCGTCCGCGTCTGGGTGCAGGGCACGAGCGAGGAAGGGCGCGAAACCATCCTCGTTGCCGTCTCCGACGAAGCCAACCTCAAACGCCTCGATCGCCTCAAAGACATCACCGCCCGCTTGGCCGACCCACGACGCATCAACGACGCCGAGGCCGACAAACTCATCGCGGAAGGGGTCCCCTTCTACTGGGCCTCCGGAGCCATCCACTCCCCCGAAACCGGCTCGCCCGAAATGCTCATGGAACTCGCCTACCGCCTCGCCGTCTCCGAAACCCCCTTCATTCAAAGCATCCGCCGCAACTCCGTCGTCCTCATCACCCCCGTCCTTGAAGTCGATGGCCGCGACAAACAGGTCGACCTCTACAATTTCCGCAAAGCGAACCCGGCGCAAGCTCCCTCGGGCCTCCTCTATTGGGGCCGCTACGTCGCGCACGACAACAATCGCGACGGCATGGCCCTCTCCCTCAACTTGAGCCGCATCGTCATGAAGACCTTCCTCGAATACCACCCGCAGGTCCTGCATGACCTCCACGAATCGGTTCCCTTCCTCTACACCTCCACCGGCATGGGCCCATACAACGCTTGGCTCGACCCCATCGTCATCAACGAGTGGCAGAAGCTCGCCTACCACGAGGTCGAAGAGATGACCAAGCGTGGCGTCCCCGGCGTTTGGACTCACGGCTTCTACGACGGCTGGGCCGCCAACTACATGGTCACCGCCGCCCAGGGCCACAACGCCATCGGCCGCTTCTACGAAACTTATGGCGGTCCCGAAGGCCCCGACACGCGCGAACGCACCGTTCCCGCCGGCCAGACCACCCGCACCTGGTACCGTCCCAACCCGCCTCTCCCCAAGATCAAATGGTCGCTCCGCAACAACGTCAACATGCAGCAGAGCGCCATCCTCTTCGCCATGCACTACACCGCCGCCAACAAGGAGACCTTCCTCCGCAACTTCTATCTGAAGAGCAAACGCAGCGTCGCCAAGCCCGCAAATGAAGGGCCCGCCGCTTACGTCCTCCCCGCTGACGACCCCCGCGCCTTCCACGCCGCCGACCTCGTCAACCTCCTCCAACTCCACGGCGTCGAGGTCCACAAAGCGGACGGCCCGATCGAAGCCGGCAAAGAGAAGTTCCCCGCCGCCAGCTACGTCATCCGCATGGACCAGCCCTACTCCCGCATGGCCGACATGCTCCTCGACCGCCAGTTCTATAACGCCAGCGACACCCCTCCCTACGACGACACCGGTTGGACCCTCGGCGCTCTTCGCAACATTCGCACCGCTCGCGTCACCGATACCGCCATCCTCAAAACACCCATGACCCTCCTCCGCGACCCAGTCAAACCGGAGGGCCGCATCGAAGGGCCCGCAAAGGCTTCCGCATATCTCATCGCGCAAACCGCCGAGTTCAACCTCACCACGTTCCGCTTCAAACTCGGCCGCGACATCAAAGTCCTCGCCCTCGAAAAGCCGTTCCAGAACCACCCCGCCGGCAGCTTCCTCATCCCCGACGCCCCCGGCCTCCGCGACAAGCTCATGCGCGCCGCCGCTCCTCTCGGCCTCAAGATCACCGCTCTCGAGAAGACCCCCGACGTCCCCACCCACGAAGTCCGCGCCCCTCGTATCGCCCTCGTCCACACGTGGCTCAACACCCAGAACGAAGGCTGGTACCGCCTCGCCTTCGACAAGCTCGAAATCCCCTACTCCTACATCTCCGTCCACGCCCTCCGCGACACGCCCGATCTGCGCAGCAAGTACGACGTCATCCTCCTCGGCCCCGCGGGCGGTAACGCCCAACGCATCGTGAACGGCATCCCCACCCGCGGCCAACCCATCCCCTGGAAGAAATCGGAACTCACCCCCCACTTCGGCGACTCCCCGGACCAAAGCGACGACATTCGCGGCGGTATCGAACTCCGAGGCATGGCCCACCTGCAGCGCTTCATCGAGGAAGGCGGCCTCTTCATCACCATCGGCCGCGATGCGTCCCTGCCCATCGATTACGGCCTCGTCGAAGGCCTCGCCATCGCCCCTGCCCGCGAACTCCGCGTCGCCGGCAGCGTCCTCACCGCCGCCGTCTCTGACCGCACCAGCCCCATCGTCTACGGCTACGACGACAAGGTCCCCGTCTACTTCAGTCAGGCTCCGCTCTTCCAGATCAGCCTCACCGGCGGTGCCGGCGGCCCGGGCGCAGGCGGCACACCACCCACCCGCCCCAGCGGCCGCGGCACCCCCACTGACGCCGACATCCCGCAAGGCCGGCCCTACGTCCAACCGCCGCCCGCTCCACGCCCCGCCCCCGGCGAAGAACCGCCTCTATCCGAGGAAATCCGCGAGCGCATGGCCCGCCTTCTCCCCGAACGCCCCAAGGTCATCTTGCGGTTCGCCCCCGAAAACGAACTCTTGATCAGCGGTATGCTCGCCGGGGGCAGGGAACTCGCCGCCCGCCCCGCACTCGTCCAGGTGCCCAAAGGCAAAGGCAACATCCTGATGTTCGCCATCAACCCCGTTTGGCGGCATCAGACGCAGGGCACCTTCGCCCTCCTCTTCAACGCCATGCTTCACTTTGATCACTTGGCCACCGCCGCCGCATCGCCCGTGGCGACCCCGCAACCCTCCGCCGAGGCAGGCGAAGAACAACACTAGCCCGCCAGGTGATGCCGCAGATCATCCGGCCGGAAGCAGTGCGCCAGCGCCGAGTCCCGCGCAATCCGCCCCGCGCGCACCAGCTCCGCCAGCGATTGCTCCATCGTCATCATCCCGTCCGCCCGCCCGATGGTGATCTGCGACCGCAACTGGTGGTCCTCCCCCCGCCGGATCAGGTTCCGCACCGCATCGTTCGCCACCATGATCTCGCACGCCGGATAACGGGCAGCGCCGTCCACCGCCGGCACCAACTGTTGCGCCACCACCGCCAGCAGCGCGAGCGACAGCTGCTGCCGGATCTGCGGTTGATTGGCCGCGGGGAACGTATCGAGAATCCGCGATACCGCCTGTGGGCAGTCGTTGGTGTGCAGCGTCGAAAACACCAGGTGCCCCGTCTCTGCCGCGGAGAGCGCCGTCGCCATCGTCTCTGCGTCGCGCATCTCGCCCACCAGAATCACGTCCGGCGACTGCCGCAGGATGCCGCGCAGCGCGCTAGCGAAGTCCGGCGCGTCCGTTCCCACCTCGATCTGCTCCACGATCGAGTTCCGGTTCTGGTGCTGGTATTCCACCGGGTCCTCAATCGTCACCACGTGATCCCGCCGCTTCGTGTTGATCAGATCGATGAGCGCCGCCAGCGTCGTCGACTTTCCGCTCCCCGCCGCCCCGGTCACCAGGATCAGCCCCTTGCGCCGCTCCGCCAGTCGCGCCAGCGTCGGCGGCAGGTGCAGCGATTCGAGCGAAGGGATCCGCGCCGGCAGCAGCCGAATTGCCGCCGCTACCGTCCCCCGCTGCCGGTGCACGTTCGCGCGAAAACGCCCCAGCCCCTCCCGCTCGAAACAGAAGTCCAGGCTGTGCCGCTTCTCAAACTCCGCCACCTGCGCAACCGTCAGCAGCGGCAACATCAAGCGCCGGATATCCTCGCTGTCGAGCGGCGTGCCCGCGCTCTGCGTCAGCTCGCCGTTCACCCGGAAGACGAGCCCCGTGCCGGCCACCAGCAGAATGTCGGACGCGTTCTGCCGCAGCGCCTGGTGGAGAACGCGGTCCAGCGACTCAAACGAGGGCGGCGACTGCTTCTCGCCGCGGCCAGGACCGCCGCCGGGCGCCGCCCGGTTCAACTCTTCCACAATGCGAGCCAGGTCCCGATCGTACTCCGACACGCCTCAAGTCTAGCGGAGGAACCCGCTCATCCGCGTCCCCTGCGCGCAGAGCGCGTCGTTGCGCGCATCGTCCAGCGCCAGAATTCGCCGCAGCTCCGGCGATAAGCGCGCCTGCGTCGCCGGCCGCAGCAATGCCTTCTGGTACTGCTGCTGCGGCTTGTCCCCGCGGGTGTAGAAGGCGTGCAGCGCCCGCCGCGGCGCGCCCGTGCGGTTCGCCGTCCCTCCATGCCAGGCGTGCGTGTTCATCACCACCACGTCGCCCGCCTTCCCCAGCACCAGCACCTCGTCTGGGTGCGGCGCCGCCGCATCGGTCAGCACCTCCTGCGGCAGCCTCCCCCATCTGTGCGACCCCGGAACCACCCGCGTAGCGCCATTCTCGGCGGTGAAGTCGTCCAGCAGCCAGATGCTGTTGCACACCCAGAACCCGCGTTCGTCCGCCACCGCCCCCGCGTCGCAATGCAGTGGCTGTGCATCGGCGGTCATCGGATCCGTCGACCGCGCATTCAAGCTGCTCAGCTTGAAGTCCGCACCCAACACCGACTCGATCCGTTCCAACACCGCCGGCTCCGCTACCACCTCCTCAAACAACGTGCCCTTGTCTACAAGGTTCGCCAGCCGTCGCGCCCCGGGCTCCTGCCGGAATTCGGAGCCCGCGTTCTCCCCTTCCGCCTCCCATAACTCCTCGCACCGCGCCCGCAGCGCCTCCAGGCGCGCGCGGCCCACCAAACCCGGCAACACCACCCACCCCGACTCGCCCAGCCGTCGCCGCTCTTCATCCGTCATTATGAGGCCGCTCCGCCGCTCATGGGGTACAGTTTATATGAGCCGGTGATACCGGGTGTTCGCAGATCATGGTCCGGCGAATCAAAGTCAGTAACTACAAATCGCTTCGATCCCTGGAGGTCGACCTTCGTCCGCTCTCTGTTCTGTTCGGGCCGAATGCCGCCGGCAAGAGCAACTTTATCGATGCCCTGCAACTGCTGTCGCGAATCGCGTCCAGCCGTACGCTCAAGGAAGCTTTCGAGCCCCCCTATCGCGGAAAACCGATTGAGTCCTTCTCGTTCGACGAGAGCGGTATCGAAGGACTCATGCGCAGGGATTCGGTATCGTTCACGCTTGAAGTCGATATCGAGTTATCCCCGCAGGTCATCGCTGCCGTGAACCGCGACATTCTCGAGACCAAGCGCGGGCAGGCAGCAGCCGCACCGGTTGACGCGAGCAAGGCATTCATCCACCACAAAGATATTCGCTATCGCCTCGAGATCGAGGTGACGCCGAGGACAGGTGCGCTGCACGTCTGCGATGAGTACGTCGCGCCGCTCGGTCGCGACGGCAAGCCCAAGAGCCGGCCAACACCCTTCGTCGAGCGGCAGGGCGACCGTATCCATTTACGGATGGAAGGACAGTCTCATCCCACCTACTTCGAGCGCTACTTGGATCACGCCATCATCTCTCGGCCTCACTACGCTCCTCATTACCCGCACCTGTCCGCGCTGCAGCGCGAATTCAGGAGCTGGTTCTTCTACTACTTCGAGCCGCGAGAGCGAATGAGAGCGGCCACCGCCGTCAAAGAGGTCCGGCACATCGGCCTGATGGGGGAAGAACTGGCTTCTTTCCTGAACACGCTTCGAAACCTCGATGCACCGCAGTTTGAGGCCGTTGAGAAGGCTCTTCACAGCCTGATTCCCACCATCAGCGGCATCAACACGTCCGTCAATAAGCTCGGCGAGGTGGAACTTTGTCTGATGGAAGCCACTACGCCCATGCCAGCTCGCGTCTTGTCGGAAGGAACGCTGCGCGTTCTTGGGTTACTCGCTCTTGGAGGTGTCAAGGAACCGCCGGCGGTCATCGGGTTTGAAGAGCCCGAAAACGGAGTTCACCCGCGTCGGATCCGGGATATCGCCAAGATCCTCACTGGACGCGCCGCCTCGGGCGCGACCCAGTTGATCGTCACCACGCATTCGCCCATCCTTCCAGATCACATCCCAGACGCCGACCTGTACGTGTGCCGTAAGGTCAATGGTTCTACCATGATCGAATCATTCAGTTCTTGGGGACCACTGTACCGGGAGGCCGTCATCTCTTCTGGCCTCGACGACTCGCAGGAGCGCCTTCCCGTCTCCGAGCGTATGCTTCGAGGCGATTTCGATGCCTGACATCCTGATGTTTTGTGAGGACTCGTTTCACGAGCGATTCCTGACGGCGCTGCTGAAACGCGTTGGGCGGGAATGTGGAGTTCACCCCGATCTAAAGGTCGCAAGTGGCAGGGGTGGACTCCCCAAACTGGCGGGGGAATTCAAGGACTTCATGCGCGACGCCACACGCCCCGGTCTGACGCCCCTTCTCCAGATCCTGGTCGTCGCCGACGCCAATTGCCTCGGCTACCACGACAGACGGGCCGCTTTCGCCACGGTTGTCCGCAACTTCTACCCTTCCCTGGAGCAGTATGTTGAATACGCCATACCCGATCCCCACATCGAGCGCTGGATGCTCCTCGATCCCGGAGCGTTCAAGACCGTCTTCGGGCGTGGCTGCACACTCCCCAAGCTCAAGTGCGACAAGGACGAGTACAAGCGAATCCTGCGGCACGAGATCCGTCAGAGTGGCCTGGAACCACTGCTGGGCGGAGAAGAGTTTGCCGGGGACATCGTATCCCGGATGAACCTTTCGAAGGCGGAGATCCACGAACCGAGCTTCGGCCTTTGCCTCAAGGCCATTCGGAGCCAACTCCGACTCGGGAAGTAGTGTCTACGCCTCTGTCCCTCATGGACTTTCCGTTACAATCCCTGTGCTATCCTATGAGGGTACAAAATCGATTGAGTTCAGACAGAAGAGGTTCGTCTAGATGGCGCTGGCGTTAGAAGCAAAGAAACAGGTGATCTCCACCTACCGGACGCATAAGTCCGACACGGGATCGCCCGAAGTGCAAGTGGCTCTGTTGAGCACTCGGATTGAGCAGCTCACCGGGCACATCAAAACCCACCTGAAGGATCACCACTCGCGGCGTGGTCTGCTGAGCATGGTTGCTCGGCGCCGCAGGCTTCTCAATTACCTGAAGGCCAACGACGTCGCCAGGTACAAGAAGCTCATCGAAAGCCTGGGCATCCGCCGGTAGCGAAAGCACCGGAGCGCCAGGCGGCGAACCCCTAGCTTGGCCCGGCCCAGTCGGCCCCCAAAAGGACCCTCTGAACGAGGCACAGTCCCGGCTCTCCCGCCCGGCACTCCGCCCCAAGACCATGGGCGCGGACCTTCGCTATCACACTCTGTCATCCCACTCGATCTGTAACGTCGAGGCGCGGCAACTGTCCGCGTCCGGCACTTCGGGCCCCCGCGTCGTTGCGGACCGGCCCTCACCCGGCCCTGCGGGCTTCGCTCGCCGGCGCCGCGCGCGCCTCTGGCGCCATGGAGGAAATGAACATGCATAACGTCGATATCGACCTCGATGGTCGATTGATTTCCATTGAAACCGGCAAGATTGCCAAACAGGCGAACGGCAGCGTCGTCGTTCGCTCCGGCGACAGTGTGGTCCTGGTGACCGCCTGCTCGGCCGACTCGCCCAAACCGGGCGCCAGTTTCTTCCCTCTCACGGTGGACTACCGTGAGTACACCTACGCCGCGGGCCGCTTCCCCGGCGGCTTCATCAAACGCGAAGGCCGGCCCTCCGAAAAGGAGATCCTCACCAGCCGCCTGATCGACCGCCCCATCCGCCCGCTCTTCCCCGAAGGCTTCTCCCACGAAACCCAGATCATCGGCATGGTCCTCTCGGCTGACCCCGAGCGTGACCCCGGTACCCTCGCCATCATCGGAGCCGCCGCCTCCCTCGCCATCTCCGACATCCCCTTCCAGCACGTCCTCGGCGCCATCCGCGTCGGTCTCGTCGATGGCCGCTTCGTCGCCATGCCGTCCTACACCGAGGCCAAGGAATCGAAGTTCAACATCGTCGTCGCGGGCACCGACGCCGGCATCGTAATGGTGGAAGCCGGCGGTACCGGCGCCACGGAAGCCGAAGCCGTCGACGCCATCGAGTTCGGCCACAATTGCTGCCGCAAGATCATCGCCGGCATCCGCGAACTCCAGGCCAAAGTCGGCAAGACCAAGTGGGAATACACCCCCCCGGCGATTGACCAGGAAGCCTACAACAAGCTCGAGAAAGAGTTCCGCGCCGCCCTGGCCGACGCCCTGAACACTCAGAAGTACCCCAAGCTCGACAGCTATTCGAAGGTAAAGGAAGTCAAGGAACAGGCCGTCGCCAGCTTCCCCGAAGAGCAGAAGGACCAGGTCGGCAAGCTCTTCGACATCCTCAAGGAACGCATCTTCCGCGACGAGATGCTCAAAGAACGCCGCCGCCCCGACGGCCGCCGCTTCGACGAGATCCGCAAGATCACTTGCGAAGTCGGCGTGCTTCCCCGCACCCACGGTTCGGCGCTCTTCACGCGCGGCGAAACCCAGTCCCTCGTCACCACCACGCTCGGCACCAAGGAAGACGAGCAGCGCATCGAACTGCTCGACCCCAGCGAACTGTCGAAGCGCTTCCTGCTCCACTACACCGTCCCGCCGTTCAGCGTGGGCGAAGTCGGCTTCATGCGCGGGCCCGGCCGCCGCGAGATCGGCCACGGCGCCCTCGCCGAACGCGCCCTCTCCGCCGTCATCCCCGACGAGAAAGCCTTCCCCTACACCCTCCGCGTGGTCAGCGACATCCTCGAATCGAACGGTTCGAGCTCCATGGCCTCCGTCTGCGGCGGCACGCTGTCGCTGATGGATGCCGGCGTGCCCATCGCCAACCCCGTGGCCGGCATCGCCATGGGCCTGGTGAAGGAAGACGACGCCTACGCCATCCTCACCGACATCGCCGGCGCCGAGGACCACTACGGCGACATGGACTTCAAGGTAGCCGGCACGAGCGAAGGCATCACCGCGCTGCAGATGGACATCAAGGTTCCCAACGTCACCGCGGAGATCATGCGCGAAGCCCTCGAACAGGCGCGCCGCGCCCGCCTCGAGATCCTCGAGACCATGATCGCCACCATCGACAAACCGCGCGCCACGCTCAGCCAGTACGCGCCGCGCATCTTCACCATGACCATCCCCGTGGACAAGATCCGCGAGCTGATCGGCCCCGGCGGCAAGGTCATCCGCGGCATCGTCGATTCCACCGGCTGCAAGATCGACGTCAGCGACGACGGCACCGTCAACATCTATGCTGTCGACGGCGATAGCGCCAACCGCGCCATCCAGATGGTCACCGACATCGCGGCCGTGGCCGAAGTCGGCAAGACCTACCTCGGCAAAGTCGTTCGCATCGTCGACTTCGGCGCGTTCGTCGAAATCTTCCCCGGCACCGACGGCCTGCTGCACATCTCGGAGATCTCCGAGAACCGCATCAAGAACGTCAAGGACGAGCTCAAGGAAGGCGACCAGATCCTCGTCAAAGTCCTCGCGCTCGAAGGCAACAAAATCAAGCTCAGCCGCAAGGCCGTCTTGAAAGAGCAGCGCGAGAAGCTCAAGCAGGGCAAGTAAACCAGCCGGTACACAGGGGCCGTCCGCAAGGGCGGCCCTTCGTGTCTCTACGCGTTCTTCGCGATATCCACCACGTCCTGAAATACCCCGTACGCCGTCTGCTCCACCCCGGGATCAATCGACACCGTCCCCACCGTGCCCATCAGGTCCGTATGCAACAGTAATAGATTCGACGTTCCCCGCACCGACGCCAGCACATCCGTCTCCTCCACCACCTCGGCCCGCACTCGCAGCTTCACGCCCTGCGCCGTCTTCTTCCCCCTGCTTACCAGCACCACCGTCTTGCCCTTGTCGCGCAACTCCGCCATCTTCTCCGGCGTCAGCTTCCCGATGCCGCGGCGGTCCACCTCCAGCGGCGTCACCCTCGCGTCCATCAGCACGTTCGCCAGCGCCGCCGCCTTTGCCGCCGAGTCCCACCCGTCGATATCGAACGACGCATCCGCCTCCGCCACGCCCAGCCGCTGCGCCTCCCCGATCCCCTCCTCGAGCGAAGCGCCGCGCCGCAGCGCGTCAATGACGATCTTGCTCGTCGAGTTCAGAGCGCCGGTGAAGCCTAGCACCTCCACTCCGGGTAGATCGTTCCGGCACAGGTTGAACACCGGCGCGCCGTCCATGCAAGTCGACTCGAAGCGGAAAAGCACGCCCCGCCCGCACGCTTCGTCCCGCAGAGCCGCGTACGCGTGCGCAATCGGCCCCTTGTTCGCCGTCACCACGTGCATGCCGCGGGCGAACGCCTCACGGATATGCGAAATCGCCGGCTCGCCGCTCGCCGGCGAGAGCGTCGTCAGCTCCAGTACGATTTCCGGTTGCGTCTCGTCCAGAAAGCGCCCCACGCTCTCGAGCGGCGGCCCTAGCGCGACGTCCGCACGCAGGCCGCGATCATCCGCCGCCGTGCCATGGCGCGTGTGAATGCCAACGATGCGAAAAGGGAAGCTGTGCCGCTTTCGCTCCAGGAGCCTCGCCAGAGCCTTCCCGACATTGCCGTAACCGATCAGTGCCAGACGCATGCGAACCGGAAGAGACTTCCGATTCTAACGCTTCACGGCCGCCGTCCGCCGTTTATACCCCGGCCGCGCACGCACCGTGAAGTGCGCCTCGTCTCGCCCCACCATCTGGATCTCCAGCCGCCGGAAACCATCGTTGTCTGACGCGCCCGGGTAGTAAGTCACGACATACGAATTGGCGAATTCCTCGCGAATCAAACGAAACGCCCGCACCTGGTCATCCCACCGCTGCGCGTATTGCAGCCGTCCTCCGGTCTTCGTCGTCAATCGCTCGAACACCGCTCCGGAAACAGCATCGTCCGTCACCGCGGCCACCACGTAAATCGGCACTCCCTCCTCCTCGGCCACCCGCCGGACGTCGTCCGGGCCGACGATGCTCGCGTTGTCGGCGCCATTAGAGAACACCACAACCACCCGGTCCCCCTTCACCTTCGCCGCGTCCCGCAGCGTCAGCAGCAGCGAATTGTAGAGGCCTGTCTCCGCTCCCACCACCGCGTTCCGCACCGCCGCCATCGCCCGGCTTCGGTCCGAGGTCAACCGCTGCGCACGGTGCATGTTCTTGCTGAAGGTGTAGAGCGCAACTCGATCGTTCGGATCCAACTCGCGAAGGAACTGCAATACCGCCTCCTGCGCATGTGCGAACCGGCCATACATCCCGTTGCTGGTATCGAACAGCACGAAGACGTTGCGCTCCGTGCCTTCCGCGATGCGCACGCGCCCGGAAGATTCGCTGAAACTCTTCAGACTCTGCGCCACCCCGTCTTCCCGCACCACCACATCTTGCGGCCGCAGGCCTTGTACGTAATGGCCTCGCGAATCGAGCACCGTAAAGTTCAACACCAGCAGATCGACATCTACTTTGTAAGTCTCGGACGTGTCTTGCGCGCCGAGTGACGCGCCTAACGTAAGAATGGAGAGGGCGAACTTCATCTCGCCGTGGTCCAGGTGCACGAATCCTGCCACGTGAAGCGCCTCGCGGTTTAAACGTTCTCGCGGTAATTTGTGCAGGTCAAAACTTCGGAGCCAGGGAGATGGTTGCCAGCCCGGCCAGGAACAACACCAGCATCGCTCCGATCAGCCCTCTTACCTTCCCGTCCGCGCCCGCGAATTCCTTCCACACCAGCAGTCCCCACAAAGCGCTGATCATGGTTGCTCCCTGCCCCAGCGCGTAGCTCACCGCCGGCCCTACGTTCACGCTCTCCGGCGCGCTCGACGCCACGAAATTCGAGATCGTCCCCACGCACCAGATGCACCCGCCCACGATCCCGAGCAGATGCTGCCGCACCGTGCCTTTGAAGTAAGCGGCGAACGGCACCGGATCTCCCTCCACTGGCAGATTCATGAAGAACAGGTTGAACACAAAGGTGGACAGGAAAACCGCGATCGCAAACACAAAGCCTACGCTGTACGGCCCGAGCCCCAGCATCTCCGGCTGCTTGCTCATCTCCACCAGCGGATAGAACGAGCCCATCAGCAGGCCGGCGAAGACGCTCAGCAGAATGCCCTTCAGCCCGCTCGGCTTTGCCGCGCGCTGCTTGCCGCGCTGGTGAATCGATACGCCCGCCGGTGGAGCGGGCGCCGCCGCCGCCCGGATGCGCGCGTGCGCCTTGTACGCCAGCGCGTCGAGAACGATCGCCGCCAGCACCAGCGTCATTCCGCCGAACAGCATGTACACGTTGCCCTGCGGATTCAGTGCGTAGTTCCAAACCACCCCGATCACCATCGCCAGCCCGATGCCCACCGGAAACGCGACCGCGAGTCCCGCAACTGCGATCGCGGCAACCAGCAGCATGTTCGCCAGGTTGAAGATCACGCCCGCCGCGAAGCCGTAGAAGATGTTCCGCTTCCCCGTGATCGACAGGTTGTCCAGCACGCTCAATCCATCGCCCATCGAACCGAACGTGAACGCCAGGATTGCCGCCATCGCCAGTACGCCGAACGCATAATCGAAGTAGAACAACTCGAAGCGCCACTTCCCGGCGAGCTTCTGCGTGTTCGCCCACGAGCCCCAGCAGGTCATCGAAAGGATCAGCAGCGCGAGGGCGGCAACGTAGGTCTCCGGGAGAATCATAGGAATCGTGAGCGTATAACGCAACGGCGGCGGAGGTCAAGAAGACCGCCCGCCGCCGTTCGCTCTCCAGCCGTGCGTTAGAACGTGATGCGCGCCTGCACCTGAATCCAGCGGTTCACCGCCGCCGTCTGGCTCACGACGCGCCCGAAGTTACTGTTGTATGGGTCCGTTGTCGGCCCCGCCATCTGCGAACGGTTTTGAAGATTCAGCGCATCCAGGCGAAGCTGCATGTTGACGCTCTCCGAGATCGGAAAGTTCTTCGATACGTTCGCATTCCACTGGTTGGTCATGTCCGCCCGCAGCCCGTTGATGCGGGTGGGGAACACGCGCACGTGATAGCCCGCCGGCCCGCGGGCCGCCGTCCGCTCGAAGTCCGCGGTGTTGAACCACGTGTCGAACGTGCGGTTGACGTTCCTGATGTTGTCCACGTCGCTGCCATAGTAGAAGATGTTGCCGAAGTTGAGCAGCGGCCCCGGCTGCCATTCGTACGTAGCGGCCAACTGCCAGCCGCCGAGCAGCAGATTCACCGCTCGGGGCGCGGAGCCTAAGTACTTTCGCCCCTTGCCCACAGGTACCGTGTAGATCCCGGTCGCGGTGAACCGATGCGGCCGGCCGTCGTTCGAGGGTCGCTCCGTTCGCTCCAGGTCGAACTCGTTCAGGAACACGTCCCGGTCCCGAATGTACATGCCGTTGTAAGCCAGGTTGATGTTCCAGCCCTTCGAAAACCGCTTCTCGAACGACAACTGCACCTCGTGCGTGCGCGTCACGGCGGACGCCTCGCTGTTATCAGTCAGGCCATTGATGTTCGGGTACTGTCGCATCAGCCGGTTGCGGGCGATGATCCGGCTGGTGAAAAACCCGTTCGAGTTCAAGTCGGCCCACACCAGCGGCGTGAAATCCTGCTGCCGGAAGTTGCCCACGAAGAACGGGTTCGTTACGTTCGCGTTCAACAAGGACTGGGCCGACTCGTTCCGCGTCAGCCCGCTGACCCAAAACTGCTGCGGCATCGGCTGCAGGTTGCGGCCCGGTACGTTGCCCTGCGAGGAGAACTGCGAGATCCGATCGGAGTACGTGCCGACGTACGACGCATTCACCACCATGTCGCTGCCGAACTGCCGCTGCACGCCCACTTGCCAGCGCTGCTGCCGCGGGTGCGGAGTATCCCACGCGGTGAAGCCGAGACCGCGTCCCTGGTACGCCATCGCTCCCAGGGCCTCGCGCGTCGGGACATCGAATCGCGTGCCGTCCCCGCGGACCGGGAAGGGATCGTTCAAGAGGCTGCGGAAATTCGCGGGATTGGCGTTTGCCGGATACGGCGCCGACGCGGAACCCCAGGTTTGACCGAAGTCGTTTGAGACAATCATGCTCGTCGACCGCGAGAACCCGAACTGGTTCGGCCCGTAGTTCATCACGTTCAAAGTGTCAAAGAAGAGTCCGTAGCCGGCGCGAAGCACAGTCCGCGCGTTCAGCTGATACGCGGCGCCAACGCGCGGCAGCCACATCAACTCCGGTTTGTAGAGCATCCTCGAAGCGCCGTTCACTCCGACGTACGTGTTTCCGCCGATCACCTTGAAGTCGGAAGCGGATACTTGCGGAATCGGATTCGCCGCGTAAGCCGCCTGCGCCGCGGCCGTCAGTGGAGTCGTGATCGTCGGGTCCCAATTGCCCACCATGCGGTTGTAGCGCTCCGTCGCCCCGCGCTCGTACTCCATGCGCAAACCGAGATTCAACGTCAGCTTCGGGCTGACGCGCCAACTGTCCTGGAAGAACCAGCCGTAATACGGCGTGTGCGTCGCGTACGTGTCGTTGGTGGCTACGCTGCCGCCTGAGGGTATGCCGAGTATGAACGCCGCCCACGACAGTCCCAGGTCCGTCGCCGGCGTCAGCCCGTCGTCGTTGCGCCGCAGGTAGTTCTGGTTGAACGAGAAGTTGCCGCTGGTGTTGCCGCCGCCCCCGCCCGTCCGGTATTGGTTGCGGTTGTCGAACGCGGCACGAAACGAGTGCTTGCCGCGAATGAAAGTCCCTTCGATCTTCGCCGTCATTTGACGCGTGCGCGTCCACGTCGTGAATCCACCCGGGCTCGCCGTCGAGTAACTGTTGGTGCCGAACGTCATCTGCGGCAACAGCGCCAGGTCCCCGGCCTTTGCGTCCATGTACTCCGGTAAGCCGACGCTCGAAGGCTTGTACTCCAGAGCCTTCGGCTGAATGTTGCCCTCACGGAACTGGTTCATCGCAATGTTGAAGTTCCAGAGAGTGGTCGGCGTTTGGGTGTACACCACGTCGATGTTGCCACCCTTGTTGTTGCGGACCAGCCCGTTCAGGTTCAGGCCGCGTGCCGTCTCGTACACCCAGTCGCCGCGGTCTTCCGGGCCGAAGTTGTTGATGGACCACCGGCCGAACGCTCTCCACTTGTCGCTGATCTGGTAATCCACGCGGTTTGAGTAAGCGTAATAATCCCAGTTGTACGGGGTCTGCGACGCCAGGTAGTTGTTGATCGGATCCTCGCTAGCCGCCAGTTGCACGTTCGGCAACGGGTAGATGTCCCGGTACGTGTTGTATGCCGGGTTCGCAAAACGGCTTCGAGGAATGATGTTGTTCGGGAACGGCGAGCGAATGAAGTTGTTCGGCCGCGCCGGATCCCGGGTGATCGTCGTCGGATCGTGGATCACGTAGCGCGAGGGATTGTTCCGTACCAACAGCAGATCGCTGAAATCGCCTTCCCGGTTCTTCACCGTGGGCACGGTCCGGTTGAACTGCGACGCGTCCTCCACCTTCACGTCCTTGAAGGCGTTATAGGTGAAGAACCAGAACAGGCGGTTGCGGCCGTTGTACAGCTTCGGGATCACCACCGGTCCGCCGCCGGAAGCGCCCCAGTTGTTGGAGCGCCCCGTCGGTTGTTTGTCGGTCGCCCGCAACTGGTTCGCCAGCGTAGTGTTGCCTGCCGCTTCTGCCTGCGCAATGCGCCGGAAGTAGTTCTGCTTCACAAAGAACGGCGTCCCCTGCCAGCGCTGCTGCCAGTGCTGCCAGGTCGCGGTTCCATGCAATCCGTTGGTGCCCGACTTCGAAATCATCGTGATCGCCGCGCCCGACGTCTGCCCGATCCCCGCGTCGAAGTTGTTCGTCTCCACCTTGAACTCCGCGATCGCGTCGGTATACGGCAGGTACGCCGTGCGCCGCCCGGGTCCCTGATTCGGCGACCCGTCCAACGTCCAGGCGTTCCCGCCCACGTTGCCGCTCACCGAATAATCCGAACCGCCGGCGTTCGAGTGCAGCGCCAGGTAGTTGTTCACGCCGCCCGTCTGCACCCCGGGACTGAGCTTCACCAGCAGCATCGCGCTGTTGCCCATCACCGGCAATTCCATCAGGCTCTTGTTATCGATCACGCGCCCGGTCGACACCGCATTCGTCTCGAGCAGCGGCGTCTCCCCGGTCACCGAAATCGTCTCCGTCACGCCACCCACTTCGAGCACCAGGTTGACCTCGATGCGGGATGACACCGGAAGTACGATGCCCTTGCGCACCAGTTTCTTGAAGCCTTGCATCTCGGCGGTGATTTCGTAGGGCCCCGGCAGCAACAGGTTGCCTTCGTAGTAGCCGCGGTCGTTTGTCTTGATGGTCTGCGTAACGCCCGTTTCCGCGTTCCTCAGGACCACCGTCGCCCCTACTACCGACGCACTTTGCGGATCAAGTACTCGCCCGAACAACATCGAGCGCGTTTCCTGGGACAGGAGTTGCAATGGGAATACGCAAAGCAGCAAAGCTGCAGCGCGCGGAACTTGGCGCATGAGCTCGAACCTCCCCGTTAGCAGTCAACAGCGTGGGGAGGAGCATATCCGATTCGCGACCTGGAAGGCAACCGCAACTCGTACTGTATTCCCACGGGCCGAATCCCTCCGGATATAATGCTTCTCCGCAAGGAGGGGAGCGATGAAAACGTTCGTACTGATCGGCGCGGCATTGCTGATCGGATCCGGTGTCGCCAGCGCGCAGCGCCACAAACTGACCATCAACGCGGAGACGCCTGAAGGCCAATTGCTTCAGCAGATCGGTACGGAGGCGGACCCGGCGAAGAAACTCGGCATGCTCGAGGAGTTCGCCTCCAAGTACCCGAAGCACGAAGCCGCCGCCTGGGTCTATGCCCAAATGCAGCCCGCCTACGTTAAAGCGAACAACTTCGACAAGGCCATCGAGAGCGGGGAGAAACTCCTGGCCATCGATCCCGATGACGTTGAGATCGCCGTCGGCACGCTCAAGGCCGCGGAAGCGAAGAAGGACCTGGATCTCATCAAGAAGTACTCCAACCTCACCTCCGCCGCCGCCAAGAAGACCGTCGCCTTACCCAAGCCTGCCGACGAGGACGATGTCGCCGAATGGAAGGAGAAGGTGGATTTCGCCAAACAGGTCGACACCTACTCCGAGTACTCGCTCTACGCCGCGGCGCTCACCAGCACCAACCCGGCTAAGACTATTGAACTGGTCGAAACGCTCGAACAGCGTAACGCCAACAGCCAGTATCTTGGCCAGGCGCTGCCCCCTTACTTCCGGGCGCTTCTGCAATCCGGCAATGCCGAGAAGGCCGCCGCGATTGCCGAGAAAGCCATGGCCGCCGGCGCCGCCGACGAGGATATGCTGCTGGCCATCGCCGATACCAACCTGCGAAAGAACCAGAATCACGACAAGGTCGTCGGCGCCGCGCAGAAGGCTGTGGAAGTCATCAACGCCAAGGCTAAGCCCGACGGCGTGGCCGACGCCGATTGGGCCAAGATGAAGAACTCCAAGCTCGGCCTCGCCCACTGGATGACCGGCATGAGTTACTCCGCCCAGAGTAAGTTCGGGCAAGCCGACACCGCCCTCCGCGCCGCCCTACCCCTCCTCGACAATGACCAGTTGAAAGCCGCCGCTCTCTTCAACCTCGGCCTCGCCAACTACCGCCTCGGCGACGCCGCAAAGGGCGACGCGCAGTCCGCGCGCATCCTCGATGCGCTTCGCTTTAATCAGCAGTGCGCCGCCATCAAGAGCCAGTTCCAGGCCCAGGCCGCCAAGAACGTCGCCGCCATTAAGTCCCAATACCGGCTCAAGTAGGCGCGCGTGAACATCCTCGTCCCCAATCTCGGCTCGACGTCGCTCAAGTACCAGATCCTGGAGATGCCGGCCGAGCGCGAGATCGCCCGCGGGCGCGTTGAGCGCGTGACGAACTACAAGGACGCCATCGCCCAGATCGCGCTCGGCGACGCCGCCATCCACGCCGTCGCCTTCAAAGCGGTTCACGGCGGGCCCGAGTATCGCGGAACGTTCCTCATCAATGAGGCCGTCCTGCGTGCGCTGGAGGACTTCCTCCCCGCCGCTCCGGCCCACAACGCCATCTATCTCACTGCCATTCGCGCCTTCGCGGAGGCGATGCCTGGCGTCCCCCTCATCGCGGCCTTCGAAACCGAGTTCCACGCCACCATGCCCGACGCTGCCGCTCACTACGGCGTCCCCCAGGAGTGGCGCGCCGCCGGCATTCGCCGCTACGGCTTCCACGGAGCATCCCACCAGTACGTCTCGGAGAGAGTCCCTGAGATCCTCGGCCGCCGGCGCGAAGCGCTCCGCCTCGTCAGCTGTCACCTTGGGGGAAGTTCCTCGCTCTGTGCCATCGATCGCGGCCGGTCTGTCGACACGACGATGGGCTTCTCCCCCCAGTCCGGCCTCGAGAACGCCACCCGCCACGGTGACCTCGACGTCTTCGCCGTCCTCTTTATGATGGAGCGCCACGGCTGGTCCATCGAGGAAGTCCGCCGCCAACTCTCGAAGACCGGCGGCCTCGCCGGCCTCTCCGGTATCGCCGGCGGCGACGTCCGCGACCTCGAAGCCGCCGCCGCCGACGGCAACCGGGACGCCGCCCTCGCCCTCGACGTCTTTGCCCTCCAGGTCCGCAAAACCATCGCCGCCTATGCTGCCGCGATGAGCGGCCTCGACGCCGTCTCCTTCACCGGCGGCATCGGCGAAAACTCCGCCGCGCTTCGCCGCCGTATCCTCGAACCGCTCGCCTTCCTCGGCATCGAACTCGACCCCACGCGCAATGGCGCGAAGGACTCGGCGGACCGACTCGTCTCCTCTCCCAACTCGAAGGTTGCCGTCGTTGTTCTCGCCACCAACGAAGAACTGATCGTCGCCCGCCGCGCCTGGCGCGCGCTCCATCGGACAGCGGCGTCCCATTAGCGGACACGGCGAGCACCGCCCTCGTCCGCAGACAAACGTCTTGTAACGGTCCCTCACGTGCACTTCGACTGACGTCATGCGTGAGCTGATCCAGGATCTTCACTTCTCCATCCGGCTAATGAGAAAGAATGTCCTCGCGACGCTGATCGCGGTCTTCTCGATCGGCCTCGGCATCGGCATCAACGCAACCGTCTTCTCCTGGGCCGACGCGACCCTCCTCCGCCCGGTCCCCGGCATCGACCGCGCCGGGGATGTGGTCCTGCTCAAATCGCTCACGCCCGAAGGCGATCCCATCGACTCCTCCTACCCCGACTACCGCGACTTTCGAGACCAGTCCACCCTCTTCGCCGGCCTTGTCGCTGTCAAGGAGCGCCCGCTGGCGCTGATGGACGGCAACCAATCCGAACGCGTCTGGGCGGAGATGGTCACGGGCAACTACTTCGACGTCTTCGGCGTGAAGCCGATCCTCGGCCGAACCTTCAACCGCGAGGAACAAGGAGAGCAGAAAGACGCCTACCCGGTGACGGTGATCAGCGAGCGATTCTGGGAACGCCGTTTCGCCCGCGACCCGAGAATCATTGGCCGTACCGTTCGCCTGAATCAGCACGAGTTCACCGTGATCGGCGTTGTGCCGGGCCTCTTCCGTGGAGCGATGACCGGCGTCAACTTCGACCTCTGGGTCCCCTTGATGACCCAGCGAAAGCTCACCGGTTCGGGCGACTGGCTCTCGGAGCGCCGTGCCCGCCCGATCGATCTCTTCGCCCGCCTTCGCCCCGGCGCCACCATCGAGCAGGCGCAGGCCGAAGTGTCCGCCATCGCCAGCCGGCTCGCGCAGGAGTACCCGTCGTCGAATGGACGGATCGGCGCGCGCCTTTATACGCTCTCTCAAGCGCCCGAAGGTCCCCAGACCGTGCTCTCCATTCTGGTGAAGGTCCTCGCCGGCGCAGGCTTCGTCGTGCTCCTCATCGTCTGCAGCAACGTAGCGAACTTGACCCTCGTTCGCGCCGCGCAGCGGCGTAAGGAGTTCGCCATCCGCCTGGGCGTCGGATGCGCGAAGGGCCGCTTGGTCCGCCAGTTACTGACGGAAAGCCTGATCATCGCGGCCGCCGGCACCGTCGTCGGCCTCCTGATGGTCATCTGGCTGTCAGACGCCCTCGCCCTCTTCATCCCCACGAACCCGTTCCCCATCGGGCTCGCGCTGCGCTTTGACGGCTGGATCGTGCTCTATGCCGTCGGACTCTCGGTGCTCGCCACGCTCCTGTCCGGAATCGCTCCCGCGCTGCAGGCGGCTGCTGTCGATGTCAATGAGACGCTGAAGCAGGGCGGCCGCGGACTCTCCTCCGGCAGCGGCGCGGGCCGCCTGCGCCGGAGCCTGGTCGTCGCCGAAGTCGCACTCGCCGTCGTCGCGCTCGCCGGCGCCGGGCTGCTCGTGAAGAGCTACGAGAACGCGCGCGCCGCCAAGCCGAACTTCGATCCCGACCCCGTTCTCCTGGCCGGTCTCGACCTCTCCACCAGCGGCTACACCCGCGAACAAGGGCTCGACATCATTCACCGCGTGGTGGAACGCACCGGCGCACTCCCCGGCGTCCGCACCGTCTCCCTCGCCGAAGATGTGCCGCTCGGCGTGGGCGGCCGCTCCTGGGAGGACCTTGAAGTGGAAGGCTACGTTCCTCGCACCGGCGAGAACATGAAGGTCTGGCGCAACATTGTCACTCCCGGCTACTTCGACACCGTCAGCCTCCCGCTTGTCCAGGGGCGCGACTTCACATGGCAGGACACCCGCCAGACGGAACGGGTGATGATCGTCAATGAGACCTTCGTGCGCCGCTTCCTGCCCTCCGGCATTGTCCTCGGCCGGAAAGTGAAGGCGTTCGGCCGGCCGTTCACCATTGTTGGCGTGGCGAAGGACAGCAAGTACCTGAGCCTGAGCGAGAATCCGATCCCCTATTTCTACGTGCCGGTGGACCAGATTTACAACGCGTCGATGGGCCTCGCCGTCCACGTCCGCGTCGCAGGCGATCCGGGCAATTTCGCCTCCGCCGTGCGCCGCGAACTTCAGTCCGTCGATCCCGGCGCCACCGTCTTTGTCGTCGCCCCGATGGCCGAACTCCTCTCCGCCGCCTATTTTGCGCAGAAGGTGGGAGCCTCGCTCCTCGCCGTGCTCGCCGCCATCGCCGTGCTGCTCGCCGCTCTCGGGCTCTACGGCGTGATGGCCTATTCCGTCACCCAACGGACCCAGGAAATCGGTATCCGCATGGCGCTGGGCGCCACTCCCGCCTCCGTCTTCCTGCAGACGTTCCGCGAAAGCCTCGCCCTGACCGTGGCCGGGGTTGCGGGGGGAACCCTGCTCGCGTTTGTCCTGGCCCGTCTCGCTTCCGACATCCTTTATGGAGTCTCTGCCGCCGACGCCGCCACCTATCTCGCAGCCGGGTCCTTCCTCATACTCATCTCCATCCTCGCTTCCTGGCTGCCGGCGGCCCGCGCCACCAGGCTCGATCCCATCCGCGCCCTGCAACACGAGTAATCCTCATCGGCGGCGCAACCGGAAGCCACTCGCGAACGTCTGAAAGTCGCTTGCTATACTGACAGTTACGACAGGCGTTCCATGAGGTTTCTAGCAGTCATTCTGTGCACGGCGAGCTTGTGTGCCGCCGCCGATTATTCCACCGGGCAGGCCGCCCGTCTCGTCATCGGCCAACCGACGTTCACCGCCCAGCAACCTGGCGCCTCCGCCACGATTCTCGGCGGGGTCGGCGGTATTGCGTACGCGAACGGCACCCTCGTGGTCGCCGACTCCAATCGCATCGGCGCATCTCCCGCCAACGAGCGCGTCCTGATTTTCCGCAACCTGGGTTCTCAGTTGCCGGCCCCCGATGCGTCGATTCCCGTCAGCGACGCCCGCTGTCCCGTCTGCCTAGGCTCGGCTGATATCGTACTCGGGCAGGAAGACTTCACGAAAAACGACGACAAGCGAACTCGCGCCGGCAACACCGTTCGCCAGCCGACCGCCGTGGCTACTGATGGCCGCCGCCTGGCCGTCGCGGATACCAATAATAATCGCGTCCTTATCTGGAACGACCTCCCCACCCGCAACGATCAGCCGGCCGATCTCGTGCTCGGCCAAGCCAGCATGACCACCGCCGGCGCGGGCACCAGCAACACTGCGCTCAAGGGACCGCAAGGCGTCTGGATTCACGGTGATCGCCTCTTCGTCGCCGACACCCAGAACCACCGCGTCCTCATCTGGAACCGCTTCCCCACCGCCAACAACGCAGCCGCCGACGTCGTCCTCGGCTTCGCTGACTTCAATACCACCAAGCAGGGTCTCATTCCCGATCCCTCGCCCTCCTCCTTGCTGAACCCCGTGGCCGTGACCTCCGACGGCACCCGCCTCTTCGTCTCCGACCTCGGCCACAACCGCGTTCTCATCTGGAACTCGGTTCCCACGGCAAACAACGCCTCAGCGGACATCGTTCTCGGCCAGCCCGATTTCTCCAGTTCCTCCGCCGACAACTCGTCCAAGCTCTGCGAATCGAACGGCAAGGACGACGACGGCAACGACACGTACCCCAGCCGCTGCGCCGCAACCATGAACTTCCCGCGCTTTGCCCTCTCCGACGGCCAGCGCCTCTTCGTCGCCGACGGCGGTAATGACCGCGTGCTCGTTTACAACGCGTTCCCGACGCGCAACGGCCAGCCAGCCGATGTCGTGCTCGGGCAGCCCGCCCCGGAGACATCCCAGATCTCCAACTCCGATTCCTCCCGCT
The DNA here is from genome assembly GCA_033763935.1 of Bryobacteraceae bacterium. GTDB lineage: Bacteria > Acidobacteriota > Terriglobia > Bryobacterales > Bryobacteraceae > DALYJJ01. The sequence goes on from JANRJO010000052.1 coordinate 23,263, forward strand.
GGTCCGCCTCTGACGCGATGCGCACTCCCCTCGCGCTCGCCACTGACGGAACCAACCTGTTCGTCGCCGACCCCTTCAATCGCCGCGTCCTCGTATACACCCCGGGCGAGCGCCTCATCCCTAACGCCGGCGTCCGCAATGCCGCGGCTCGCGAAATCTTCGCTGTTGGCGTACTCGCCTTTTCCGGTGAGGCCAAGAAAGACGAAGAGGTCAAGCTGAAGATCGGTGAAAAAGAGTACAACTACAAGATCGGCGAGAACTCGAGCATCCGCATCGTCCTCGATGGGCTCGCTGCCCTGGTTAACGCCGGCGCCGGGGATCCTCTGGTACTCGCCTCTGTTAACCAGACCGTGAACGCCTTGATCTTCACGGCTCGCGAGGCGGGCCCGAACGGCAACAACGTCCAAATCGAGGTCAGCACCACGCCGGAGACCACCGCCGCCATCATCCCGTCCTCACTCAATGTCACGCTCAGCGGTGGACAGGACGCCGCGCAAATCGCGCCGTACTCGCTCGTCAGCCTCATCGGCGACAACCTCTCCTCGACCACGGCCTCCGCGGACATGAACGCCGACGAGTTGCCGCGTGAACTGGGCGGCGTCGAAGTCTACTTCGACGGCATCCGCGCCCCGCTGCTCTTCGTCTCGCCGACGCAGATCAACGCGCAGATTCCCCGCGAAGTCTCCGACGCCCAGAGCGTCACTGCCTTCGTGCGCATACGCCGCTCCGACGGCTCCATCACGACCACCACCGCCGTCGGCGTTCCCATCATCACCGAGAACCCCGGCATCTTCGCTGAGGAGGGCACCGACCCGCGCCCGGCCATTGCGCGCCATGGTTCCAGCTTTGCCACCGGCACCATCCTCTTCACTGGGCAGCCAGCCAAGGACGATATCGCCTACGTCACCATCGAAGATCGTGAATACAGCGTGACCGTCGCCGAGAACGAGTCGATCATCAGCGTGCGCGACCGCATGGCCACGCTCATCTCCGAACAGGATCCTCGCGTCACCGCACAAGCGACGCAGTCCTTCGGCACGTGGCTCCAGATTCGCGCCCGCGTCCCTGGCGTCGAGGGCGAGGGCATCACCTTCGCCGGCCGCACCAAGGACGGCAGCTTCACTGTCTCGCCCACGAACACCGCCACCTGCTGCGCCCGCGTCGAGGATGCCATGGTGACGTCCGAGAACCCCGCCGTGCCCGGCCAGTACATCAAGATCATTGCCACCGGTCTCGGCCTCGTTCAGGAGGAGGAGGCGCGCAACGCCATGATCACCGGCCGAAAGTACTCCGGCCCGGGCGCCAGCCAGCCGAATGAGTTCGTCTCCGCGCTCGCCGGCGCCAAAACGGCAAACGTGATTTATGCGCGTCTCCTTCCCGGCACTTTCGGCCTCTATGAGGTGATGCTCGAGTTAAACAACGACATCCCGACGAATCCGTTCACCCAGCTCACCATCGCACAGAGCTTCCAGGTGTCGAACATCGTCACGCTGCCGGTCGTCAATCCCGCGGAGCAGTGAGACACGTCGTCGTCTCCCTGCTCTTCCTGACTGCCTGCTCTGCGCCGAAGCGCGAGGCCCCGCCGGCGGAGCAGGCAGTGCCGCTTCGCATCACGCAGTTCTACGCCAGCCCGGGCGTCATCGCCTCCGGCGACAGCGCCATGATGTGCTACGGCGTTGAGGGCGCGGAATCCGTGCGCCTCGAACCGGCAGCCGAGAAACTGACACCGCTCGCTTATCGGTGCTTCCACGTTAGCCCCACCGCCTCGACGACCTACAAGCTCACCGCGCGGGCGAAGACCGGCGAAGAAACGTCCCAGACCGCCGAAGTGCGCGTAGAGGGGAAACGCGCCGCCTCCCCGTCGACCGCACCGTCCGCCGCCCGGCCGCCGCAGGATGGCCCCCAAATCCTCCTCTTCCTCGCCGCCCAGAACGAGATCCCTGCAGGCATGCCCGTCACGCTGTGCTACGGCGTCAGCGGCGCCACTTCTGTCCGCCTCGAACCCGAGCCCGGCGAAGCGAAGGTATCCGAGAAAACCTGCGTGACGGCGAAGCCCGCTGCCACTACCACTTACACCCTCACCGCCACTGACGCCTCCGGCCGCCGCGCTTCCCAGAAGGTCACTGTCCGCACGCGCTGACATCGCCGCGTCCTCCTTGCTTTGGCGCTTACCCTCGCGTATCATCCTCACGGGAGGATCGCCCATGCTGGAGGTCCGGTCCATTCGCCGCCTTGAGGAAATCGAGCCGGCACTCTGCCACGCCGCCGCCATTCACGGCGCAACCGTTCTCGCCGCCACTCGCCTTGCGCCCGATATCTTTTCCTTCACGCTGCACCACGCACCGCTCGAGTCGGCGCTGCTCTCCGCCGAACCGCGCAGCGCCGCCTTCCTGCCCTGCCGCGTGACCGTCCGCCGCGAAGGCAGCCATCTCCTCCTGGAGGCGTTGCAGCCTCACCACTTCGGCGACATCCTGAAACGAAAAGACCTCGAACGGCTGCTTTTGCCGCTCGAGGCCTTGGTGAAAAACGTTCTCGAGGAAACCGCGCGACGTTCGTCCGCCTCCATCGGCGCCACCGAGTGGCAGATGAACATCCGCGGGGCCATTCCCCATCGCATCGATTGCCACGGGACGCAGGTCGAGGAACTCGCCGGCACCGGCCAGCTCGACGCGCCTGGAGGCTGACCTTACTGGCCCGACTTCAGCAGATTCGCCGGAGGATTCGCGGGAATCGTCCAGAAGTAAATCCGGCGTCCGCCCACTTCCACCGTCTTCTCCGGCGTCCAATCGCCCATATCGAAGCTGTGCGACACGATGCGCGTGCCCGGCTTCAGCTCCTTCAATAGTTTCGGCCGCAGCTTCAGGTTCACGCTCGGCAACAGGTACAGCGTGACGACCGAAGCCGGGCTCAGGTTCGCGTCGTACAGGTTCTGCTCGACGAACTTCACGCGGTTCGTAACACCCGCCTTCTTCGCGTTCTCGTTGGCCTCGGCAATGCGCTCCGGGTTGATGTCGAAGCCGACGCCCGTTGCGCCGTACTTCTCGGCCGCCGTGATCACAATCCGTCCGTCGCCGCATCCCAAGTCATAGACCACGTCGTTCTTCTTGACCGCCGCCAGCTTCAACATCTCTGCGACGACCTCGGGGGGCGTCGGCACATACGGCACCTCCGGATAGACCCGGGCCTCTTGCGCGGCGGAGGGCGCCGGTCCGGCAGCCGCGGCTGACGGTTCCGGAGCAGGACTGGTGCGCGCACAGGCGGCGAACAGGGAAACTCCTAAGGCAAGGCAGGTAAAGCGTCTCGCGTTCATCCGATCTCCTCTCGAAGGCACTGCAATGGCCACATTATCGCGCAGCGCCCGAGGTTATGGGACGAACGAGACCGGGTTTCGATTACCTGGGGAGTCCGAAGACAGGCAAAAAACCGGGACCAAGGACGGCATCGAAGCCGTTTGCGAGTGCCGCCTCGATCGATTGCCCGGCGGCAAGCGGCGAATACAGCAGACAAACGTCGGCGCGCTCGCCCTGCGCCGAGAACTCCGCACGCCGCCCGCACAAGGCAAACAGCGCGTTCGCGGCCCTCCGTACGTCTTCCGTCGCAGCCAGGCTCACCCGCACTGCTCGCGGCTGCATTGGCAGTACACGACCCATGGGCCCTCCCCACTTCCGTATCGGCCCGGCAGCACCGTCCTTGACTCTATTTCGCGTCCCGCCAGTTCGGTCCGGTACCCACGTCCACCACCAGCGGCACCGCCAGCCGCACCACGTTCTCCATTTCGTGTTTGGCCAGCCGTCCCAGTTCCCTCGCCTCCTCGGGCGGCGCCTCGAACACCAGTTCGTCGTGCACCTGCAGCAGCATCTTCGCCTGCATTGTCTCCATCGCCCGGTCGATACGAATCATCGCTCGCTTGATGATGTCCGCCGCCGTGCCCTGCAGCGGCGTATTCACCGCCGTCCGCTCCGCAAAGCCGCGCGCGTTCGGGTTCCGGCTCAGGATGTCCGGAATCGGCCTGGGACGCCCGTCGAGCGTCTTCGTCACCCCCGTCTTCCGCACCTCGGCAATCTGACCGTCGATCCACTTGCGTACGCCCGCGTACCGCTCGAAGTAGGCGCGAATGTACTTCTCTGCCTCCACCCTCGAGATCCCCAGCGACGCCGCCAGCCCGAACGGCGTCTGGCCGTAAACGATCCCGAAGTTCACCGCCTTCGCGTTGCGCCGCATCTCCGCGTTCACCATCAGAGGCGGCACTCCGAAGACCTCTGCCGCCGTGCGCGTGTGAATATCCTCGCCGTTCCGGAACGCGTCCACCAGCACCGCATCCCCGGACATGTGGGCCAGCAGCCGCAACTCGATCTGCGAGTAATCGGCCTTCACCATCACCCACCCCGGACGCGGCACGAACGCCGCCCGGATCTCGCGCCCCAGCTCGGTCCGAATCGGAATGTTTTGCAGGTTCGGGTTCGACGACGACAGCCGCCCCGTCGCCGCGCCGGTCTGGTTGAACGTGGTGTGCACACGCCCGTCGGGGCCCAGCAACTGCGGCAGCGCGTCCACATACGTGCCCTTCAGCTTTGTCAGCTGCCGGTACTCCAGCACCTTCGCCGCCACCGGAAACTCCTCGGCCAGGCCCTCCAGCACATCGGCCGCCGTGGAGATCGTCTTCCCCTTGCCCATCTTCACCGGCGCCGGCAGCTTTAACTCCTCGAACAGGACCTTACCGAGCTGCTGCGGCGAGCCGATGTTGAAGGGCCGCCCGGCCATCGCGTGAATCTCCACCGTCAGCCGCTGGATCTCCGCGTCCATCTGCTCGGAGAGCCGCTGCAACTGCGCGGGCGCCACCGCGATCCCCGTCCGTTCCATCCCCGCCAGCACCGCCGTCAGCGGGTAATCGATCTCGTCGTAAATCCTCCGCAGCCCCTGCTCGTCGATCTGTGGACCGAGCTTCGCCCGCAGCCTCGCAATGCAGTCCGCCTGCTGCTCCACCGACGGTTGCAGCTTCTGGCCCAGGTAGCGCTCCGACAGCGTATCCATCGCGCAACCGCCCGACTCCGCCGTCAGCAGAAACGCGTACAGCATCACGTCTTCATCGAGCCCTCGCGGCTGAATGCTCGCCGCCTCACACGCCAGCGTGAGCGACTTCACGTCGTGCGCCGCCTTCGAAATCTCACCGTCCTCCAGAACGCTCCGCGCCGCATCGAGCCCCGCCACTCGCCCCTCCCCCGGCTTCGACGAGAACCCCACGCCACCCCCGTCCAGGTCCTCCGGCGCCCGAAACGCCACCGCAATCGGCCGGTCGGCCGACTTCGCCCACTTCGCCACCTCCTCCGCCGTATCCAGTGCCGAATAGTCGAGCGCAATCCCCTCCTCTCTCGCCGCCGACGTCTCCTCCGGTCCTCCCAGTTGCTTCAGCAGGCTGAAAAACTCGAGCTCCCGGTACAACTGCCGTACCGCCGCCAGGTCCATCGGCTGTGCTTGGACGGACTCCAGTCGCCACTCCAGCGGCACGGTGGTGTCAATCGTCGCCAGCTTCTTGCTCAACAGCACCTGCTCCCGATGGTTCTGCAGGCTCTCACGATACGTCTTACGCTCCACCTCTGCCGCCCGGTCAAGCGCCGCTTCCACCGAGCCGAACCGCTGGATCAGGTCCACCGCGCCCTTATCCCCGATCCCCGGCGCACCCGGGATGTTGTCCACTGAGTCGCCTTTCAGCGCCAGCAGGTCCGCCACCTGCTTCGGCTGCACGCCCATGAATGCTTCGACTCCCGCCGTGTCGTAGACCACCCAGTCCTTCATCGGGTTCATCATGGTCACGCGGTCTTCGACAAGCTGCAGCATGTCCTTGTCGCTCGAGACGATCACCACGTCCAACCCTTCCCCGGCCGCCTGGCACGCCAAAGTGCCGATGACATCGTCCGCCTCGAACCCGGGAAACTCCAGGATCGGAATCCGCATCGCCTCCAGCACCGTCCGGATCACCGGGATCTGCTGCCCCAGGTCCGGTGGCATCTCGGTCCGGTTCGCCTTGTACTCCTTGAACTGCTCCTCCCGAAACGTCTTGCCGCTCTCAAACACCGCGGCAATGTATTCCGGCTGGTAGGTCGTCACCAGCTTCCGCACCATGTTGTTGAAGATGTAAATCGCCTCCGTCGGCAGCCCCTTGCTGGTCCGCATCGGCGGCGCCCCGCTCCTGGCCCGGGCATGATACGCGCGGAAGATGAACCCGTAGGAATCGATGAGAAAGAGACGGCGCGCGGTCATTCGATTTTCATTCTCCTGGGGCGGGATCGCTACAAATAATGCTCCTAGCGTGGTTGAAAAGCCACAGCGAGCATTGCGTCAACATATTGCTGGAAAAAGACTTACCCTTCGGAGCGCCCCTTGCTAACCTAGGTAGTAGCACCTGACCGCCAAGGAGAACGCTTGCGATTCGAGACTACCACTCAGCGGCCCGTGGAAGCGAGCGGCTTCGGCCTCCACAGCGGCGTTCCCGTTAGCATTCGGATCCTGCCTGCTCCGGCCGGCACCGGCATTGTCTTCATCCGTACGGACCTGGACCGCTTCCGCATTCCCGCCCTCTGGGAACACGTCGCCCGCGTCAGCTACGCCACCAGCCTGATGCGGCAGGGCGTCCTGATCTCGACCACCGAGCATCTCCTCAGCGTTTTCTACTCGATGGGCATCGACAACGCCTACGTCGAAATCGACAACCTCGAAGTGCCCATCCTCGATGGCAGCGGCGAACCATTCGTCCGCCTGCTCGCGAGCGCAGGCCGCAAGACCTATCGCCGCCGCCGCCGGTACCTGCGGATCCGCCGCCCGGTCACCGTGGAAGGCAACGGGAAACGCATCACGATTCTCCCCGCCGACCGCTTCCTCCTCACCTGCGATATCTTCTTCGACCACTCTCTGGTCGGCCGCCAGTCGCTCGACATGGAAGTCACCCCGGAGCGTTACTCGAGCGAGATCGCCCCCGCGCGCACCTTCGGCTTCGCCTGGGAACTCGATCAGATGCGCAACATGGGCCTCATCCGTGGGGCAACGCTCGAAAGCGCGGTCTGCTTCGAGCGGAATCAGGTGCTCAATCCGGGCGGCCTGCGCTTTCCCGATGAACCCTGCCGCCACAAAGCCCTCGACCTCATCGGCGACCTCGCGCTCATCGGCAAACCCCTCCTCGGTCACGTCATTGCCGAACGCGCCGGCCACGCCATGCATGTCGCTCTGGTGGCCAAAATCATGTCCGATCCCTCCCTGTATGAGATCCTGAGTTTCGACCAGTTGGCGACACGCGTGGTGCACGCGCTGGTCTCCTGAGCGGTCTCGTGAACCTGCCCAATCTGCTGACGGCCCTGCGCCTCGCGCTGACCCCGGTCATCGTGTACCTCATTGTTCGTCACGACCTCCGCTCGGCCGTCCTGGTCACCTTCATTGCCGGAATCAGCGATGCCTTCGACGGCTACCTCGCCCGGCGCCTGCAGGTCACCTCCCGCCTCGGCGCCTACCTCGACCCGATTGCCGACAAGGTCATGCTCGTCGCCGTCTATCTCGCGCTTGGCGCCGTCGAGGCGTTCCCCGCCTGGCTCGTCTGGTTGGTGCTCGGGCGCGACGTCCTCATCCTGCTCATGGCCATCGCCGGCTGGCTCCTCTTCCGCTTCCGAGACTTCCCCCCCTCGAAGTACGGGAAGATTTCAACCTTCCTCCAGATGATGGCTGCGGGTACGGCCTTGATGGCCGGCGCGTTCCCCCTGCCCGCATTCACCGCCCTGGTGACCCCGTTCATCCTCGGCGCCGCCGCCGGCACCATCCTGAGCGGCGCTCACTATGTTTGGCTTGCTCTCTCCCGCGTGCGCGCTAGAATCTAAGCATCGAAGACGAACTCCAGTACGAACCAGCACCCAAGCCCGAGTACGACGAGGCGGGGGTGGATCTCAGCCTCATCCGGTGCATGTTAGCCCTGTCGCCGGCCGAACGACTCGAGTTCCTGCAGCGACAAGTGGACGCCATACTCCTCCTTCGTCAGCTCAATGGCCGGCACTGATTTCAGCTGGTTGTTGAGAGAGGTACGCCGTCGCGGTATCGATTGTGTTCTCGTGGGCGGCATGGCTAGTGTGCTGCACGGTGCGCCGCTGCACACCTATGACGTAGATCTTGTCTACTCGAAGACCGATCAGAACATTGAGCGTTTGCTGCTGTTTCTTGCCGATATTGAGGCCATCTTCCGCATCCAGCCGCACCGCAAGCTCCAGCCGAACGAGTCGCACCTGCGAGGGAATGGCCACCTCAACCTCCTCACGCGGTACGGTTACCTCGATCTGCTTGCCATTCTTGAAGAAGGCATCGACTACGAGTACCTCATTGCGCGCTCCTCGCCCCTCGACATTGGAGAGGACCTCACGATTCAGGTCATTCCACTTGAGCTCGTCATCGAACTCAAGGAAAGAGTCGGAGGCGACAAAGACCGCGCCGTCCTCCCCCTCCTCCGCGCCACCCTCGCCGAGTCCCGTAAGAAAAGCGCCGATTGACGCCAATTGCGCCCGGGGCTACCCTAGGGATGTGGGAGCCCCGATCACCCGATATGTACCCTCCCGCCAGTATCTGTACGCTGGCCTGATCGCTCTCACATTGGCCCTTTTTTCCGCCTGGTGCGGCCTGGCTTGGGCTCCCGCCTTCGTCCCCGCCGCCCTGTTCGTTCTCAGCGCCGCCGTGGTCCTCGCTCTCGCCCTCCGCCCGGCCGTTGAAATTCACGAATCCCACCTCTCTATCGGCAAGCGGCACATCCCCTGGTCCGATATCCGCCGCATCGACCGCAGCGGCTGGGTTTCGCCTCTCGTTCTCTACCTCACTCTCGCTTCCGGCCAGCGCGTCGTGCTGGTTTACCCCGGCGACGTCGACGCCTCCAACGGCCTGCTGCGCCACCTGCGCCGCGCTGCCCGCGGCGCACTGCTCGACGGCAAACCCTACCCCGACGTCTGGCGTGATTCCGCTCCCGCCCCGGAACGAAAGCTCCCGCCCGCCCCTCGCTACCGCCTTCTCACGGAGGAAGACGAGGCCGAAGTCGAACGTCTCTACCAGCGGCTGAAGACGGTTGGCAACATCGATTCAAAGAACGACGAGAACTAGGTTGGCCGGCCGGCAGCGGCGTTGGCTATGGCTCGCGCCCCTCGCCCTGATCGCTGCGGCCGCCCTGTTGCACCCCTTCTGGCTCTCCGCCCTGGGACATTATCTGGTCGCCGCCGAGCCGCCACGTAAGGCCGACGCAGCGCTGGTGCTGGGAGGCGACCCCGAGGGCACCCGTCTGCGAACCGCCGCCGAGCTCGTTCGCTCCGGCCACACGCCGGTGGTCTACGTCAGCGGGCCGTTCGGCAGTTGGGATTACCACGAGTCCGAACTCGCCATCAATTGGGCAGTGAAGAAGGGATATCCACGCGAATGGTTCGTCCCTTTGCCGCACTTCGCTAAGTCGACGCGCGACGAAGCCGCCGCCGTACTGCCCGAACTTCGCCGCCGCAAGGTCAGCCGCCTTCTCCTGGTCACCAGCGATTTCCATACCCGGCGCGCCACCCGCCTCTTTCGAAACGCTGCGCCGGACCTGGAAATCATCACCATCGCCGCCCCCGACCGCTACTTCAAAGCGGCCGAATGGTGGCATCACCGGGAAGGCCGGAAGACCTTTCTGATCGAATGGATGAAGACCGTGAGCGAGTGGTTGGGATTGTAATATGCGAGAGACGCTGTCCACCGTCTGGCCCTACCTGCTCCGTTACCGGCGAGCACTGCTCCTCGGCCTTGCCGCGCTGGTGCTCAAAACGGGCTTCGCCGCCGCGCAGCCGCTCCTCATCCGCGCCGGCATCGACGGCCTGATGCAGGGCTTCGACCTCCGCTTCCTCTTCCTCTTCGCCGCCGCGCTGGTCCTCGTCGCCGCCCTCAAAGGCCTCTTTCAGTACTACATGCGCGTCATCCTGATTGGCCTCTCGCGCGACATTGAGTTCGATCTTCGCAACGATCTCTTCCAGCACCTCACCCGCCTCTCCTCCGACTTCTACGCCAAGTATCGTACCGGCGACATCATGTCGCGCGCCACCAACGATCTCAATGCCGTGCGCATGATGCTGGGCCCGGGGCTCATGTACTGGACGGAAACCGTCGTCACCTTCACCTTCGTCATCGCCGTCATGGCGTCCGTCGATCTCCCGCTCACCCTTGCCTCCCTCGTCCCCGCGCCCGTGATCAGCCTCGTCGTCATGGCCTTCGGCAAGCGCATCCACGACCGCTTCGAAAAGATCCAGGCGATGTTCTCCGACATCTCGAGCCGCGTACAGGAGAACGTCTCCGGCGTGCGCGTCGTCCGGGCCTACGTGCAGGAGGACGCCGAGCTCGCCCACTTCGAACGCCTCAACCGCGCGTTCATCGTGCAGAACGTCGGCCTCGCGCGCCTTTCCGGGATGTTCATGCCCACGCTGCAGGGCCTGGTCGGCATCGGTTTCCTGATTGTCCTCTGGGCGGGCGGCTACCGCCTGCTCACCGGGTCCATCTCGCTCGGCAGCTTCGTCATGTTCAATACCTACATGGGCATGCTCATCTGGCCCATGATCGCGCTCGGCTGGGTGGTGAACCTGATGCAGCGCGGCACCGCCTCGCTCGCGCGCATCAACGAACTGCTCCGCCAGCAGCCGTCTATTGCCAGTCCCGCCGATCCCGTTACCTCCCCGGAACCCTTGCGCGGCGAGATTGAGTTCCGCAACGTCACCATGCGGTACCCTGCCGGCGCCGCCCTGGATAGCGTCTCCCTCCACATCCCCTCGGGCGCCACCGTCGCCATCGTCGGTCACACCGGAAGCGGCAAGAGTACCCTCCTCCAATTGATCCCGCGCCTGGCAGACCCCACCTCCGGCGCCGTGCTCATCGACGGCGTCGACGTCCGCGAGCGTTCCCTGGAAGAGGTGCGCTCGCAGATCGGCTTCGTTCCGCAGGAGACCTTCCTGTTCAGCGCCACCCTCGCCGAAAACATCGCCTTCGGTGTGAAAGAGGCTTCACGCGAAGAGATCCTGCGCGCCGCCGAAATCGCCGGCCTCGCCACCGACATCGAGACCTTCCCCCAAGGACTCGAGACCGCGGTGGGCGAGCGCGGGCTCACCCTCTCCGGCGGCCAGAAACAGCGCACCGCCATCGCCCGCGCGATCCTCCGCAATCCGCGCATCCTCATCCTCGACGACGCGCTCTCGAGCGTCGACACGCTGACGGAAGAGAACATCCTCCGCGCGCTCGAAGACATCATGCGCGGCCGCACCACCATCATCGTGTCCCACCGCGTCTCCACCGTCCGCAACGCTGACCGCATCTTCGTCCTGGAGAACGGGCGCCTGGTCGAGGAAGGCACCCACGGCCAATTGGTCGCCGCCGGCGGCTACTACGCCGGTCTCTATCAGAAGCAGTTGCTCGAAGAGGAACTGGAAGCGATATGATTCCAGACATGACTCACCGCTTCTCCCGCCGCGGCCTGTTCGCGGCCGGCGCCGCCGCCGCGATGGCGCCCTCCGTCACTCGTCCCGCCTCCGCGGCCGAGCCTGGTTTCTCTCTGGGGGTCGCCACCTACTCGCTCCGCAACTTTACGCGCCCCGGCGCCCTCAACATCCTCAAGAAGCTGCGGGTCGACAAGGTCAGCATCAAGGAGATGCACCTGCCCTACAAGAGCACGCCCGAGGAACTCAACCGCGGCATGGCGGATTTCAAGAAAGCGGGCATCACCGCCCTCTCTGCCGGCAACAACACGATGACGAAGGAGAACATGGACGACCTCCGCTTCTACTTCGACTACGCGAAGAACGCCGGCATTCCGATGCTCATCATCGCCCCCAGCGCGGCGACCGTCCCCATGATCGAGAAGCTGGTGAAGCAGTACGATATCCGCGTCGCCATCCATAACCACGGCCCCGAGGACAAGCACTTCCCCACGCCCCAAAGCGTGCTCAAGCTGGTCAAGGATATGGACCCGCGAGTCGGCCTGTGCATGGACATCGGCCACACCACACGCACCGGCGCCGACATCGTCGAATCGGCGAAGGAAGCAGGCCCGCGCCTCATCGACCTGCATGTGAAGGATCTCCGCGACCTCATGGACAAGGACTCGCAGTGCGACGTCGGCGACGGTAAGATGCCCATCGTCCCGCTCTTCAAGCAACTCGCGAAGATGGGCTACAAGGGCGGCGTGATGCTCGAGTACGAGATCAACGCTGACGATCCGTATGTCGGCATGGCGAAGTCGCTGAGTTACATGCGCGGCGTCATGGCTTCGATCTCCGCCGCCTGAGCCAGCCCTCGGCGTCGCTGAAACTCCGAACAGATTTGTGTTAACGTGGACAGCTATCCGGATTCATGCCACGTACTTATTCGGGAAAGATCTTTGATCGCCCGGCAGGATCGTGGAATTCAGCCGCCAATCCGCCAGATTCGTTCGCAAAGGCGGAAGCAGACCTTGCATCGTGGCCGGCTGGGAGCCGCATCGATCTGATCGCCGTCGGCGCTAACATCGAGCACGATTGGCGTGTCCCGCGAGCCCGTCTGTCCGCATTATGGAGCAACTACCCTCCGCCAATCGGCCTGGATGGCCTCGACCTTCGTATTGAGTTGCTCATGAGTAGGTTCCCGCGGGAGGCCATCCTCCAACCCGATAACGAATGTAACTGGGCACTGACAGTCCATCGGGACACCGAACTCTTCAATGCATTCCGGTTACGAAAAGAGCTCGACTTTCGAATCGCCGCTTTGAACGATGCCGGGCTGCCCGCGGCTGGCGCCACCGACGCCGCTGTCACCGAGCGACTGAAGAACATCTTTCCCGACGGGCAACCATCCGACTCCGGTCTGAATGACAGCCAGGAACGCTTTGTGTCAGCCCTGTTCGAACGCCTGGAGGTCAGCAAATATCCGGTCTGGGTTGCTCCGTTTGATCAGATGCGCAGTCGATTGGCTTCTGGCGTCGACTCATGGCTGGCGGCCGTCGGAGTTGTGGTCGACGGGGAAACCAAGCCGCCGGGAGAGCCCGTGGAACCCCAACTGTTCTTCGGCTTACGATATAAGAAGGGTGACCTAACGCTGGTCAGACCCACGCTGCTTGAGGTGTACCGATACCCGCAGCACTTCCCGTGTCCGCCGGCTAGCTGTGCGGCTGCCGGTTTGCGGTCACCCGGAGGGCACCCGATTGGACTCACGGTGAATGAGGCAGAAGAGCCCTTGATTGACGAATTCGTTCACGTCGACATTAGGCGGACCGCCGACATGGTGGTCGGGTGGGGGTGGGCCACCGGCAATGGCTTTTTCAGGCGGTCGGAGGCGAGAAGGAAACACCACGCCCGCCTTTGCCGTCAATATGCGGATGTGCCCGCGTGGATGCGGGAGCCTACATGACCTGGGAGGATCGGCGCGCCGAGTTTCTGGCCGGTATCGCGAGGCCCGATGAGGAGGCCGCGGATCTACTGACGCTCTGGCTCGAAGGCTTTCGGCTCGGCCTTCCGCCCGATGAACCCGCGCATCCTCTCCTCCACCGCCTGGCCATTGCCACGGAAGAGAAAAGTCGTCTCGCCGATGTCGCGGCAATATTGCTGCAGCGATGGTCCGATCGTTTTTGGAAGCCGATCTCCGACTTTGAGAAGGCCGCCTACAACCTGCTCCGTCTTGCTGTCGACCTGCGCGATCCGTCACGCCTTGGCGAGTTGATCTGGAGCCTATACCGACATCGCATCGTCGAGGGCGAGTACATCACCATTCCTCTGACCACCGTCCTCCTGGAAGCCATGATCGCAAACCAGCGCGACGACGAACCCGGCGCGCGAGAGCTTTGGGAACGCCTTCTCAGCGGGCTCCAGGATGACTACGTTGGCGGAACGAAGGAGCAGGGGGAGAGAGGGCTTGCGGCGTGGGCTAAGCCTGAAAGGACCGAGGAAGCAGTCGCTGTAGCTGTTGGTACCACTTTCGGTACGGCCGACCCCGGTCGCTTCATTGAGGCGGTTCGTTGCGTTCATCCCGGTGTCTACCGCGTGAGCGCCAGGAATGAGGCCTATCGCTGCAATTTGGCCATCTCCCAGGAATTCGCGCTTACAATAGGCTCGGTGTTCGAGGAGGCCGTCAACGCCTTTCAGCCAGCGACCGAATCGCTTGTCACCGCACGCTCAAGCGTTGTCCACATCCTGGTACTGGTGCTGCGTGACGTTCAGAGGCTCGACAATCCTCGCCAGATGAGCGATATCTCCAACCTGTTCCGGTCTTACTTCAGAATCTTGGATCCTTGGGAATCCACGGACTTCGGTAGGCACCTATTGCGGCGGCTCTACGTCATTGAGAATAAATGGGCGCAAGACGACCGGCTGAGCATTGTTGTCCCCGAGGTCCTGACAGCAGCCCAAGCTGGTTAGCTTGGGCGGGACAAACTCGCCTTCCGTATCCACACTAGGAGGCTCTCGTCGGGCTCATCCTTCCTCATGTAGCTGAATTGTAGGGCAGACCTGACGGCTTCCGATATCTCAGGCGGCTCATTCACTGTGTAGAGAAGCACCGGCGCGCCCCTCATACTCGGATCGTTCGCGAGATCCCCGATTACTCTCAATCCGGCTAGGAACGGATCTCCCCGTGGAGTCGGATACTCGTCTGACTGGATGGGAACACCGTCTTCCCACGGCAACAACAGATCTACGATTATTCCGGCGACCTCACTCCGCACTAGAAACCGTTGCATGACCAGGAATGCCCTCTCGGAACTCACCGTTTTCACGATCAGCGAATCCCCAAACGCTTTCTTGACCAAGCGCTCCGTCCATTCTATGACGAATGGATCGTCCTCAATAAGATAGATCTTCCTCATTGCTTCTCCTCAAGCGCGAATAGTAACTCGATGCGAGTGAGGCCGAGCGGATCAGTCGGGAGGGCACGCAACTCGCCACCGTGGGCATCCATTATCTTCTTGACGATGTAAAGCCCCAGTCCTGAACCGTCGGTGGTCCGCCGAATAGCCAGTGGCGATCGAAAACCTCGTTCGCCCAGCCGCTGGACATGTTCTTGACTGAGTGGCACTCCCGCCTTGTTCTTAACAGTCATCACGAGATATCTCGTGCTTGGGTTGTCGCTCTCGATTGACGCCGTCACGTTCACGTCCGTACCCGGATCGCTGTACTTCGCTCCGTTGTCAAGCACGTTGTTGATTACCTGCTCGAAAAGACTCTGATCCAGTTTCACTTCTTTGATCTTGAGGTTGTCGAAGGTAAGTCCGTCGAAGGAAAACTGCATTTCTTTACGCGCCCAGAGGATCCGATGATCCAGGCAGGCCTCGGCGAGTGTCTTCTGGATCGTTCCCAACGAGATTGGCAACCTCTTAGCCTGAATCTTCCCTCCACCTGCCAGGTCGGCGAACAGTTTCATGTTGATAAGGACACGGTAGGTCTTGGCGATCAGCCCTCGTAGCGCTTGTAAATCGCCGGATACGAGGCTTCGTTGCTCACTGACCTCTAGAATCGTGGCTGCTCGCTTTCGCGCTTGGAAGACCGGCGTCCGTAACTGGTGCTCGAGTTCCTTGTAGACACGCGACTGAGCCTCCAGTGCTTGAGCGACCAGTTCGTAAAGGGAGACCACGAGCGCGAGCAGCGTTCCCATCCGCTTCGCTTTCTCCACATCGCGAATCTTTGTCATGCTTCGCAATGACACAACACCTACGCAAAGAGATTCTGAGATGATTGGGATGAAGAGAGCTTGCCGGACACCCGAGTGTACTTCCATGTAGGGTAAGGCCGGTCTGCCGGTGTCTTCGATAAATGCGATCTCCCGCGAATGAACGACGTAGGCCCACGCGTTAGCAGTAGGAGGGTCTGCCGCTACTGCAACGGGACGGCCGCCCCCCCCGATGGCAGCCACCGCTGAGACGTTTCGTGTCTCCACGTCCAGAAGTGCCACGTCGACCACATCCAGACCGCCCACCGCGTCCTTAACTGCCTGTAGAACGCCCTTGTAGACCGTCTGGCGAGCAGTTTGGTCGAACGGAACGGGTGCGATTGGAGACCGTAATTGAAGCCTCTCCGTCAGTCCGTTCAACTTGTCGACGAAGTGCATCCAAGATTCGCGGGAGGCGTCAACTTCTCTCAATCGAAGGCGCCGTGCCCAAAACGAACCGATCCTTGAGGCGACTATGTGCAACAGGTCCACATCTCTCTGGGCGAAGTAATACGGAGTGCGCGGCCTCAGATGGCACCGCAGAACTCCCAATACTCTGTCCGGCGTTGCGATTGGCACGGCAACGAAGCTGATTGGTGGCGTAGGCTGGCTCTGACTGAGTCCTAGCTCGCGACGAACACAACCTTCGATACCCATTGCGTCACACCATCGCGTCGCCTCTCGAAGACTCTTCGGCGCATTGAGGACGTGCATTACGTGAACGTCCTTCGCCTCGCGCCACACATAGGGCGTAAAGCCGTCGTCGTTCTGATCGTAGACTTCCTTGCGCAGTAGCGCCTTGCAGGTCGTCGCTCTACAGCGGATGCGTCCCGGTTCTTCCAACCAATCCTCAAGGAAGATGGAAACTTCGCGGGCGCAGAACGAGTCTTGAATTGCCTCGCAGATCTTTACCAGCTCACCCGAGCCTGGTTCGGCCGGGCTATGGTCTCCGGAATCGACCAGGCCGCTCACCTTCTCAATGGCTTCGTAACTTACCCGGTCCAGCACGGTTGCGTGAAGATCAGCGACGTGTTCCGCGTATACTCGAAACTTCTCCCTGTCCGCGAGCGGAGTGGGTCCCGTCTGGCGCCGATAGAGTGTCAGGGCGCCACGAGCGCGGTTAGGAAAGTCAATGGGTAAGGATAACAACGAACCTGGCTTCTCGTTACGGTAGAAGACGCTCTCCCGGACGACTCCGGGATGGGTCGAGCAGTCCTCCACCTCGACTTCACCCTCGGTAAGGCAGCCGGCGGTCGCGGCATCCGTGGGCAGCGCATCGAACGCACAGATCGTCCTCTCGCTCTCGAATCCGTGAGCAAGCACGAATAGCTGCGGCTGCTCGAGGTCGTGGCGCGTCTGCCACAAGGCCACTCCGAAGCCTCCACACTGCCTCGCTATTTCGTGGAGCATATCTTCTAGTCCTGCGAGAGTCCGGGCCTGAAGTGCGATGCTGACGACTTTCCGGAAGGCGGCATCGTCCGTGGGCATGAACTACAGGATTAGCACAAAGGCTTGTAGGATTACTTACCGTCTGCCGCCTGAGCCAGCCATTCGAGAATCGCCTGCAGGCGCTCGGCCGGGAAGCGGTTCCAGTCGTCCGGCGTCTGCAGGTCCACCTTCCCCGCCACGGCCTTCCGCACTTCCTCCACCGGATGATACCGGTCCGCGAGCGGGGCAATGACCAACGCCTTGCAGTGCAGTGCGGAAAGGATCTCCCCGTAGTCCACCGGCACGTGCTCCGCCAGCCGCGGTGCCAGACCGTGCAATTGCGTATAGTGCCGCAGGCCCTCGGTCTCCGGCGCGTCTGACCGTAGCGGAGCGAAGGCGCTCGCCACCGCGATGCCTTTCACCCGCGGCTCCAGCGCCGCCGTCCAGATCGCCGCCTTGCCGCCAAGAGAATAACCGGCGAGGAATATCTTCGACGCGTCCAACTCCTCCATCGCCGCCAGCGCGTCCACCGCCGCGCGCGTATCCGCCACCATCTTCCCCAGCAGCGACCACCGCGGATAACGCTCGTAAAACAGCCTTGCCTGCTCCACCCGCGAACCGAACCCGATCTGATCGAACGCGAACACTGCAAACCCGCGCTCCACTAGCGGACCGATATGCGGCCGCGCCCAGCGCGAATAGCCGGTCGCGTGCGAATAGGGATGCAGCCAGATCACTACCGGCAGTTTGCGCGCCGGCGGCTTCTCGGGCACGTACAGGTCGCCCTTCAGATCGTCGCCGAAGGGAACCGCGATCCCGCGGACGCCCTTGATCGTCAGCGGCCGCCCGTACAACACGCCAGGCCAGCCGTCACTCGTTCTCGCCATCCCCTGCAACTTCGTCCGCGCCGGGTATCGCGCACCCGGCGGCTCTTCGCCGAGCGACCATCGAACCCGCTCCGTAACCGATCCCTGGAGCGGCGGCGACGGCGACGGGCCTGCGCGCAGCTTCCACCGGTCGTAGTCGAACCCATAGAAGATCGTCTCCGGCCGCGCAAACGTCCTCCGCACGAACGCAGCATCGAAGAAATCGATGTACCGCTCGATGTCCTCCGCCACCGTGGCATGCTCGCCGGCCCGCAGTGACAGCCCCAGCTTCTCAGGCGCTCCGAAGAACCGGTACACCCGCTGCACGCTACGGTACGCCTGCTCCCACGCCCACGGCGCACCTTGCCCCTCCGTCCACGCCGAAGCCATCAGCATCGCCCGCGGCGCCACCATCGCCATCAGCAGGTTCTGGTCCACCGGCAGCTTATCTTCCCGGCCCATGAAGAGCCGCAGCCGCGGGTGGAACCAGCGGGGAAAATTGCCGGTGATCTGTTCGATGCTCTCGTTCACGAACGGGTCGCTCGTATACCGCCACGGCGTTCCTTCGCCCGTGTTGCCGCTCGACAGAGCCACCGCCGCGATACGTTCGTCGAATGCCGCGGCGAGTAGCGCCTGCTTGCCGTTCCGGGAATGGCCGGTGATGGCGATCTTCTTCGCGTCCACCTCCGGCAGCGTCACCAGGTAATCCACCGCCCGCATCCCTGCCCACGCCCACCGCGCGAGCACTGAGAAGTCGTACTCCGGATACACCTCGCGGAACGCTTCGGAATCGTCCGTGTATCCGTACGCCGGGTCCATCGCCAGGTACACGCATCCCAGGTAGCCGCGTCTCACCGCGGTCAGGGCCCACGGCCGCTCTCGCGGATGGTTCGTCAGGAACACGGGAAACGGTCCTTTGCCTGGGGGGATCAGCAGTTGCACGCGAAGCCTCCCCTTGTGTCCCGGCCCGAATTCGAGCGTCACCTCGCGCAACGTGACGTCCCCGTCTTTGCTCTCCTTTGTGACCACGCCCCGCAGGTTGCCGGGCGCCGGCGGCATACTGCCGAACACCCATCGCTCGTACTCGCCGCGAATGAGTTCCCGTTGCCGCCCCCAGTCCACCCGCGTCACAATGCGCTTCCCGCTCTCTAGCATTCGCAGCGGATCGGGCAGGAACGGCTGGCTCTTCATCTTCGACAAGTCCGGCTGCTGGCCCCACAGCGCCGCCGTCAGAGCCAACAACAGAGCCGTTTTCATTGCCCCTCGCACCCCGGAAACGAGCCGCGCACCTGGTTGCCCAGGAAGCCCAACTCGCCGCGAATCCCCTGTTTTGAGGTGTAGTAAGCGAACAAAGTCATCCCCTTGAGCATCGCGAAGAACCGCTCCGCGTCGGTCGACGGCTTCGCCTCCGCCGGGGCCAGGCTCGCGAACCGCTCCTCAACCGCACCCGGCGCCGCCGCGAACGCCTGTAATCCCTTGCGGAATCGTCGCTGCCGCTCAGGTTCGCTGTACGTCAAAACCAGGTCGATGTGGTTCGCCACCGAGACCTGCCGAGCGCCGGGCAGCATCGCCTCCGCCGCCTCCGCTACCTGCTCGAGCTCCGCCGCCGTCAGGAACTGTGCCTTGTAAGAGCCCGGGTCCTTCCGCAGTGCCGCGTGCTGATGCTGAAACGCAGCCACCCCGACCAGCACCGCAAACTCGCGCCGGTCCATCACGCCAGCTCCTTTCGCTTCATCTGTTCCGCCAGGTACTCCGACGCGCGCCACGCCAGCGCCATAATCCAGGTCGTGATGCCGTGCGTCCCCGGCGACGATACGAAGCACGAGGCATCCGTCACGAACAGGTTCTTCACGTCGTGGCTCTGGCAATACGAGTTCAGAACGCTCGTTCTCGGATCGCGCCCCATTCGCGCCGTGCCGCATTCGTGCGTCGCATCGCCGAGCGGCTCCAGATACTTCCGGTAGGGCAAGATCTCCGCGTCACACGCCTTCAGGATTCGCTCCATCCAGCCATACATGTCCTCCATCATCAGCCGCTCGTTGTCGCCGTGCCCGCAGCGGAAGCGAACCTGCGGAATGCCGTACGCATCCTTGCGCTCCGGGTCAATCTCGAACGCGTTCGAGTGATACGGCAGGCACTCGCCGTAGCCGCGAAGCGAAATCGTCGCCCCGTACCGCGACCGGATCTCCTCCTTCAACGCCGCGCCCCACTTCGTCTCCAGGCCACCCGCGCTCGACATCCCGCGCCCGAATCCCGTCCCCGTCAGAATGAAGTAGCCGCCCTGATAGTCCACCTTGTGCTGGTAATTGAACCGCGGAATCGTCACGTGCGAACCGCCCGCCCCCTCCTCGTCCACCCGCTTCCGGTTCCGCAGCACTGGAACCACACCAACCACCGGCCCTGACTTGATCGTGTCCATCAGGTACCGGCCTACCAGCCCGCTGGAGTTCGCCAGCTTCGAGTTCAGAAGAATGCGTCCGGACTCAACGGTCGACGCTGCCAGCACCACCGCCTTCGCCTTCGCATCGTAGGCCTTCTTCGACAGCGCATCGTAGAAGACCACTCCGTCGGCCCGCCCCTCGCGGCTCGTCACCAGGTGCGCCACGGCGTTCGTCCGCAGCGTGAAGTTCGCCTTCGTCAGCAGGCGCGGCACCATCACGTCGAGCGTCGAGAACCGCGCCCGCACATCGCACCCATGCCCGCACGCCCCGCAGTAATGGCACGCCGGCCGGCCGTCGTAGGGAACCGACAGCGCCGCCGTTCGCTCCAGCAGCACCGGGACTCCGATCCGCGCCGCCCGCTCCCGCAGAAACACCTCCCCGCAGCGAGGCTTGTGCGGCGGCCCGGCGTAGACACCGTCCGGCATGTTGAAGTACTTGTCCGCCTGCCCCGAAATGCCAACCAGCCGCTCCACCTTGTCGTAGTACGGCGCCATCTCTTCATACGTCACCGGCCACGTCTCGAAATCGAGCGGCCCGTGGCGGAAACAGGAACGCCCCCACGTGTTCGTCCGTCCACCCACCGCGCGCAGCCGCGTCCAATGAAAGCCGTCGATCGAGTCGTACGTGTCCTTGCGCGGGTTGGTGTAGAGGTGGGCGGTGTACTCGTTGATTTTCCAGAGCCCGTCGTACTCGCCCGGCTTCCCCACGCCGCGAAACGGAAGGTCGTACGGCATCGAGTGGGTGAGGAAATCCTTGGCCGGGTTCAGATTGCGCCCTGCCTCGAGCATCAGCACATCCAACCCCGCGTGTACCAGTACCCAGGCCGCCGTCGCGCCCCCCGCGCCGGAGCCCACTAAGATCGCATCGTACGTCTTGGTGGCCATGTCGAGTGGCCTTCGATCATACCGCTAATCGCGCAGCTCAAACGTCCCATCGGGCCGTAGAAAGTACCGGTGGCCGCGCCAAAGAATCGTGTTGCCGAAGAAGCCGGCCAGCCAGAACACGAAGCTCAGCAAGTCCTGCGCGGGAATCAGGTACCACCGCCGCCGGCACAGCGAATCCCCGAGCACCCAATCCGACACCGCATGCGCCGCCGCCGCCCGCAGGGCCATGGCAAACACCGCGATCGGCCACCACTCCGGCCGCACCGCCACCAGCAGGAGCGCCAGCGGCGTAGGGTTCGTGAACAACTGCCCCACGTACCCCGCCGGCCGCGAGCGCCTCGTGCTGCGGTTCCAGCGCAACCGGTGCCGCGCGTTCGCCCAAAACGGCTGCGCTCCGATGTGATGCTCCACCACGTACCGCGACAGAATCACGCCGTGCCCTTGCTCCGCCGCGAAGTTCCCCAGCACGAAGTCCTCGGCCAGGTAGTCCTTCAACCGGTCGAAACCGCCGATCGCCTCCAGCACCTTCCTTCGCGCCGCAATCGTCGGCCCTACCGCGAACTTCATCCCCTCGAGCATGCGCGCCACCAGCGCGCTTCCCCAGAACTCCGTGTTCATCCCCAAAGCTTCGAGTAAGGACCAGAAACTGCCGCGCCCCGGCACCGCCCGGTACGGGCACGTCGCGACACCCAGGTTCGCGTCGCCTGAAAACTCCGCCGCAATCACCCGCAGCATCTCGGGCGTCGCACGAATATCGCTATCGCTCATCACCAGCAGGTCGTTCCGCGCCTCGCGCGACATCAGAGTCAGGCTCCACACCTTCGCATTCGGGTATGGCGGTTGTCCGGTGAGAATCAGCCGCGCCGCCACCTGCGGATACTCCGCGCGCAGCTGTTCCACCACGGCCGCAGCCGGGTCCTCCGCCACACGGACGGCGAACAACAACTCAAAGTCCGGATAGTCCTGCGCGAAGAACGTGCGCAGGTTGCTCTCCAGGCCCTCCTCGAGCCCATGCAGCGGTTTCAACACCGACACCGGTGGCCACGCCGGGGGAAGGGAAGCGGGCCGCACGGCCAGGTGCCGGCGCGCCGCCACAATCGTGAGAACACAATACGCCAGCGAGCCAACAACCAGCGCGAGAAGCAGCCAGCTCACTTACTCCGCCGGGGCCTTGGTCTCCACCAGTTGACGGATGTGCGCGAGAAATTCATCCAGCGGCTTCACGCCCTGGTCGCCATGCTTGCGATTCCGAACGGACACAGTGCCGTTCTCCGCCTCGCGATCCCCCACCACCAGCATGTACGGCACCTTCTGCAACTGCGCCTCGCGGATCTTGAAGTTCACCTTCTCCGGCCGTTCGTCGATGGAAGCGCGCAGACCCGCCGCCGTCAGCTTCGCCAGCACCTCGCGCGCGAACGGCACGGTGCGGTCAGTGATGGGCAGCACTGTCGCTTGCACCGGCGCCAGCCACACCGGGAACGCGCCGGCGTAGTGCTCCAGCAGAATGCCGAAAAACCGCTCCACTGAGCCGTAGAGCGCGCGGTGCACCATCAGCGGCTGATGCTTCTTGCCGTCCTCGGCGACGTACTCCAACTCAAACCGCCGGGGCAGCGTGAAGTCGAACTGCACCGTCGATAGCTGCCACTTCCGCCCCAGAGCGTCCAGCAGCTTGACGTCGATCTTGGGCCCGTAGAATGCCGCTTCGTCCGGCGAAACGGTGGCCTTCAGCCCCACCCGCTCCACCGCCTGCAGCAGCGCTTTCTCCGCCAGGTTCCACTGGTCCGCCGTACCGTCGTACTTGCCGCTCGCGCCGTTGTCCCACGTCGAAACTTCGGCTTCGTATTGGTCGAAGCCGTACGTCTTCAGCGTATCGACGGCAAACTCCAGGCAGCTGACAATCTCGTCCTCGATCTGGTCCCGAGTACAAAAGATATGCGCATCGTCCTGCGTAAACCCGCGCACACGCAGCAGGCCGTGCATCGTGCCCGACCGCTCGTACCGGTACACCGTGCCCAACTCGCCCAGCCGAACCGGCAGATCGCGATAGCTGCGCTGCCGCGCGGCGTAAATCAGAATGTGCCCGGGGCAGTTCATGGGCTTCAACTGATACTCGGCGTCGTCCAGCTCCATCGGAGTGAACATGTTCTCCGAATAAAAGTTCGCGTGGCCCGACGTCTTCCACAGATCGCGCCGCATCACGTGTGGCGTGTACACCAGCGCATATCCGCGCTTCAAATACTGGTCGCGCATCCAGTCTTCCAGCTGCTTGCGGATCAGCCCGCCCTTCGGGTGAAAGAAGATCAGCCCCGGCCCCGCGATGTCCTGAATGCTGAAGAGATCCAACTCCTGCCCCAGCTTGCGATGGTCGCGCTTCTTTGCTTCCTCCAGCTTGTGCAGGTACTCTTCCAACTCTTTCTTCGAGAAAAACGCCGTGCCGTAGATGCGCTGTAACTGCTGGTTCTTCTCGTCGCCCTTCCAATACGCGCCCGCCACCGACAGCAGCTTGAACGCCTTGATCTTGCCCGTCGACGGCACGTGCGGCCCACGGCAGAAGTCGATGAACTGATCGCCCAGCGTGTACTCGGAGAAGATCTCGTCGGCCTTCTCCGTAATCAGCTCGCACTTCATGTGCTCGCCCTGGGCCTTGTACTTCGCCAGGCCCTCCGGCTTCGCCGTCATCACGCGCCCGTACGGCAGATCGCGCTTCTGCAAGTCCCACATGCGCTCTTCGATCTTCGCCAGGTCCTCGGTGCTGAACGGCTCGCCCCGCTCGAAGTCGTAATAGAAACCCTGCTCGGTCGGCGGCCCGATGCCGAGCTTCGTCTCCGGAAACAGCTCGAGCACCGCCGCGGCCAGCAAATGCGCGGTCGAATGCCGGTAGACCTCCAACGCCTCCGGGTTCTTCGGGGTCAGTATCTGCAGTGTGGCGTCAGCCTCGAGAGGCCGCTTCAAGTCCCACAGGTCGCCGTTCACCCGCGCGACCAGCGCGTCGTCCGCCAGCCTCGAACTGATCTTCTTCGCGACGTCCAGCGGCGCCGTCCCCGCCGGGACCGACTGCTGGCTGCCGTCCGGCAGCGTCACCGTGATAGTGCTCATGGATCGTTAACCCTTTAGACTATCACGCGCACCCTCGGAAACCCTGATATTGTTGGCGCATGCCGCATCGCGCCGCGGTGGCCTTAGCCGCGCTCACCTGCCTGCTGCCCGCTCAGGAAACGGTCCCCACCTTCACCACCACCACCCGCCTCGTTGAACTCTCCTTCGTCGCCGTCGACCGCAAAGGCGCCCCCGTGACGGACCTCAAGAAGGACGAGATCCAGGTGCTCGAAGCCGCGGTCTCTCGCCCCGTCGCCTTCTTCCGCTTCGAAGGCGGCACGCCCCCGCCTCCTCGCCCCCTCGGCAAGAACACCTTCTCCAACCGTCTCGAACTCTCCTCCGGACCCTCCCGCAACGTCACCGCCGTCCTCCTCGACTCTCTCAACACCGCCGTTAATGACCAGCCCCGCACCCGCGCGCAGGTCATGCGTTTCCTCCGCCGCATTCCCCCCGGCGCACGCGTCGGCGTCTATCAGCTGGGCCGCGAAATGCGCATCGTTCACGACTTCACCGACGATGTCGAAACCCTGCAGAACAGCCTCGCCAAGGCCTCCATCGGACACCGCCCCCAGGAGGAGACCGACCTCAACTCCCTGGCCACGGAGTATGAAGCCGTCGCTTCCCTCTCGAATGCATCTGCCACCCAGGTCGCCATGATCCGCCGCATGCTCGAACTCGAAGGCATGGCGAACCAGCGCACGCGCATGACGCGCGTCGAAGCCACCCTGAGTTCCCTGCTCGGTCTCGGCCGCCATCTCTCCGCCATCCCCGGCCGCAAAAACCTCGTGTGGGTCACGGGCGGTCTGCCCTGGATCGATATCTCCGGCTCCGGTATGGGACCGATGAGCCACACCGTCACCCTTCGCGAGCAGTTGGAGAGCGCCTCTCGCCGCCTCGCCGAATGGGGCATCGCGCTCTACATCGTCGACGCCAAGGGCATTGTCGCCCCGGAGGCCGGACCGCAGGAAGTAGCCCGCCGCACCGGCCGCGGCGTCTTCCAAACGCAGAATTACGACGACTTCAACAAGGACATTCGCCTCAGCATGAACCTGATGGCCTCCATCACCGGCGGCCGCTTCATCAACTACACCAACGACGCCGCGGATGGCGTCCGCGAAGCGGCGCGCGATGTCGAAGGCAGCTACTCGCTCGGCTTCTACACCCCTCAGGAGCCCGACGGCAAATGGCACGGCGTCAAACTCGCCACCACACGGGACGGCGTCCGCCTCATTCATCGCGACGGCTACCGCGTCGAAAAGCCGTCCGGACCAAAGGAATGGAAGGACACCGACTGGCGCGCCCTCCTCGCGTCACCGGAAGTCTCCCGCGCCATTCCCATCACGGCCTTCGCGGAATTCGACGAGAAGAAAGAGACTCTGCTCGTCCAGGCCCAACTCGACACCAAGGGCATTCTCTTCACCGAAGCCTCCGGCCACATGACTGCCGACCTCGACGTCTGCGTCGGCGAAACCAGCCTCGCCGGCCGTGTCCGCTATCAGACCGAAGGCGCCACCCTCAAGCTCACTCCTGAGAACTGGCAATTGGTCCGCATTAGCGGCGTCCCGTGGGCCCGCCAGATGAAACCCGACATCACCACCGAACGCATCCGCGTCGTCATCCGCGATCGCCGCACCGGCGAATACGGTTCCATCGACATCCCGCTCCGCGCTCTTCGCGTCAACTGAGCCGGCCGCCCGAAACGCATTCTCGCTTACACACGTCTGTCGGTCGATCTTCGCGGTCGGCTAAAATCGACGAAATCGGAGCTCATGGAATGTCAGAATCGGTGGCACCTGTTACCGAGCTTTTACGCCTTGCGAATCAGGGGGACGCCTCAGCCGAGGCGCAATTGATGGAGGCGCTTTATAGTGAGATGCGGAAGATCGCCGTCGCCCAGATGCGGAATGAGCGCGGCGACCATACGCTGCAGCCCACCGCCCTCGTCAATGAAACTTACCTGCGGCTCTTCCGGCAGGACGCTCACGAATGGGAGGGCAAGGCTCACTTTCTGGCTGTCGCCGCTAAGGTCATGCGCAACGTCCTCGTCGACTACGCTCGCGCCCGAAAGAGCGCGAAACGCGCCGGCAACGTCATACGCTGCGAGTTCGACGAGAACCTCCCGCTCGCGGACAACCGGTGGGAGGACCAGTTGCTCGAAGTCGACCAGGCCCTCGCCCGCCTCGCCGTCATCGACCCCCGGCAGGCGCGCGTGATCGAAATGCGCTTCTTCTCAGGCATGACCGAAGGTGAGATCGCCGCGCTCGAAGGCGTCTCGGAACGCACCGTCAAGCGGGATTCGCGTTCCGGCGTCGCCTGGCTGAAGGCCGAACTGACGCAGCCTCACAAGGCGGCTCGAAAATCGGCTCGCACCTGACCGGCGCCCGCCCAGCGAGGAAATGTGGCTCCGGAGAAATGGACCCGAGTTAAAGATCTCTTCGATTCGATCGCCGATAGTGATCCATCTCACCGCGAAACCCTGCTCCGCTCCATCGACGACCCGGAGATCCGCTCTGAAGTAGAACGCCTCCTTTCCCATCACGAACCCGCCAGTGACTCCTTCTCCTCGCTGGTGCGCGTTCCCGTCTCGCCCAGGCAGTTCGTGCAGGACTTCGTTCGCTCCCGCGCGTTCGAGCCGGGGCAGCTCCTGCTCGGCCGGTTCGAGATCCGTACCTTCCTCGGCGCCGGCGGCATGGGCGAAGTGTACGAGGCCTTCGACCACTCCCTTTCGGAACTCATCGCCGTCAAGACCATTCGCTCCCTGCTGCTCAACGATGCCAAGGTCGTTCAGCGCTTTCATTGGGAAGTGCAGCGTGCACGCCGCGTCTCTCACCCCAACGTCTGCCGCGTCCACGACCTCTTCACCTCGAACGAGGCCGGCCGCGAAGTCCACTTCCTCACGATGGAACTGCTGCCCGGGCCCACGCTGTACGCTCGCGTGGCCGAAGCGCCGCTCGCGCCGCCGGAACGCCTCGCCTACGCCCTTCAGATCTGCCGGGGATTGCAGGCCGCCCATGATGCCGGCCTCATTCACCGCGACCTGAAGAGCGCTAACGTCATCCTCTCCGGCGCCCCGGCCGGGACCCGCGCGGTGATCACCGACTTCGGCCTCGCCCACCCCGTCGAAGCCGCTGCCTCGCCCTCGCAGGCCGCCTACCACTCCTACCGCGCCCCGGGCACCCTCAACTATCTCGCCCCCGAAATTCTGCGCGGCGCTCCCGCCTCACGCCGCTCCGATCTCTACGCTCTCGGCGTCATCCTCTACCGCATGGCCGTGCGCGATTATCCCCGCCATCGCCCCCACCATCGAGAGGATGCGCGTGACGCCGAAGACTCCCGTAACCCGCCCGATCCCCGCCTCGCTGTTCCCGATCTTGACGACCATTGGGCGCGCACCGTCCTCGCCTGCCTGCAGCCCGACCCGCTGCTGCGCCCCGCCACCGCCGCCGAGGTTGCCGCCCAACTCGATCCCTCCACGCGCGGCGTCGGGGCCTCTCGCCGCCGGCTCTTCCGCGCCGCCGCCATCGCCACGTTTCTCGTCCCCGCTGCCGCCCTCTGGCGCTATCGTCCCCCCGCCCCGCCTCCGCGGCTTCACATCGGCGACTTCCCGTGCCCCGCCGCTCCCGCCATCGGCCGCACCGTCGCGTCGCTGTTCCGCCTGATGCTGCGTACGTCCAAGGCGGTGCGCCTCGTCCCGGCCCCTGAGGACGGCGCGCTCGTGCTCTCGGGCCACATCTCTCCCCAGGCCGCCGGCTACCTGCTGCAGATCCGCCTGGATGACGCCGGCCGCTCCCGTGCCGTGGAACGCACTGCCGCCGGTCCTGCCCGCCTCTCGTCCGCTGTCTTGCGGGCAGCAGTCGCCCTCGAGCTCCTCCCCCCGGACGCGCCCCCGCCCACCGTCGCCAGCCTCCCGCTCGCCGACCTCGACACCATGGACCCGGAAGCGCTCGCCGATGTGACTGGCGGCCTCTCCGAATACTCTTCCGGCAACATGGACCTCGCCCTCGCCCTCCTCCAGCGCGCTGTGGATCGCGATCCGCAGTTCGCCCTCGCCTACGTCTACCGCGCCATCATCCTCTCCATGCTGCGCCGCGACGACCTCTCCCTCGCCGACGCCGCCAAAGCCGTCGCCCTCAAGGCCCGCCTCAGCGCCCGCCTGCGGCCGCACGCCGAAGCGATTTATGCCTATATGTGCGGCGATTTCCACTCCTCGCTCGCCCGCTACGCCGAGGTGGCGCGCCTCTACCCGACCGAAGCTCCTCTTCACCGCCATGTCTCGCAGTCCTACACCATCTTCGGACAGCTCAAAGACGCCATTCACCACGCCCGCCTCGCCCACGAACTCGACCCGGAAAACGCGCAAGGGCTGATGATGCTCGCCGCCGCCTACGACGACGCCGGCGAACGCGCCAACGCCGATGGCGTTCTGCAGGCCGCCGCACGCACCATCCCCAACTCCGTCTTCTTGTCCATCGCCTCCGGGTACTCCGCCCTCATCCGCAACGACTGCCCCCGCGCCGTTGAAGCCTATGAGCAGGTCGCCGTCAAAGCGGAGTTGCAGTCCTTCGCCCGTGCGTACCAGGCGAGAGCGCTCATCCTGGCCGGTCGCCTCGACGACGCCGCCAACCGGCTCAAGCTCCGCCTCCCCGTCGTCGAGCAACTCCGCGACCGCGGCCACGAAGACAACTACCGCTATTGGCTCGGACAACTCGCCGCCCTCACCGGCGACGCTCTCTCCGCTGCGGATCACGCTTCCTTCCTCGCGGCCCGCGACGCGTCCCCCATCAGCCTCAACGCGCTTCGGTGGGCTGCGGAAGTCTCCTTGGCCATTCGCCGGGCGGACATCGCCCGCCTCACAGCGCTCAAGACGAGCCGCATCGTGTCCGCTTATCCCAGCCGCCGCGCCACCGCGATTCAGCACCAGTGTGCGGCCATCGCCGCCGCCCTCGAAGGCAACCTCGACGAGGCGCAACGCCTGATCCGCCAGGCCGAGGAGTTCTGGGAAGACATCCCGATCTGGTGGACCGCCGCCGAGATCGACCGCGAGCGCCGCCACTGGTCGTCTGCCCTCGAGCGTCTTCGCAAAATCATTGGCCGGCGCTCCGCCGCTCTGCGCTTCGAGTGGGCCGCCCCCTGGGTGCAGGCCCACCAGCGCGCTGCCCTCTGCTCGGAGAATCTCGGCGAGTCCCGCGCTGCCGCCGCCTACTACGATGCGTTCCTCGGCTGCTGGGGCTCTCAGACTCAACTCGATATCGTCCGGCAATGCAGGGAGGCTCGGGCGCGGCTCAACCACGAAACAGGAGGAAAACAACTATGAGGCACTTGTGGAGGGCACTGACCCTCATCGCGAAAGACCCGGTGCTCCGCGAGCAGATCACCGGAGTTGCCAATTGCATCGCCCGCGAGGACCTGATCATCCCCCCGGCCGTCAGGGCGCAACTCCCGCCGCAGGTCAATAGCACGTACCCCTCACTCTCACCCCAACCGGACTTCGCCGCCGTCGACTCAATCACCCAGGCCTTCTTCCAGCGTGGTGTTCCCCTTGGTCTCTATGAGGCGTGCGAAATCAATCGCTGGCTCTTCGAGAATAAGACCCGCCGGGACGGCCAGATGAGTCACATCCGCGAGTTCTGGAACCAACTGGCTCCCTTCCATACTGCGCATGGTGACAATGCTGATTTTCAAGCCCTGGCCGGCATCCTCGCCATCGATACCGAGTTCCGTTTCGACTTCGCCAACAACAATGCCAGCGTCTCCCAAATCGGCTTCACGCTGTCGCCCGCGGAGGAACAGCAACTGAGAGGGATCCTCGCCAACGGCGGCATCGCCGATCAGGCCGCCCGCCTCCTCACCTCCGATAGTTGGCCCACCTCCTGCGTCCCCGTGGCCAAGCATTGGCCCGGCTGGGTCCACCTCAACCAATAGCCGCAAACAGCTGGCACACGCTCTCCGCGTGGGCCTCCACCGTGTACAGCCGCTCGGCCCGCTCCCGGGCGGCTTTCCCCACCGACGACCGAAGAGACGGATCCGCCGCCAACTGGCGCAACGCCGCCGCCAGCCCCGCCGCATCACCCGCCCCCACCACCCACCCGCTCACACCCGCCTCCACCAACTCGCACGTCCCTGCCGCGTCGCTGACCACCACTGGCATCCCTAAGGCCATCGCTTCCAGCACGCACGTTCCCGCCGGCTCGTCCTCGGAGCACAGCACCAACACATCCGCCGCGCACTCCACCTTGCGAATGTCCTCCTGAAACGGCAGCCACGTCAGCCGCTGAGTAAGTCCGAGTAAGTCGGCCTTGCTCTCCAGTGATCGGAGTAACAACAGGTCTCCATGGCGCCCGACGAACACCAGGTGGAGATCGGGCACGCCGGCCGCTGCCGCCGCCTCCAGCACCAGGTCGTGCCGCTTGTTCTCGGCCAGCCGCGCGATTAACAGCACGATGAACGCGTCCCCCGGCAGGCCCAACTCCTCGCGAACCGCATCCCGTTGGTACACCCCCGGCCGAAACCGGTCGGTCTCCACGCCGTCGTACGCCACCCGAATGCGGTTGCCCGGCACACCCGCCCCCACCAGTCGCCGCTTCACATACTCCGACACCGCAATGCATGCGCTGGCCTCC
Source organism: Bryobacteraceae bacterium (assembly GCA_033763935.1). Lineage (GTDB taxonomy): Bacteria > Acidobacteriota > Terriglobia > Bryobacterales > Bryobacteraceae > DALYJJ01. The sequence continues at coordinate 54,288 of JANRJO010000052.1, forward strand.
TCCAACACATGCTCCAATCCCTCAAAGGAAGGCACCCGCACATGCATCACTGTGGGAATGCCTCGACGCCGCGCTTCCCGCAGCAACGGTGCGCCCGGATCGGAGTTACAGTGCACCACGTCGGGTTGCACGCCGTCCAACAACTCATGCGCAAAACGCTCGCCGTCCTCGCCCTCCGTGGTGAAAGGCCAGTTCGGGCAGTACACTGCCGCCCCCGCCTCCCGCAGTCGATCCGCCAGCACCCCCTCCAAGCCCACCACTGCATACTGTTCCCACCCCAACCGCCCGACCCCTACCGCCAGCGTCCGCAGACTCTCCTCTCCCCCCGAGTAACCCGAACGACCCGTCACATAAAGCACTCTCCGCCCGTAGCCCCTCTCCGCCTGAAGCCCGAAAGGCGGAGAATCGGCGCGCCCCCGAACTGCCTTCCACAACTCCAAGGCATCAAAGCCGTAGTCCTCCGGCAACCCCTCCAAGCTCGCTTGCGCCCTTCGTAAGTCCAACGAATCTCGCACCGCGAACGAATCGTCCGCATCGCCGCCCGCCCCATACTCGCCCCACACCAGGTCGGGCCGTAACTTCAGTAGGCGCGCCGCCGCGTCGGACAACTCCGCACCCGCCACGCGCAGGCCTCCCAGCGCTCGCAGTAACCCGGAGTCGAAGATCTCCACGCCCGCGAACGAAGGAACGCCCAGCGTCCTGGTGTAACGGTGATCGTGCTCGATATGCTGCGCCCACACCTCCCACAGCATCCGCGAGGGTGCGAACGCCAGTTCGGGCCAGAAACAGGCAATATGCGACCCTGGGGCCACCCGCGCCAGTTCCGCCATGGCATCCAGCCGCGTCTCCCCGCCTGACGCCAGCACCGCCACGCGCCATGGCCTCGCAATGCGCCGCGCCGCCTCTCGCGACACCTCGTCCTGCGTCAGGATCACTAAGTCAGCAACTGGAATCCTCCGCAACAGCCGCTCGAGCAACCACCCCAGCAGGGTAAATCCGCCCAAGTCCTCCGCGTACACACGGTACGTGATCGACGGCGGCCCCGGCGGAAGGTAGAGCGCGTTGATCAGTCTCATCGTGTCCCGAAAATCAGATCATTCTCGCTCACTTACATGCGTGCAGCCAAGAGCCAGGAGATACAGGTGCCTCTTCTTCGCCCCGACCACATAGCCCAAACCGAACAGGACGTCTTCCCCGACACCCAGGGCTACATTCTGATCAGCCACCGCTTCGACCACCGCACCTACGGATTCGTCCGCCTGCGGCCCCCCGTCCCGACCCACGCCAAAGCCGCCTTCACCAACATCCGGCCCACCTCCTCGGAAGAGTTGCAGAGCCGCAAGCGCGACCGGAACCTCGTCGTGCACGCCCTCGGCCTGTCCGCCCGTGGGTACCTCGCCCTCGGGTTCGCCGATACGCTCGATCCCGTCTTCCGCCAAGGCTTCGCGCAACGCGCCCTGAGCCTCACTCACACCGGCGCCTCGCAATGGAACGACATCTGGGAGGGCGGGCAGGAGTACGATGCCCTGGTCGTCATCGCGGCCTCCTCCCCAGGCCGCCTGCCCGGCCCCATGAACGACGTGTGCCAAATCCTCGGCCCGTTCGCAGACATCGTCTGGCGCGACGGCTTCGTCCGCCGCGACGCGGCCGAGCACCCCGTCGAACACTTTGGCTTCGCCGACGGCGTCAGCCAGCCCGTCTTCCTCGCCCAGGACCAGTCCCGCGCATCCAACCGAACGTACCCCTGGGATCCCGCTGCTCCTCTTGGCCTCGTGCTCACCCCCGATCTCCACCCGCGCCCCCAATCGGGTTTCGGCTCCTACTGCGCCTTCCTCACCATCGAGCAGCACGCGCAACGCTTCGACGCCGCCGCGCAAGGCCTCGCCGCCGCCGCCGCCTGTCCCGTTGACCATGCCAAAGCCATGATCGTCGGGCGTCACCCGAGCGGCGACCCCCTGCCTCAGCGCGCTGCCGACCAGAACGACTTCGACGCCGCCGCGCCTGACTCCGTCTGGCCCAACGCCTCCCACACCCGCCGCATGAACCCGCGAGCCGAACCGCATCGCCGCATCCTCCGCCGCGGCGCGCTCTATGAGAACCCCTCGGGAGAGCGCGGCCTGCTCTTCCAGTCCTTCCAGGCCTCGCTCGATCAGCAGTTCGAATTCATCTTTCGCAATTGGGCCTTCGTGCCGAACCATCCCGCCCCCAGTACCGGCGTCGACCCCTTCCTCGCCCCCTGCGATCCGCTTGGACAGAACTGGCCCGCCGCCAACGGCGCGTCCGTGCACCACGCAGTCCGCGGAACCACCACGCTCCGCGGTGGCCAATACTTCTTCTTCCCGTCCCTCCCGTGGATCCGTTCCCTCTCATCAATAGGTTGACAATCTACAGCTATACCTGTAGATTGTCTGAACATGGCAACGCGCTCCGATCTTCTCCAGGGCACCCTCGACCTGATTGTGCTCCGTATCCTCTCGCTCGGGCCCCGTCACGGGTACGCCATCGCTCAACGCATCAATCAGATTTCCGAGGAGAGCTTCCAGGTCAACCAGGGCTCGCTTTACCCGGCCCTGCTGCGCCTCGAACAGCGAGGCTGGGTCAAGTCAAGTTGGGGAACCACAGACACCGGCCGCGAGGCGAAGTTCTTCGAGCTGACCCGCTCCGGGCGCAAACAGCTCGCAGTCGAAACGGAAAACTGGGAGCGCGTCAAGGGAGCTATCGGGCGCCTCCTCGAAGCGACGGAGTAGCACGCCATGCGTACTCTTTGGACCCGGCTACGAGGATTCCTGTTCGCCCGGCGCTTGGACCGCGACCTCGAGCGGCAGATTGAAAGCCACATCGCTCTGCACGTCGAAGACCTTGTCCGCGGCGGCATGTCTCCCCAGGAAGCCCGCCGCCAGGCGGCGCGCGAGTTCGGCAACGCCACCTCCATTCGCGAAGTGTATCGCGAGACACGGAGCCTGCCGCTGCTCGAAACCCTCCTCCTCGACGTCCGCTACGCGGCGCGCACGCTGCTCCGCAGGCCCGGCTTTACCGCTCTTGCCCTCGCCGCGCTCTCGCTCAGCATCGGCCTGAGCACCGCCCTCTTCAGCATTGTGCATGGCGTTCTCCTGCGAAGCCTGCCCTACCCCGATCAGGATCGCCTGATGACGGTTTGGCAGACCGATCCGAAGAAGGGTGGCGCGCGAGACGAGGTGGCGATTGGCAACTTCCTCGACTGGCGCCTTCGCCAGCGGAGCTTCGAGGGCCTGGCGATCGCCGAGCCCTTCAGCCACGAGTTGTCCGGCGATGGCGAACCGGAGGCCATCCGGTCTTGGATTGTCTCTGAGGGCTTCTTTGAGGTGATGGGGACGCCGCCGCTGCTGGGGCGGTGGTTCACGGCGGAGGACTATCGTGCCGGGTCGCCTCTCGAAGGCTACTACCCCGGCGCCGCCCGCGTCGTCATCATCAGCCACGGCTTGTGGCAGCGCCGCTTCGGCGGCGACCCGAATCTCATTGGCAAACAGCTCCAGCTTCGTGGTCGGCCCATGACCATCGTCGGCGTCATGCCGCCCGAATTCCAGTTCCCCGCGAAGCGCGAGCTATGGTCTCCCCGGCTCCCCCAGCCCCAGGATCGGGATTCGCGAGCCGCTACCTACATGACGGTGACCGGACGCTTGAAACCCGGCATCACCAGGGAACAGGCGCGCCAGGACATGGCCAGGATCGCCGCCGAACTGGAAGCGGAACACCCGCGTACCAACCAGGGCGTCGGAGTTCGCCTCATTCCCATCGCCGACTACCTCACGGACGGCGTACGGCCCGTTCTGTGGATCCTCTTCGGCGCGGCGTCGCTGCTGCTCGTCGCCGCCTGCGCCAACGTGGGCGGGCTGCTGCTGGCCCGCGGCGTGGAGCGGCGGCACGAACTGGCCGTGCGAAGCGCCATCGGCGGATCCACCCGCCGGCTCGTCCGCCAACTCCTCACTGAGACCGGTTTGCTGGCGCTCGCAGGCGGCCTCGGCGGCGTCGCGATCGCCTACGGCGCCCTGCGCCTCCTGATGTTCCTGCCGCCCTCGCAGGTCCCGCGCATCGAGTATGTGGGCTTGAGCGGCGCGGTTCTGCTCTTCTGTTGCGCGGTAACCGCCTTGACCGCGCTCGCCTGCGGCCTTGCGCCCGCGCTCCGCATGGTTCGCGTCGACCTGGCCGATGCATTGAAATCCAGCAGTAGGGCACTGGCTGCCGCTCCCGCCCGGCAGCGCGGGCGGCAAGTGCTGGTAGCCGCCCAGGTCGCTCTCGCCATGGTCCTCCTTACCGGCGCCGCGCTCCTCGCCCGCAGCCTCGCCACCCTGCTTGCCGTCGATCCCGGCTTCCGCCCCGAGCGCATCCTCTCGCTGGAAGTCCATGTCTACGCCCGCGCCCGCACCCCCCAGGAGCGCATCGCCTACTTCCGCCAGACTCTCGACCGCCTGTCCCGCACCCCGGGCGTAGTCAGTGCCGCCGCCGTTTCGGCGTTCCCTTTTCACGACAACGCCATCGACATCGAAACTGCGGTGCAGGTCGTCGGCGCGCCCGAGTTGCCCGTGCACCAGCGTCCCACCGCCCGGATCACCACGGCCACCCCCGCCTACTTCGAACTCATGCGCATTCCGCTCCGCGACGGCCGGACCTTTGGCGATGCCGACGCCCTGGAGACGGAGCGTGTGGCCATCGTGAATGAGGCCATGGCCCGCCGCTTCTTCGACGCGCGCGGCGCTCTCGGGCAACGCGTCGTCACCGGCACGGGCGGCGCTCCCCGCACCATCGTCGGCGTCGTCGGCAACACTCTTCGCAAGGGCCTCTCGGAACCGCCCCAGCCCGAACTCTACGTTCCCCACGCACAATCGGGGACCGGCTCGATGACCTGCGTGGTCCGCACCGCCGCGGACCCCTGGGGTCTGGTTCCCGCGATCAAGGAGGCGATCTGGAGCGTCAAAGGCGGCCAGCCGTTCTCGAAGATCGCCACCGCGGAGCAGTTGATGTCGACAACGCACAGCGAGCGCCGGTTCCACCTGGCCCTGATCGCCCTCTTCGCCGGAATGGCGGTGATGCTCGCTACCGTCGGCCTGTTCGGGCTGGTCAGCTACGCGGCCAACCAGCGGCGCGGCGAGATGGGCTTGCGGATGGCGCTGGGCGCCTCCGGCCTCAATGTCCTGGGCCTGGTGGTGCGCGAGGCGCTCAGCCTGGCCGGCCTCGGCGTCGCCCTCGGCCTTGTCGGCGCCCTCGTCGCGGGCAACCTGATCCGCGCCATGCTCTTCGGCGTCACGCCCTACGACCCGGCGTCGCTTGCCGGCGCGCCTGCTCTCCTGTTACTGATCGCCATCGCAGCCAGCGCCGCACCCGCCCTCCGAGCTGCGCGCGTCGATCTTATGCGCGCCCTGCGGGCGGAGTAAGCCGCGCCTGACCATCCACTGCCGACCGCCCGCTATAGTAGTCTTCATGGACGAAGTGCAGCCAGCGAAAGAGAACGCCGCCGTAGCCTTCGACGAAGCCCCGCTGCTCGAACGCGCACGCAAGGGCGACGACCGCGCCTTCGCCGAGCTTGTCGAGAAGTACGAACGCAAAATCTTTCGCCTGGCTCGCAACATCACCCAGAACGAAACCGACGCCGAAGACGTCCTCCAGGACGCCTTCCTGAAGGCCTACGAGCACCTGCCCGAGTTCCAGGGTCAGTCGAAATTCTATACCTGGATAGTCAGAATCGCGGTCAACGAAGCGTTGATGAAGTTAAGAAAACGCAAATCGGACCGCACCGTTTCCATGGATGAGAACATCGAAACGGGTGAGGACGCCCCGATTGTTCGGGAGATCGCGGTTTGGGACGACGATCCCGAAAAACGCTACTCGCGGGAGGAAATCCGCGAGATCCTCGACGAGGCGATTGCCGGCCTGAAGCCGGCGTTTCGCACCGTATTCGTTCTGCGTGACGTAGAGGAGCTGTCCACCGAAGAGACAGCCGAAGCGCTCAACTTGTCGATTCCGGCTGTAAAGAGCCGCCTCTTGAGGGCGCGCCTGCAGCTTCGTGAGAAGTTGACTCGCTTCTTTAAGCGCAAGGGGGACGACGTCTTTGCTTACTTGTAAAGACTTCTTGAATGGCTTAAGCGACTTCTTGGACGAGGCGGTGGACCCGGACACCCGGAAACACCTCCAGCAGCACGTCAATGAATGCCCGAACTGCTGGGTGGTGTACGACACGACGAAACGCACCATCCAGGTATATAAGGGCATGGAGGCGCAAACCATTCCCCAGGACCTGCACAGCCGCCTGATGCGCGCCCTCGAACGCAAGATGGCGTCACGCGGGCACCAGCAGGCCTAGGCGTTACAGACCGGCCGGACAGGCGTTTCGGTAAAACGGGCACGGCCGGCAATGTGTTCCCGTCTGCAAGGGAAACTCCTGCCGGTCCTGCGCTTCCCGGAACTCGGCCACCCGCTCCGCTTCCTCCCCGGCGGTCACCGCCACTGCCCGCCCGGATCGCAGAAAGAAGATCCACATCTCGTCAGGCGCCTTCCCGGTCATCCTCTCCACCGCCGCCCCGTACAGCCGCAACTGCAGCGTGTAGTGTTCCAGGCGCGATTCGTCCCGGTCAGTCTTGTAATCCACTAGGACAGTCCGCCCGCCCTCTTCCTCGAACCAGAGGTCGATCTGTCCTCGCAGGACGATGCCTTCGAGGGCGTACAGGAAGTCCCACTCCCGCTCCGCACGTCGTGCCGCCGCTGCCCGCCGCCCGAGTTCGCTCAGCGCAAAGCCCGCCGCCAGATCCCGAGCCTCAGCCGTCGCCTCGCCCGCGAACGTCCCCGCCAGCATCTCGTGCACCATCGTGCCGAGTTCGCTCGCCGACAACTCTCCCGCCGCGTGGTCCTTCGGGACGTCTTCGTCCTCGTCGAAGTGCGCTTGTACCGGCGCCATGCCCAGGTAACGCTCCAGGTAGTACCGCCGCGGGCACTCCACAAACTGCGCCACGGCCGTCACCGACGCCGTCGCGTCGTACAGCGTGACGGACGGCCGCCGAAGCGCCTCCGGCTCCCCTGCCGGCGCCGCCTCCGCCGCGCCCTCTTCCGGCGCACGAGCCGGCTCCGTCACCGTAATCTCAGTTAGTGTGACCCCGAACGCGTCGAGCACCCGTTGCGGCCACGGCGGCAAGGGGCGGCTCGCGTCTGAATAGGAGAAGGACAGCACCAGCCGCTCCTCCGCCCTCGTCATTGCGACATAAAGCAGCCGGTCCGCCTCCTGCTCCTCCTTCTCCGCCACCTCCTGCCCGTTCGCGATATGCACCGCGTCGGAGATCCCCGCGTCCTTCATCGGGTCTCGCCATCGCACGCCGAGCCCGCGTTCCGGCCGATACAGCAGCGACGCCTTTCGCGTCTCCACGCCTTTGTGCAGCGCGGCCAGAAACACCACCGGGTATTCGAGCCCCTTCGAGGCGTGAATGCTCATCACGTGGACCGCGTCCGGCGAATCGTTGGCCGGCGCGTTCGGCTCCTCGTGCTCCTGCCGCAGATTCGCCAGCAACTCGAGCCACTCCGAGAGCGGGGCCGGCCGCGCGGCGTGCCAGTCCCGCAGCAGCGCCAGCAGCTTGTCGATGTTCGCCCGCTCGCCAGGCCGGGCGCCCTCTTCATACCCGCACGCATCCAGCAAGCGCGCTAACAGCCGGTCCGGCGGCAACTCGTCCTTCCACCGGCGAACGTCGTTGAGCAGCCGCCGCAGCTCCCCGAACTCCTCCGGGTCTTTGCCGTCGAGCTTGAAGCGCAGCAGCGCCTCGTCCCTAATCCCGAACAGCGGCGAGCGCGCCGCGGCCGCCAGCGCCGCCTCGTCGAGCGGGTTCTCGATCGCCCGCAGCGCCGCCACCAGGTCCGTCACCTCGGGCTCCTCGAAGAAGCTGCGCCCCCGCGTCAGTAGATAGGGCACGTGCCGCTTCGCCAGCTCCGGCTCCAACGCATCGATGAACCCCGTGTTCCGCACCAGCACCGCGAAATCCCGGAAGCGCGCAGCCCGCACTCCGCCCGCGCGATCCTCGATCTGCATCTCCCGCTGCAGTTCCCGTATGCGCCCGGCAATCCATGCCGCTTCCGCCGCCTCCGCGCCGTCCCACTCATCGCTGTGCGCCGCCACGATCTCTACCGGCGCGCCCCCGCGCGTGAATCGCCGAACCGGCTCCAGTTGGTTCTCGACAATCCCACCCAGCCCGCTGCACACCCGGTCCACCGCCGCCAACACCTCGCTGCGGCTCCGGTAGTTCTCGCCCAGCCGGTCCACCACGCCCCGCGCGCTCACCGCCTGGCGGAACCGCTCGAACACCCTGGGCTCCGCGTGCCGGAACCCGAAGATCGATTGATTGATGTCGCCCACTGCGAAGAACCGCCCCGGCGTCCGCACCAGGTCCATCAGCTCCCACTGCAGCGGATTTGTGTCCTGCAGCTCGTCCATCAGGATCGCTTCGAAGTTCTCGCGGACGTTCTCGCGCAACTCACCGTTCGCCCGCAGCAGTGCGATTGCCTGCTCTTCGAGATCCGAGAAATCCAGCCGCGACAGTGCGCGTTTCTTCGCCCGGTAAATCTCGTCGAAGTGCTCGAGCGTGCGAATCAAAGTCTCGCGCTGGGCGCTGTAGTACGCCGCCACCAGCTCCGCCCGCGCCTCCTCCAGCTGCTCCCGAACCCCGTCGATCGCGGCGTAAATGGGGTGGTCCCTCGGCCATCGCTTATCGCACTTGAACCCTTTGAGGTGCTCGAAGTGCGCTGCAGCGAAGGGCCTCTGCGGTACCCCGCTCAGCCATTCGTCCAACTCCGCCAGCTTCCGCCGCTGCGCGTCCGTCGTGCCCCGCGGGCTCGCTCGCCGCATGGCGCGCACGCTCGCCACCAGCCGGTCGAACGCCCCTTCCGGAAACGGTGTCTCCCGCAGACTGGCAATCGGCCGCCCGCTGAGCCGCACCGCCTCACACACCGCCAGGATGTCTTCCACCGGGCGCTCCGTTCGCCAGCTCTCCAGCAGCCTGCGCAGTTCGTGCGGCCGCCGCTCAAACAGGTCATCCAGCGCCTGCGCCGCCGCCGCGTGCAACTCCGCCGTCTGCTGCCGCTCGTCCAACAGATCGAAGCGCGGATCCAATCCCGCCGCAATCGCGTTCTCCTTCAGCAATCGCAGGCAGAACGCGTGCAGCGTTGATACGTACGCCCGCTCGATCTGCCGCCGCACCTCCGGCCGAGCGGCGAAGCGCTCTACCAGCCGCTTCTTGATCTCGTACGCCGCCTTCTCCGTGAAGGTGATCGCCAGGATGCGCAGCGGCGAGACGCCCTGGTCCACCAGCCACGCGAACCGTTCCACCAGCACCCGCGTCTTGCCCGACCCCGGCCCCGCCACTACGCACACATCCTGCCCGCGGCGCTCCACCGCCGCGCGTTGCTGCGCGGAAAGGCTCATTCGCCCCCTCCCGCACCCCGCACCCGCGCCGGCAGCGACTTCACCCGGCACGCATCCGCGTAGTCGCACGTCCGGCACGCGTCGCGATCCGCCGGCTCCAGTCCAATCGCCCCCGCCCGTACCCGCGACACCGCCTCCACCGTCAACTCCTTCGCCTGCTGCATGTGCGCCGTCAACGCCTCGCCCTCATAACCTTTCCAGTTCACGCCCCCGCGGAGTCCGCAGTAATCGAAGCGCTCCACCGCCTGTCCCTGCGCGGCCAGCGCCAGCACGTACAGTCCGCCTTGGACATAGCGGTCGAGGTTCTCCTCGGAGAAGCGCTTCTTCACGTTCAGCATCGACGAGTACTTGTAGTCGCACAGCCGCACGCGCCCGCCACCCAGATGATCGATACGGTCGATCCTGCCGCGAATGCGAATGCCCTCCGCTAACTCGAACTCGAACTTCTGCTCGGTCTCGATCTTCACGCCGCCAAGGAGCCGCGGATCGCACTCGAACGCCTCCAGGTTGCGCAGCATCTCCAGCCGCGCCACCTCCGTCGCAAACCCCTGCTTCACGTTCGCCTCACGGCAGTAGTCCGCGAACCGCTCTTCGAAAATGTTCTTGATGGCCCGCCCCGACCGGTGCCACTCGCTGAGTACGTCATGCACCAGGTTCCCCTGGCTCAGCCGGTCGAGCCGCTCCTCCGGGCGCGCCGGCAGCTCCCGCAGCCGCAGCGTGTGCCGCGCGAAGAACTGGTACGGGCACGTCAAGAACGTCTCGATTGCCGACGGGCTGAAGCTCACGAACTTCTCGCCCATCCTCTGAAGCAGCGTCTCGTCATAGAGCACCGCGCGCGCGGCCGCCGCCCTCGCCCGCCCTGCCGCCGGCCTCGCCGCCACTGCCTCCTGCGCCTCGGGCGCGCCCGCCAGCCAGAACGAAGCGAGCGTCTCCTCACCCCTGGCGTTGAACTTCGGATAGCTCAGCACCAAAGCCTCGTCCGCGCGCGTGCGGGCCATCGTCCAGAGGAACTCCTCCTCCTGCTGCCGTTCCGCCAGGGTCTTAACGGGCACGCCCGCCTTCCGCAACTTCAGCCGCACAGCGTCCGGGAACAGCGGATCCTGCGCCGGGTATGCCGGGAACTGGCCCTCCAGCATCCCGCACACAAACACCAGCGGCAAACGCCACTGGCGCGCCTCCCACGCATCCATCACGTGCACCACGGCGCGCCGGCGGTCCGGCGTCCGCAGCGGTGTCAACTCGAGTGTCCGCCGCACCTGGCGCCAAAAATCCGGGAAGGGAAGCAGTGTCTCGGCGCCCAGCGCAAGCGCCGTCTCCCGCACGGCCTCCACGAAGCCCCTCAGCGCCAGCGCCCGCGAACGCCACAACTCCACCTCGTGTGGCCGCCCGTCCTGCGGCTGGCCCATCGAAACGGCCCCCGGCATCTTCGCCAGGTGCTCAGCCCACTCCGCCGCCACCCTCATCGAGCCCAGCGGTTTGTCGAACTGTTCCAGAAAGCGGAACAGCACCGTCCCCTTCGACTCCGCCGCCTTCCGCGCCGCGCTCAGTCCCTGTGCCGGCATCGCCTCCCGCAGCCTGACGTTCAACCAATCGCCCTCCGGCGTTCCTCCGATCCCCGAAGCCGGGTGCGAAAACGCAACCGCCAGCGAGTCGAGCGGCCAACCGGTGGCCGCCGCCTCGCACAGCGTCGAAAGGTACTGAACCGTCCCGTTCGCCGCCAGCGGGTCGCTGAAGTAGAACCGGGCCGGAATCCCGAATCGTTCGAACGCTGCCCGCAGGGCCGGCACATACACGCGCGGCTGCCGCACGATCACGCCGATCTCGTGAAAGGGACGCCCGGCCGCGAGCACCCGCCGCGCAACCTCGTCCACCTCGAGCTCCAGGTTCGGCGCGGCCACCACCGTCTCCGCCGGCGCCGGCGCAGCGCCGCGCATCCGAACCGTCTCCGCCGCCGCTAGCGCCGCCCGCGCCTGCTGGTTGCCATCCCACTCCGGCAGGGTCAGCGTCACCTGCGCCGGGCATCTCTTCAGAAACTCGATCTCGAGCGCCGCGAAGGAGACGAACCCATCGAGATAAAGATGGCCGATCCCGCTGAGCCCTCCCACCGCCTCCGCCGCCTCCCGCAACCGCGGTCCGCGCAGCGCATACCCTCGCGTCGCCAGTTCCTCCTCTACGGAGCGGAACACCGCCAGGAAGGCGCTCGCATAGGGGCCGGACAACACTCCCGCCAGCGACGCCGCGTCCGTTCCCGCCGTCGAGAATTCATCGATCGCCGACGCGAGTGACTCCAGAAATCCCACCGTCCCCGACACCCCGGCGAACTCCGTGTGGCGCTGGCGTTCCAAAACCCGCTCCAGCACCAACTCCAGCAGCGCCGGCGGCGGCGGGGCCGACCGCGTAAACGGCTCGATGAACTTCGAGAGCGTCAGCACCAGCCCGGGACGAAAGGCGAATCCCTCCCGCGCGAGCACGTTGCGGAAATGCTCGGCGAGCGTTGCCGTCGGCACCAACAGGCGGAAATGCGATTCACGGCGCTCGAGATGCCCGCGAACCAATGACAGCACCCGGCTCGTCTTGCCCGAGCCCGGCGGTCCGGAGAGGAGGATCACATTCCAGGATATGTCAGATGGAGAGCGAAGCCAGCATGCTGGTTACTTCAAGCGCCTGCCCATCGAAGCCCTCCGCCGTCAGTGCATCGCGCACTTCCGTCAGCCGGTTCGAATACGCCGGAAACTCCACCAGCGTCTTCGGTCCCGTTGAGTGATAGATCTGCGGATTGATGGGGAAAGAAAGCATCGCCAACGCCTCCAGCACATCTTCTAGATGCCTGGGGGCCACGCGAATACGAGCCAGCACCAGCTCGCCGTCGGCGCTGCCAAGAAGAGGGAACCCTTGCGGTACCGGGACGGTCCACGACACGCTCATTGACGCTCCTTTAGGGCGAGCGCGTCGACGACCCCGAATAGCGACTTCAGCCGTTTCCACAGGGTCGTAAAAAACAAAACCCTGCGGCGGTGGCCACAGGGCTTAAGAGCTCGAAGACCGACTCGCCTTTAGCACTTTTTTACGTGGTTGCAAGTAGCCGGGGAGAACTCCCCTAAATCACTCCACGTTTCATTCACAGGCTAACACTGCTCGCGGCAAAGATCAATGGCAAAGTTGGGCCGCGTCAATGCAGTTGCTTTACCTGCATTTCACTCACCATCTTTTCGAACTTCCGGCGCTGCTCCTCGTTGAGGATATTCATGATCCGCGCCTTCCCGTCCGCCTTCACCCCGTCCATCTGCGCCTGCAGTGCGTCGTAGTACATCACGAAGTCGTCCAGCACCACTTCGATCTGGTCCGCCTGCTCCGGCGTGAGACTCAACTCCTGCTTCCACTTGCTGAGCGTGCGGTCCTTGCCGCCTTCCTTCCAGTACGGCCCAAGCCCCTTGATCGCCATCGTGACGCCATAACGCATCACCAGCGCGCCCGTCAGCCCGCCGCACAGGAACACCAGAAGCAGAGTGGAGAGGACCCTCGGGTTCTGCCAACCCGAGCGGTGAAGACCCATCATCATCGGCGCTTACTCTTGGTAGCTCGCCAGGCGGACCAGAACCCTCTCGCGGTTCTGTTCCTGGTCCTGCTGATCCTCTGCCATGACCACTACCGGGCGGTCGTCCGCCGCAAACACCGCCTCCGGTTCCGTCACGAAGACCGCTTCATTCGGGCCCGTCGTCAGCAGGTAGCCGCCCAGCAGAACCAGCAGCAGCGCGGTCGAGACCATTAGCCGGCGCCCGAACGCGGGCTCCAGAAACTCCGACCAGAACGACGTGCTCTTCTGCGATTCAATGCGGTCCATCACCCGGCCGTAAAAGCCCGCGCGCGGTTCCGCGTCGGCGGGCGCCCGAAGCGTCTGCAGCAGAAGCGACTGCTCCCGCATCAGTTCCACCTCGCGCCGGCACTCCATACACGAAGCCATATGCGCCTTGAACTCCCGCGGCAAGGAATTCTCCCCGCCGGCGTCCAAGTACGCCTCGAGTCCTTCCAGGATCGGCTGGTGCATCTTCTTCCCTCGAATCATCCGAGCCTAATCGTTCCCGTCCGCGGCTCTTGTTTCAGCCTGGCGTCGTCTCGCCAGTGCCGCCGGCCGCTTGCTACGGGAGGACACATGGTTCTCACTACGGGCCCCCTATTCCAGGCCCGACCCCTTCGTCAATCGCTGCGCGGCCTTCAGCAGCTTCTGCCGCGCGCGAAACAACTTCACCTTGATTGTATTCTCATTCATCCCGGTCATCGTCGCCAACTCCTCGACGGAATGACCCTCTACTTCCTTCAATAGCATCAGCGTCCGGTCTTCTTCAGAGACCTTCGACAGCAGCTTCGTCACCAGGTCGCGCTTGGCCAGCGCGCTGTCCATCGTCCCCTTCTCGCTGTGCTGTTCGGAGTTCTCCATCCGCCGCGAGTCCTCTTCGGAGAAGTCGCTCTCGTAAACCAGCTTGCGAACCTTCTTCTTGCGCAGGTAGTCGTAGCACTCGTTAACCGTGATCTTGTAGATCCAGGTGAGCAGCGTCGACCGGAAATCGAAGTTCCCAATCGAGAAGTAAATCTTCGCAAACACCTGCTGCGCGATGTCTTCGGCATCGTTGTGGTTCCGCAGAATGCCGTAGATGATCGAGAAGACCTTGGCCTGGTAGCGGTCCACGATCTCGCGAAATGCGAGTTCGTCTCTCGCCTGAATCCGCCGGACAAGCTCCGCTTCCTCGGTGTGCCGGTAATCCACTCTCGTCTTCGTCTGAGGTTTCGCGAAGTCCCCGGCCGCGCCCAGTGCGCCGGGGGTTGGCATCGGGACCGCGCCGCTGATACCGTTCATGCTCTTAGCGACGTACCCGCATACGACCGGGTTTCATCCACCCGCCCGCCTGCCCCTCCAGACCGCGCCACACTCAGTGTCCGCGGTCAGCATAGCAGATTCCCGCGACCTCCCGCCCACCTTCGCATCTGTTAGGAACGAGAGGCTTTCTCCAGACCCCAGCCCCGCTGGCGGCTGCCGGCTGCGGTAAGCTACAATTGGCTTCAGAAGGCTTCCCGAGCCGAGAGGGGATTCATACGCACATGGTTACGCTTACGAATACTGCTGTCAGCAAAGTAAAGGAAATCCTGGATTCCCAGGAACCGAAACCGGCGGGTCTCCGCATCTCTGTGGTCGGTGGCGGCTGCTCCGGCTTCAGCTACTCGATGGCTTTCGAGAACACCCCCAACATGCTCGACAAGACCTACAACTATGAAGGTCTCAAGGTCTTTGTCGACCAGGCCAGCCTGCTCTACCTCGACGGCGCCGAAGTCGATTACGTCGAGACCCTGGAAGGCTCCGGCTTCAAGTTCTCAAACCCCAACGTGAAATCCACCTGCGGCTGCGGCAGCTCCTTCAGCGCCTGAGCCCTGACGTCTGTTTAAGGGAATGGCCGCGGCGCCCGATGCCCGGCCTTTTCCTTTTGCTTCACGTTCCCGCGAACCTGTCAGGCGAAGTTCAGGTTGTCTCGCAACCCCGCTTCCCCGGCTCTCTCCAAAAGGAAAGCTGCCCGCTCTTGAGCTCGTGTCCTGCGCCGGATTAGGATGACGATGCCCCGGTGGGGCTGTTCTTCTGCCAGCCGAAGATAGTCATCCCTATTGCACGTGACCAAAATGCCGTTGCTTCTGTCGGCCTCTTCCAGCACTCCGGTACGTCGTGATCGAACAGGAACCGCACAGGCTCATCCCGGCGACATCTGACGTGCTACAAGGAGGTCCAATCTCACCCCGGTGGTCCTCATAATAGGCAAGACACTCATATGCTTGCGCTCGTGCCAGTTGCGGAAAGCATGTCGTCGTGACACTGTCCACCGTCTCGCCGTTTTGCAGCAACCCAATGACGTCATGAACCCCAATCCTGGTTCCCTCGACGATCGGGTTGCCGCCTCTAACCCCGGCAACGCGTACAATGTAACGGTACGACTCGAAGGTCTCGCCCATCACCCCAAATAGTAGGGTTCCCAAGAACGAGGTGTCAAATGGGCCCCTCCCCCTTCACTTCAACCGAAAGTTAACCTCGATTCTCGCCATTACCTTCACCGGCTTGCCATCCTTCATAGCCGGCTTGAAGTGCCACTGCTCCACCGCCGCCACCGCCGCCTCGTCCAGGCCCTTCCCCAACGAACGGACGACCTTCGCGTTGTGTACCCGCCCGTCCGGATGGATCTCCACCGACAGCAGAACCGCCCCCTCCAGCTTCGCGTCCTTCGCCTCCTGAGTGTACGTCGGTTCCACCCGCTTCTCCGGCGCCGGCGCCGTTATCCCGTCGCCGATCTTGTAGACCTTTGAGTCGTCTTCCGTTTTCTGAGCCGCCACCACCGGCAAAAGAATCATCGCTGCGCCAACTGCCAGCGCCAGCACCCCTGCCCGTCCGAATCGTCTCCGGTTCACTCGTTCATCTAACACAGCCGTCAATCTCCTCTCCAGGCCCGAAGCCCGTCCCATCGCCGTTGCCGCCGCCGGTTCCCGCTGCACGCTCCGTGCGATCTGAAGGAGCCATCCGGCGTAGCGGTCGCCTGAGATGCCCGCGCGCAGCACCGCGTCATCCGCCGCACGCTCGCTCTCCGATGCAATCCGATTAAGCGCCAGCCACGTCAGCGGCTGGAACCAGAAAACGCTCGCCACCAGGCGGGCGAGCAGAAGCCACCAGCAATCTCCCCTTTGGCAGTGCGCCAACTCGTGCAGCAGCACCGCCTCCCGCTGTGCCGCCGGCCACCCATTGCCCTCCGCCGGAAGGAAGATCGTCTGCCGCAGAAAGCCCCACGACATGGGTCCGCAGCCGGCCGGCCCTTCCACCAGTTGGACTCGCTCCCCCCGTCTCGCCAACGGCCGCGCCCGGCGCGCCAGGCTCAAAACGCCAGCATGCGAAACCGCCAGCCGGCCCAACAGGCATACTGCCACGCCGAGCCAGACCACCGGCGCCCAGATCCACGGCGAATCAGCCGCGGCAACCACCCCTCGCGCTGCTCCGATCCGAATCACCGGAGTCTCAATTGCCGCCCATCCCGCCCATGCCCCAGCCGGAAACCCCGCGAATCCCGCAGCCACCACCACCCCAACAACACTCGCCACCCATACCGCGTGCCGGGCCGCCGCGGAACACCGCCTCATCATCGAAGTCGCCATCCACGCGCCAAGCAGCAAAATCGTCCCCGCTCGTAGCGCGCTTTCCCCAGCCGCCAGCAGAAACTCGCTCACGGCTTCCTCGCTTTCTTCACCATCTCTTCCCGCCGATCCAGTTCTTCGTCCGAAAGCTTCCCCGCCGACATCCCGAGCAACGCCGCCACCGCCTCCGACGGAGACCCCGCGAAGAAAGTTTCCACCATTCTCGCCAACGCCGTCTTTCGCGCCTTTCCCCGCGACTGAACGGGAAGATACACATACCGCGCGCCCGCTTCCTCGTGGCGCAGATGCCCTTTTTCTTCCAGAATCCGCAGAAAGGTCCGCACCGCGGAATCGCTCGGCGCGTCCGGCATCGCCGCGCGCACCTCGGCCGCCGTCGCCCGCCCCAGCCGGTACACGGTGTCCATAATCTGCCGCTCGCGGCGGCTCAGACCTCGCTCTTCCGTGCTCATGTCCTGCTAAATTTTTAGCACAAAGAGCGGCAATGTCAATGCTAATTTTTTAGCAACCTGATTCTCAGGCTCCCGCGGCCGCCGCCCCCAGCAGCTCATTCACCTTCCGCATCACCTCAAACGCGTCCGCCACATACAGTACGTCCGCCTTCCCCCGCGCCCACCCGCAATTACCGTCCAGATTCACCGCCCGCCGCTCTTGAATGAACCGCCACCCCACCACGTGCGGCTCCTCCCCGTGGCAACACGTCGCCAGGCCCTTCGCATGCCGCGGTGTCGATCCCGTCTGCCCCACCTGGTGCAGATGCGTCAGGAACGGCAGCACCGCGTGCCCCTCCCCGCTCAAATCCACCAGCGACTTGCTCGACCCCAAGGACGCCTTCGCCTTCCGCACGAAGCCCAGGATCAACTCCTCGGCCTCGCCCGTCCGCACCTGCCCGTCCTTCTGCTTCTTCGTCCATCCCGCCCCCGCCACGAACAGCACCTTCGCCTCCGGGTTGATCGTCTGCTCGCCCGTCTGCGCGCTTCGGTAGCCTTCCACCACCGTCCGCTCCAACCCGCTCACCGGCGCCTCGATCGATTCCACTGACACCGCCGCCGGCGCCCCGCTATACGCCGGCGCGCAGCCGCCCTCCAACAGCACCACCCACGGCTTCGCCGATCTCCGCTGCACCGCCTCGATCCGTTGCCGGTAATACCATCGCCCCGCCGCGCCGTCCGCGCTCAAGCTCGTCACATGGCTGTCCGCCGCGCCGCCCAACCGGTGCGCGACTCCCGGCAGCGCGCGCGCCCACCGCGACGTCTGCGCCGCCACAATCACCTCCGCCCCCGCCGCCCGAGCGATCGCCTCCGCCGCCGCCGCATCGCTCGCATAGCGCGGGACCGCGAACGCAGCCCCCGTCACCGCGAGAAACCGGGCCGCTCCGCAACCTCCGATCGCCGCCGCGTCCACGCTCGCCCCCACCAATCCCACCACCAGTTCTCCACCTAACCCTCGCGCCGCCTCCAGCGCCTCCAGCGCGCCCTTCGCCAGCCCGCCGTCCGCTTCTGTATGTCCTAAGAACAGAACTATCGCCATGAGCTTACTCCGCCATCCATTCCACGATCTCTCTCGCGATCGCATCCGCCGCAACGTCTTTCACAATCCGCGTCTGCCGCTGCTGCTTCGGCAGGCTGACACTGTCAAACGACAAACCGCCGCTCCCCACCGCCGCGCTCCGCGCCTTCTGCAGCGCCGGCATGATCGTCCGCATGTTCTGCATGCCCAGCTGCGGGTTGTTTGCCGGTTCGCCCAGGTTCCCCGTGGCCCAACCGAGCAGCACCGGCGGCCCGTCGCACACCGAAATCTGGTGACGCCCGCCCTCCACGCGCTCGGCGATCCGCAGCTTCCCGTCCCGCAATACTTCCAGCTCGTCCACTCCCTGGAACTGCTCGGTGATCCCCAGCCGCTCGCCCACCACCTGCATCGTCGTCCCCGCCGCGCGCGCTGCGGACTCCCACCCGCCCGCCAGAATCAGCCGGCTCCGGTCCAGCCCCGCGATCCCCGCAATCGCCTCCGCCAGCACCGCCGCCACCGCCGCGGAATCCGTGAAGCCGCTCGACGGCCCGTCCACGGCCACCAGCTCGAACGCCGCCCGCTGCGCCACCGTCATCATCACCTGCTGCAGCTTCGCCTTCGGCCCCAGGCTCACCAGCCACACCTTCGAGCCCGGCACCTTCTTCGCCAAATGCGCCGATTCGTAGAGCGCGTGCGCCGCCCAGGGGTCCAACACCGCCGGCAGCATCATCTCGTTCTTCAACGAAGGCGCCGCGCCCGGCGCCGGTTCCAGCGTCTGCAGCGGATCAGGCACAATCCCGCCGCAGACCACAATGTGATAGCTCATCGTTCTCCTGACTTCAGTTCATCGACGAATGCAGCCCGCCCGCGCCCGCCACGAAGGCGATGTTCTCGCCCTCTGAACAGTTCCAGACGCACGCGCCGCAGTGCACGCACTTCTCCCGGTCGAACGCCGGCCTCCCGCCGCCCTCGGCGGCATGAATCGCCTCGCCGGAACACACTTCCACACACAGCCGATCCGCGCACGTCTCGCACAGCTGCGGATCCAGAAACACCACGTGGTCCGCATAGCCCGGCGCCGCCTGAACCTTCCCGCCCATCAGCAGCGCGTCCTGGTGCGACACCAGCAGCTCGCCGTCCAGCGGAATCTCCGGCCATCCCGCTCGCGCCATCAGCGCGTCGTGCAGCGGCTGCCCCTTCTCCCGGCACTCCTCCCGCACGCGTGCAATCTCGCCCGGCGTGATGCACTCCCGGTAGAACGAGTACACATCCGTCACCTGCTCGTGCGGAGCCTTCGGCGTTGCCGGCCACGAAAGCGCGCCCTTCGTCAGCCCCGCGAGCATCATGCCCGCCATGCCCCGCGCAAAACCCTTCTGGAAACCGTCGCGCGCCCGCTCGGCCACCGCGGCCTCCCTCTCCAGCCAGCTCGCCCGCCGCCGCTGCACGTACGTCCGCTCCAGGTTCTCCTTCGTGAACGGCGCGCCTTCCTTCCATAACTGCAGCACGCCCTCCGCAAGCTGGATGCCCGTCGTCCACGCCTCGTCCACCCCGGAGCCCGTCAGCACGTTGGTCGACCCCGACCCCTCGCCGATACGCGCATATCCGTTCCCGCACAAATACGGCTCACCCCGCCGCCCGCTCTCGAGCAGCGACTTCGCCCCCCAGCTCCGCAGCTTGCCCCCCTCCAGGTGCTGCCACAGGAACGGATGCCGCACGTAATGCTGCAGGTATCGATACGATGTCCGCGCCGGGTTCGCAAACCACGACGGCAGAAAGATGCCCACCGACGCCAACCCGCCCGGGTGCACGTAGAAAAAACCGAAGATCTCCGGCTCCGGATATCCGATGGTGTGAAACACCGTCCCCGGCTCCAGCCTGCAGCCGTCCCTGAGCTCCACCACCATCTTCGAACCCACCGCCCACTCGTCTCGCCGGTGCCCTTCCGGCAGTCCAAAGTACTCGTCCAATTCCCGCCCTACGGCGCCCACCGGGCCGTCCGCCACCACCGTCAGCGGCGCCCGTACTTCCATCCCCGGCTGATACCCGGCTCCCGGCCGCCCATCCGCCTCCACCCCCTGGTCCAGGAGCTGAATCCCGCACACCGCATTGCCTTCGATCAGCGGCTTCGCCACCGGCGATCCCGGCCACACCTGCACCGCGCCGCCCATCATCAGCTGCTGCCCCACCCATTGGTTGAACTGCCCGAGCGACAGCACAAAGCCGTCCCGCTTGTGCAGGAACTCCGGCACGAAGGGCACCTCCATGCTGTCCGCCGCCTGCCCCGTCATCGACTTTACGAACTGATCCGCCAGCCGCAAGTACCCCGGCCGCCGGCTCGCCCCCACCGGGTCCAACAGGTAAATCAGCTTCTCTTCACGAACCGGCGCCGCCATCGGCACCTGCGTCACGTCGAACTCCGGAAAGCTCTCCTTGATCCCGCGCGCCCGCGTCACTACGCCCGATACGCCGAACCCGATATCGTCCGCGCGCTCGTAGCAGATCACCTGCGGCGGCATCCCCGGCATCACGCGGCTCTCCAGCCCCTCGAGGCCCCGCGCCAGCGTCGTCAGGAATCCGCCGCTCGCCGGACCGAAGCCCGCGCAGACGATATCCACTTCCATCGTTGGCCTGTCCATCGCTTACACCGGATAATCGAGCGCCGCCGGAATCATCACCCGCACCAGCGATTTCGCCGCGCGGTCCTTGGCCAACTGCGCTCCCGTTAAACACCCGTCCAGCTTCCACCGGAGCCGCTGGAACTGGTCCAGCCCGTCGAACTTCGCGCAAGGTCCCGCCTTCGGCGGATGCGCGCCGCTTTCGTCGACCCGGTCCACCACCACACTCGAAGCCCCGGGAACCATCGCCTCCAGGCTCACCAGTTCCTCGCTCCGGTAGCAGTTGGACGCTTGGCCGTCCCACGAGGGATGCCGCTGGTATCCGAAGACCAGCTCCGCGCAGATGCGGCCCACCTCGCCTGCCGCCCGCGCCGTCTGAATGTGACATAGGTCGCGCAGGAAGCCCACCAGCCCCTCGAACCCTTCCGCCAACACCGCCTCTCCCGCACCCTTCTCGTCGAGTTCGATCAGGTCGAGTATCTGCTGCCGCGACGCCACGAGCCAGCACAACGCGTCGGCCAGCGGGAACGTCACCCCGTGCCGGCTGCCTTGGTACAACCGGTCGCCGTCCGCGTCGCGCGCTACCTGCAGATGTTCGATGGTCCACAGCCACAGTTGAAACGCAGTCGCCAGAGCACAGGCACCCGTTCCCGGCCGCTCGCCCGCAATCTCCCGCAGCTCGCCCACCCATTTCCTTACCTGCGCCAGGAACACCGGGTTGATCATAGTCACCGTCAACTGCCGTCGCTGAACCGCCTCCGGCCCTTCGTAGGTAGCCTCCAGCTGCGAGTCCATCCACTTGTGCGCCAGGAATCCGGGGCAGTCTTCCGTGATCCCGTACCCGCCCATCAGGCTCACCGCCTCGCGCATCATCACTGACCCGTGTCCCGTGTTCCATAGCTTCGTCGCCGGGCACAAGACGTTCGCCAGCGAGTCCTTGATCAGGTACTGCACCAGCCGGTCCTCCGCCAGCGCCGCGTACCGCTCGTGGTTCCGGTAGCCGTGATGCTGCGCGCTCATCTCCACAAACAGGGCCGCATCCTTTTCCTTCTTCCGCAGCGCCTTGAATGCCGCCATGCCGCCGCCATGAATCCCCATCGTGGCCAGCACCGCGTCCTTATCTTTCTCCAGCGGATCCAACTCGTCGAACGCGCGTGCCGCAGCGAACCCGAGCGACGCCGCCGCCTCCCCCGTCGCCCACACGTCCAGCAGCCGGTGCAGCGCATCTTCCTTCTGCTGTAGCCCTAACTCGTAGCGGGGCGTCCCCGGCTGCACGTCCCTGCCGCCGCGGAAGCGGTCGCGCTGGTAGCGGATCACCGGCTCCACCGCCGACAGCAGCTTGGCCGCCGTCATAATACCCACCGTCACGCGCGTCCGCCGGAACACGGCCTCAATCACTTCCGAGTGCGAATACGTCGGTACAATCTTCCCGTCCTTCACCGTGTATCCGCCCACAATCCGGCTCGCCGGCACCGTCAGGCTGAACGCCGGGTCGCTGGTCGAGGAAAGCTGATGCACCATCTTCCGCGTCGGCGTCCCGCGGTCGTAGATCCCCGGGTCGCCCTCTTCCAAAATCACCACGCAGCTCGATGCGATCCGCTCGTCCCCCGTCTCCACCGCCGCCGTCACGAAGTTCGCGAAGCCCATGTTGGTGATGAAGCGCCCCCGCTTCTCCACCTCGAGCACCGGTTCCGCCCCTTCGTCCCAACGCGCCACGCGCACCCGCCCCGAAAGCAGCCCCGTTTCCACCCCTACATAGGGAATCGGCTCCGTCAGGCAGAACGCGCCGCGCTTCGGCGGCTCGCCACCGGTAGACGCCGCCAGCTTCAAATAATGCTCCTTCTGCTCGGGCGTCCCCCGCTCGTGGATCGGCGCCAGCGCCAGGCACCCCGCCAGGCTCGCCGTCGCCGCCCCCGCGTCCACCCATGCCAGCTCAAATGCGATCAGCGCCAGCGCCAGGTTCTTCGGCCCTTCGATGTACCCGCCGTCTTCCGGGTTCATGTAGGCCGACGTGATCCCCGCCGCGTCGAACGCCTTCAGCAGCTCCGCCTTCTCCGCCGTCCACTCGTGCGTGTTCCGCGCCCCCTCGGCAACCAGCCGCGCCACCGGCCCACGCGCCGCCATTCGCGCCGACTGCACCAGCATCTGCAGATCGAACCGGTCCCGAAACCGCCACAGGATCTGCCGCACGTCGTCGCCCGGAAGGGTCCGGAGCGCCTCCCACTGCCGCTGCTTCACTGCGGACGTCTGCATAGCTTGGCCTGCCTTTCTCGACAGGAGGCAGCAATCTGGGTGCCATCACCCACTTCGCCACAACGCGTTTACAACGCGGGGCTTACGATACCGCCCGGCTCCTGCGGAGGCGCTATATACCCCACGCGGCCCGAACCCGTCGTCTGCGCTGCGTGAAACCACCCGGTCACTGAACTTGCCCGTACCGTTCCCTCCCGCCGTCCGAGCCCGCCCGCAACGTCGCGGAAGCCCCAACAAGGGAGCGTTCTTCTCAGGAGGGTTGACGACCGCCCGGAATCGAGCTATCGTCGGGTGACGATATGCCCGCAAAACCGCAAAACGGCGAAATCTGTTGTCCGCCGGAGCCGGATCGGCCTGACCGTAGCATCCTCGCGCTGGAGGGACCCGAGGCCGACGAGGAGCTCGCCAGGCTGACGAAAGCCCTGGGCCACCCCGCCCGGGTCCGGATCCTGCGCATGCTGTCCCGCAAAGAAGCCCGCGTTTGCAGCCAGATCGTCGATGAACTTCCCCTGGCGCAGTCCACCGTATCCGAACACCTCCGCATCCTCAAAGAAGCCGGCTTGGTTCGCAGTTCCCAGGACGGGCCGCGGGTCGGCTATTGCATTGATTTCGATGGGTTGCGCCGTCTGAAGGCGCTGGTAGCGATCATATGAGATCGCCTTCGGTTGTCCTCGATATCGCCAATCGTCGATTGACAATACCGGCCCGGACCACAAAAAGGAGTTTGCCGTGAATATCCGCCCGAAATCCCTGTGCCCTGCTTCCAAGGATCTGTTGTTCTCATGCTCGGGTGCAGCCGACGTGGCCGAAATCGGTGACCGCGCCGTTCGATCGCTTCACGCGGAGGGAGCCGACAGAATGTTCTGCCTGGCCGGAATCGGCGGCCGCGTGGATGTGATCCTCGAGAAAACACGCGAAGCGACCCGGCTCATTGCAGTCGACGGCTGCGAGCAGGACTGCGCCAGGCGCACACTGGAGGCCGCCGGCTTCCAGGTGTCGTCCCATCTCCGCGTCATTGACCTCGGGTACGAAAAGGGAAAGACTGCCGTCACCACCGAACTCATTGACCATGTGGCGGCGAGCGTGAGGGCGCTACTCAAATTCGATTGAAGCGTTTAGAGCGTAATATGCAAAGCAATACTTCACCCAGACTTTCGTTTCTCGACCGGTATCTCACACTGTGGATCTTCGCCGCGATGGCACTCGGCGTCGGCCTTGGCTATGCCATACCGGGCGTGGTCCCGTTTCTGGACCGGTTCAGCGTCGGAACCACATCCATTCCGATCGCTGTTGGTTTGATCCTCATGATGTACCCGCCTCTGGCCAAGGTGAAGTACGAAGAGTTGGGCCGCGTCTTTCAACACCGGCGCGTGCTCGGCCTGTCGCTGGTTCAGAATTGGGTCGTCGGTCCGATCCTCATGTTCGGACTGGCCGTCACGTTCCTGAGGGACAAGCCGGAGTACATGACGGGCCTGATTCTGATCGGCCTCGCCCGCTGCATCGCGATGGTCATCGTGTGGAACGACCTGGCGCGCGGCGATCGCGAGTACGCCGCCGGTCTTGTCGCCTTCAACTCGGTCTTCCAGGTGCTGTTCTTCTCGGTCTACTCTTACTTCTTCCTCGCAACGGTTCCTCGGTGGCTGGGCCTCACGGCCGTTGAGGTCGATATCTCGATGGGCGAGATCGCGAAAAGCGTGTTCATCTACCTCGGCGTTCCGTTCCTTGCCGGGATGCTGACGCGATTCATTCTCTTGAGAGCCAAGGGACGCGAGTGGTACGAGACGCGCTTCATCCCGAGGATCAGCCCGCTCACGTTGATCGCTCT
Organism: Bryobacteraceae bacterium; assembly: GCA_033763935.1. GTDB lineage: Bacteria > Acidobacteriota > Terriglobia > Bryobacterales > Bryobacteraceae > DALYJJ01. The sequence continues at coordinate 79,093 of JANRJO010000052.1, forward strand.
GCTGTTCACCATCGTCGTGATGTTCAGCTTGAAGGGAGAAACCATCGTCCAGTTGCCGCTGGACGTGATCCGTGTGGCCATCCCGTTGACGATCTATTTCGTGCTGATGTTCTTCGCCTCGTTCTGGATGAGCAAGAGAGTGGGAGCCAACTACCCCGAGGCGACGACGTTGTCGTTCACCGCCGCCTCAAACAACTTCGAACTCGCGATCGCCGTTGCCATCGCGACATTTGGCATTCACCACGGAGCTGCCTTCGCGGCCGTGATCGGACCGCTGGTGGAGGTGCCGGTTCTCATCGCGCTGGTGAACGTCGCACTGTGGATCAACCGCAACTGGTTTGGGAACACGTTCGCCGGCGTCGAGACGTGCCAAACGCAGCGCGTCTGACCCGGGAGGCTGAAATGAATACCCATCGGGATTGCTACGGCAACCTTTACCGAACGGCTCTTTCGCCCCGGCAGGGACAAGAGATTGCCGGGGCGGTCTTCCGCCTGAAGCCTTCGCAGCCCGGTACGGCGGCACTGCCGCCGGGTATCGACGTTGATCTCGCTGCTTGGGATGCCTGCATGCGCTGTCCCGAGTCCTCCGGGTGCCTGCAGCTTTCGGCGTCAAAGCTCCTTGTCGAGCTCTACGTGGGTCACGGAACCGCACACCGCGCAAGCATCGAATAACGGACGAGAGGTGCGCTGAGGGAGATCGGAAGCAACCTATCCGGTCCCCGCGCGAACCCTTGTCCCGCACGTTGTCGGATGCGCATCGCCTAGTCGCTCGCCTGTGGTACTCGTGGTACTAACTCCATCAAGTACGCTTCGAAGACGATTGACTGCCGGTTGTCTGCTAAGCAATACTTCCCGTCAAGATTCCCCTTCTGCCTCTAGAGGGGAATGGCTCGGAGGCCACTTGTTTACCGTTTGTCGTTTCGCTCTGCTCGAGCTCACCTTGTCGCTTGCCGCGTCGGCGGCGAACCTGCCGCTCGGCCCGCTCTACTACGACCCCTTCTTCGGCATCGGACAGGCTACCGTCGTACTCCAGAATCTATCCGGCACCTGCGACCCCAACGGCATCCAGGTCTGCGGCTTCGTCTCTGACCCCGAAACCGCCCCCAGTGTCCAGGGCACCCTCACCATCGGCACCGCGGGCGGCAACTTCCTGATCAACGTGCCGTTGACCGCGCCCGGCCTGACGTTCGAATACGAGGTCAACCCCGAGACATTCCTGTTCGCTTCTTTCACCGGTGTCATCCCTGCCGGAGAACCCTATGTCGTCACCACTCCCAACGGGAACATCGTCGCTTCCAGCTACCTCCTTGCCTCCGACACCATCACGCCAGACACTCCCAACGGCCTGTTCTTCGTCGACCTGCCTGACGGCGGGGGCGAGATCCCCGAACCTGCGTCGCTCTTCCTCACCGGTGGTGCGCTCCTGATCGCCGCCGCAGCCTCGCGTCTGCTCACCCGCAACCGTAGTTGATCCCAACTCTGCCTCGGGGGAAATCATGCGTTTTCTTGCTTCGTTCGCCATCCTTGCGGCCGTAGCGCCGTCTCTCGTTCGCGCCGAGGAGGCCGTCCCCTTCGCCGGCGTTCCCGTCACTCTGGTCACTCCCACCACACCCACCACCGGACAAGCCGGCGTCACCAATATCGCCGTCACGGCCTCGAACGTGCCCACCGGCGCCATTAATCCCACTCAGGTCATCGTCACCCTCACCCCCCAGGCCGGCGGTACCCCCGTCAATACCCCCGCCCTCGCCGTCACTGCCGTCGTCGGCGCCACCCAGCGGTTCACTTTCCGCGTCCCCCCCACCATCTCCGTCGCCACGCCCACCAACTACCTCGTCACGCTCGCCGGCCAGACCATCGCCGGCACGCAGTTCCAAAGCTCGAACGCCGCCCTTCTCGTCATCAATCCGCCCGCGTCCATCCTCGCCTTCTCGCCATCGTTCGCCGCCCGCGGCGCCATCGCCACCCTCAACATCACCGGCGCCTACACCAACTTCTCCGCCATCTCCTCCCGCCTCAACGCCGGCCCCGGCATCACCGTCAACAGCCTCTCCGTAGCCAGCCGTACGTCTCTCACCGCCGTCGTCAACATCGCCCCCGACGCCGACCCGGGCCTCCGCTCCGTCACCGTCACCACCGGCAACGAAGTCGTCACCGCTGCCAACGCCCTCAACATCATCGTCCAGAACCCCGCCATCGCTTCTCTCGTCCCGAACTCCGCCGCCCAGGGCCAGACCGTCGACGTCCTCGTCACCGGCAACTTCACCAACTTCGGGCCCACCACCGTTCCGAACTTCGGCCAGGGCATCAGTATCGTATCCATCACCCCCACCAGCGGCACCCAGGCCACCGTCCGCGTCACCGTTCAGCCCATCGCGCAAATCGGCCCTCGCACCGTTCAGATGACCACCTCCGCCTTCGGCCAGGTGGCCACCATAGTCAACGGCTTCTCCGTCGTCGCGGGACCCGCCGCCGTTCAAAGCGTCAACCCCAACTCCGGCCTGCAAGGCGCTAGCGTGAGCGTCGCCATCACCGGTTCCGCCACTAACTGGGCTACCGGTTCCACCACCGCCTCCTTCGGCCCCGGCATCACCGTTGGCAATCTCACCGTCAACTCCCCCACCAGCGCCACCGCCCAGATCAACATCGACCCCGCCGCCGCCCCCGGCGCGCGCAACGTCGTCCTCAGTACCGGCGGCGAGCAGGCCGTCCTGTTCAACGGCCTCACCGTCACCGCCGGTTCGGCCACCATCTCCTTGGTAGCGCCGGCCACGGCCCAGCAGGGCCAGACCCTAAATGTAGCCGTCACCGGCCAGTTCACCAGCTTCCAGCAGGGAAGCACCACAGTGTCGTTCGGCACCGGGGTCACTGTCAACTCGGTTACCGTCAATAGCCCCACCTCCCTCACCGCCAACGTCACCGTCAATCCGCTCGCCACCATCGGCGGCCGCACCCTCACCGTCACCACCGGCAGCCAGATCGTCACCTCCAACAACTTTGCCGTCACCGCCGGTCCCGCCACCCTGGCCTCCATCAACCCGGCGAGCGTCCCGCAGGCCCAGGCCAGCGTGAACGTTGTGATCACCGGAACCGCCACCAACTTCGCCCAGGGCCAGACACAAGTCTTCTTTGGCGGAGACATTACGGTGAACGGCGTCAACGTCACCAGCCCCACCAGCCTCACCGCCAATATCACCGTCGGCGCCGCCGCCAGCGTCGGCCAGCGAACCGTATCCGTTCAAACCGGCGGCGAAGCTCTCACCATCAACTTCAACGTCAGCCCCCGCCCGCTCGTCACCGCGATCAATCCCGCCGCCGCCGTACAGGGCCAGTCCAACGTCGCCGTCACCATCACCGGCCAGAACGCCGCGTTCACCAACGCGTCCGTCGTCTCGGTCGGTCAGGGCATCACGGTATCGAATGTCCTCGCCGTCAACGCCAACACCCTCACCGCGGTCCTCAACATCGACGCTGCCGCCGTCCCCGGCGGCCGCACCGTCACCGTCACCACCGGCGGCATCGTCGCCACCTCCCTCTCCCCGCTCTTCACCGTCACCGCCGGCACTCCCATCCTCAGCGTCGTGAATCCCACCTCCGCCCCTCAGGGCCAGACGCTCGACGTCAGCCTCACCGGCGTCTTCACCACCTTCGTTCAGGGCACAACCACGGCCACCTTTGGCGCCGGCATCGTCGTTAACTCCGTGACGGTCAACTCGCCTACCACCGCTGTCGCCAACGTCACCGTCAGCCCCATCGCCACTGTAGGCCTTCGCACCGTCACCGTCACCACCAACACGCAGCAGGCCTCCGGCAACTTCAGCGTCGCTCCCAGTTCCCCCACCTTCACCATCTCCCCCTCCTCCGGCGCGCAGGGTCAGGCCGTCAACGTCACCCTCGCCGGTACGGGCACCAACTGGACCCTCGCCACCCCTACACTCTCCCTCGGCGGTGACATCGTCGTCTCAAACTTCATCGCCACCAGCAACACCGCCGCCACCGCCACTCTCACCATCAATCCCGGCGCCGCCGTCGGCCCCCGCACCGGCACCGTGACTACCGGCGGCGAAACCGCAACCTCCATCAATGGCTTTAACGTCATTGCCGGCACGCCCACCATCTCCCTTGCGCCCACGCAGGCCGCGCAGCAGGCCACCGTTTCCGTCACCGTCACCGGACAGTTCACCAGTTTCGTGAACGGCGTCACCACCGCCAACTTCGGCAGCGGCATCACCGTGAACTCCGTCGCCGTCACCAGTCCCACACAGGCCACCGTCAACGTGTCCGTCGCCGGCACTGCCGCCCTCGGCGTCCGCAACGTCAGCCTCACCACCAACGGCCAGACCGTCAACTCCACCTTCAGCGTCGTCGCCGGCCCCGCCATCCTCACCGCCGTCACTCCGCCCTCGGCACTCCAGGGCGACACCCTGAATGTCACCGTCACCGGTAGCCAGACGAACTTCACCGCCGGCATCACCGCCTTCAACTTCGGCTTCGGCATCACCGTCAACAGCGTTACGGTGAACTCGGCCACCTCCGCCACCGTCAACCTCACACTCGCCGGCAACGCCACCGTCGGACTGCGCAACGTGACGGCTACCACTGCCGGCGAAACCGCCTCCATCGTCAACGGCTTCACCGTCCAGCCCGGCACGCCCGTCGTCAGCTCCCTCAGCCCCGCCGCCGGTCAACAGGGCCAGACGCTCAACGTCAACGTCCTCGCCGTCTTCACCAACTTCCAGCAGGGCATCACCACCGCGAACTTCGGCGCCGGCGTCACCGTTAACTCCGTCACCGTCACCTCCGCCACCAGCGCCACCGTCAACCTCTCCATCTCTCCGGTCACCACCACCGGCTTCCGGACGGTCACCATGACCACCGGCACGGAGGTCGTGCTCGGCGTCAACCAGTTCGTGGTGAACGCCGGCGCCTTCACTCTCGCCAGCCTCAACCCCGTTCAGGGGACCCAGGGCCAAACCCTGAATGTCGCCGTCACCGGCCTCAACACCAACTTCGACGGCACCACCCTCGTCAACTTCGGCGCCGGCATCACCACCAACTCCGTCACCGTCACCAACGCCACCTCCGCCAGCGCCAACATCACCATCAGCAGTGCCGCTACCCCCGGCCCCCGAACCGTCACCGCTACGACTCAGGGCCAGTCCGCCGCCATCACCAACGGTTTCACCGTCATTGCCGGTACCCCCGCTATCAACATCGTTTCCCCCAACCAGGGCACGCAGGGCCAAACCCTGAACGTTGACCTCACCGCTCAGTTCACCAACTTCGTCCAGGGCGCCACCGTCGTCGACTTCGGTCCCGGCATCACCGTCAACACCGTCACCGTCAACTCTCCCACCACCCTCACCGCCAACATCACCATCGGCGCCCTCGCCGCTACCGGGCTCCGCGCCGTTGCCGCTAACACCGGCCTCGAGAACGCCTCCCGCACCAACGGCTTCAACGTGCTTCCCAGCGCCGCCGCCCTCCTCAGCGTCCTTCCCAACACCGGCCGCCAGAACGAAACCGTCACCGGCGTCACCGTCACCGGCCAGAACACCAACTGGGCCAACGGGACCACCGTTGTCACCTTCAGCGGTACCGGCGTCGGCGCCACCAACCTCGTCGTCAACAGCCCCACCAGCCTCACCTTCGACGCCGTCATCGCCTCCAACGCCACTCTCGGCCTGCGCAACGTCACCGTCAGCACTGGCGGCGAAACGCCCACACTGAATAACGCCTTCACCGTCCAGGCCGGCCTGCCCGTCATCGACACCGCCGCCCCCAACAACGCACGCCAGGCCGAAACACTGAACGTCATCGTCAGCGGCCTGTTCACCTCCTTCGTCCAGGGCTCCACCACCGCCAGCTTCGGCGACGGCATCACCGTCAACTCCGTCACTGTCACCAGTCCCACCACCGCCACCGTCAACATCACCATCGCCCCCAACGCCGTCGTCGGCGCCCGCACCGTCACCCTCACCACCGGCCTGCAGATCGCCAGCCGCGTCGGCGCCTTCACCGTCCTCCCCGGTCTCCCCGTCATCCTCTCAGTCGTACCCAACGTCGCCGGCCAGGGTCAGAGCGTCCTGGTCTCGATTACCGGCCAGTTCACCAACTTCACCAGCGGCGTCACCACGGTGAGCTTCGGCTCCGGCGTCACCGCCGGCACGCCTACCGTCAACGGCCCCACCAGCCTCACCGTCCTCGCCACCGTCCAGGCCGGGACCGCCTCCGGACCCCGCACCGTCACCGTCACCACCGGCATTGAAGTCGTCAGCCTCAGCAGTGGCTTCACGGTCCAGCCCGGCGTGCCCGCCATCACGTCTATCAGCCCCAACGGCGGCATCCGCGCTCAGAACCTCAACGTCACCCTTACCGGCCAGTTCACCAACTGGAACAACTCCACTACCGTCAGCTTCGGCCCCGGCATCTCCGTCGGCGGCCAGACCGCCGGCCAACCCGGACCCGTTTCCTCCGCCAGCCCGACTCAGATCACCGTCGCCCTCGCCATCGATGCCGCCGCCGCCCTCGGCGCCCGTGACGTCACCGTCACCACCGGCCTCGAAATCGTCACGGTCGCCAGCGGCTTCAACGTCTCCCCCACCAGCCCGACTGCACCCACCGTCATTCGCTACAGCCCCGTCAGCAACGCTACGGGCGTCCCCATCAACCCCATCATCAACGTCCAGTTCTCCGCTCCCATCGATCGCAACAGCGTCAACACGAACACTTTCCGTTTGGTCGATCCTAATGTCGGAACGCCGATCCCGGGCACCGCGGCGGTCGATCCCGCCGGCCGTGTCATCACCTTCACGCCATCAGCCGTCCTCGCCGTCAACCGGCTCTACCAGATCCAGATCTCTCCCAATCAGCCGTTGAAGGATCCCTTCAACAACAACGTCACCTTCACTGCGTCCAACTTCACCACCGGCCTCAGCACTGCGCTCGCCGGGCCCGCCATCGTCACCATCGCGCCGCTCGACAGCGCGACCAACGTTCCCACCAACGCTCGAGTCATCGTCCAGTTCGATAAGGCCATCAATCCGCTCACCCAGAGCGGGCTCTCCGTCACCGCCGCCGGCACGCCTGTTCCCGGGTCCTGGACCTTCACCAACGCCGACACCCGTGCCGTGTTCACTCCCGCCGCGAATCTCGCCGCCGGCACACAGTTCACGTTCACGGCGACGAACACCGTCACGGACCTAGCCGGCATCCCGCTCACCAACCCCACGTCCACCTCCTTCACCACCGGAGCGACCACCGACACTTCCGGCATTACGGTCGTCATCTCCCCCGCCAACGGCGCGACGGGCGTGCCTCTGAACGCAACCATCCGTGCTTTCTTCAGCAAGCCGATCGACCCCTCCACCCTCACGCCGGACATCTTCTTCCTGCAGGACAACAACACCGGAACGCGCATCGGCGCCACGATCTCTGTCGACGCGAACCGCCTTGCGGCTACGCTGACTCCCGTCGAACCCCTCGACCCCTTTACCATCCACTACACCCAGGCATGCACGGTCCGTGACGTGGCAGACACGGGTGGTTGCGCTACCATCTCTTTCACCACCGGCGCCGGCTCTGACACCACTGCTCCGGCCGTCACCCAGGTCGCGCCCGCTCCCTCTTCTACAGGCGTGCCCATCAACGCTCGTGTCACCGTCCGCTTCGACAAGCCCCTCATCCCCTCTACCGTCACCTCGGCCAACTTCACCCTGACGCCCTTCGGCGGCAGCCCCGTCCCGGCTTCGGTCTCCTACAACGCCGCCAACAACTCCATCACCCTCACGCCGTCGGCGAACCTCCTCGCTAGCGTGTTGCACACGGTCTCAGTGAGCGGCGTTCAGTCGCTTGCCGGGCTGCCCATCTCGGCGCCGTTTACCAGTACCTTCACCACTGGTGCAGTCACCCTCTCCTGCTGCGGCTCTGTTAGCAGCGTCACTCCGGCCAACGGCGCCACCGCCCAGCCGGTGAACACTACCGTCCTGCTCACCTTCAACCGTGACATCAACGCTGCCTCGGTGACATCCAACTCGGTTCGCCTGCTCGCCACAACCAGCCAGGCCGCCAACAATGGCGTCCCCGTCAACTTCTCCTTCCCGGCGCCGAATCAGGTCCTCCTGACCCCAGTCAATCCGCTGCCTGTAAACGCCACGATTACTGTTCAGGCCGCCTTTAGCTCTCCCGTCCTGGATCTGGCGGGCAACGGTACCAACTTCTTCCAAAGCACCTTTACCACCGTCACCGGCGCCGACGACACGCCGCCTTCGGTCATCTCTGTCTCCCCGGCTGACGGAGCAACCGGCGTCGGACGCAACAGTACCGTCGTTCTCACCTTCAGCGAGCCCGTCGTCAGTTCCACCCTCAATAACGACACCCTCGCCCTGTTCGTTGGTGCTGCGCGCGTCGGCGCCAGCATCGCCACCGGCGCGGATGGGCGAACGGCGTTCCTCTCCGCCACCCTCCCCGCCGAAAGCGACATCACCGTCATCGCCACCCGCGACATCCTCGACATGGCCGGCAACCGCTTGGCCGACTTCCGCAGTACCTTCCGCACCCTGGTCGAGAATCCCGGTGGAACCGTCTCCGTCTCCACGACGCGCCCCTCCAACGGTGCAACCGGCGTCGAGCCGAACCGCAGCATCACCGTCTTCTTCAGCCGCCCCCTGACGGTCTCTTCCGTCACGCCGCTCTCTTTCGCCGTATCCCAGAACGGCGTCCTCATCACCGGCGCCCGCACCATGGGCTCCAACAACCAGTCCGTGGTCTTCACCCCGGACGCCCCGTTCGCCGCCGGAGCCTCCATTCAGGTCTTCCTCGCGTCCTCCATTCGCGACAACCGCGGCAACGCCCTCTCCGCCTTCACCTTCTCGTTCAGCGTTCAAGCCAACAATGCCGGAGTCGCTCCCGCGATTGTCAGCTCCTCCCCGCCGTTCTTCGCTTTCCCGGGCTTCCTGCCCGCCAACGGCGTGATCGACATCCTCTTCAGCAAGCCGCTCGACCCCGCTACCGTGAACTCGGCCAATGTGCAACTACGCGCGACCAACAACGCTACCGTTCTTCCCTCGAACATCACGCTGTTGAACGGCAATCGCACCGTTCGCATCGCTCCATCGGTAGCGTTGCCCGACAACGGCAATCCCGGCAACAACTACGTCTACCTGTTCTTCTCGAGCGGCATCCGCGATACCGAGAACATCCCCTTTGGCGGCTCCAACCCCTACGTTTATTACAACGGCAACTCCGACGGCGTGGCCCCCTCCGTCATCGCCTTTGCCCCCGTTAACGGCGGCGTCGGCGTCGGCGTCAACGCCCTCATCCGGATTGATTTCAACGAACGGCTCAACCGTACCAGCGTCACTCCCGGCACGCTGAGCGTCGTTGCCGGCGGCAACCCCGTTTCCTACTCTCTCCAGTTCTCAAACGACGACTCCTCGCTCACCGTCACCCCGAATGTGCCCCTGCCGGGCGCTTCCGCCGTCACCGTCACCGTCAACGGCGTGGAGGATCTCGCCGCCAACCCGCTGGCGGCTCCGGCGTCTGTCACCTTCAATACCGCCGCCCGCCCAGACTACTTGGCCCCCACGCTCGTCCGTAGCAGCATCAGTTCCGGACAGACCGGCGTTCCCGTCAACTCAGTGATCGTTCTCGAATTCAATGAGCCGGTCGATCCGAGGTCCGTCAACAGCAGCACCCTCTACGTCTATGACAACAACTTCGGACAGGCGCTCCCCGCTACGCTCTCGCTGAGCTCGGATCTGCGCACCATCACCATAGCCCCCACCTCCCCCTTCGCCATCGGTCGCGCTCACACCATCATCTACGGCGCCACCGACCTGGCGGGGAACTCCTCCAACAATTTGAACTTTGGCTTTACCACGGCCTTTACCCCGGACACCACCGGTCCCCAGGTCCTTGCCACCAATCCCGTCGATAATGCTCTCGATCAACCCATCAACAGCCAGGTCGATATCCTCTTCGACGAGCCCGTGCAGCCCACCAGCCTCTCGTCGCTCATCCTGCTGCGCAACGGCCTACCCGTACCGTTGTCCTCGCGCACGCTCTCGCAGGGCAACCGGCTGGTGAGCCTGGTGCCGATGATGCCGCTTCCGTCCAGTTCCAACTACTCGCTCACCATCACCGAAGCCCGCGATGCCTCGGGCAACCTGATGAGCGGGACAGTCACGCGCACCTTCGCCACTCGTGCCGGTGCCGATCTCATCGCTCCCGGCGCCCCCGCCGTCGCCCCCGCGAACAGCGCCACGAATGTTCCCACCAACGTCGCCGTTCGCCTCACCTTCAGCGAACCCCTGAACCCCGCGCGCTTCCCGTTCACCTCCGTCTCGTTCACCACCAGCAACACCAGCCGTGTCGTCTCCTTTACGCGGAGTCTCTCGAGCGACCGCTTGAGCGCCGTGTTTACGCCCACCTCGCCGCTCGAGCCCGGAACCTTGTACTTCTTCTCCACGAGCGCCTTCATCGACGCTGCGGGCAACAACAGCCCGGGCGTGAGTATCAGCTTCACAACGGGCTCCGGGCCAGACACCAATGCACCCGTCGTCACCGCGGTGTCGCCCGCATACTCCGCCTCCGGGGTGCCCCTCAATACCCGCGTCGTCCTCACCTATGACCGCCCCTTGCTGCCGTTCAGCATTAGCAACACCAGCGTTCAACTGACGCCCGCGGTCGCCGGTACGGTCTCCGTCTCCGGTTCCCAGCTCACCTTCACGCCGTCGGCGCCCCTATCCGCCTCCACTAACTACGCCGTCGCCACCTCCGGAGTCGTCGGCCTCAACGGCATCGCCGCCGCCCCCTTCGCCTCCTCCTTTACTACCGGAACCCTCACCTACACGGGCAGCGGCACTGTCTCCAACATCACCCCTGTAAACAACGCGTCCGGCGTCCCGGTCAACTCCGTCATCACCCTCACCTTCAACCGCGACATCAACCTGCAGAGCGCCACGAACAACTCGCTCCGCCTCTTCGTGTCGGGCGCCAGTCCGTCCGCGCTCGCCTTCAATCTCTCATCGCCGGCCGCGAACCAGCTTACCCTCACTCCCGTAGCCCCCCTTCCGGCCAACGCCACCATCTTCGTGCAGGTCAGCTTCTCGCAATCGGTTCAGGACCTCGCCGGCAACAACATCGGCTTCTTCCAAGGCCAGTTCAGCACCGCCAACACTCCCGATGGCACTGCGCCCACCGTCCTGGGTGTTTCCCCGCTCAATGGGGCCGTGAACATCGGCCGCAACACCCCCGTTGTCATCACCTTCTCGGAGTCCATCGCCGTGTTCCCGGACGCCCAGAACGCGCCCGTGTTCAGCGGCAACTCGCCCCTCGGCGTCACCCGCACGCTCAGCGCGGACGGCCGTAGCCTCACCATCAGTACGACCTGGGACGCCGGTGCCGTGATCACCGTGTTCCTGAACGGCCTCCCTGACTTCCAGGGCAACGTGCTCGCCCCCTTCCAGTCCAGCTTCACCGTTGCCTCCGATCTGCCCGCGTCTCCGGCCGGTGTCATTTCCACTCGTCCCGGCAATGGCGCCCTTGTCGCATCGAACACACCCGTCACTGCCTATTTCAATCGCGACATCGCTCCCGGTAGCGTTAACAGCAGCACGGTCATCGCTACCCAGAACGGTGCACCCATCTCCGGCACCGTGGCTCTCATCAACGGCAACCGCGCCATCACCTTCACGCCCTCCGCCCCCTACGCTGGCGGCGCCTTCGTGCAGGTCTTCTTCACCTCCGGCATCACCGACTTCTCCGGTCTCGCCATCAGCCCCTTAACCTTCCAAATGTCCGTCCAGGCTGATCCCGCTACCGCCGCACTAAGCATCGTCTCCACCAGCCTGCCGTTCTTCAGTTTCTTCAATCCCCCGATTACGTCGAATCGCCCCGTTATCGAAGCGCGGTTCAATCGCCTGCTCAACCCGGCCACCGTCAACAGCACGAACGTGCAGCTACGCGGAACCAACAATGTCACCGTGATCCCCTCCGCCATCACCCTGGTCAACGGCGACACCATTCGCATCGTCCCCACCAATCCTCTGCCGGATAACGGCGGCCTCGGCAACAACTACGTCTACCTCTTCTACGGAAGCGGGATCACCGACACGAACGGTGTCGCCTTCGCGGGATCCAATCCGTACATCTACTACGGGACTAACACCGACGCGGCTGCACCCGTCCTCTCGTTCATCGCGCCACCCTCCGGCGCCGCCGGCGTCGGTACGAATACCACCATCCGCTTCGGATTTGATGAACGCCTCAACCCTCTAAGCGTCAACGCCTCGACCGTCGTCGTTACCGCCAACGGTACGCCGGTCACGGGTACGTTCGCCTTCTCCGCGGATGTTCGTGAAGTCACCTTCACGCCCTTCGCCCCGCTGCCCGGCAACGCCTCCATCGCCGTGACTGTCAACGGGGTGCAGGATACGTCCGGCAATACCGCTTCTCTCGTCAACGCCAACTTCACCACCGGAGCCACTCCGGACTTCACCGCGCCCGTCATCCAGTCCACCAACTACACCAATCAGGCGGTGCCCGTGAACGCAACCCTCGTCGCCACCTTCGACGAAGCGATCGATGGCTCCACGGTGTCCGGCTCCCTCTTTGACTTCAGTCTGGGTACCGTGGCCGGCGTCACCTACACCGTCAGCGCGGATGGCCGCACCGTCACGGCAATTCCGCCCGCCAACCTGAATCCCAATCGCCAGTATCAGTACTGCCCCAGCGTCAGAGACCTCGTTGGCAATGCGGCCTCCACGTGCACGAACTTCACGACTACCGCCGGTGCCGACAACACCGCGCCCACCCTGGTCGTCACCGCCCCCTCCAATGGATTGACGGGCGTTTCGCTGAATGCCCGCATTACCATCCAGTACAACGAGGTGATCTCCGGGAACATCGGCAACGGTGTCCAACTCACCGCCGGCGGTTCCCCCGTCGCCTTCACCGCGTCCGTCTCCAACCGTACGCTGGTCCTGACGCCCTCTGTGCCGCTCGCGCCGAATACCACCTATACCGTGAACCTCACCGGTATCCGCGACGTTGTAGGCAATACCGCTGCCAACCAGAGCTTCAGCTTCACGACCGGCGCCACGGCCGACACCACACCGCCCACGATCACCACGTTCAGTCCCGCCGCCGGCGCCTCCAACGTGCCCGTGAACCAGCCCATCAACGTGACCTTCAGCGAAGCCATCGATCCTGGTTCGATCCTGAACAACACCACGGCTACCTATGTAGTGCTAACGGCCACCGGCGTCACCGTGCCCGTCAATTACTCCTTCTCGGCCGACCTCCGCACCGTCACACTAACCCCGGTCGCCCCGCTCAACGCCGGCGCCCAGTACACCATCCGCGCCTGGAGCCCCACGCGCGACCTGGCCGGTAACCAGGTCAACACCAACCCGACCGCTAGCTTCACCACCGCGCCTTAGGGTGCGGTGGTCAGTGCGGAAGGTCCATGGCCCATATGTCGGACGTCAGCTCTAGGAGAACCTGGACGGCCCCCGCCGGTGACGCGACCGGTTGATTGACGATGGGGTCGGCGAGGATACCGCCACCCAGCCGGGAGAACTCGACGGGTGGGGCGGTCGGTTTCCCAGAGGCCGGATCGAACGGCCCACGCATGAGGGCGCGGCTGCCAGGGCCATAATCGCCCTCCGCATAGTAGATCTGCCGGCCGTTCGGCGACCAGAACGGCAAAGAGGCGTTGGAAGCAAGGCGGACCCAGTTGGCCGTAGGAATGAGCGCCTTGCCCCTAAAAGGCGCGACGTGCAACTCGCTTCCCAGCAAAAAGACCATCCAGCGGCCGTCGGGTGAGAGGCGCGGCGAGTGTGCCCTGGTGTCCTCCACAATCGTAGACGCCTCCCCGCTTGCGGCCTCCACCACGGCGATGCTTCCTCCGGGCCGCCAAAGGATCAGATAGCGGCCGTCCGGAGACCACCCGCGGAGGCGTCCTGCGGTCGAAGTCAGCGTCCGCGTTTCGCCCGTAGCCGTATCAATGAGGCGCGTTTGATTCGTGCGGTCCGTCCCTTGAGGAGGTGAGTAGTGAGCAGCGATTTGGGAGCCGTCCGGACTGAAGACGAGATGCGCGTAGTTCCCGGAGTCCTGAGCCTCGGGTGTGAGTGGGCGTTCCTTGCCAGTGGCGAGGTCTTGCAGCCAGACGGATTGGGATCCGCCCTTTCGGGAGCAGTATGCAAGAAAGCGCCCGTCGCGCGTGACATCCTGGTGGAACGTATCCGCTTTCTCGTCGGTCAAGCGCCGTGGGGACGCAAGAACGTCGCCCCGGTCAAGGTTCGCGGGTAGCATCCAGAGGAGGCGCCGGCGGTGAGGGTTCGTGAAGACGACTCTGCCCGCGCGAATATCAGCCATGGCGAACTCACCGAGGGTTCCCAAGGTGACCGGTCGAGGTTCCGCGGTATCGCTCTTCTCAATCGGAACACTCCAAACGTTGTTGGCATCTCCCGAAGGCGCCATGAAGAGTAGGCGGCCATCCGGTAGCCAGCCGCACAGATTGTTTTGATACGTGGCGTACATGCCTCGGCGGGCAAGGTTGTCGATGAACGCCATGTCGCGAGAGCGAGAACCGGTGATCGTAAAGGTTGCCAGCCGATACCCGCTCGCGGGTGAGTCGCGAACAACAACGGCAACCTCCCTGCTGTCCGGTGACCAGACAGCCACCGACCAGGCCCAGCCGACGGAAGCGGTGAGAACGCGGCTCTCTCCTGAGGGAAGAGCTTTCACCAGAAGCTTAGATTCTACGAGATACGAGAGCCATTTCCCATCGGGTGAAACAGCCGGATAGGTGGCGTTAGGTGCGACGAGGCGCGGTTCCCCGCCGAAGGCCGAGACCTCATAGACACCTTTGGGCTCCCGTGCCGAAAAGAAGTAGACCTTTGAGCCGTCGGCACTGAAAACGGGGTTTCCATCCGCTGAGGGATGGTCCGTGAGGCGGATTACCCCCGCGCCGTTCAACTGGCGAACGAATATTTCGGTGTTGGGCGAGTCGGAGAGGCGTGAGCTGTAGGCGACGAAGCGGCCGTCGTGCGAGAGCGAGGGATCGAAGGACTGACCATTTCTCGTGACGCGGGTAAACTTCGAGGCAGTTGAAGAAGACGTAGGAGCCCCTCTCAGCAGGAGATACACCAACAGGGCGCCTGCCAGGAGCGCCGCTACGGCGACCGCGGGAACCAACAACCGGGACCCTGTGCCTCTAGGCCGTTCCTGCGCCGGCTCGGCTGCCCAAAGCAGGTCGCGCTTCAGATCCACGGCAGTCTGAAAGCGGTCGTCAGGGTCCTTCGCCAGGCAGGTTCGCACGATGCGCTCAAGGGGAGTAGGCGCGTCGAACGGAGCCGGCTCCGTTTCCAGAATGGCGGCAATCACGCTGGCAGGGCTCGAACCGGAAAAGGCGCGTTTCCCCGTGAGCATCTCATAGAGGACGCAGCCGAAGGCGAACAGGTCAGAGCGCTGGTCCGCTTCTTTGCCCTGCAACTGCTCCGGCGCCATGTACTGAAGAGTTCCGACAATGTGGCCTGCTTCGGTGAGGGGGGCGGTTTGCGTTATGTCGGTCTCCGAAAGCGGGGCTGCGTGGCGCGCCAGGCCGAAGTCCAGTAACTTGATCCCTTGCGCGGTGACGAGAATGTTGCCTGGCTTCAGATCGCGATGGATGATGCCCTTCCGGTGCGCGGCGTGCAGCGCATCCAGAATCTGGCAGGCGTAGTCCACAGCTCTCGCCACGGGTAGCGGACCGGTAAGGGGTTGCCCCTCCAGCAACTCCATGACGAGGAAGTTGTCGCCGACGTCGAAGAGCGTGCAGATGTGAGGGTGGCTGAGCGAAGCGGTGAGCCGCGCCTCGCGTTGGAAGCGGTCCGAGAAACGGTCCTTCGAAATCTTCAGTGCCACCTGCCGGCCGAGCCGGGTATCAAGGGCCCTATAGACCTGGCCCATCCCCCCGGCGCCGATTGGCGCAAGAATCTTGTAAGGTCCGAGTTGATCGCCGGACGAGGGGACCATGTCTGCGTGTATACTCTAGCGCAACCGTCAGCGGTCCCACGCAACGAAACGAAACTTCTCACAGGCGGGCTTCCAAAGGCCCGCCCCGCAATGTTGAATAGAACCGGGAAGGAGACAATCAATCCATGCCCAGACCCATCCACTTCGAGCTCCACGCCGAAGACCCCCAACGCGCCATCCGCTTCTACGAAACCTTGTTCGGCTGGAAGTTCGAATCCTGGCCCGGACCCATGCCCTACTGGATCGTCAGCACCGGCGAAGGCCCCGGTATCGACGGCGGCCTGCTGCTCCGCCAGGGCGGCCCGCTCACCGTCAATACCATCTCCGTCGACAACATCGACGACATGATCGCCAAAGCCACTGCCGCCGGCGCCGAAGTCGCCGTCCCCAAAATGGCCGTGCCCACCATCGGCTGGCTCGCCTACTTCAAGGACACCGAAGGAATCATCTTCGGCATCATGCAAATGGACCCCGCCGCGCAGTAACGGCTACGACCCCGGCCGCGGGTCCACGCCCAGGTGATAAAAGAGGAACGAGTAGATGTCCGCCGTTTGCTCGATCGTCTTCGCCGTGTTGCTGGCCCCGTGGCCGCTCTTCGTATCGATCCGGATCAACACCGGCCGCTCCTTGCTCGCCTTCTCCTGCATCGTCGCCGCGTACTTGAACGAATGCGCCGGCACCACCCGGTCGTCATGGTCCGCCGTCGTTACCAGCACCGCCGGATACTTCGTCCCCGGCTTAACGTTATGGAGCGGCGAATAGGCGAACAGCGCCTTGAACTCCTCGTCGTTGTCGCTCGACCCGTAGTCCGCAATCCAGTTCCACCCGATCGTGAACTTGTGGAACCGCAGCATGTCCATCACGCCCACCTGCGGAATCGCCGCCCGGAACAGCTCCGGCCTCTGGTTGATCACCGCCCCCACCAGCAGCCCACCGTTCGAACCGCCCTGCACCGCCAGCTTCTCCGGCGACGTGTACTTGTTCTCAATCAACCACTCCGCCGCCGCCACGAAATCGTCGAAGACATTCTGCTTCTTCAGCTTCGTCCCCGCCTCGTGCCACGCTTCCCCATACTCCGACCCGCCGCGCATGTTCGCCGATGCGTACACGAATCCCTGCTCCAGCAGCGCCAGCCGCAGCGGGCTGAAACTCGGCGTCACGCTGATATTGAAGCCGCCGTAGCCGTACAGCAGCGCCGGATTCTTCCCGTCCAGCTTCAGGTCCTTCCGGTGTACCAGGAACACCGGGATCTTCGTCCCGTCCTTGCTCGTCGCCGTCGCCTGCTTCGTCACATAGTTCGCCGGGTTGTATCCCGGAATGTCCGGCGCGCGGAACAGCATACTCTTGCGGTCCTTGATCACATACCGGTAAATCGTCGGCGGAAAGTTGTTCGAGGTGAACGTGTAAAAGACGAAGTCATCATCCTGCCGCCCGCCAAACCCGTTCGCCGTCCCGCGCTCCGGCAATGAGATCTCGTTCTCCAGCTTGCCGTCCAGGCTGTACACATACGCCCGCGTCGTCACGTTCTCTAAGTACGCCGCGAACAGCTTGCCGCCCGCCACCGACACCCGCTGCAGCGGTTGAGGCTTCTCCGGCAGCACGTCCTGCCAGGCTTTGGTCCTCAGGTCGAAGCTCACCACCTTTCCGTTCTTCGCTCCGTGGTCGCTTCGGATCAACATCCGCTCGCCCACGTTCTTGACCACCCCGAAACTGTCGTCGCTGATCTGCTCCACAATCGGCACGAACTTCGAGTCCGCCTTCGCCAGGTCCCGGTACCAGATCGCGTTCCCCTTCTTCCCCTTGCCCCGCTCCGACACGTTCAGAATCGCGAACCGCTCGTCCTCCGTCGTCGACACCCCGTGGAACCGCTGCGGATGCTCCGGCGCCGCATACACCAGCACATCGTCCGATTGCGCCGTCCCCACCTTGTGCAGGTACACCATGTGGTTCTCGTTCTTCGCCGACAACACCCGCCCGTCTGCCGGCGCCGGGTACCGGCTGTAGAAAAATCGGTCCCCCCACCAGCCAACGCCCGATACCTTCACCCACTCCAGCCGGTCCTCCAGCACCCGCTTCGTTGCGACCTCGAGCACCCGGTACTCCTGCCAGTCCGATCCGCCCTTCGACACCCCGTACACCGCGTACCGCCCATCCTTAGAGAGCGAAAACACCCCCAGCCGCGTCGTCCCGTCCGCCGACCACGCGTTCGGATCCAGCAGCACCTCCGGCGTCCCGTTCAGCCCTTTCTGCACATACAGCACCGCCTGGTTCTGCAGCCCGTCGTTCTTATAAAAGAAGAATAAGTCCCCCCGCCGGAACGGTGCGTTGTACCGCGGATAGTTGAACAGCCGCTCCAGCCGCTTCCGCACCGCGTCCCGGAAAGGAATCTTCGACAGATAGTCGAACGTCACCTTGTTCTGCGCCGCCACCCACGCCGCCGTCTCCGCGGACTTATCGTCCTCCAGCCACCGGTACGGGTCCGGTACCTTCACGCCGTGATACTCATCGGCGTGCTCGATCTTACGCGTGACGGGATAGTCGAGCCCCTGCGAGTACGACAGGACCGCGGCCAAAAACAGAGCGATGGAGATCCGTCCGAGGGAATGCATCCCCACACGATAGCAGCCGCCTATCGCTTCCGCACGTCCTACCGCTAAGTGCGCCAGTCCGTCTCGAGTGTGGACAGAATCACGGACGCTCCCGCTCGGCACCGCACCCGAACGGTACGTCCTCGAGTTCCTGAAACTCCGGCTCCGCTCCCGCTGCTGCCAGAAAGGCAGCAGACCCCGATTTCCTCGCCACGTCGCTCAACCGGGCCGCAATCCACTTGTCAACCGACAACCCCTCCGCCGCCGCGAGGGCTCTGACCCGCCGCTCAATCTCGTCAGGCAAACAAACAGTGAGGCGCGCCACGCTCGTACACGGCGCCACGCCGCCTACAGTGCCTACCCCACGGTCCTGCTAACGTGAAGTTGTGCCTATGCCGCGTAAGAAGGCGCTCTCCACAACCGATAGGAAGTCCCCCACGGCCTCGTTCTTCTCAATAGACGCAACGATCGACCGTGCGACCGAGATCTTCGGTAGCCGCGCTGAAGCTCTTCGCTGGATGGGCACTCCAGTTCGATCACTCGACCTCGCAACCCCAATTTCTCTTCTAGGCGCAAAGAAGGGCCTCCAGCGCGTTCACGAGGTCCTTGGCCGGTTAGAGCACGGTGTTTGGTAGAGCTTGCGCTTCGCCCCCCTACTCCACCCGAATCCGCGCCCGCCCGATCAAGATCTCGTCCCCCGCCTGCACCGGTGTCCCCTTGCTGCTCCCCTTCGGCACCGTGATCAGCCGCCCCCCGCGCTCAATCGACGTCCCGTAATTACTCCGGTCGTCATACAGCCGGTACACCCCCGCCTCCGCATCGAAATCCAAATGCGCATGCAGCCGCGACACCGTCGAGTTCGGCGCCGCCGCCGAATCCTCGAACACCACATCGTTCCGCCGGATCAGCCGCTGCTCCCCATCCCGCACTTCCCCCAGCCGCCCGATATTGATCCGCTCCTTCCGAAACTCGTACTCCGCCCGCTCCGCCGCGCCCTCCACCACTCGCACCCGCAACTCCGCCGTCCCCTTCCTCTCCGCCTCCACCGCCTCCCCGTACACAATCTCGAACGGCGTCTCCAGGTCTTCCGCTAACTCCACCCTCAACCGAAACCCCTCCGGCATCTGCGCCCCATCGTCTTCCAGTCGCGCCCGCGCGTCCCGCTGCAGCGCATCCCCCTGTTGAAACACCGCCGCGTATGCACGCCGCCGCTCCGGCGCCGGCACCTGGATCCGCACCGTCAACGCCGGATGCAGAAACACCCGCCGCCCCCGCGGCATCTGCTCCACTTGCGCAGCCAACTCGTCCAGCACCGCGCGATGAACCTCAATCATCGCCCGCTGCTCACCCGCGCTTGCCGGCGACCGGAACAAACTCCGCAGCGTCTCGTCCAACCGCCTCTCAAACTCGTGCAATCGGCTCATTCTTGTCTCGCAAACAAACCCAGCTCCGCCGCCGCCCGCATCATCTCCGCCGCCGCCGGCGCCGCTGCCGTGCCTCCATACTGCCCGTTCTCCACCAGCACCGCAAACGCCAGCTTCCGCGGCCCGTTCACCGGCGCGAACCCGATAAACCACGCGTGCGACGGCCCCCGCTCGATCTCCGCTGTCCCCGTCTTCCCCGCAATCGCCACCGCCGGCGTGTTCGCCGCCCGCCCGGTGCCCGACGTCACCACCGAACGCATGAACCCGCCAAGCGCCTCCGCCTGCGCCGCCTCCAAAACAACTTGCGGCTCCTGCGTGCGATTGTTGTTCTGGTCAACCACCCACCGCCCGTACGGCATCTTCCCCGCCGCCGCCACCGTCGCCGCCACGCGCGCCATCTGGAACGGACTCGCCACCACCTGCCCCTGCCCGAACCCCGCCTGCGGCAGGCTCCGTTGCAGTTGCTGTACCGTCTCCGGCGTCGCCACACTGATGTTCAACTGCTTCGCGGTCTCGAGCAGCGCCGGCGCACCCACCTCGTACGTCGCCAGTTGCGCAAAGTACGCGTTGCAGGATACCGTGATCCCCTTCGCCATCGCCACCGTCCCGTGCGCCGCCGTGTCTTTCACATCGTCGCGAATCGGCCGCCCCCAGCCTTTCACATAGTTCCCGATCCGCCCGTCCGGCAGCCGCACACACTGGTGCGTCACGTTCGCCAGCTTCGGATCGCGCCGCAGCGCCGCCATCGCCGTCACAATCTTGAACGACGAACCCGGCGGATACAGCCCGTACCGCGCCCGGTCGAGCAGCGTGTCGTCCTCGTCGTTCGCCGTCAACACCGGCGGCATCTGCGCCGGCAGCGGATAGCTCACTGACGCCAGCAGGTCTCCCGTCTCGGCGTCCAGAATCACCGCCGCCCCCTTCTCCCGCTTCAGCTTCTGCAACTGCGCCGCCAGGATATCCGTCGCCCGCTTCTGCAGCCGCGCGTCGATCGACAGCTTCAAGGACCGGTCCCGCTCCCGCACCCGCCGTACCGCTTCGTGATTCGGCTCGTACCGGTGCCGCAGCAGCGGCACCAACTCCCGATAGTCGTACCGCACCGTGTACACCGGCTTCCCGCTCTGCGGATCTTTCAACTCCACCACCAACGCCCGGTCGTCGTAGCCCTGCAGCGTTACCGCATAGTCGCGCTCCGCCAGCGAACTGTTCCGAGCACCCCAATTCGCCCGCGTCCGCAGGTCCCCCAACAGATGCACGGTCGACGCGCCCAGCGGATAGAATCGGTCGTCGCGAGGCGCCATCGCCGGCAGCGATATTCCCATTCGCGCATATTGTTCCCGGTTCTTCTCGATCTCCGCCCAGTCCCGCGACGCCAGCGGCACGCCGTTCCGGTCGAAGATCGTACCCCGCGGAATGCTCCGCGCAATCGCCATCAGCCGCGGATTGTACGCGTACCGCTTGTACCCGTCGGCCTGTACCGTGAACACCCCCGCGCCCAGCGTCGCGTCCGCCCGCACCACCTGCACCCACGCCGCCTTCGCCAGGATCACCGCGCCCGCCACGCCCACCGCCATCGCAATCCCACGCGTCGCCGGCCAGAACGGCTTCGCGACCGACTCCCGCTCGCTCCCGCGCTCATGCGACAGCGCCAGCAGCACGCCCAGAATCGCGAAGTTCACAATCAACGCGGTCCGCCCGTAGCTCAGGAACGGCGCCACCACGCCCGAGAGCGGCAGCACCCCCAGCACGCCCCCCGCAATCAGCAGAATCTGAAATCCCACGCTCAGCGTCAGCCCCAGCGCCAGGAAAAAGTTGTAATCCGATCTCGCCCGCAGCGCCGTGCGAAACCCGAACGCCAGCAGCAGCGCGTACAGCGCCGCAATGCCCAGCAGGCCGAGAAATCCCGTCTCCTCGCTCGCCGCCGACAGAATCAGGTCCGTGTGCGCCGTCGGCATGTACTGCGGATCGCCTAGCCCCAACCCGGTGCCAAAGATCCCGCCCGTGGAGAACGCCCACAGCGAGTGCACCACCTGGTCCCCGCCTCGAATCGCGTTGTCCCAAGGGTTCAGCCACATCGCCACGCGGTTCGACACCGTCCGCGGATACCCGAGCATATAACCCGCCAGGAATCCTCCCAGCATGAGCGCCAGCCCCGCCGACGCCAGCAGGTAGCGGTCCCGCGCCACCGCATACATCGCCAGGAACAGGCACGCGATGATCAGCGCCGGCCCCAGGTCTTTCTGCAGGAAGAAGAATGCCAGCGACAACCCCACCGCCAGCACCAGCGGCACAACGTACTCCAGCCGCGGCACCTCCACCCAGCGGCTCAACTTCTTGAGCTCCGGCCGTTCCTCCCGCAGCGTCCGCAGAAACTCCCAGTGCGATGCGAAATACCCCGCCAGGAAAAACACCACCAGCACGCGAATCACTTCGGCCGGCTGAAACCCCAGCAGGTTCACCTTCGCATCGCTCGTTCCCGGACCCGAACCGAACGCGATCAACGCCACCGACAGCAGGAAACTCAGGATCAGCGGCACATACGCCAGCCGCCCCGTCACCCTCCGATAGTCCACCGCGCTTGCCGCGCCCAGCACCACGCACCCCAGCGCCACCCCCTGCGCGAACGGAAAGAACGAGAGCGTGTCCCGCAGCGGATCGCGCAGCGAGACCATCAACGCCAGCCCCAGCCCGCTCAGCAGGTGAAGCGCCGGCAGAACGAACTCCGACCCGCGGAACCGCCGCACCCGCCAAAACACGTGCAGCAGGTAGAACGGCGCCGCAAACAGCAGCCCCGCGAAGACCAGCCTCCACCGGTACGCCGACTCGTCCCGCACCACCAGCGAAGGCTTCACCTGCGCAATCTGCTGCGGCGTGAACAGCGAAATCGTCTCCGCCCCCTGCTTCGACGCCGCCGCCGCCCGCTCGCGCAGCGTGTCGAACCCTCGCGGCCGCATGACATCCTTCACCGGTACGCGAATCCGACCCAGCGCGCCGACATTCTCCAGCCCGCCCTCTTCCCGCAACAGCGCCAGCAGCCGCCGCGACGCATACTCCCGCTCCTGCGCCCCCGCAAACACATCCAGGTACGGCAGTAGTTGCTCTCGCCGGTCCACCTTTCCCAAGTCCAACGGCGTCCGCTCCGGCGCCGGCATCGTCGCCACTCGCGCCTGGTACGTCAGCACCAGCGCGAACACCGCCACCACACTCGCCGCCGCCAGCAGCGCCAGTTCCAGATTCCGCGGCGAAGGGGGAACCAGCGATACCGGCGCTCCCCGCCGCGCCCGGTCCGCTGCCGTACTCCGCGTCACCGCCATTACTCGTCCTCCCGCGCTTCCTTCAACCGGTCCCGCCGCAACTCGATCGCATCCAGCTTGTCCGCCACTGTCCGTAACTCGCTCGCCGCGTCCCCGAACGGCACAATCTCGTTGTACAAATCCCGCGCCCGCTCGTAGTCGTCCCGCGCCAGCGTCAAGTACCGCTCCTCTTCCTCGATTCGCACGGACCGCTGCGCCTCCTTCATCATCCGGTCTCCCCGGTCGCGATACCCATCCGCCAGCTGCGCGGACTCCCGCTTCCCCGCCTTGAACCCCCTCCGCTCCGCCTGCTTGATCGCCTCTTTCGCCCGGTCCACATCCGGCATCGAATAGACGTACAGCCGCGCCAACCCCAGGTACGGATCAGGTGACCGCGACATTAGCCGCGCCGCCTCCTCAAACTGGTCCCGCGCCGCCGCCAGCGTGTTCGCCTCCCGCCGCGCGCTTCCGCGAATCCTCATCAGATGGCCATCGATCAGCCGCAACCGCCCGCGTATGTTATCGTCGCCCGGCATCAGCTCCAGCGCCCGGCTCGCTGCCAGCCGCGCCGACTGCCACTCCGCCTGCGTCACCGTCGGCGTGTCCGATCCCCGATACTCCAAAATCACCCGGTCCGCCGACGCCAGCAGCCGGTCCCGCAGCGCCCCCTGCGCCGGCCACAGCGTCATCCCCATCCACGCCTTCCCCGCCAGCGTCCGATACCGCTGCCAGACGTCGTCGTTCAGTTGTACTCGCTCCGCTTCCAGGTCCTGCGCCAGTTGCCGCGACTCGTTCCACAGCCCGTACTCCCGCGTCACCGCGTACACCCCGAACAGCAGCAGCGCCAGCATCGCCGCCGCGAAAATACGCCCGATCCGCAGCCGCACCCGCCGCCCCGGCTTCTTCACCGGCGCAGCCAACCCAACCGCCCCGCCCGACGTCCTGCGCGTGGCTTGATCGTCCGACTCGGGCGCCTCCATCGTCGCCACCGTTCGCCGCGTCTCTTCGAACTCTTCTGCCACCCCCGACGTGCGCGGCGTCCGCCGCGTCGCCTCGTCCTCCCGCACCGGACCCGCCGGCGGAAGATGCCCTTGCCGGAACGCGTCCAGATGCTCTGCGAACTCCTCCGCCGTCTGGAACCGGTCCTGCACGTCCGGCGCAAGCGCGCGCGTCAAAATCGCTCGCAGCGCCTCCGGACAGTTCTCCGGCATCGGGCGCACTGCCGAATATCCGCGCACCGCGCGATCCAGTTGCGCCCCCGTCTCCCCGTCGAAGTACGGATGCCCCGCCACCAGTTCGTACAGCACCACGCCCACTGACCACAGGTCCGAACTGACGTTCACCTCGCCCGTCCGCAGCCGCTCCGGCGACGAGTACAACACGCTCCCGAACTGGTTCTGAGTAAAGCGCCGGGTCAGCGACAACGCCTTCGCAATCCCGAAATCCAGCAGCTTCACCTGCCCCACCGTCGTGATCCGGATGTTCCGCGGCTTGATGTCCCCGTGTACCAGCCCGTGATAATCGCGCCCCTCAATCGAAGTCCGGTACCCGTGAGCCAGCGCCAGCACCTCCAGTACATCCTGCGCGATCCGCGCCGCAAACAGCGGCCCGATCCGCCCTACCTCCGACAGGTCCTGCCCCTCCACGTACTCCATCACGATGTAGAACGCGTCTTCGTGGTCCCCCAGCTCGTGGACCGCGGCCACCCGGTAATCCACTGACCCCAGTTGCTTCTGTAGGATTGCCCCGTGCCGCTCCGCGGCCAGGATCTCCACGCTGTCCGCGTCCGTGCCGTGGTCCACCAGCTTCAGCGCCACCCGAAAGCCCTGCGCCGTATCCACCGCCTCAAACACCCGGCCCATGCCCCCGCCCGCCAGCTTGCGTACAATCGTGAACCGCCCGAACGTCTTCGACGTCATGGCACCGTTACCTTGATCGCCGGCGGCGCGCCCCGCGGCGAAGCCGGAATCAGGTTCGCCGCCGGTAGCGTCGATCCGTCATAGGACGGAGGCACCCACACCTGTCCCCCGCCGTTGTTCGAAATCACGTTGTCTTCGAGCACCGGCGCCCCCGTCCCCCGTATGTGCACTCCCGGCGCAACCACCTTCCGCCCGTTCCGCGAGATGACGTTGTTCACAATCTGCGTCTTCGCCGCCCCCTGCACCACAATCCCCGGCCCGCCGTTGTCCACAATCCGGCATCCGCGCACCACCCCGCTCGACACTCCCCCAATCGACATCCCCGCCCCCGCCGCGCCCGAGATCTCCACATCACCTAACACCACGTCCGAATCTTCGATCACGACACCCGACTGCCCACCCCGTATCCGGAACCCCACCAGTTCGGCCTCTGTCACCCGCGCCGCCGTCACGCCCGCCGCCGCCACTGCCTCGATTGTCGCCCCTCGCCGCACTTCGCTCCGCACCGCCACGCCCGGCCGCAGCACCACGCTCTCCCGATACACGCCCGGAGCCACTACAATCCGATCCCCCGGCCGGGCCACGCCCAACGCCTCCCCGATCGTCCGCAGCCGCTCGCCTTCCCCCACCCGCAGCGTCGCCGGAACGCTCACCGGACCAAACCCGAACTCGCGCCCCGCCGGCGTCAGCCGTACGTGCGGACGCAACACCCCGAACAGGATCAACCCCCCAATCAAACCCGCCAGCACCGCCAGCAGCGGAAACCTCCGCCCGCCTCCCGCGCTGCCTCCCACCCGCACCGACCCCGCATACTCCGCCCCCTCCACCAACACCACCGAGACGTTGTCCTTCCCCCCCGCCTCGTTCGCCTCCTCCACCAGCGCCGCCGCCGCCGCCCGCGGCTCCTGCGCATGGCTCTCGACAATCGCCCGTATCTGCTCCGACGGCACCTGGTCGCTCAGCCCGTCTGAACACAAAAGCAGCGCCGACCGCGCCCCGAACGGCACACTCACAATCTCCACGAAGTTTGCATCGTCCGGCGCGTGTGGCGCCGATCCCAGGTCCCGGTACACCTCGTTCCGCCGCGGATGCTTCATCGCCGCCCGCTCATCCAGCGCTCCCGCATCCTCCTGCTCCCCCACCGGCGAATGATCGTGCGTCACCTTCCGAATCGATCCCGGTTCCAGCAGGTAACAGCGCGAATCGCCGACGTGCCCGATCACCGCCCGTCCACCCTCCAGCAGCGCCACCGTTAACACGCACGCCATTCCGCGCAGCTTCTCGTTCTCTTCCGCGCGCCGCAAGATCTCGTTGTTGGCAACCGTGATCGCTTCCCGCAGCCGCTCTTCCGGAGTGCCCGTCTTCCGCTCCAGCCGCGCCCGCACCAGCTCCACCGCGATCTCCGCGGCTTTCTCCCCGGCCGCGTGCCCGCCCACCCCGTCCGCCACCAGGAAGATCCCGCGCTCCGCGTCCATGTAGACGCGGTCTTCGTTGTTCCGGCGCAGACGCCCGGTGTCGGAAAGCGCCGCGCTGCCGCCTTGCTGGGCTACCGGCACACCGTTACTCCGAACGCCGCAGGGCGAACCATGCCATATAGACGGCAAACAACAGCAGAAGGACGACAAACGGAATGCGCAGCCAATAGAGCGTCTCCGTCATGCGCTCGCCTCGAATTCCAGAAAGTACACATCCGCGAGCCCAATGCGCGCCCTCGCCGGCAGCGGCGCTTCCACGTTCCGATCCACCGGTTCGGCCCCGCCGCCCGGCCGCTCCATGCTGCTCGGAATCCGTTCCCCGTTCACCGTCGTCCCGTACTGGCTCACGTCCTTCAGAAAGAAACGCCCCGACGCCTCGTCGTATCGCAGCCGGCAATGCTCCCGCGACACATCGCTCGGCCCCTCCACCCGCAAATCCACCCAGAACGATTTCCCGCCTCGCCCGATCACCGTCAGCGCCTTGGTCACAGGAAAGGTCTTCGCCCCCGTCCGGTCTTCATACCGGATATACGCAAGCGCGCCCGCTTCGTTCCCGGAACTCACCGGCTCCGCCCGAGCCGTCTCCCCCGCGCTCCCCCGCCGCGTGATAAACGTCGTCATCGCCCCCGACCCCAGCTCCGTCTCCTCCGCCGACCCCAATTCCGAATAAATCTCGATCTCCCCACGCCCCAGCCGGTCTTCCGAATCGGCGTGAAACTCCACCGCAAAGTCCCCGCCCAAAACTTTGTACTGGATCGCCTGCCCCCCCAACCCCAGCTTCTTCGCAATCCCCGACGGTTTCGACGCCGAGTTCAGCGACTCCAGCCGCTCCCGCAGCGCCTGCTTCGCCTCCCGCGCCACAAACGACGCCACCGGCGCAATCTGGTCGTAGTCCCGCCGGCTCAAGTACACGTTGAACACCGACGGCACCAACGTCGTGTACCGCACCTTGAACAAACTCGCTTCCGCATTCCGAAGAATCTCGGCAATAATATCGTCGCCGGTCAGCACCGGCTCAGCCGCAGGATCCGCCATGGTTCCCAGTGTAGCCGTGCCGCGCTACCCTAAAAGCAGCTCGTCTTCTCCATTCGTGTTCATCTGTGTTCATCCGTGGCTAATCTGAATTCCAAACCCGAAATCATGAGTCCCGCCGGCTACTGGCCCCAACTCCACGCCGCCATCGACTCCGGCGCCGACTCCGTCTACTTCGGCCTCAAACACTTCACCGCCCGCGCCAAAGTCGGCTTCTCCCTAGAAGAACTCCCCGAAGTCATGCGCACCCTCCACCGCCGCGGCGTCAAAGGCTTCGTCACCTTCAACACCCTCATCTTCGACCACGAACTCGAAGAAGCCATCCGCACCGTCGCCAAGATCGCCGAAGCCGGAGCCGACGCCCTCATCGTCCAGGACTTCGGCATGCTCCGCCTCATCCACAACCTCGCCCCCGCCCTCGAACTCCACGCCAGCACCCAGATGAGCATCACCGACGCCCAAGGCGTGCGCCTCGCCGCCCGCGCCGGAGCCCGCCGCGTCACCCTCGCCCGCGAACTCTCTCTTGAAGAAATAGCCGCCATCCGCCGCGACACCGAAACAGAACTCGAGATCTTCGTGCACGGCGCACTCTGCGTCGCCTACTCCGGCCAGTGCTTCTCCTCGGAAGCCTGGGGCGGCCGCAGCGCCAATCGCGGTCAGTGCGCCCAGGCCTGCCGTCTGCCTTACGAACTCATCGTCGACGGCGAGCAGCGCCCACTCGGCGACGCCCGATACCTCCTCTCCCCCGGCGACCTCTACGCTCTCCACCACATCCCGCAAATCGTCGAAACCGGCATCGCCGCCCTCAAAATCGAAGGCCGCTACAAGGACGCCGACTACGTCGCCCTCGCCACCCGCGCCTACCGCCAGGCCGTCGACGAGGCCTTCGCCGGCCGCCCCGTCTCCATCACTCCCAAAGAAGAACTGCGCCTCGAACAGGTCTACTCGCGCGGCCTCGGCCCCCACTTCGTCACCGGCACCAACCATCAAACCGTCGTCAACGGCCGCGCCCCCCGCCACCGCGGCGTCCTCATGGGCCGCGTCGCCAAAGTCCTCTCCGCTGCCCTGGTGATCGAGACCTTCGACGCCCACAGCCTCGCCCCCCTCAAACCTGGCGATGGCGTCGTCCTCGACGCCGCCGGCTGGCGCAGCCCCGAAGAGCCCGAAGAAGGCGGCCGCGTCTACCAAATCGACGAAATCGCTCCCCGCCGCGTCGAACTTCGCTTCGGCAACCGCGAAGTCAACTTCTCCCGCGTCCGCCCCGGCGACCTCCTCTGGCGCACCCACGACCCCGATCTCGATAAAGCCGTCAAAGCCATCGAGCCGCGCCGCCAACCCGTCGACATCCACGTCCGCGCCGCCGTCGGTCAGCCCCTCACCGCCACATGGTCCGGTCCCCGCGGCGTCTCCGTCACCGTGCACTCGCCCGAACCCCTCGTCCCCGCCCAGCACCGCGGCGCGGACGAAGCCCACCTCCGCGAACAGTTCGCACGCCTCGGCAACACACCCTTCGAACTGCGTAAGCTCGAACTCCACACCGAAGGCCGCCCCTTCGCCCCCGCGTCTCTTCTGAACGCCCTCCGCCGCGAAGCCGTCGAGCAACTCCTCGCCAAGCTCGCCGAGCCACCCGCCCCCGCGCTCCGCGACCCGGCCGCAGTCCTCGCCGCCGCACGCCCTCGCGCCCACGGCCTGACCGCCAACGAGACAGAAGCCGTCCACCTCCTGGTCCGCTCCCCAGAGCAACTCGACGCCGCCCTCCAACTCTCCCCGTCAACCATCACCCTCGACTACCTCGACCTCTACGGCCTCAAGCCCTCCGTCGAGCGCGTCCGCGACGCCGCCATCGCAGTCCGCGTCGCCGCCCCCCGCATCATCAAGCCCGGCGAAGAGCGCGTCGTGGACTTCCTGCGCCGCCTCGATTGCCCTGTCCTCGTCCGCTCCACCGGCTTGATCGAAATGCTCCGTCCCGCCGGCCAGCCCCTCTTCGGCGACTTCAGCCTCAACACGGCGAATGCCGTCACCGGCGCCCTCTACCTCGAAATGGGCCTCGAACGCCTGACCCCCACCCACGACCTCAACGCCGAACAAATCGCCGCCCTCGCCGAAGAACTCGGCCCCGCCCGCATTGAGGCCATCGCCTACCAGCACCTCCCCGTCTTCCACACCGAGCACTGCGTCTTCTGCCGCTTCCTCTCAACCGGGACCACCTACAAGGATTGCGGCCGCCCCTGCGAACAACACCGCGTCGCACTCAAGGACGCCCAGGGCAGGGAACACCCCGTCCT
>JANRJO010000006.1:0-94323 GCA_033763935.1 Bryobacteraceae bacterium
GGTGGCGTTGCCGGCTTCGGCGGCGATGGCGAGGGCGGCGCGGACGTGGGGGCTGAGTTCTTTGCCGGTGCTGGTGCGGAGGCCGTGCTGGCGCTTCATTTCGAGGGTGATGAGGAGGCTGCGGTAGTTCTGGTATTGCTCGTAGAGCCACTCGTTGATGGTGATGCGGCGGACGAGGTTGAGCTGCTGGGTGTTCATGGGGCAGAGGCAGCGGACGTTGGTTTCAAAGAGCTGGACGAAGCCGTCGGGGTCGTCGCATTCGAGGAGGAAGGGGATTTGCTCGAGGGAGGAGATGGGGGATTTGAGGTGTTCGGCGTTGGCGGCGGAGCGGGCTTTGCCGGCGGCGGTTTTGGGGCCTTTCGATTTGGCGCCGTTGCGGCGGGAGGCTTCGCGCTGGGCGGCGGTACGTTTGACGGGCATAGGGATGAGCTCCTTTTTGGGCGTGCTTCCGCCTGAGAGTGGCGCAGGCGTGGGAGGCCCGGTCCGGAGGGACCGGCCCGGCTACAGGTTAGCAGGAGGGGTGCAAAGGAAAAGCGGCGAGGCAGGGGTGAGGCGAGTTGATAAGTGATAGATATTTAGAGAAATAGAGCCCGCCAAAATTTTCTTGGTTTTGCTGTGACTGGCCCACGGCGGGTCGCCGCAACGGAGGATGAAAACGAGTTCGAGGGGGAGTATGCTATGCCTGCCGTGGGGCGGGACGAGTCGGATTTCAGTCTGGCGCTTTGAGCTCGATTGTGAATGTGGACCGGACGCTACTCTGCAGTGATGCACGGCACAACGGATTGTGGCCTCTGCCGCAAGGCGGAGAGCACGTGAAGGAAAGTCGAAGGTTTTCCGGGCGTCCTTCGCCTCGCGGCAGAGGAGGATAAGCCATGAAGACACTATACCGCCGCGGTGCGGGGATGGATATCCACAAGAAGATGGTCACGGTGTGCGTGCGGCTGCGAGTGGCCAAGGGCCAAGTCGTCAAGGAACGCGCCGTGTTCGGGACCTTCACGCAGGATCTGGAGCGGCTCGGGGCGTGGCTCAAGGAGCGTAAGGTCAAGCAGGTGGCCATGGAATCCACCGGCGTGTACTGGATTCCGGTCTGGAACGTTCTGGAGCGACCCAGCTGTCATTTCGAGCTGTTGCTGGTCAATCCCCAATTGGTGCGGGCATTACCGGGTCGTAAGACCGACCACATGGACTGTGAACGCATTGCCGATCTGCTGCAGCAAGGGCTGCTGCGGGGCAGTTTCATTCCCCCCAAGCCAATTCGCGAATTGCGGGATCTGACGCGGCGTCGTGCTCACCTGCAGGGAGACCGCAACCGCGTAACGAATCGCATCGGGCGGCTACTGGAGACGGCGAACGTAAAGCTGGGCTCGGTGGCCACCAACATTACGGGCAAGAGTGGCCGGGCGATCCTGTCGGCCATTGCTCACGGGCGCGTCAATCCCGAGGCCTTGGCCGAGAAGGCGCTCGGGCGATTGCGGACGAAGATTCCCGAACTCGTATTGGCGCTGGAGGGCCGCTTCAGCGATCATTTCCGCTGGCTGTTACGGGCCCTGCTGTCGGAACTGGAGTGGCTGGACGCGCGGCTGGCGGAACTGGACGCGAGGATCAGCGAGCACATGCCTCGCCCGGCAGTTTTAATGATCCTAGCTTTTCGGGGCATCGTTTCCAGCATGGCACAGATGTGATCCTCTTCATCACGCCTGGCTCGGGGGTGAATGGGTCAAGGCAAAACACTCAGGGATTGCCTGCAGATCCGCTGTACGGCTCTCTTTTTGGGGGGCGGACCCTGGGCGTAGCAGCACCGGAGGCTCGCTTCGGCCCTGCTCTCTTCGCAGCGGATTTGCGCGCGCTGGGCAATTTCGGCCGCGCTTTCTTCGTTTCAGGGCGGCGCGTCTGCCTATTGGTTTTGGCGACCCTCAGCGGTAGGCGGCGTAATCGCCATCTTCAACTGAACGGTCTGTTGTTGTTTCTCGGCGACGGTCACGCGTTTCTCACTGTCCGCGAACTGCTCAAGAAAGCCCGAATCCATCCAGGCGCCGGGCTCGATATCTTGCCAGGCATAGAGGCTATAGGTCCCCGGCGAAATGTCTTTCATCCGGAAACGCCCATTTGTGTCTGCCTTGGTGACTCGGTAGAACACTAATCGCCCGCGCTTTGCCTGGTCAGCCGGAACGAGGACTATTGTGGCACCGGCACCCACCTGCCCTTGCCGGTCGACTACGACACCATCAAAGGACGCAGCGCCAGAATTCAGCAGGAGCGCGATCTTCTCTCCTGTGTCTGCTCGCACCACGGCTGCCTCGTAAGAAACCTCCCTGCTCCCGATTTGAACTGACTTGAGGTAGTGCCCCTCTGGCAAGCCCGAGACGGACAAGTAGTACTCGTCAGGGCAGACATTCGCCAGCCGGAAAGTCCCGTCTTCCTTCAACAGCGCTTGCGGTAGCGCTGCCAGGAGGTCCCCACGGTCACGGGGTTCCAGGCCAATTCGGACGCCGCTGAGGTCGGCCCTCGCGTCACCCTCGATCCGAACGGAGCCCGTCACTTCCACTGGTGGCGCCAAGTCCAGAGCGACGTCGACGTTTGATTTAAGGACCAAGCGCTGCCTTGCGCTCCACACCTGTTCACCGCGGTGAAGGGTTGCAGAGATCAGATACGCTCCCGGGGATACACCGCCGATCTCAAAGCGCCCCGTTGGATCCGTAATGGTTGTTATGCTCGTTCCCACAGCGGACTCAACAGCAGACAATCTCACGGTGATCATTGCCGCACCGGTAGGGCTCACGATCCGTCCCCGAAGCCGGATCGCTGGAGCGCGAGCCATCATGAAATCTATACCGGTGAGGGTAGACCCCGGCCTTGCCTGTATCGTGGTGGCAAATGCGGGATCGGTCCCGCGGGGATAGAACGTGGGAACGTAGTCGAGTTCGTCGCGCTCACCTTCGGCTGCTTCTCCCAGTGTCTGTCGAGGGAGAACAGCACTCAGAAGGTACCGCCCCGACGGGAGACCGAAGATCCGGTACTCGCCGAGATCATTCGTCGTCGCCGCTCCTACGCCGACGAGCTGCCTGCGGCCATAAACGTAGCGATAGGTCAGCGCCTGCACCTTGACATATGAGAGGGGATCGCCCCGCTCATCGAAGACGCGACCCGAGAGCACGGCGTGGGGTGAAAGGGGAAGAAGGACGCCTTCCAGCTTACTGCCGGCATCCAGAGTCAGTGGACTTCCCGCATCCAGCATGCGCTGAGATCCAAACTCACCAGGAACATACCCAACCCGTGAGGCACGGAAACGGTATGCGCCCGGATCGACGCCGCGAAATCGAAAACTGCCGGTTTCATCGGCGGTCGTCGTGTAACTTCGAGCTTCGCCGGCCGCAGGCCCAAGGCGCCGCAACAAGACGATCGCTCTAGAGATACCCTCACCGGTGATCGCATTACACACCTTTCCGGCAATGGTTGCACTGTCGACCATTGCTCCTTTTGCGCGCTGCGGTGCAAGTCCGGTCTGGGCCGAGAGTGAAGTCAAAAGGTCCGCGTGCGGGCAGAAGGCAAGCGAAGCTACGAGAGCGAGTATTCGCTTCATAGCACGCTACCAGGTGGCCTTCACGTACCCCCTGGTTCCTCCCTGAGGGTACGTAATGTTGGCCGTCGCCGTGCTTGAAGCCAGAGTCCCGGTCAACGGTCCGATGTTGATAACCTGGTCTGGTCCCGCTTCCGAGAACACATATACCTTAGCGATTGTGCCTACGGGGACGTTCTGAGCTTGGATGACAATGGGCACCGGAGTGGACGAACTGATTGTTGCGTCGGGGAAGCTAAAAGGGTTCGCGTTGATCGTTTGGCCGTTGATGGATGTCACGATGATGGTCGGGGGACCGGTTGCGGGGAGATTGAGAAGGTAGGGTACGGATCTCGTTGTAGGACCGGTCACGTTCAAGCCGCCTTGATTGTTTGACTCAAACCGAGCCATACCGGGGCCGCCGTTGGCTTTTGCAATACCCCCCGAGCCACCAACTACCTGGACAGTGCCGCCTCCCGTTATCGAGTTGGCTACAAGGCGAACGGCACCTCCGCCCCCTGCTCCGCCCCCACTACCCGCTTCGCCCCCTCGCGCGTTTATCAAGCCGGTGACTACGATAGAAGTCGAACTGGCGATGAGGATTGCGCCAGCGCCGGATGCTCCTATTGAACCATTGCTGTAGGTACCGCCCCCTCCCGAGCCTCCAATCAATGGAACCAGGAACTGATTGGAGGTATTAGTACCTCCAGCTCCGTACACGCTTTCACTGCCCGGCCCAGCAACGCCGGCGGCCCCGCCACCCGGTCCGTTTCCCGGAAGGGCCGGATTTCCGGAGTACCCGCCCATTCCTCCCGAGAACCCGCCGGAACCTCCGGCGTTTGGCACCCGTTGACTCGTGAAGGCCAAGCTGCCATAGCTGTTCTCGCCCGATAGATCCAGTGTCCCGGCGATGGTCACATCGCCCGAAGCAAGAAAGTATACGGGGCCATGGTACTTCCGCTCGCTGAACTTTAGCGTGCTACCCGCTGCTACGTTTATGGTCGTGAAGTGAAAGACGCCGGGCACGACTGGGTTCAGGTTCATCGCCACTGGATCGAAGTAGGTGATACCAGAGGCAGTTATGTTCAGCGCCAACTCCTTCCCACTCGAGCCGCTGCTAAATGGGGGATTCTGAGCGCCGGTCCTCTGTTCAACGGCCAAGAAAACGACTAACCCCGCCACGACGGTTGCCGCGACCTTCAACGGTAGGCTGGGGATTTGCGGTTTGTTTGAATTGGACATATCCATCTCCTACTGGAACAGCTTGTTTTGCGGTTGGTGCTGTTGGCCGACTGGGCCTTAACTGAATCGGGCGCACGGCCCGGGTATCACGTGATGATTCCGGCGTGTTCTGAGGATCAAGTGGATCGGACCCGGCCTTCACTTCCTGGCCATCACTGAAACGATCGCCGTCGGTGTCCGGCTTCTTTGGATCAGTGCGATGCACCAGGACCTCGTCGTAGTCCTCGAGGCCGTCACCGTCCGTGTCGGATGCATACGGATCCGTTCCCAACTGGCGTTCAATCCAGTCGGGCAGTCCGTCAGCATCGTTATCCAGGAGGTGGTCGACGGGATCGCCCTCTTCGGCCGGCCCGCTAGGTGGCACAGTTGTACTCCCGCCTTGCGGTGGAGCACTGGGAGCCGACGATCCCGGTGAGCGTCGAACAGCATTTGGCTTCACAGCCGGAACGGCGGCGTTCTGGACCGAAAAGATCTTGCTGAGCGCCTCGCGTGCACCGCCTTGACTCACAAGGCCATTCAGTATCGAAAAAGAGCTGCTCTCGGTCTCCTTCGCGCCGCCCGCGCCAACGGGCGAATTGAGTACGGAGAAGACCGTGCTTTCAACCTGCCGGACGGAGGAGGTAAGGCCAGAGTCGTTCAGGATTGAGAACGTCTGGCTGGACGTCTCCCGCACTGCAGTCGCGCTAGGGGGCGCATTCAAAATCGAGAACGCTGCACTTTCGACATGGGGGGCGTACGGAATAGTCGATGCGGCGCCTAGTATCGAGAAGAGCCGACTCTCGACTTCCGTGACGCCAATTCCTTCCGGGGTTTGCAGCACTGAGAACACCAGGCTGCTCGCTTCCCGCACCGGTGAGTTGGAGGAGGGAGCGTTCAGAAGAGAAAAGTCCAGGGAAAGGGTCTCTTTGGGTGGAGTAATTACTGGCAGGCTTGTCGCCAGCAAGGGATCCGAGCCGAGCAGCACCTCAAGGCCGTCGGGGTAAGTGTCGCCGTCAGTATCGGGCTTGGTCGGATCCGTGCCGATCTGCACCTCCTGCGCATTGTTCAGACCATCCGTATCCGTGTCATCGGCGGGTGCGATGTTGTATACGGTAAACGTATTGGCCGGTGTTGGTGTTGCGTCGGAGGTCCCGGCGGCACTGCTCGCAACAACCGCGTACTGGCCCGAGACGTTGGGCGCAACTATGACGGAAAGAGTAGCGGACGCTCCACCGGGAGACACCGACTTGACGGCGAGCGTGATAGCCGGGGGCGTGGTTACAGGAAGGACGGAGAATGTGGCATTGGTAAGGCTTGAGCCGATAACGGCAAAGTCGGGCAGGACCGTATTGGCCAGTGCTGCCGTTGGCCGTATCGACGAGATCACTGGTTTCGGGAGCACTTGAACATCACCCACATTCGTGTTCCCGCCCGGCACAGGAGGCACCGCACTGGATAGCCCACTCACGGGGACGGTATTCAATGTGGCAAGAGCGCTGACGACGATGGGACCACGAATGGTGGGCAGCCCGGGGAGGCTGAAGGCGCCATTTGCTCCGGTGGTGCCCGATATGCCGTTGGAACTTACTGTGGCTCCTGGAACGGGGTTGTTCTGAGCGTCGATGACGCGGCCGGTTGCAGTGGTTAGGGGATCCGGGATGACGGGGACAACGACATTCGTCGCGACGCCAAGGTTGTTCCCGAAATCGGTGGCCGTGGCGCCGAAGGTCAGGGTGGTGGCGGAGAGCGGGACGGTGTAGGTGGTGCTGTAGGGCTCACTCGCGGAGGTTCCGACGTCCTGGCCGTTCACCGTGAAGTTGACGGATGCAACGGCGATGTCGTCGCTGGCAGCCGCAGCGATAATGACCCCTTGGCCCCGAATCAGTGTAGTTGCCGGCGTAGGGAACGTGAGTTGTACACTCGGCGGAACACCCGCGGTATCCACGATGTCCTGGTACTTCAAGATTCGTAGCGTGCCAGAAACGATGAGGTAGCCGAAACTGATGTCGACGGCGATGCTGGAACTGAATCCGGGACTCTGCAGGGTCCAAAATCCGACACTGCTGGGGGTCAACGGCGCGGAGACATTAACGATCGGAACAGCACGCCCGAAACTCACATCCGCCGTCATCGCGATATTGCCGGAGGCGGCGATGTCTACCGGGATGCCGCCGAGATCGGGACGAAGCGATGCCGAGATCACGGGGCCGTCGGGATTACTGACATTTACTGACGTGATACTGCGCTGCGCATCCGCGAGTAGAACGGCTGGCAACTTCAGGAGCACACGCCGAACATCGCCACCCGGTAGCAACCCTCGTAATCTTGGTGAGGCAGGATTCGAAATATCTGCCATCTGCAAGCCGCCCGTACCCATTGCAATAGCGGTGAGACCCGTTTGCGCATCGAAATCCACACCCAAAGCTGGTGCTGGCGTTGCGAATGTGCGAACGAGAACCGGCGCTGCAGGATTGGAGAGGTTCACCAACGATACGCCCCCGGATTGGGCGGCGACGGCAACGGTGGTGCCGTGCACTGCGAGAGCAATCGGACTTCCGGGGATGGGAAGCGACGCAAGAAGCGATGGCGCAAGGGGATTCTGTGCGCTCACCACCCGGAGGAACCCGGCCGTGTCGGCAACGAAGACAGTGTGCCCGACTGCCCGCACGGCCTGTGCGTTTCCAATCCCGGCAAGCGTTCCTCGCGCAACTGGCTGGAGTCTATTCGCTACGTCCACCACCGTCAGTCCGGCGGTCCCCGCTGCAATGTATGCGAAGGTCCCTGCCACATCCACCGCAACTGCGCCAGGTACATTTAGTGCGGAGACTTCCGTTGGGGCGAACGAGCGAACGGTGCCGGGAACGGTTGCGGTGAGGGTGCTTTGGCGGACGGTGATGACGCAATTGCCGGCGGCGCCGGAGAAGACGAGCCCCAGTTGGCCGCCGAATGAGCAGACGTTCAAGTTACTGGACGTGTAACTGGTGCGGGGGTCGCCGGTGAGGTCGAGCGTGGTTTTGCCGTCGATGAGGGTGACTTTCCAGTTCAGTTGAATGGAGGCCGTGGGGTTCGCCACGGTGGTGGTGAGGGTGAAGGAAGGTGGGGTCAGGGTAGATGTCGCTACGGCTTTTTGAAGGTCGTAGCTGTTACGGTCGGCGGGGTTGGTCGCGTTTTGGACCTCGACGCCGTCGGGGATGCGGTCGCCGTCGGTATCCGTGAGGAGGGGGCTTGATTTGTGTTTGTTGACCTCGTCGCCGTCCCGAAGGCCGTCGGCGTCGGTGTCGGGTTTGTTCGGGTCGGTGCCGGACTGGAACTCCTGGAGGTTGGTGAGGTCGTCGCGGTCGGTGTCGAGGAGGTGGACGATGGGGTCTGTGGGATTCAGGCCGTTCGCTACGAGCCAGGAGACGGGGATGCCGCCTACGGTGGCGCCGCCGACGAGGACGGTGGCGGTGATGATCCCCGTTGCGCCGTCGTTATTCGCCTGGATGACGACGGTGCCGTTTGAAACCGCAGTGACCAGGCCGCCCGCGGTAATGGTGGCGATGGCGGGATTGCTGATGGTGTAGTTGGTGCCGGTGCTGGCGGCGGTGACGTTCCTGGTGGAACCGTTCGGGTACTGGGCCGTCACGATGAGTTGCGCGGTCTGACCGAGCGTGGTGAGGGAGACGGAGGCCGGCGCAATGGCGAGCGAACTGGGGATGGGGGTGGCGCTGCCGAGCGTGATGGCGGGCAGGTTGACCGCGCCGTTGGGCGGGATGGTGAAGAAATCCGATTCGCCGAAGACGGTGACGCCGTTCTGAAGGCAGGTGGCGCGCGCCTTCACCTGGCCGAAGTTCGCGGGAACGTTGGGCAGCACCCAACGCCCGTCCGGTCCAACGGGCACGGTGCGGTTGAGGACACTTACGGTGCAGTTCTGGTTCAACTGAGCAAGGGCGGACGGGAGCCCACACGCGACTGCCGCCGCCAGGGAGGCGGCTCGGGCGATCGTCTGTAGGGTTCCGCGTCGCATGGTTCCTAGTTCCCGGTGGCCTTTCCGGTGGCCTGACGTGCGGGGCGAGAAGCCTGGGGCTGTGTCATCTAGGTGGAGAGGGTTCACCCGAGTGGCAAGCCGCGTCGCAGTGGAGGCCCTCGTGAGGCACGGCTGCCAGCCAAGGGACCGCCGTCCCCCGCGTGCTACTGGTTCCAAATTGCTCGGGCAAAGCCGCGAGAGCCGCCGGTGGGCCACGTGACGTTGACGGTGGCGGTCGTTGACGCAAGCGTGCCGGTAAGGGTAAAGGGCAGGGTCTGGTCGGGTGCCGATTCACTGTAGATGACGAGGGTACCCGCTGTGCCTGGCGGAACATTCGCTCCGGTGATGACTACTGGAACGGGGGCACTGGTGTTGATTGTGGCATCGGGGAAGACGAAGGGATTGGCGTTGATCGTTATCCCATTCACGCTGGTGACGGAGATGGTTGAAGGACCGGCGACGGGGGGAGCGACGTTGTAGGGGAGCGACGTTAGGGCTATGCCCGCCGAGGTGTTGATGGCGCAGTCCCTGGCGCCGGTGGTACCACTTAAGGCGTATGCCTCGTACCGCACGACTCCGCCGCCCCCGCGCGCACCTCCGGTTGGGTCTGGGCCGCCGCAAACATACACGAAGCCACTCACGATCGAGTTCGCGACTAGGCGGACGGCGCCGCCGCTTCCACCGCCCCCTAGATTGCCCACTGCTCCTCCAATTGCATTGATAAGGCCGTTGTTCGCGATCTTGGTTGAGCTCGCAATGAGGATCGCGCCTCCACCGGCGCCACCGCCGCCGCAGCCGATCCCTGTAGAGCAACCGCCACCGCCGCCAGAGCCGCCGATGAGCGGCTGTAGGTAACTTGACCCGGTGTAGGAGGCTGGACCGCCGAACTGCGTGTTTGAGCTGTTCCAGCCTGGCGCCAGGCCACCTCCCGGTCCATTGCCGGCAGTCGCGGGTTGTCCGGTACTCAACCGGGCCACCCCGCCGGAGTAGCCACCAGGACCGGGTTCCGAGGGTGCTCGATAGCTAGGATTATTCGCCGCATGGCCGGCCCTGCCCGAGAGGTCGACAGTACCATTGATTGTGACGTCGCCTTGCGCTAGCCAGTACACTGGACCGCTAAAGACCCAGCCTGACAGCCGGACGGTTGTCCCGGCCCCGATCGTGATTGTCGTGAAGTGGTAGATGTTGTTCGCGCGTGGAGCGAGTCCGTTCGGCGGGAAGTGAACCTCGCCGAGGTTGGCCGCATAGGTCAAGGCTCCATCGGCTCCCGTAGACCCACTGCTGAAGGGCTGGGGTTGGCCATACGCAGCCGCGATGAGTGTTACGAGGACGAGGGGGATGGCGAATTTCGTCATGACTATCTCCTGCTGGACAACGATGCGGTGGTTCCTGGGCCGCCTTCGCCCGGAAGGGCGCGGAGCAAGCGGCGTACAAAGCTTGGAATGGATTGATTCCCCTGCCGGGCGATTGAGATCGGGTAACGGAGCGAAACAGCCGGAATGACATTCCCGGCGGTGTCCTCAAGGCCCGTCAGGTTGAGCTCGAGTTGGCTCGCGGCACGGGGAGGTTCCTGAACGAGGACGTAGACGGTTCTGCCACCATCGGCGAACTGGAGGGAGAACGGCAGCGGATTTCCTCCCTGTGTCACGCTGATGGACTGAGGCCCAGCAGTCAGCAAGTTGATTGGCCGATCGAACGTGAGGCGGATCTCCTGAGCCCCACTCGAGAGCGGCGTTCCCTGGGCGGGAC
Organism: Bryobacteraceae bacterium; assembly: GCA_033763935.1. GTDB lineage: Bacteria > Acidobacteriota > Terriglobia > Bryobacterales > Bryobacteraceae > DALYJJ01. The sequence continues at coordinate 10,533 of JANRJO010000006.1, forward strand.
TTTCGGCGAGGAGGGCAGGCGTGCCAGAAACCCTCTCGTTACCGGTGCTCACCGCCTGTTCATGCGGGTTGACCGGTCTGCCGGTCGTGTCGGTCACACTGGAGGATACCTTCAGGAGATACTGCGATTCCGGCAACAGCGGGGGCGTTGGGGTGACGTGGACGGTGCGATCACCGCGCAGCCTTATCTCAGCGGGCGCCTGCTGGCCGGTGGTGGCGTCGATTAGGGTAACACTGGAACTGTTGACGCTAGAGGCATCCAGAGCGCGGTCGTACTCTACTTCGAGGATGGCGTCGGTGTTCCGTGTTCGGCGGCCGGGGGCGATTCGCGAGGGCGTCGCGGGAACGCCGGCAGCATCCTCTGAGGGAATCAGGAATAGGCGTTCGTGCGTCGGTTCCCCGACGGCCTTGACCAGAAGCTGCACGGCTGCGCCGGGGCGGAACGGGCGTTCGGGAACGAACTCTACTTGCTGACCGGACTGGCGGAAGGTACCTTTCACCCCATCGTCGTCGACGCTCGCGAAAACCTCGCAGGCGGCGGTGAGCCACCCCTCAGTGACGGGCCGAGTGAGCGTGAAGTGAAGCGACGGGCCGGACCGGTGCGCAATAACGCTCGCTGCGTTCGCGGGAGATTGGGGTGCGGTCTGGAACTCGCTTTCGAATTCCTCCAACTCATGGCCGGAGATGTCGCGCAAGCCAGAACCGACGCGCACTCGAATCGGGGTTGCGGCCGGGAGGTTCGCCAGCAGCGTGACGGTTCGCAGGTCCGAGGAATAGCGAATCTCGGGTGTCAGTGCAACGTCTCCGGCCGCGACTGTGAAATGGGCTGGTTGAATCGAGGACGGGTCAAGGGCGTGGCTGAAGGCCAGCATGATAGGGGAAGCCGGGGCTACAGTTGACGCTCGGTGGCGGGGAGCCACCGCGAGGACCGTGAAGGCGGCATCTCGTTCGGGGCCCGGCTTCGCAGCGGTGTTTGTCTCCTCCGCTGTAGTTGGACTTTCGGTGGGAGCGAGGGGCACCGATGGCGAGGCGACCTTGAGGCCAGAGTAATTGGCACAAGCAGCGGGCCCGAGCGTTGCGTTGCAGATGGAGAACAGGATGCTGTTCGCCTCTAACACGATGGTGAGGGGTGCGTTCAGGACTGAAACGGGAATGGTGCCCGCTTCCGCTGGGGAGTTCGCCCTTGGCGCCAAGGCCAGCAGAGAGAAGGGGCGGCTGTTAGCCTCGGTTGGCGATTGGGCCGTTGGCCTCAGGTTCAGGAGTGTCAGGGGCCGCGATACGGCGGCCGAGGGCGACGCTGCGGAGGCAGCGAAGTTGGTTACCGCGGCGGTATTCGAAATGACGTTACCAGAGATTCTGGAGTTGAGGGGGGTGCTGGACGCCTTAGTGGGATCCGAGCCGGTGGCCACCTCCACAGCGTCGTTGTACCCATCCCCGTCTGTGTCGCCGGTGACCGGGTCAGTCCCCAGAGTCACCTCCAATGCGTTCGGTAAGCCATCGTTATCGGTGTCGTCGGACGGAGAGAGGTTGTAGACAGTAATGGTGTTGCCGGCGGAGGGGGCCGCGTCGGAAGAACCAGCCGTGGTGGTTGCCACGATCACAAATTGCCCGGACGCCGCCGGCGCAATAGCTGCCGTGAGTTCAGCGGAGGCGCCGTCCGCGGCGATGGAAGTTACGGCGAGGGTGATGGGCGATGGAGATGGCAGAACGGAGAAGTTCGCGTTTGTCAGCCTCGCGCCGGTCACGACGAGCTTCGGAATGGCGGTATTAGCCAGGGCCGTCCTCGGCTGCACCGAAGTGATTACAGGGATCGGAAGGACTCTTACGTCGCCCACATTGGTCGCGCCACCCGGGACTGGTGGAGAAGCCGCCGACTCTCCCCCATTCAGTATGTTATTGACCGTCGCGCGGGCGCTGACGACAACGGGTCCGCGGATGGTCGGGAGGCCGGGAATGCTGAAGGTCCCATTCCCGCTGCTCGTCGCCGATACACCGAAGGAACTCACAGCAGCACCCGCGACTGGCAGGTTCTGGGCATCGACGACCCTCCCTATCGCGGTAGTCATGGGATCGGCAATCACGGGCACGACGATGTTCGCGGCGACTCCTACGTTGTTACCGAAATCTGTGGCCGTGGCACCGAAGGTGAGTGTAGTGGCCGACACGGGGACAGCGTAGGAAGCACGGTAAGGAGTGCCTGTCGGAGTTCCGATGGTCAGGCCATTCACCGTGAAGTTGACTGAGGCGACAGCCACGTCATCGTCCGCCGTCGCGGTGACGGTGGTCTGCTGGCCGCGGATCAAAGTGGTAGCTGGAGTTGGGAACGTGATCTGGACCGCCGGTGGCTTCCCGCCCGTGTCGACGATGTCCTGATATTTCAGGATTCGCAGCGTCCCGGTCGCGGGAATGACCAGATAGCCATAGCTGTTGTCAACGGCGACACTCGAGCTGAAGCCGGGGCTCAGCAACGTCCAGAATCCGACGCTCGCGGGGTTGAGCGGAGCGGAGGTGTTCACCAGAGGAACGGCCCGGCCGAAGCTGACGTCCGCGGTGATTGCAATGTCTCCGAAGCCCGCCACATCCACTGGGGCACCCCCCAGATCCGCTCGCAAGGATGCCGAGATCACCGGGCTGTCCGGATTGCCGACGTGCGCCGAAGTGAAGCTACGCTGAGCGTCTGCCAGCAAGGCAGCGGGCAGTTTCAGCAGCACGCGGCGGACATCGCCACCGGGCAGCAACCCGCGTAATCGAGGTGAGCCGGGGTTGGAGATATCGGCCATCTGCAAGCCCGAGGTTCCCATGGCCACGGCGGCGATGCCGGTCACTTCATCAAAGTCGAATCCCAGAGCCGGGCCCGGTGTGGCAAAGGTGCGAATGATAGCCGGGGCGGCCGGATTGGACACGTTCACCAGCGAGACCCCGCCAGATTGGGCGGCGACAGCCAGGGTGCTGCCACGCAGCGTCAGCGAGACCGGGTTGCCGGGGATTGCCAGGGACGTCAAGGGCACGAGCGCATTTGGGTTCTGGACGTTCAGAACCCTCAAAGATCCGCCCGAATCCGCCGCGAACACCGTCTGGCCCACCGCCCGCACCGCCTGCACGTTCCCCAGCCCACCCAGCGTGCCCCTTGCGACCGGCTGGGCGCGGTTGGACAGATCCACCACCGTGACCCCACTATTTCCCGCAGCGACGTACGCGAAGTTGCCCGCTACGTCCACGGCGACCGCCCCAGGGACGTTCAACGTGGAGATCTCGACCGGAGTAAACGCGCTCACCGTGCCCGGCACCGGGGCGACGAGAGTGCTCTGCCGGATGGTGATCACGCAATTCCCGGCGCTACCAGAGAAGACCAGCCCCGGCTGCCCGCCGAAGTTGCAGACGTTCAGGTCACTCGAGGTATAAGAGGTCCGAGGGTCGGCCGTCAGATCCAACGTCGTCTTTCCGTCGATCAGCGAGACTCTCCAGTTCAACTGGATCGAAGCGACCGGGGTGGCGATGCTCGTCTTGAGCGCGAAGGAAGGCGGGGTCAGGGTGGATGTCGCTACGGCTTTTTGAAGGTCGTAGCTGTTACGGTCGGCGGGGTTGGTCGCGTTTTGGACCTCGACGCCGTCGGGGATGCGGTCGCCGTCGGTATCCGTGAGGAGGGGGCTCGATTTGTGTCTGTTGACCTCGTCGCCGTCCCGAAGGCCATCGGCGTCGGTGTCGGGCTTATTGGGGTCGGTGCCGGACTGGAACTCCTGGAGGTTGGTGAGGTCGTCGCGGTCGGTGTCGAGGAGGTGGACGATGGGGTCCGTGGGATTCAGGCCGTTCGCGACAAGCCATGAGACGGGGATGCCGCCTACGGTGGCGCCGCCGACGAGCACGGTGGCGGTGATGATCCCCGTCGCGCCGTCGTTGTTCGCTTGGATAACGACGGTGCCGTTTGAAACCGCGGTGAGCAGGCCGCCCGCGGTGATGGTGGCGATGGCCGGATTGCTGATGGTGTAGTTGGTGCCGGTGCTGGCGGCGGTGACGTTCCTGGTGGAACCGTTCGGGTACTGGGCCGTCACGATGAGTTGCGCGGTCTGACCGAGCGTGGTGAGGGAGACGGAGGCCGGCGCGATGGTGAGCGAACTGGGGATGGGGGTGGCGCTGCCGAGCGTGATGGCGGGCAGGTTGACGGCGCCATTGGGCGGGATGGTGAAGAAATCCGATTCGCCGAAGACGGTGACGCCGTTCTGGAGGCAGGTGGCGCGCGCCTTCACCTGGCCGAAGTTCGCGGGAACGTTGGGCAGCACCCACCGCCCGTCCGGTCCAACGGGCACGGTGCGGTTGAGGACACTTACGGTACAGCTCTGGTTCAACTGAGCAAAGGCGGATGGGAGCCCACACGCGACTGCCGCCGCCAGGGAGGCGGCTCGGGCGATCGTCTGTAGGGTTCCGCGTCGCATGGGTTCCTAGTTCCCGGTGGCCTTTCCGGTGCTCGCACCTGGGGGCTGCGCCGCGAGCGCGCCAGTGACCTGCTCGACGAGAGCCTGCAGGCTCGGCACACCGTCCGTTCGGGCGCCATTGACGAAGATCACGGGGCTGCCACGCACGCCGCGCTGGAAGCCGTCGGCGATATCTGCCTCGACGCGGGGCGTGTACTTTCGCTTGCGGATGGTTTCGGAGAACGCGGCCTGGTCGAGTCCGAGCGTACCGGCGAAGGCGATCAAGTCCTGTTCGCGCACGGATTCCTGGCGGTCAAAGATGTAGTTCGCCATGCGCCAGAAGTGGCCTTCGCGCGCGGCGGTCATGGCGGCGTCGTGAACGACCGCGGCCTGCGGATGGAAGGCGAGCGGGAAGTTGCGGAACTGGACGCGCACCTGGTCCGGGTACTTCGCGAGCAGTTCCTCGATGATGTAGTGTGCGGTGCGGCTGACCGGGCTTTGGAGGTCCGCAAAGAACTCGAGGGTGACGGGGGCGCCGGCGGGGCCCTTGCTGAGCAGGGTATCGGCGATTTCGGCGAGCGCGACGCGGCGGCCTACGTCCGCCTGCACGAGGGCTTTCAACTCGGTGATGGTCTTGGCGCCCGAGTAGAGCTTTCCGTTGACGAAGAAGGTAGGGGTGCCCTGCACGTTGCGAGCGGCGCCTTCGGCCAAGTCGGCTTCGACCTTCTTCTTCGTGCTTTCGCTGTCCAGGTCCTGTTGGAAGCGCGTCATGTCGAGCTTGAGGGAGCCTGCGTACTTGAGCAGATCCTCGCGCCCAAGAGCGCCTTGGTTCGCGAACAGGGCGTCGTGCATTTCCCAGAACTTGCCTTGTTCCGCGGCGGCGACGGCGGCCTGGGCGGCGAGGCGCGCGTTTCGATGGAAGCTGAGGGGGAAGTTCTTGAAGTGGACCTTCGTGCGGGTACCCTCGATGCCTTTGGTCTCCAGTTCGCGCGCAACGGGCGCGAAGGACTTACAGAAGGGGCACTCAAAGTCGGAGAAGATTTCAATGGTGACTTCGGGATCCATCGACTCCGCTGCCCGCGCGGTAACAGGGAAGGTGGCTGCCGCAAGGAGGACGAGGATCAGGATGAGCGCTCTCGCCGACACGTCTTTCCCTTCCACTGTCTGCGTCCTCTTCATCGCGCCGACCCTCCTTTCGACCACGCCGGAGGCCACTCCCTGGCCTTGAAGTTCTCATCCACGATCAAGTCTTTCGTGCCCGGCGGCAAGACCTGAAGCGTCTTGAGGAACTCGATGAGCGAGTCCTGGTCACCGGCGGGCAGAGCTTGAAAGGCTCGCCGCGACTCCTGCGCTTCCCCGGCATGAGCGAGGACGGAACGCCGCATAGTGGTGAACAAGCCATGGTGAAAATGGTTGGGCATGTTGGCGGCGCCCCAGAGGCGTTTGGTGAGGAAGCGGCGGTTGCCCTCCTTGAACTTCTTTGACCAGGGAGACTGGTTCATGTCGAGCGGTTCGGCGTCTTCGGGTTCGCAGATATCGTGCAGTTTGAAATCGGTGTAGGCTTCCACCCAGACGACGCCCGACGGGTCCGGCTTGAGCCGCGGTACGGGGAGTTCGTCGCTCGAGAGGTCTACATAGAGGGTCTTCGTCTCGCCGGTGCGGAGGTTGCCGGGAGGGTTGTAGGGGTTCGGCTCCGAGTAGATCCAGCCCTTCTTGTCCAGCGGGAGGCGGGGAATGTGGCAGGTGGCGCAGCCGACCTGGTCGAAGAGCTTTTCGCCTCTGAGCACGGCTTCTTCGATGATTCGGACGCGGGGGATCACGCGGCCAGGTAGCTGGATCGCAGCCTGATAGATGCTGACTGCGGTCATGTCCGCGCGGGTCAGCTCGTTCTTGAATCCGTCGCCGTCCGGATCGGCATCGACTCCGAAGCGCTCCGTGGACTGGATTCCGTGGTGATGATTGAAGGCGTTATTCGTGAACTCGCGGATGGAAACAACGTTCGACGCCTGATGCCAGGGACGGATCACCAGACTCGGCGGATGGCTGGAGATCGTCGCCAGCAGACTCAAGCGGCCCAAACCTTCGACCTTCGATGTATCCCAGGTGCCGGTCTTCGAGAGGGTAAGTCTGCCGAAGCTGATGCCTTTGGAGACGAGTTCCTTCGTCTGGCCGGGTTTGATGTTGTCCCGAGTCGCCTGAAGATCCTCAGTGATCTGGCGTGCGAGCATTTCGAGGTATCCGGCGCCGAAGAGTCCAGTTGTCGCCCGCTGATTGGCGAGCGCTTCCACGAGCGCAACTTTTCCCTCTTCGTCGGCTGCCCCGCGCGTGGGGACTTTGTCTGAGGGATCACTCGTGGCGAAGTCGAACCGTTGGCCCAACACGAATACGTTCGTGACCAGGTCGCCTGAGCCACCAGAGATGCCGTAGGGCGCGCTATGGCATCCAGCGCAGGAGTTGGCGTCGGGTGCAGATATGCGGTTGAATCCGCGAATGCCCGTCAGCCGAAGCGACGGATCGGAAAGAGGACGACCTGTGCCCTTCGTGAGCGGGCGCCCACCCCCTTCCTGCTCCGTCCAGTTCGAGCTGAAAATGCCGCGCCCATGCGAAAGTAAGCCTGCGATGGACAGCTTCTCTTCATCGCCGTCACTCAGATGCCTTGTTACGGACACTTCGCTGCCGATGTCGTCCGATCGGTCCCGCTTGACTGGAACACCGACAGTCGAGGTTTGGGCGAGCCCGATGCTGACGTCGAAGGCCAAACAGGTAAAAGCCAGAAGGAACGCCCCCTTCACCTGTGATTTATCGAAGTTCATGGCCAACTCCTCGACGACCGAGTCCACCCGTGTCAACGTCCGACCGATTTCTGGATCAATGCGCATACAATGCCGCCGTCACGGGAGCGTGAAGTGGTGAACCAGATCCGGAACGTCGCCCGCTAGCAATACGCGGATTCGAAAAACCCCCCCTGGACCTCCAAGCAAGTTGTATCCCGCCTGAGCAGACGCTGCACGCGGGTTCACGTTGTAATTGAAATCGTACAGGTCCAACAGGGCAGCCTGACTGTTGTTATCGACATCCGTGACTTGTACTCGAGTGGTCGTCAACAACAGACCGGTCCTCTGAACATCAATCGTTATGGCAATGTTTCTGAGAGCCGCCTCTCCATACGCAAGAAATAAATCGGGATCTGCGAGTTGATAAAACTTATAATCGACCGTTAAGGACTTGAAGTTGAGCGTCACCCTGCTCTCAGTTACTGCCGGATTATTGAAAGCACCTTTGACTTTACGAATGTTATCTTCGTCGCGAAAAGCGGCCGTGATAAGATCCTTGAAACCTTGAGAAGCCCTGATCTTCTTTGCTGCAACTATATGGGTCGGAAAAGCAGAGTTTGAGGGAAAAACGTGCTCAGGAATTCGTGCGAAGCCATTCGAGTCGAAGGTGGCTCCCACGTGATGTGACAAGCTTACGATACCATTTGGTAGGTCCGGTGCCGTAACGGTCGCGGGCGAACCACTCAACACCCCGACTGGGGTAGTTCCCAGTGCAAACGCAATGAGATTTGCGGCGGCGACAGGAGTCACGGGCGCTGCCGCTTCACCCTGCAGTACCAAGCTAGCAGCCGCAGCCGCTGCTGCGGCCGCCGGAACAACTCTCACAAACCCGGGAGCTACGCCCCCTATTGCGTCTCGAGAGCTGTTTACGGTGACTTCAGATCTCTGAAGCACATTGTCACGATTTAAATCGATGCCGGCGACAACATCGTAATCATGAATGAACAGTGGATCAGCATCGAGAGCAATCTGTAATTGTGCGGTATTGTTAATCAGTGCGGTTGCTGTTTGGGACCCGACAATCGTAGATTGTGCATCACGGTCCAGTAGCGCGGCTAACACGGAACCGGATCCGCGTGCGTCACTAATCTTGAGTTTTAATCCAATCCTTATTTGCCCTCCGGCTGTTCCCATAAGGATGTAATCTGACACGCCTCCAGAGCGATACGGAAGCGAGTTCGAGGGCGTCGATTCGGCAAATTGATTCGACCACAATTGACTTATGCTCAGAGTTCCTCCCAACTGGCAATCACACCGACCATTACTGCCACATTTACCTAGGGCGTTCCCACCACATGTGCAACTCGCGTTGACACCTAACGAGGGGCAAAGGTCACAGTTCTTATTCGCGTCGCACGTCCCTGTTAGATTCCCTATTGCGCAAGAGCCGCTTGTCCGGCCGCCACAAGCGTCCTCGCAGAAGCTGTTGGCTCTGGCCCTACACTGGCCAGCTTCGCAGAAGTCGTCAATGCAAGGATTGCCGCTGATGCAGTTTCCACACCCGCCGCAGTCTGGTTCGGTGCAGTCGCAGTTCGGTCCGAGGCAGGGCCACCCGCAGTTGCCTCGACCGTCGCAGCGCCCGCCCACGCCGCACGGAACGCCAGGTGGTTGGAATTCTCCTGTGCATCGGCCATTGACACAGGTGCCGAACCTGGCCACGAGGCACTGGTTGAAACAAGTGTTTCCTTGTACCGGATTTGGCTGACAGATCTGTCCATCGCAGAACGCACACGGACCGCAAGTTGCGGCGGCACCAATAGTTGTGGAGTTTCCCCCGCAATGCCAGCCGGCCTTCAACACTCCGACACCCGGATTCGTTCGGATCACCTGTCCGTCGTCGCTGACGGTGCCGGTGCCGATGGCTACGAACGAGCTGATGTCGTGATCGTAGGAGTACATCTCCGTGACTTCTCGCGGAGCCAGGCCGTCAACGTTGGGTAGGGTGATTGGCGCGGGTGGATTAAACAGAGCCCCAGAGGGCTGGATGGTCACGATGAATCGAGGCTGTTGACCGAAGCCGGGCACCATGGGCACTTTGTCTGGATGCACGACGGTTACGCTGACGCAACCCGTCTTCGAGCCGCCGGGGAACGTCACCTGTCCGGGTCCGAACGTCAGGGAGAATCCTGGCGCCTCGGGAACGGTCAGTGTTCCGCCACCGGTGGTCGCCGTGACGCAGAGCTGATTGTTGGTTTTAATGGGAAGAAGATAGATCGGTTGCCCGACATTGTTTACCTGGCCTGCGACTGTCACCATGTCGTAGTCCAGGGTCGGGAACGGTCCCGGGACCGTGGCGGTCGAACCGTCGACCAGCAGTTTCACGAGCCCGACGGGCGCCTTGTAGATGGCGAAGGCGCCTTTGGCGTCGGTTTGCACGGTGGCCGCGGACTGCGGGGCGGTCGGGTTCGCGTTCACCACGTTCGTCAGGACAGCCCGAACGGTAACACCGGGAACCGGTTGATTGCTGTTATCTAGTACAAGACCCGAGATGTGGGTTTTGGCGGGGTCACCGGGTCCGCGCCCGGAGGCCGTGAAGTTCGCGGCGAAACCGGTGTTACCGGCAAAGTCAGCCGTGAACAGGTGGTTGGAGCTTCCTTCCTGGAACCCAAGTAGCGGGATGGCGGCGGCTCGGCCGTCGGGATCGGTGTTGACCGTGATTGCCTGTTGCCCGCCGAAACTGCCTCCGCCACCCTTGACCGTGAAGGTGACAGGCACGTTCGCCAGCCGGTTGTACCCGGCGTCGATCACGACGGCGATGAGCGGCTTGGGGAGTGCCTGGTTGACCGCTCCGGTTTGGTTGTTGCCGGAGTCGACGACGATCATCTTGGGCGTGCCCTGGCTGGCGGTGGCGGTGAAGACGGCCGTGCCTGTGTAGCCGACCGCGTACGCCTGCACGGCGTCGCTGCCTGCCCCCGAGCGCATGCCGAGCTTCCAGGTCGCGGTGGCCTGGCCCTGCGCGTTGGTGGTGGCGACGACGTTGGCCGCGGCGGCGCCGCCGCTTGAGGGAGTCAGGAGGCCGTTGTTCTGGGTGACGGTGAAGATGACCTGTTTGTTGGCGGCGGGCGCGCCGGAGGGTTCGGTGAGCGACACCACGAGCGGGGATGGGAGGTTCGTACCGATCGCGGCGGTCTGGTTGTTGCCCGAGACCAGTTGGATCTGGCCGGATTGCGGGGCCTGGCGGGTCACTACGATCTGGGTCGCGACGGAGTTGCCGGAGCGATCCACGGCGACGGCGCGGATGGTGTTGCTACCGATGGACAGGGGAACATTCTGGGCGAGGAAGGTGCGGTTGGCGACCTGGGCAGCGGCCCCGTTTACCGTCACCCGCGCCTGTTCACTGTTCACGGTGCCGACGACGATGTCGTTGACGTTGCCGGCGACGGAGATGGAGGACGCGGTGGTGACGAACTGCTCGGGGGGAGAGGTGATGGTGACGTGCGGCGGCGTGGTGTCGAGCGTGACGGTGATGCTGGCTGTACCGGTGGGACCGCCGGGCGTGGCGGCGGTGGCGGTGAGGATGTTCGGGCCTTCGGCCAGCGGGATGGCGGCGGTGAAGGCGCCGTTCACGACGGGAGTGGAGATGGTGTTGATGACGACCTGGGTTACGGGGCTGCCGGAGACGGTGCCGGAGACGGTGGTCGGGGTGATGCTGAGGTAACTGAGATTGGCTGGGGCGGTAAAGCTGATGGTGGGGGGCGGCGTGCCGACGACGGTGAGGGTCGCGGGAGGCGAGAAGACGAGGCTGGGGGAACCGTTGAACGTTGCGGACACGCGGAGGGAGATGGGGCCGGCGGCGAACTCGTTGAAGGTGGAGGCGAGGGTGTAGATGCCGTCATTGGGCTTGGCGTCGCCGCTGAGACCGTCGTCGCGCAGGGGGCCGAGGACGGCGAGGACGCGGCCGGAGGCGTCGAGGCGCTGGAGCATGACGCTGCCGGGGTCGGGTGTGCCGGTGACGGTGGTGGCGGCGGTGACGAGGGTGGCGGTTCCAAGGGGAACCGAGGTGGGCGCGAAGAGGGGAGAAGAGAGCGTTCCGGGGCCAGGGAGGGTGACGGCGAAGGCGGAGGCAAGGGTGGCCTGCTGGGCACCGGTGCGGACGGTGACGGTGCGGGGGCCGGGGGCGGCGGAGGCGGTGACCTGGAGCTGGGCGGTGGCGGTGGTGGGGGTGGTGACGGTGACGGGGCCAAAGACGCCTTCGGCGGTGGCGCCAACGGCGATGCCGGGGCCGAAGCTGGCTTGCGTGGAGCCTTGGACGAAGTTGGTGAACTGGCCGGTGAGGGTGACGGCGAGGGCGCGGCCGGCGGTGCCGGAGGAGGGTGTGACGGCGGAGAGGCGCGCGGGGGGATTGATGGTGAGGGTGGCTTTGTTGGCGCTGGTGAAGGCGACGGCGGTGGTGGTGACCCCGGAGACGGAGACGAGGTAGTTGGTAGGGGCGGTGACGTTGATTGCCGCGGGAATGGTGAAGGTGACGCGGCGGGTGGTTCCGACGATGGTGGTGACGGCGGTGGCCTTAGTGGTGACAGCGGCGCCGCCGGCGGCGGGTTCGAGTTTGACGTCGGTGTCGGCGGGCTGGATGGTACCGGTGGGGAAGTTGGAGCCGGTGACGTTGACGGCAGTGAGGCCGGCCTGGCCGGAGGTGGGGGCGGCCGCGGGCTGAAGGGTGATCTGCGTCTGGGCGAGCGCCGAGACGGCGAGTGAGCACACGTATAGCGTTAGCGGCAGACGCCCGGCCAAGGTGGACCTCCCTTCAGGGAATCAGAGAACTCGCCTGATTCGACGCGCGGCAGCGAGGGTGGCCAAGGCGGTTCCCAACAACAGAAGGCTGGCCGGTTCGGGGATGACAGTGCTGACTTCGCCCGTTACGCTGAGGACGGCGAAGTCGATGCCAGGGGTGAGAGTGGGACCTTCGGAGGGCACGAGAGTCGCCACGATGGCGGGCGAATCCGCTTGAAAGGTGGTGCCGTCGGAAAGGAGGAACGAGGTTTGGCTCAGGGTGGCCGTAAAGAGGGCTGAGCTGAAGGTTGCGGTGTCAGGAAATTCGAGGGACCCGGGGAGGGTGAGGGGGCCGGGGGCGAGGTCGCCCAGGGGGATGACAAGCGGTTCGCCGTTCGAGAGGGTGAGGGTGCCCGAGAGGAAGGTGAGCGGGGTGAGGACGGGGAAGTCCGGGGGCAGGGCGAAGTCGGCGGTGAAGTTGGTGATGTTGACGATGTTCGTGCCGTCGGGGCCGGGGAGGAAGGGATCGAAGGTGATGAGGCCGATGTTGATGGTAGCGGCGAGAGTTGAGAGGGGGAGCAGAAGGAGAAAGACCGCTGGAACTAGGACGCGTGGCACTGACGACCCTCCTGACTCGCCGTAACTTCAGCGGATGGGGAATGGTATACGGCATTCGTCAAAGGGTCAAGTAAATTCAGGACCAATACAGTACTCGATCGCCTTACAGTAATCTGTCTTACGGATGGAGCGCGGTCGAGGAGCATGTTCGAGAGAGTGATCATACGAGGCTTTTTCGGGCAAGCCAAGTCTCGCGAGACGACATTTCGCATCTTTTCGTACGAACGAGTAACTGTTGCGGGTGTTAGAATCGGCGGTTCGGAGGATTTTACGATGGCCGGGAACGGCGGTGGGCTGAACGGGGACCCGGATGTGCTGGAGGGTTGGAAGGCCATTGGAGATTACTTCGACAAGACGCCGCGGGCGGTCCAGAGGTGGGAGCGCGAGCACGGGATGCCGGTGCATCGGGAGTTTCGGCGGGTCTATGCGAGGCGGGCGGAGTTAGAAGAGTGGCGGAAGGGGCTTCGGCGGCTGCCGGAGGAGGACGTGCAGCCGACGGCGGCGGCGGACCGGAAGGCCTGGTGGAGGGGGCGGGGGGGGGTCCTCGCGACGGCGGGGGTGAGGGTTATCGGGCTCCTGGTGGCGGTGGTGGCTTACTCGCGGTGGGTGAGGGCTCCGATGCCGGCGCCGCGGGTGGCGGAGCGGGTCCGGTATTTATGGCGGGCTTCGGCGGAAGGTGGGGCGGTAAAGTCGATTGCTTTGCCGGGGCAACCGGGGGCGATGGCGGCGGATGGGGTGCGGCCGGTGGTTTACACGGCGCTCGAGGGGCGGGCGGGGGTAGCACGGGTGGATCTGGGGGGCGGAACGGTATCGGTGATCGATACGCCACTTACTGTGAGGTCACTTACTGTTCGTGGCAGTCGGATTTATGCCGGGGGGTTCTCGAGTGGGATTGCGGTGATTGAGGGGGACAAGACCGTTGATGTCATTCCTACGGACGGGCCGGTGGTTTGGCTGGCAGTTACTCCGGATGAACGCTACGTATTCGCCGCAATGGTGCACCAGGGGGCGCGGCGGTTCGACCTAAAACAGCGGGAATGGTTGCAACTGACGCAGTTAGGGTGTCCGGTGGCAGTGGCGCTCGATGGGCGGGGGGAGCGGGTGTTGGTGAGTTATCAGTGCGACGGGCCCAAGGGGTGGTTGGGGCATGATTCGGCCGAGGTGTTTGACGTCGGGTCGGGGAAGAGTGTGCGGCTGATCCACGGGCTGAAGATGATTGGGGGATACCACCAAGTCACACCGGACGGGCGGCAGATCTGGTTTGACGGGCTGGACGCGTGTAAGACGGAGCGGTACGGGCGGGAAGGGTGTGATGCCTACCCGAGTTGGCCCCTCCATATATATGACTGGGAGAAGGGGGAGGTGGTGCGGTCGTTGTTCCTGCCGCTGGAACAGGCGGGGTCGCCGCGGTTCATTCGAGAGGGTTCGCGGGGGTGGTGGGCGGCGGACCATCTCGGTGTGATGGATCTACGGCAGCACAAGTTCGTGGAGGCGTGGGCGCCGAAGTCGACGGCATCGCTGGGAAGTGGGGTTACGGCGGATGGGAGGTATGCGTACCACGCTCGCATGGCGAAGGCCGCCTTGGAGGTGTACGAGGCGCAGCCGGAGGAGTGCGCGGCGCCGGCGGAGGGGCTGCTGCACTGGTTCGCGGCGGACGGGACGGAGCATGACGCAATTGCGGCGTCGCGATTTGGGCCGGCGGAGGCGTTGCGGTACGCGCCGGGGTTTGTGGGGCAGGCGCTTCAGGTAGACGGCGGGGCGCGGAAGACGTATCTGCAGTGGGCATCGGAGTGGGGGTTCGGGGCGGACCAGAGCACGTTGAGCGTGTGGCTGAAGCCGGAGAGGGCGGGGCCGGTGTTGACGATGTACCCAGGGGTGGTGGAAACGGATACGAACTTCCGATGGTGGCTCGATTTGGACGAGGAGTTCCGGCTGTTGTTCGCGGTGGGGGACATGAAGCGGGCGGAGGCGGTGCGTGGGCGGACGCGGCTGTATCCGCGGCAGTGGTGGCATGTGGTGGTGGTGCATCGCGGGGAGGGGTTGGAGTTGTATGTGAATGGGGAGTTGGCGGGGGAGCGGCGGCCGGTGGTGCGGGCGCCTCGGGGCGGGCTGGCGAAGGTGGCGGTGGGCTGGCGGCCGGTGAACAAAGATTCGTACGCGGGGCTGGTGGACGAGCTGGGGTTCTGGGGGCGGGCGTGGAGCGCGGAGGAGGTACGGGATACCTACACACGCTCCGTTGCGCCGGCGTGCCGGCCGTAGGGGCTAGCCGAGGGTGGCGAGGAGTTTGCGGATTTCGGCTTCCTCGTTCTTACCGGGCTTCTTGGTGAGCGCGGTAGCCAGCTGCTCTTTCGCCTGGTCGCGGCTTCCCTGCTCCAAGAGGGCCACGGCGTAGTGGTAGCGGAAGGTGGCGTTATTGGGGTTGGAGCGGACGAGGGAGTCGAAGATGGGCAGGGCTGCGGCGCGGTTACCGCTTTTCAGGTGCACCCAGGCGAGCGTATCCCTGAGGGAAGGCTCGTTGGGGCGAGCGGCGAGCGCGCGCTTGGCGTAGTCGAGAGCCTTGGGCAGGTCGGCGTTCAACTCGACCAAGACGAGAGCGAGGTTATTGAGGATGAGTGGGTCGTTGGGCTGGAGGGTGAGGGCCTGTTCATAGCGGGTGCGGGCCTCGGTGTAGCGGGCGGATTGCTGGAGGAGAAAGCCCAGTGAGACGAGCGGCGCGGGCTGTTTTTGATCGA
The DNA here is from genome assembly GCA_033763935.1 of Bryobacteraceae bacterium. Classification (GTDB taxonomy): domain Bacteria; phylum Acidobacteriota; class Terriglobia; order Bryobacterales; family Bryobacteraceae; genus DALYJJ01. The sequence continues at coordinate 25,835 of JANRJO010000006.1, forward strand.
TGGAGGCTGCTTTCTCCAAGTAGGAGAGGGCGCCGGGGGTATCGCCGGAGAGGCGGAGGAGTTCCGCCATGCGGGCGTGTGCGATAGCGGACTTAGGGGAGCGTTCGATCACGCGGGCGTAGGATTTACGAGCGAGATCAAACTTACCGGCGCGAACGGCGATGGAGGCGTAGAAGTCATCAAGGTCGAGGTCGTCGGGCCGTTGTTTGGCGGCGGCGGCGATGAGGTCGAGGGCGGCGGTGGGGTTGCCTTGGGCCAGGTAGACCTCGGCGAGGCCGCGGAGGGCGCGGCCATCGGTGGGAGCGTACTTCTGGAGGAGGTTTTTGGCCTCATCGTAGCGCTTGGTGTTGAGGCGAAGGTAGCCAAGCTGGATTTGGGCGGCGGGGTATTGAGGGAAGTCGCGGATGAGCTGATCGAGGGTGGCCTGAGCGCGAGGGGTATCGCCGAGCCCCATGAGGGAGGCAGCGAGCATGACGCGGGCGTAGGGGTTCGGGGGATCGACGGCGAGGACAGCGTTGAGGAAATCGACGGACTGTTTGTACCGCTGCTGCTCGAAGCTGAGCTCGGCGAGACCGAGGCGGGGCGGGAGGTAGTTACGGCGGAGACGGCTGGAGTCATTATAGAGCTGGCGGGCCTGTTCGACATTGCCCTGGAGGTGGTGGAGGCGAGCGAGTTTGAATTTATAGACAGGGTCGGCGGGGGAGAGGGAGGTGAGGAGTTCGAGATCGGGGCGGGCGTCCTTGAGGCGGCCGGCCTTGAGGTAGAGGGTGGCGCGGGAGTGCAGGGCGACTTCGTCTTTGGGGGACTCCTTGAGCAGTTCGCCGGCGGCCTGAAGAGCCTCGGAAGCCTTGTTCTGGAGGATCAAGGCACGAATTCGTTCTCGCTCGTAGGCGAGCTTGTTGTTGGGGTCGAGTTTGATTCCCAGGTCGATCTGCTCGGCCGCTTCTTTCCAGTTGCCTTGGCCGGCGAAGAATTCGATGACTTCGAGGCGGCCAGTCGGGTAGTCAGCGGGGCGGTCGAGGATGCGTTGGAGGGACTGGTTCATGCGGTCGTACTGGCGGGTGGCGGAGTAGAAGCGGGCCAGGCGGAGGGCGGCATCGAGACTTTTCGGGGCCCGTTGGATGTGGTCAAGCAAAACGCGCTCGGCATCCTGCTGGCGGTTGAGGCCCGAGTAATAGAGGAAGAGAGCGTCGTAAAGTTCGGAGGTCTGGGGGTTCCTGGCGATGGCGTCGCGGAGGAGTGGTTCGGCGCGAGTGGTGTCGTCGCGTGCACGGAGCAGGGTAAACATGGCCAGGGACACATCGGGATGGCCGGGGCGGAGTTGGAGGGCTTTTTCGAAGGAAGCGAGGGCTTCGTCGGCCTTGAGGTCGGTCATGGCCCGGAAGGCGTGGATGCGGTGACCATTGAAGGAATTCCGGTCGCGGGCGAAGTACTCGGATTCGAGTTTCGTGAGACGGTCAAGGAGGGCCTGAGGGCGATTTTTGCTTTGCAGATAGGCGGTGAGGACCAGGTCCGTCAGTTGATCGCGGGCGTCCTGATGATTCGGATCGAAGTCGACGGCGCTGCTGAATAGGGGCATCGCCTCGCGGGGCTTGCGCAAGCGAAGGGAGGTGAGTCCGAGACGGTAGTAGGCGTCGGCGAATCGCGCATCCCGTTGGATGGCGTTTCGGTAATTCAGCGCGGCTTCTTCGTATTTGCCCTGATCGTAGAGTTTATTGCCGGTAGCGACGTAAGCGGTGGGTGTGCGCGCGCATCCGGTGCAGAAGACCAGGAGGAGGAGTGCCAGAATTGCAGCTCTCAGAGAAAACATAGATATCCGATCTTGATTATGTCCCGCGGCAGGCGGCGGCCGCAATTGGGAAGATGCCGGAGCCATAAGGGTGGTACTCGGCGGCGGTGCTGAGCGAAAGGCGGAGGCGAGGGAAAAACAAATCGGCGGAGGTCCCGAGGCAGGGACCTCCGCCGAGGCTAAGAAGAAGGGAGACTATTTGCTGGAGACGCGATGGCGGCGGCGCGCGTAGGCCAAGCCAGCAAGGCCAATGCCGAGGAGGGCATAATAGCCGGGCTCGGGAACGACAGTGAACTTAATGACCATGTCGTTATAGTCGTTGTCGGTGTCGCCGTCGGTCAGGTCTTCGATACCCATCCAGAACTCGGCGGGAAGCGCGTTGGCCGCGACGGCGGAGCGAGCAAAGAGCGCGAAGTGCTGCCGGTCGTTATCGTAGGCGTTCTGGGAGGACTCGGTGAAGAAGCCCGACGACTGGAGCTTGGCGGTAGTCATGGGACTGACGATCGGATTCTGGTTATTCGCGACGAACCAAAAGCCGAAGTTGGTGGTCGGGGTAAACGTCTTCGGAGTGACCTGGGAGTCGCCGCCGACAAAGATCGTTTCCCAGTCATCGTCGGTGAGGTCGGCGACGTTCTTGCTGGCGTCATACCAGCCGAACCAGTTGACGCCGTTGAGGCCGGCGATCTCGAGGAGGAGAGTGACCGGGTTTTCGAAGGGCGGGGCATTGAAATAGAAGTCGACGGGCTGTCCGCCCCCGGACTGTTCGAGGTAGACCGGGTTGCTCAGGTTGGGGCTATTGTCTCCGAGTGGACTGGAGACGAAGGCGCCGGACTTAGTGAGGAAGCAGCCGATGTTGGCGCATTCACCGTCGTAGTCGAACGTAGTGTTATTCCAATAGGCGTTTACGCCGGAGATGGTTTCCTGCCCGGCACCGATGGTGACTGGGGTGCTGAGTTGGGTCCACTGAAGACTGCCGGCTGGCTCCACGATGTCAGCAGAAAGCACGCCAGCGGCAAAAACTGACAAAACAAGATACTTGATCTTCACTCTGATTCTTAGCCTCCGATTCTAAGGTTGGTTTACAGGATCTTTCGAATTACGCTCTCCGAGTGTACCGTCGGGGGGGGTAGGCTGCAAGAGCGAACGGGGATCGCGGAGGCGAGAAAAGTACTGGTACTATACCTCTCGCCGGCTTGCACAAGTCTCTTTTTCACATCGTCTTACAGTCAGGTGAACGACACGTGGAAAAAGCGGAGCGGTTCGGGCGAGGAGGCTGACGGGAGGATTAAGGGGGATGGCGGAGGGTGGCGGCCGGATCGGCAGGCGTTCTTCCCGGTACACATAGTACTGGCGACCTGATTTCTTGCTTTCGGGCCCGATGGGATAATGCAGTATGCCCGAACTGGCCGTAATCGTCCCGACTCTGAATGAGCGGGACAATGTGGAACCTCTGCTGGCGCGTCTGGGGAAGAGTCTCGCGGGGATCGATTACGAAGTCATATTTGTGGACGATGATTCCGAGGACGGGACGGCGGAACTGTGCCGGCGAATCTCGCTGGTGGACTCGAAAGTACGAGTGCTGCAGCGGATCGGGCGGCGGGGGCTGTCGTCGGCCTGCATTGAGGGCATGTTGTCGTCCGCCGCACCATACCTCGCGGTAATGGACGGGGACCTGCAGCATGACGAGGGGATCCTGCCGCGGATGCTCCAGGCGATTCGGGACGGGCGCCTGGACATTGTAGTAGCGAGCCGCCATGTGGACGGCGGGGACGTCGGCAACTTTTCGGCGACGCGACAGCTGATCAGCAACGCAGGGAAGAAGCTAAGCGACTTCGTAATGGGACAGGCGGTCAGCGATCCGATGAGCGGGTTCTTCGTGGTGGACCGGAGATTCTTGAACGAAGTGGTGCACGCGCTCTCACTGGTGGGGTTCAAGATTCTGGTGGACCTGCTCGCGTCGAGCGAACGGCCGGTGCGGATTGCCGAGGTACCCTACACGTTTCGAGAGAGGGCGCACGGGCAGAGCAAGCTCGATGTGGTGGTGGGTATCGAGTATTTGTTTCTGCTCGCGGACAAACTGGTGGGGCATTTATTGCCGGTGCGATTCGCGGTATTTGCGCTGGTGGGAGTGTTTGGACTAGGGCTGCACCTCTCGATTCTTGGAACGCTGCTAGCGGTTGCGGGTATGCCGTTCTTGCCCGCGCACATGACGGCGACGTTGTTGGTGATGACCTCGAACTTTCTGCTGAACAACACGGTTACCTACCGGGACCGGCGGCTTAAGGGCTGGCAGATGATTCGGGGCCTGTTGGTGTTTTATGCGGCGTGTTCGATCGGCGCTTTAAGCAACTTCAGCCTGGCTCAGAGCGCACAGCATGCGGGGTTGCCGTGGTACGTGGCAGGTTTTGTGGGGATGATCGTGAACTCGGTGTGGAACTACGGGGTGACGTCGGTGTTTTCCTGGCGGCAGGCGCGGCAGCGCACACAGCGGCGGCGCACGGCGGCGAGGGTGGCAGCGGCATCCGAGAAGTCAAGTTCGGCTGCGGCGATGTAGCGCCCGCGGAGTGCTGTACGACATCCAGGTTTGAAAGGTGATCCAGGCGAGGCGAGGTGCCTGGCATCGATCGACGAACGTTTTTTGGAGTAGCGTCGGCGGCGCAGCGGGTGGCGGCGAACGACCGGGTAGGGGTAGCGTTTTGGGAAGTGGGTAGCCGCGGGGGCGAGGGTCTGATGGGATGTTCGGTGCTGCCGGCGAAGCCTGGGGAACTGGTGACGATGCGCTGGGGGTCGATGGACTTGATGACTTTGGCGGTTTCCACGGTCCGGTGGGAGAACTCGTTCCAGACCTGAACCTTTGGCCGTCGAGGCGAGGATTCGTTCCAGGACGGCGATGCGGTGGTTTTCGCGGAGGCGGCCGCGAGGGTACAGGTGGTGCAGGCGTCAACGAAGCCGCGCTGGTTGTCCCACTGGGCACAGATGCCGAGGACGTTGATGACGTAGGGGGCGAACTTGTCGTGAACTCGGCGTAGATGGCATTGAAGAAGCTGACGCCGGTGAAGGGGAAGGGCTTGCCGTCGAGTTTGAAGCGAGTGGGGTCGATTTCCGGACAGCCGCAGGGGCGGAGAGGGCGAGCGACAGGAGCAGCGAGGGCGATGCGCATGGCTGGGGCCAGCTCATAGAAAAACGGTGCTGCACGGGCTGTCGACGAAACTGGAGAACGCAGCGCTCGGGCCGTTGGGGTTGGATGAGGAACTGTTGGCGCGAGTTCTGCTGGATCTAAGCAGTGGCCGCGTTGATCTCGACGACGGTCTGCGGCGGCGGGTAGCCGGCGGCGCCGAGGATGGACTGCAGTTTCGCCTGCGAATCGAAGTAGACCTGCCAGTAGTGGTCGTTGTGGCAGTAGGGGCGGACGGCGAGGGTGCAGCCGGTGGGGGTGAGGGCGAGCACCTTGACGTCCGGCGCGGGTTTGGTGAGGACGTTCGGAATCTTGGCGATCTCGGCGGCGAGGCGGGCGACGATCTCGTCGGGGCGGGCAATGTGGGCGACCTGGACGGTGAGGTCGACGCGGCGGTAGGGGTTGGCGGTGAAGTTCTGGATGTTATCGCCGAAGATCTTGTTGTTGCCCACGTAGGTGCGGACGTTGTCGGGGGTGTTGATGGTGGTAACGAAGAGGCCGATTTCCTCGACGGTACCGACGACGCCGCCGGCACTGATGAAGTCGCCGACTTTGAAGGGGCGGAGGATGACGAGGAAGGCTCCGGCGGCGAAGTTGGCAAGGAGGCCGCTCCAGGCTGCGCCGATGGCGAGGCCCGCGCCGGCGAGGAGGGCTGCGAAGGTGGTGGTCTGGACGCCGAAGACCTCGAGGATAGCGATGACCAGGATGATGGTGAGCAGTACGTTCACCGTGTTCTGGACATAGCGAATGATGGTTCCCTCAACGCCGTGGGATCGCATGCCGCCGCCGAGGAGTTTCATGCCGAACTTGATGAGCCAGCGGCCGACAATCCAGAGAACGAGCGCGCCAAGAAGTTTCCAGCCAATGCTGATGAGGTTGGCATTGAGGCTGGCGAGAAGAGCTTGCGTGTCCATGGAGTCCCTCCCTGCGCCGTGGTGTGAGGCGCAGGGAGGATCTTAGCGCGTTTCGAGGTAGGAGACCATGCGGGGCTGGTGGAAGCGGCGGGCGTGATCGAGGGGGGCGCCGGGGAAGAGGCGCGAGAACGAAGGAGCACGAGGGTCGGCACCGTGCGAGAGGAGGAGTTCGGCAAGTTCGACGTGGCCGCGGCGGGCGGCGAAGTGAAGGGCGGTTTGGCCGAGGCCGCGGGCGTTCGGATCGGCGCCGCGGGCGAGGAGGAAGGCGGCTATGTCGAGGCGAGGCTCGGGCGAGAAGGCGGTGTAGAGGAGGAGGGGCTGATCGTGCGGGCCGCACTCGTGGAGAACCCTCGGGTTCGCTGCGATGCGGCGTTGCACCTCGGCGGTCATGCCGAGGACGGCGGCGGTACAGGTGGAGAGGGGCGAGCCGGCGTCGAGCAGGAAGCGGGTGAGGGGGAGGAAACCGAGGTGGGCGGCGGCCTCGACGGCGAGTTCGTCGAAGGAGGCGCGGGCGAGGAGGAGGTCGCGGCACTGGGCGAGGAGGCGTTTGGTCTCCTCCATATTGGTGTGAGCGGCGGTGACGAAGCGATTGACCCACTGCTGGGGGAGTCCGGTGACGTCTTCGCGCGCGAGGGGCTCGCCTGAGGTGGAGAGGAAGCGGGCGCTGAAGTCGGCCACGGGAACGTTCAGGCCGGCGGGGAGAGCGGGGAGGCGGCCTTGGGAGTCACGGACGTTGGGGCTGGCGCCGCGATGGATGAGGAACTCGACGACGGCGGTGTGTCCGAGGGAGGCGGCGAGGTGGAGCGGGGTCTGACCGTCAGCGCGGCGGGAGTGGACGTTGGCGCCGTTGCCGGCGAGGGTGACAACCATTTCGAGGGCGAGTTGGGGATCGGGGTGAGCGGCGGCGGCGAGGAGGGGGGCTTCACGTCCGGCGGAGAGGTCGGCGCCGCGGTGGGAGAGGAGGCTGACGGTCTCGGAGCGGCCGGCGAGGGCGGCGTAATAGAGGGGAGTGCGGCCCTCGGGGGAGCGGACATCGATGAGGCCGGGGGAGCGGTCGAGGGCTTTGGAGAGACGGTTGGCGTCGCCGGCTGCGGCGAGTTCGAGCAGGTTGGGGACTACGCCGTTCTCTTCGAGGAGAGCGAGGACGGCGGCTTGGCGGGCGAGGGCAGCGTAGAGGTAGAGGGAGCGGCCACGGGCATCGCGGACGTAGCCCCAAGAGCGGTCCTGGCGAAGCCTGGCTCGGAGGGACGGCAGGTCACCGGCGGCAGCGGCGTCGATGACGCGCTGCAGCTCGGAGGTTGGGGGGCAGGCGGCTGGAGCAACGGGTGGATTCACGGCGAGGACCGGAAGACCGTGGAGGAGGAAGCGCCTTGGGATGGTCATACCGCCCCAATAGACGCCGGCTATGGACTTATCATCAAGCCAAATTCCGCCATGGCTATGTTATGGAGCAAGTGCTTGCCACGCTTTCGCTTCCGGCAAAATGTTACGTGACGGAACGGAACTGTTAGGGCATCGCCACGTCAATCTTTGTTACACATGCCTACAGAAGAGGCATCCCAAGCGTTATTTCGGTTCGGCCCATACGAGTTTTTGCCCGAGACAGGGGAATTGCGGCGGAACGGCACCACGGTCCGACTGGCGCCGCAGCCCGGGCGGGTGCTGTCCTTATTACTGCAGTCCCGTGGAAGGTTAGTGGAGCGGTCGGAGCTCCAGGCTGAACTGTGGGATTGTGCGCTAGCGGATGTGGACCGGAGTCTGAACGTCTGTATCGCGCAATTGCGCGCCGCACTCCGGGATCGCGCGGAGGCTCCAACGTACATTAAGACGGTTCCGCGGCGGGGGTACCAGTTTGTCGGTCCTGTTGGGGGCACCGGGCGAGGTCAGGACCCGCCGGAACAAAGGCCGGCGGGGCGCACCTCCCGGTGGTGGCTGTGGGCGGCGGCGGCGGTGGTGGTGGTGGCGGCAGCGGGACTTTCGCTGTGGGGGTGGCGAGCGCGGCCGGCGCCGGTGCGCATCGCAGTCCTACCATTTGCGCTGACGGGAGATCAGACGCTACGAGTATTCCAGTCGGGACTGCTCGATGAGTTGATGAGCCAGTTGGGGACGGTCCCGCCGGAGCGTCTGTTAGTGACGGGACGAGGCTCAGTGATGGAGTACGAGGGCCGGGAAGCGAGTACGCGGGAAGTACGGGAGAAGCTGGGAGCGGACTACCTGATCGAGGGGAGCGTGCGGCGGAGCGGCGGACAACTGCGGGTGACCGCGCGGCTGGTGGACGCGCGGCGGGACGCGCAATTGCGCTCGTGGACGTTCGAGGCGGAGATGGCGCAGATGGGGCTGAAGCGGGACATCGGGAGCCAGGTGTCGGGGAAGGTCTTCGAGCTGTTATTCACGGATGCGGAGCACGGGGCGGATTATTCGGAGCAGTGTAAGGGCTGCTGGGAGCCGCTGCGGAACGCGCGGTACCTGCAGGCGAAGGGCACGGAGGAGGCGTTCCGGCAGAGCACGAATCTGTTCGAGGAAGCGTCACGAATTGAGCAGAAGTGCGACCGTGCGTGGTCGGGGATGGCGGAGTCGCTAGTGGCTTTGGCGCGGCGGAACGGAGAGGGAGTGCTGTTCGAGCGGGCGCGTCGCGCGGCGCAGGAGGCGCTGCGGCGAAACCCGAGGAACGCGGAAGCATTGCAGGCGCTGGCCAACGTGTATCTGTGGCGGGATTGGGATTGGCGGGAGTCGGAGCGGCTACTGCGCCGCGCGGTGGAGGAGAGCCCGGCGTCGGCCTCGGCGCACCATGACCTGGCGTGGTACCTGGTAACGGCAGGGCGGCGCAGCGAGGCGGTGGCGAGTTTGCGGCGGGCGATCGCGATGGACCCGCTGTCGGCGCGCGTCAACCTGGACGCCGGATGGATATACCTGCAGGCGCACGAGTTCGAAGAGGCGGCGAAGCAGGCGCGGCGGGCAATGGAACTGGAGCCGGAACTGCGCGAGGCGCAGGCGTGTTTAGCGCGAGCGCTGTTGTACCAGGGAAAGCATGCGGAGGCTTGGGCGGCGATGCGGGCGCTGGCACCGGTGGGGTTCAAGGAGCCGAGGAACGCCACGGACGCGATTGTGCAGCTGTTCCGGCAGACGACGGCAGACCGGAGCGGGAACCCGTATTTCCGGGCGGTCCGGCTGGCGTGGCTGGGAGAGTCGGAGGCGGCGGTAGAGGCGGTGGAGGAGGCAGTGCGGAACCGGGTGCCGGCGGCGGCGATGCTGCGGTCGGAGCCAGCGTTTGTGGGGCTGTGGGCCAGCGCCCGGTTTCGCATGCTGATGGAGAAGGTGGGACGGTAGATCGTTCGTTTTGACGAACGGTGGGGCTTCGCCTTACGCTTGCTCCATGACTCTGGAGGAAGCGGTTCTCGAGGTACAGCGAGCGTATCCGCGGGTGTACCTGGCGTGTCACCGGGATCATAAGAACTCGCGAACCACGGCGGAGGGGTTATCGCCGCGGGACTCGAGTATCCTTGCGCACTTGAATGAGCGGGAGTGGACGCCGCAAGGGCTGCTGGGGCGGCATTTGGGAATTGCGAAGTCGACGCTGTCGGAGGCGGTGGGGTGGTTGATGGAATGCGGATTCCTGTCGGCTGAGCGTGGGGAGGACGGGCGCGAGCAGAGGCTGCGACTGACGGAGAAGGGCTTGGAGGCGATGCGAGGGTCGTCGGTGCTGGAGTCCGACCGGCTGGCGGAGGTATTGGCTACTTTGACGGTGGCGGAGCGGGACGCGGCCGTGAAGGGGCTGCAACTATTGGCGGAGGCGACGCGGCGAAGGGCCATGGCGGCGGAGGGAACATGCGCATGATGCTGATGATCGTTGGGGGCTTGGTGGCGGTGATGGTGGTGGCGGGTGCGGCGCTGTACCTGTGGGGGGCGACGCTGCCGGAGAGTCACACGGTGACGGTCAGTGAGACGGTGCCGGCGGCGCCGGAGCAGGTGTATGACCGGATCCGGAAGGCGGGGGAACACACGAAGTGGCGTTCGGGGTTGAAATCGGTGCAGGTGGTGGATGCGGAGCGATGGGTAGAGGATAACGACGGTGGGAAGATGCCGCTGCGGGTGCTGGAGGCGGCGGCGCCCTCGAAGCTGGTGGTGAAGATCGACACGGAGGAACTGCCGTTCGAGGGCGTGTGGACGTACCTATTGAGACCTGACACGGGCGGGACGCGGGTCGAGATTACGGAGCAGGGGCGTGTGAAGAGCGCGGTGTTCCGGGCGATGGGGCGCCTGTTCTTTCCGCCGGACCAGACGGCGAAGACGTACCTGGCGGACCTGAAGCGGTCGTTCGGGGGACGCTAGGCCTTTGGGAAGCTCGGTTCGTGCTTGATCTCGCGGATCTGCAGGATGTGGCGCTGCACGTGGGTTGAGATCATGAGCAGCCACTGATACGTGTCGGTGGGGCTCTTCAGGTAGCGATGGCCGCGGAGGTCGTCGTCGGTGGTGGTGATGTAATCGAGCATGGTGGCGCGAAGTTTGCGCCAGGAATCGTACGCCTCGGCGGCGGTCTTGAAGTTGTCCTTGGGGGTGCGGGCTTCGGCGGTTTTGTTGCGGTTGGTACGGTCGATGCCGTACCAGAGGATGCCTTCGTCCTTCTGATCGGTTTTGGGCTCGATGGGAGTCTTCAGGGATTCCTGGAAGGTCTTCCAGTAGTGCGGGTCGGCGATGGCGAGGTGTTCGAGGACGTCTTTGACGGACCACTTGTCGGGGGCGGCGCGGAAGTTGAGCTGCTTTTCGGAGAGGCCGGCGATTTCGTCGGCGATCCAGGAACCGGTCATTTCCCAATGGGCAACCAGGCGCTGGCGTTCGCCCTTGGTCATGGGGTCGGCGAAGGCGGGTAGAGCGAGGCAGAGAAGCAGCAGATAGCACATAGGGTTATCGTGACGCGCGATGGGGAGAAGCGGTAGAGCCGGCGCGCGAATGTTACTGGTGTGAAGGCAGGTGGGAGCCGCAATCCGCGAACGTGAAGCTGTTTGAGATAATGCTGTCTGAATTCTTATGATTGCCTGTGTTCTGCTCCTTACGCTGATCTCCGGCGAAACCGCCTGGAAGGACTTCGCGACGTGGTTCGCGAAGGATGGAACACCGGGGGCGCCGGCAGAGGTACTGAAAGTCTACGGCGCGACGCTAAAAACGCGCGGGACGGCAGAGGGTGAGATTCAGGCCCGCGTCGACGGGATTCGGAAGTACATGGCGGAGCATCCGAAGGAGGCGTTGGCGCTCCATTTCGACCGCATGTACACCTGGAGCGAGGCGCCGTTCACGCGGGAGCCGAGTGCGCTGGTGAAGAAGGTGGCGGCGGCGCGGACGCCGGGGCGGGCACTCGACATCGCGATGGGGCAAGGGCGGAATAGTGTGTTCCTGGCGAAGGCGGGGTGGAAGGTCAGTGGGTACGACATCTCCGCGGAGGCGCTTCGGCAGGCGGATGCGGCGGCGAAGGCGGCGGGAGTGGGGCTCGACACGAAGCTGGCTTCGCACGAGGAGTACGAGTTGGGCGAGGCGCAGTGGGACCTCATTGTCATGAGCTTCGCGTTCACGCGAATCAGCGACACGGCGTACATGGCGAAGGTGCGGGCGTCGCTGAAGCCGGGCGGCGTGCTGCTGGTAGAAGGGTTCAACGGCGGGCCGCGGATGGAAGCGAACGCGATACTGAAGGCGTTCCTGGACTACCGGGTGCTGCTGTTCGAGGATCTGCCGGACATTGCGGACTGGGGGCGGGCGAAGGCGCCGCTGCTGCGGATGGCGCTCGAGAAGCCATAGGCGCTTGTTTCGGCGCGCGGGCGGGCTTATGCTTTGCGCATGGTGAATCGCCGAGGCTTTGTGAAGGCTGCCGCTGCGACGGCGGCGGTTTCGCGGACGCGGGCGGAGACGCTGGCGGTGGATGGCGGGACGCCGGTGCGGGCGGCGGCGCTGCGGGCCGGGTATTGGGGCAGCGAATTCTACGACGAAGCGGAGCGGAAGGAGTTGCTGGAGGTCCTGGAGAGCAAGTCGCCGTTCCGGTGGTATGGGCCAAAGACGCCTTTGAAGGTGCTGACCTTCGAGAAGGAGTTTGCGGCGCGGATGGGGACGAAGTATGCGCTGGCGGTGACGTCGGGGACGGCGGCGCTGGTGGTGGCGGTAAACGCACTGGGGATCGGGCCGGGGGACGAAGTGATTCTGCCGGCGTGGACATGGCACTCGTGCTTCAACGCGATTGTGCTGGCCGGGGCGCTGCCGGTGTTTGCGGAGATTGACGAGTCCTTCAACATCGATCCGCGGGACATCGAGAGCAAGATCACACCGCAGACGAAGGCGATCCTGGCGGTTCATCTGCAGGGGAACCCGGCGGACCTGGACGCTGTGATGGCGATCGCGCGGAAGCACAAGCTGCGGGTGATTGAAGACTGCGCGCAGAGCGTGGGGGCGAGCTACAAGGGCCGGCCGCTGGGATCGATCGGGGACATTGCGATTTACAGCCTGCAACTGAACAAGACGATCACGGCGGGCGAGGGCGGGGCGGTGGTGTCGAACGATGCGGAGTTGTTCGAAAGAGCGGTGCGGTTCCACGACCTGGGCGGGATCCGGCCGCCGCACGAGCAGATGCTGGGGAAGACGCATCTCGACTGGTTTATCGGATCGGGGTACCGGGTGAACGAGTTCTCCGGTGGTGTGCTGCTGGCGCAGGTGCGGAAGCTCGACAAGGTGATTGGCGCGGTGCGGAAGAATGCGAAGCGGGTGTACGAGGGGATTGCGGGGCTGCCGGGACTGGAGTTGAGGAAGCGGCCTGATCCGGATGGGGAGCTGGGGACGGGCGTTTTTCTGGGGTTCAAGGACAAGGGGCAGCGAGACAGGTTTCTGGCGGCGATGAAGGCGGAGAACGTGCCCGCCGCGCCGCCGTCGGGTTCGGTGCTGCTGCCGGTGCAGAAGCACATTGAGAACAAGGTGACGGTGCATCCGGCGTGGCCTTCGTTCACGAGCCCGCGGGGGCGGGCGATTCAGTATGGCGCGGCTTCGTGCCCGCGGTCAGCGGCGGTGCTGAACCGGTTCGCGGGAGTGATGATGGACCCGAGATACACGGCGCGGGACTGCGACGACATCGTGGCGGCGATTACAAAGGTCTATCCAAAGGTGCGGCAATCGTAGCAGAATAGCCGAGTGGAAATTGTTCGCTTGGTGCTGGGGCTGATTGCTTTGGCGGGTCTGGTGACGCTGGCGGCGGGGCTGGCCGGGTTCCATCTGCAGGATGGGGAGCTGGGGTCGCGATACCGGCGCGCGAATGTGACGGTGGAATCGATGGAGTGGCCACGCGTGGTGCTGCGGCGCGCGGACGCCAAGAGGTGGGAGCTGAAGCGCTTCGTTCCGCTGCCCTGGTGGAACGTGGGGGAGACGATCCCGATCCACGTCAGTGAGGACGAGTCGCGGGTGGTACCGGTGTTCGGGGGATACCATCCGCTGCTCCTGATGCTGTACGGGTTTCTGGCGGTGATGTTCGGGGTGGGTGTACGGGCGTTTGTGCCGGAGCCTCCGTTGAACGTTCCTTTGACGCCGGCATGGCCAGTGGTGCTACACGAGGAGCAGGCGCGGGCGTGGGTCTTCCTCTTGTTGGGGATCGGGTTGGTGGGGTGGGTGGTGAAGGACTGGATGATGCCGGAGGAGGGCGCCCCGCGGTTTGCGATCGGCGCGGATGTGACGCGGCTGGCGATGGCGGGGATGCTGACGCTGGGGGGCGTGGTATGGCTGTCGAAGAAGATCCGGGTGACCCCGGAGGAACTGGTGGAGACGAGTGCTGTGGGCGAGAAGCGTGTGCGGTTCGCGGACGTGAAGTTTGCGAACAAGGTGGTGGTGCGGTCGGACGATTCGAAGAAGAGCCTGCTGGGGGTGAAGCTGGTGCTTTCAGACGCGAAGGGGAACAGCCTGTACGAGTTCACGAGTTCGCTGGAGCCGGTGGAGCAGGATGAGGCGGTGCGGAACTATTTGATGAAGCGGTTTCCGGCGAGAGAGCAATGATGTTTCGCTGGCTGTTGCTGGTAGCGGCGGCGGGTTCGCTCCACGGTGAGATCCGCGCGGGTGCGGCGGCGGTGAAGATCACGCCGCCGAAGGGCGCGCCAATGGCGGGCTACTACTACGGGCGGGCAGCGGAGGGTGTGCACGACGACCTGTTCGCTAAGGCTCTGGTGTTCGACGACGGGGCGACGCGTGCGGCGATGGTGTCGTGCGACCTGATTCACATGCCGGGCTCGATTGCGACGAAGGCGCGAGACGAGGCGGCGCGGCGGACGGGCATTCCGGCGGCGAACATTCTGGTGAGCGCGACGCACACCCATACGGGGCCGCAGTTCCCGGGTGCGGACGGGCGGTTCAGGGGCGGGGGCGAGACGGCGCGCATCGCGGAACAGTACGCGGCGGAGTTGCCTGGGTTGATCGCGGAGAGCGTGGAGAAGGCGGTGGCAGCGCTGGCGCCGGTGACGGTGTCCGCGGCGGTGGGGCGCGAGGAGACGCTGGCGTTCAACCGTCGGTACTGGATGACGGACGGGACAGTGGGGTGGAATCCGGGGAAGAACAATCCGCGCGTGGTGCGGCCGGCGGGGCCGGTGGATCCGGAGGTTCCGGTGGTGGCGGTGCGGAGGGCGGACGGGGCGGCGGTGGCGTCCTACGTGAACTTCGCGATGCATCTGGATACGGTCGGAGGGATGCAGTTCTCGGCGGATTTTCCGTACACGCTCGCGCGGCTGTTCGGTGAAACGACGGGCGGCGTCACGTTGTTCACGATGGGCTGTTCGGGGAACGTGAATCACCTGGATGTGAACTGGAGCGATCGGCAGAAGGGGCATGGCGAAGCGGCGCGAATCGGGACGGTGCTGGCGGGCGAGGCGCTGCGGGCTTGGAAGCGGGCGCGGCCGGTGGAGGCGGCGCGCGTGCGTGTGAGCAGCGAGCAGGTGTCGTTGCCGCCGGCTGGGGTGACAGCAGCGGATGTTGACTGGGCGCGGCCGGTGGCGGCAACGTTCGACAAACCGAACGCGGCGCCGTTTCTCGATCTGGTGCGAGCGATCAAGGTTCTGGACGTAGCGGCGCGGGAGGGTCGGCCGTTTGACGCGGAGGTGCAGGTGATCGCGTTGGGGCGGGATTTGGCGTGGGTGGGGTTGCCGGGCGAGATCTTCACCGAGCTGGGGATGGCCATCAAGCAGGCTTCTCCATTCCGGCACACGATCGTGGTGTCGATGGCGAACGATCACCTGGGCTACATACCGAACCGGCGCGCTTACGCGGAAGGCGCGTATGAGGTGGTGAGCACGCGGTGTGCGGCAGGGGCGGGCGAGATGCTCGTAGAATCGGCTACAAGGCAACTCGTCGCCCTGCATCAGAAATGAAGACACATCCACCCGGCCTTTCGACTCTGTTTCTCACCGAGCTTTGGGAGCGGTTCAGTTATTACGGCATGCGCGCCATCCTGGTGTTGTTCATGGTGGCGCCGGCGGCGGACGGAGGGCTGGGCTTCGATACGAAGCAGGCGACGTCGCTGTACGGGACGTACACGATGATGGTGTACCTGCTGGCGCTGCCGGGCGGGTTTGTGGCGGACCGGTTCTTGCGGCCGTGGCGGGCGGTGGTTTTGGGCGGGTCCTTGATGGTGATCGGGCAGTTCCTGCTGGCGGTGCATGCGCTGCCGTTCTTTTATGGCGGGTTGACGCTGATCGCCGTTGGTACGGGGCTGTTGAAGCCGAACGTGAGCACGATGGTGGGGAGCTTATACGGGCCGGGGGATCCGCGGCGGGACAGCGGGTTCTCCATCTTCTATATGGGCATCAACATCGGGGCGCTGATGGCGCCGCTGGTGTGCGGGTGGCTGGCAGAGAGCCGCGCCTTCAAGGGCGTGCTGGCGGGGGCGGGGATCGATCCGCGGATGAGCTGGCATTTCGGTTTTGCGGCGGCGGGCGTGGGGATGATTGTGGGGCTCATCGTATTCTTGTCGCAGCGGTCGCGGCTGCCTTTGGAGAGCGGCGGGGCGAGGAAGGGGGCAGCATCCACGGCGGGGGGCGGGGGCGTATTGACGGCGGAGGAGTGGAAGCGCACGGGAGCGATTGCAATTCTCTTCGCGTTCACGATTTTGTTCTGGGCGGCCTACGAGCAGAAGGGCGCGAGCTTAAACCTGTTCGCGAAGCAACTGGTGAGCACGAATCTGTTCGGGTTCGATTTTCCGGCCAGCTGGCTACAATCGCTGACTCCGTTTTATGTGATTCTGCTGGCGCCGGTGTTCGCACGCTTGTGGGTGAGGCTAGGCGCGCGACAGCCATCGAGCCCGCAGAAGTTTTCGCTCGGGCTGCTGGCGATCGGGCTGGCGTTTGTGGTGTTGGTGCCCGCGTCGGCGCTGACAGGCGCGGGCAAGATCAGCCCGCTGTGGCTGGTGGCGGTGTATTTTCTCGACGTGGTGGGAGAGCTGTGTTTGAGCCCGGTGGGATTGAGCACGGTGACCAAGCTGTCGCCGGCACGGTTTGTGGGGCTGATGATGGGCCTCTGGTTTTTCGCGACATCGCTGGGCAATAAGCTGGCGGGATTCTTGTCCGGGTTCTTTGTGGCGAACGACCCTCGACGGCTGATGGAGCTGTATGGGGGAATCGCGGCGATGTTGCTGGTGGGTTCGCTATTGCTGGTTCTACTGACTCCGGCGATCCGGCGCTGGTCCGGCGAAGGTCAGGCGTCCAGCGACAGGACGGCGTGAATGTCGATGCTCGGGATGGTGACGGAGCCGCCCGGCGTTACGGGGAGTTCGCGGTTCTCGGGCAGGAGCATGGCGCGTTTCGGGGGCTTCGCGAAGGTGACGGTGACGGGGCCGACGGGCGGCACATAGTCGCTGGTCGAGTAATCGCCGGCCACCTGCATTGCGGAAGCATTGGCGAGATGGAGCAACGTCTTGCCGTTCTTGCGGCGGAGGGCGCTTTCGAGGACGGGCGGGCCTTGGATGCGATAGGCCGGTGTGAAGAGCCGGGCGGCGAGGCGGGCGACGAAGCGGCGGACTTCGGGGGCGTGTGTAGCGGCGAAGGCGGTGCCCAGGGGGCCTGGGACTAGCAGCAGGCGGCCTTTGCCCACTGTCGAGAGCGTTGCGGCGACGGCGCCATCGCGGGCGTCGAAGGTCGGATAGCGCTGTTCGAGGGCTTCGGCTTCGATGTCCTGCCATATACCGGTGACGTTGCCGAAGGATTCTTCGCCGGCGATGAAGGCGTTGGCTTGCGCGGGCGCGCCGCGGAGGGTGACGCCGGCGAGGGAGGCGAAGAGCCCGGCGTTGGCGGCGCCGGCGACGAGGGTGCTGCCGCCCTGACGGACGTAGTGAACAAGTGCGTCGCGCGTTTCTTCGCCGATGTCTGCCCACTCGGGGACGACGATGAGCGGATATCCCTCGGCGATTTCAGAGAGCTTCCAATCCGGGATCACGTCGACCGAGTAGCCGGATTCGACCAGCGCGTCGATGAAGCCGCGTGCGGGATTCACGGCGGCGCCCCAGCCGCCGAACATCTTCTTCGTCGTGCGATAAAGAGTCCGCTTGGAGAAGAGAACGCCGACTTGCGGAATGCAATCGGACTTGTGGCTAACGGCCTGCCGCGCGCGGCAGAAGTCTCCTACCTTACCCATCACTTCGATGAGGCGGCGGTCCAACTTCCCTGCCCTGGTGGGCTGATAGTACACCTGGAAACCACCGCCCTGCGCGAGCACGACGGACGCTTCCTGCTGCAAGGCGACTGCGGACTTGTGGACGTTGCCGACCGCGTTGTTGCGGCCCCATTGAAAGCCCCACGCCATGAGGTCCCACGGCATACCGATTTGGGCGAGGTAGCGCGCTTCGAGGCGCGCGGAGGAGATGCTGGCGTTGCCGAGGAAGTCGCCGCTGACGAAATCGACGGGGAGGTCAGGGCGCTCGGGCACGTAGGTGGAGTAGAGCCAGTTGCTGGCGATCTGGAAGCCTGGCCGGAAACGATGGATTTCGTCGGCGTAGTGTCGGACGTAGTCGCGGAAGCGCTGGCGGTTGAACTCGAGGAACTCCTGCCAGCGGGGGTCGGCGGGGGTTTTGGGGAGGGGCGAGCCGAAGGCTTTCGCGGCGGCGCCGGAGTAGTCGGGTTGAACGGACCAGCATTCGCCATCGACCCAGACGCCGTCGAGGTCGTAGCGCGAGGCGGCTTCTTTGAGCTGCGGGATCATCCGTTGGTCCACGTAGGGGCTGAAGACGCTGGTGTTGTTGGGGTCGCGTTTGCCGTCGGGAGTGATGCGGGCCCACTCGGGATGCTCGGCGACGGCGAGCGTGTCCCAGACGCCGGAGAAGTGGATGAAGAGGCCGACGCCGTGCTTCGCGGTGACCTTGCGCCAGAGGGCGAGCGAATCATTGACGATGCCGGAGGCGGGCTTGCTGACGGCGGAGGGGTAGCCGAGGTAGCCGACGTGGCCTTTGCAGTCGTACTGGACGTAGTCGGGCTTGACGCGGGCGAGGAAGGCTTCGACCATTTCCTCGGTGACGTCGCGGCCGAGAGCTGTGTCCTTGTCGTTAGGGTGCAGATCGAAGTGCATGCCGAGGAAGCATTCGCTCCGACGCAGCGGCTTCTTTTGGGCGACGGCGGAAGCGAGAGACGCGAGAGCAGCCAGGCGAGCGAGGTCACGTCGGGACAGCATCGCTACTACAATATAGAAGTCCTTATGACTCTGGAGATTCAAGAGCGCGAGCGCGAGGGCGTGACGATTGTCGACCTGAAGGGGCGGCTGACGGTGGGGGAGGGCGTCTCGCAACTGCGCGAGCACCTGAACCGGATGGCGGCGGACGGCCGGCAGAGGATTGTGCTGAACCTCGAGCACGTCGACTATATCGACTCGACGGGACTGGGGACGCTGGTGATCTGCTTCACGAGCAACAAGAAGGCGGGCGGGTTGCTGAAGCTGCTGAACCTGAATAAGCGCAACATTGAGCTGCTGGTTCTGACGAAGCTGACGACGGTGTTCGAGCTGTTCACGGACGAGCAGGATGCGGTGAACAGTTTCTTCCCGGACCGGGAGATCAAGCGATTCGACATATTGAGTTTCGTGCAGCAGCAGCGGCGGGCGGAAGAGAGTTAGCCACCGACGTGACGATGGAGCCTAACCGCCTGCCGTTGCGGGAGCAGGCGCGGCTTGTTCGGGAGCGGAAGCTGTCGCCCGTGGAGCTGGTAGAAGCGCACCTGGCGGAGATTCGCGCGCGGAATCCGGGGATCAACGCCTTTGTCGAGGTGTTCGAGGAGGAGGCGCTGGCGGCGGCGCGGGCGGCTGCCGAGGCTGAGCCGCGCGGGGTGCTGCACGGGGTGCCGATCACTATCAAGGACAGCTTCGACATCGCGGGGAAGCCGACGCTGTGCGGGAGCCGGCTGAGGCGGGACCACCGTGCGGGGCGCGATTCGACGGCGGTGCGGCGATTGCGGGAGGCGGGGGCGATTCTGCTGGGGAAGACGAACACTCCGGAGTTCCTCTACAACTGGGAGACGGACAACGCGGTGACGGGGCGGACGAACAATCCGTTCGATGCAGCGCGGACGAGCGGAGGGTCGAGCGGGGGGGAGGCGGCGGCGATTGCGGCCTTCTGTTCGGCGGGCGGGATTGGCAGCGACGGGGGCGGGTCGATTCGTTTTCCGGCGCATTGTTGCGGGATTGCGGGGTTAAAGCCGACGCCGGGGCGGGTATCGGCGGCGGGACATTTTCCGGAGATTGCGCATCCGGGAGGGTTGTTGGGCGTGGGCGGGCCGATGGCGCGGGACGCGGCGGACTTGCGGGTGCTGTTCGAGGTGCTGGCGGGGTATGACTTCGAAGATCCGTTTTCGGCGCCGGTGCCGCTGCGGGCGGCAGAGGTGAGCGGAATGCGGGTGGGGGTGATGGAGGACGGATGGCCGGGGGTTCCGGTGTCGGGGGTGGTGCGGGATGCGGTGCGGAGCGCGGCCGATGCGCTGGCGAGGCTCGGGTTCGCTGTTGAGGCGTTTTCGCCGAAGGGAATGACGCGGGCTCCAGCGGTGTGGGAGTTCTTCTTCGTGGACGTGCCAGTGCCGTTCACGCGGCGCATGATCGAGGGGCGCGAGCACGAGACGCATTGGACGGGCACGGAGATGGTGCGGCGGTGCGAAGGCAAGCCGGAACCCACGGGGCGGGAGATCGTGGAGATGCTGGCGGTGCGGGACAAACTGCGGGTATCGATGCTCGAGCAGATGGAGGGCTACGCGGTGCTGCTGCTGCCGCCGTGCGCGGTGCAGGCGTTTCCCCACCGGCAGCGGGAGTTTGGAACCAGCGGGCGGACGATTGAGTACCTGGAGGCGATGGCGCCGTTGACGCCGTTCAACCTGTTCGGGATGCCAGGGTTGGTGATCCCGTGGACGGTGTCGGACGGCTTACCGTGCGGCGTTCAGTTTGCCGCCGCGCCTTACGGCGAGGAGCTGTTGCTGGAGATTGGGCTTCACCTCGCCAGGTAGCCGCGCACGATGACGCTGTTGAGGCGGACGGGGTCGCCGATGGGCGAAGGGAAGGTGTCCAGGCAAAGGCGGGCCCGGGAGGAGACGGCGAAGCCGGTGGTGAGGCGCTCGCTGCGGCCGCCGAGGCCGGAGTTATTGAGGTTGGTGATGGATTCGAACGCGCGGCGGCGGACTTCGACGTTCTCGAGGTTCTCAATGATGAGGCGCAGGATCTGGATTTGCAGCGGTGTGCCGTTGTAGTAGTGCCAATCGACATCGGTGACCACGAGGTGTGTGCCCTCGGGGACGCGGAAGGGGGTGCTCTGCTGGGTGCCGTCGGGGAGGTTACGGAAGAAGTCGATGCGGGCGGGGCCGCAGCCGCCGCGGACATCGGTGCGCATTTCGAGGACGACGATCTGGCCGGGGTCGGCGGCAAGCAGCGGCAGGGCAGCGAGGAGAAAGACAGCGGTCCGCATAGGAAGTTGGATGAACCGTGGGTTAAACCGGTTGCGGGAAGCAAGGGATTCACCGGATAGAGTGTTTGGGCGGGGGCGTTCAGACTGGTAACAGGGACCGATGGAAGACGGCAGTATCTCGCGGCGGCTATTTCTCGGATGCGGGTTCGTCCTGCTCTATTGGGTCTACCGGACTTACTTCGCAGAGGCGCTGGCGCCGTCGTGACCGCGGCGATAGGGCCGGGCCGGTCCTATCTCGGCGGGCGGACGAGGAAGTCGGCGCCGGGGCGCATTCCGTAGTCGGGTGGGAGTTGACGATAGTCCGTGCCGTTGCGGCCGTTGAGGTCCCATTCGACCGTACCGTTGAGGATGGTCATTTCGCAGGCGAGGCGGCGGCGGCCGCGGAGGACTCCGCCGTGGGAGTCGGTGAAGCCGAAGTCGCCCTGTTGGACCTGCCAGAGGGCGATGTCGGCGGGGGCGCCGACGGTGAGGTGGCCGTGCTGTTCGCGGCGGATCACCTGGGCGGGGAGCCACGTGGCGCGGGCGACGATTTCGCGGAGCGGCATGCCGAGGGCGAGGAACTTGGACATGGTGGTGGGAAGGTCCTGCATTCCGGCGTTCATGCTTTCGGCGTGGAGATCGGTGGAGATGGTGTCTGGCCAGAAGCCTTGCGCGACGGCGGGGGCGACGCTGCGGAAGACGAAGCTGCCGCCGCCGTGGCCGACGTCGAACTTCACGCCGCGTTCGCGGGCGCGGTTGAGGTAGGGGAGCAACTGGTTCTTCTCGTCGAAGAAGGGGACGGCGCTGCGGTAGACGTGGGTGCTGATGTCGCCGGGGCGAAGCTTTTCGGTGACAAGCTGCCAGTAGGGGCGTTCCTTGAGGAAGTAGCCGAAGTCGACCATGACGGGCAGGTTGGTGAGTTTGCCGGCAGCGATTGCTTGATCGACTGAGGTCCAGGCGGGCTTTTCGTAGTGGGCGGTCTTCACGCCGACGACGACATCGCTGTGCTTCCTGGCAAGCTTCGCGACAGCGTCCGGGTTGAAGTCTGCTTCCACCTGCTCATTGATATTGCCCATCATGCCGTAGCCGGCGATGTTGATCATGGCGTAGAGGCGAGTGCGGGTGCGGTCGATGACGGAGTGACGGAAGGTTTCGAAGTTGCGCCAGCCGGCGCTGCCGGCATCGGACATGGTGGTGGTGCAGGTGCGGAAGCTGAAGCTGTCGGGGGAGATGCTCTTGTCGCCGGCCCAGGCATCGGCGGCGCCAGTGGTGTGGAAGGCGTGGACGTGGATGTCGACGGCGCCGGGGGTGACGAGGAGGCCCTTCGCGTCAATGACCTTCTTCGCCTGCTTGGGATCGAGGTTCTCGCCGACGGCGGCGATGCGGCCCTGGGCGACGGCGACATCGCGTGGGGCGTCGATGGAATTCCGGGGGTCGATGAGGCGGCCGCCCTGAATGAGGAGGTCCCAGGATTGGGCGCGATTTACGGAACTAAACGCGAGCAGACACAGTATACTCACAGGAACGGCAAAACCAATGGGCATCCGGGATTTCATCTCTAAGCAGTTTATCGACGTCATACATTGGACGGAGCCGGAGGACGGCATCCTGGCGTGGCGCTACCCGATGCAGGACATGGAGATTCAGAACGGGGCGCGGCTGACGGTGCGCGAATCGCAGTTTGCGATGTTCGTGAACGAAGGGCGGGTGGCGGACGTGTTCCCTCCGGGGCTCTACACGCTGACCACGCAGACGCTGCCGATCTTGACGAACCTGCAGAACTGGGATAAGGCGTTCCAGTCTCCCTTCAAGAGCGACGTCTATTTCTTCTCCGGTCGTGTGCAGGTGAACCAGCGCTGGGGGACGACCAACCCGGTGACGATTCGGGACCGCGAGTTCGGGGCAGTGCGGCTGCGGGGCTACGGCATTTACTCGTGGCGGATTGCGGACCCGACGACGTTTCATCTGAAGATCAGCGGGACACGCGAGATCTATCGCGCGGCGGACATCGAGGGTCAGCTTCGGAACACGATTGTGGCGAGGATGGCGGACACGTTTGCCGAGAGCGGCGTGCCGTTTCTCGACATGGCCGCGAACCAGATGGAGCTGGCGCAGAAGATCGCGGATCACATTCAGCCGGTGTTCAACGACCTGGGGCTGGTGCTGGAGACGTTTGTGGTGGAGAACCTCTCGCTGCCGGAGGAGTTGCAGAAGCGGCTGGACGAGCGGATCGGAATGAACATGGTGGGAGACCTCGGGCGGTACACCGCGTATAACGCTGCGCAGTCGCTACCGATCGCCGCGGCCAACGAGGGCGGCGGGGGCGCGGGGATTGGCACCGGTCTGGGAGCGGGGATGGTGCTGGCGCAGAACATGATGAACGCGTTGAAGCCGGGGGAGGGGGGCGGCGCTCCTGCAGCCTCGCCTGCCGGCGGCGCCGCGCCACAGGGCGAGACGAAGTTTTGTCTGGAGTGCGGCAAGCCGATTCCGAAGCGCGCGAAGTTCTGTCCGGAATGCGGAGGAGCGCAGAGCTAGCCTTGTCGAGTCCTCTTCCGGCGGCGTCGGGTTGCGAGTGGATCGTGGAAGCGCACGGCTGTATGACGGCGGCGCTCGCGGATCTCGCGAAGCTCGAAGGGCTGTTCGCGCGCGTCATTGAGGAGATGCAGTTGCGGCCGGTGGCGGCGCCGCAGTGGCACCAGTTTCCGGTGACGGGCGGGGTGACGGGGCTGGCGCTGCTGGCGGAGTCGCACCTGGCGTGTCACACCTTTCCGGAGTATGGGTCGCTTTGCTTGAATTTGTTCTGTTGCCGCCCGCGGCCGGACTGGGATTTTGAGGGGGCGTTGCGGAGGGAGTTTGGGGCGGAGCGGGTGAGCGTGCGGATGGTGGAGCGGCCTTACGCATGAGCGGCCGGCGAGCGAATTGTCCGAACTGCGGGGCGCCGGTGGAGTTTCGCTGGTCGAGCGCGGTGCAGGCGCAGTGCCCGTACTGCCGTTCGATCCTGGTTCGGCACGATGTCGATTTAGAGCGGGTGGGGGAGTATGCGGACCTGCCGGAATCGGTTTCGCCGCTGCAGATCGGATCAGAAGGCGTGTATGGCGGCAAGGCGTTTCAGGTGGTCGGACGAGTGGTGTACGAGTACGAGGACGGCTCCTGGAACGAGTGGCACATCCTTTTTCAGAACGGTGAGAGCGGGTGGCTGTCGGATGCGCAAGCACAGTATGCGGTGACGCGGCTGGCTGACGCGGGGCGCCCGTTGCCGAACGCACGCGATCTGAAGCCGGGGTTCCGCCTGATCCTCGGTGGGCGTGAATACGTGGTGAGCGTGAAGACAGAAGCGCGGTACGCGGGCTTCGAGGGCGAGCTTCCCTTCGAGAGCTGGGAGAAGGACCGGATGCTATTCGTGGATCTGCGGACGGAGGGGCGGGCGTTCGCCACGATCGACTACAGCGAAGAGCCGCCGCTGTTCTTCGCCGGCGAGTGGGTGGAGTTCGACGAGCTGCGGCTGAAGAACCTGCGCGAGTTCGAGGGCTGGTAGCGATGGCGGTACGATCCCTGCTTTGTCCGAACTGTGGCGGGAACGTCGAACTGCGCGGCATGCAGCACACGGTGACGGCGGTGTGCGTGCAGTGCCTGGCGGTGCTGGATACGAAGACGCCGAGCCTGCAGGTGCTCGAGAAGAGCAAGGAGCGGGAGCGGGTGCAGCCGCTGATTCCGCTGGGGACGCGGGGGAAGCTGCACGGCGACCCGTACGAGGCGATCGGCTTCCAGCAGCGGACGATCACCGTGGAAGGCGTCGACTATTCGTGGCGGGAGTATGTGCTCTTCAACCCCTACAAGGGCTTCCGGTACCTGAGCGAGTACGACGGGCATTGGAACGACATCAAGGTGATTCACACGGTGCCCGTGGAAGGCAAGTCCGGCGGAAAGCCGGCGATGAAGGCGCTGGGCGAGACGTTCCGGCATTTCCAGACGGCAAAGGCGCGGACGACGTTCGTGAGCGGCGAGTTTCCATGGCGCGTGCGATCCACGGAAAAGGTGACGGTATCGGATTACATTTCGCCGCCGCGGCTGCTCTCGCGGGAGGGGAACGACGGGGAAGTGACGTGGTCGCTCGGCGAGTATATGAACGGCGACGACGTGTGGAAGGCGTTCCAGCTTCCGGGGCGCGCGCCGCGGGCGAAGGGAATATTTGCGAATCAGCCGTCGCCCTACGGGGGCGCCGCGGTGAACGCGTGGAAGGCGGCGCTGGTACTGATGGGGGTGTGGCTGTTGATTCTGGTGTGGACGTGGATGCTGACGGGGCGAAACGAGGCATACCGCGACCGCTTCGTGTTCCACGCCTCGTCGCCGGGCGAGCACAGCCTGGTGACGCCAGTGTTCGAGTTGAAGGGGCGCACGTGCAACGTGGAAGTGGCGCTGCGGACGGATCTGGAGAACGACTGGGCGTTCTTCAGCATGGCGTTGATTAACGACGACACCGGGCAAGCGTACGATTTCGGGCGCGAGGTGAGCTACTACTTCGGACGCGACAGCGACGGGGATTGGACGGAGGGCGGGAAGAACGATTCGGTGCTGCTGCCGTCGGTGCCGGCGGGGCGGTACTATCTGCGAATCGAGCCCGAAATGGACACGAGCAATACGCGGCTGCATTCGGTGAACTACGAGGTGATTGTGCGGCGGGACGTGCCGTCATTCGCGTTCTTTTTTATCGCTTTGCCGTTGTTGCTGGTGCCGGCACTGTTCGTGACGCTGCGCGCGGGGCACTTTGAGGGGAAGCGGTGGCAGGAGGGAGACGCATGATCGGCTATTTGATCTGGGGCGTGCTGGTGTTGGGCGGGCTGGTGTGGACGCAGTACCGGGGTCTCAGCCTGGCGGACGTGGATGAAGTGAAGAACGTACCGAAGTCGGTGCGCGACAACCCCGGCGCGTACCGCGCGCACTACAGCAGCTACCACCGCTACATAGGAGGGAAGTGAACGATGCCTGAGTTCCATGCGGCTTACGTGATCAATGCGCTCGTCTTCGCGATCCTGGGGATCGTGATTTTCGTGCTGGCGTTCATCGTTTTGGACAAGATTACTCCGTACGCGCTTTGGAAGGAGATTGTCGAGGAGCAGAACGTCGCGCTGGCGGTGCTGGTGGGCGCGATGGCGCTCGGCCTGAGCATCATTATCGCGGCAGCCGTGCACTAACGCCGTGGCCGTTGTACTGTTCCTTTCGGTCTTCCTGATCGCCGCCTGCGGGCTCATCTACGAGCTCATCGCGGGGACGCTGGCGAGCTATCTCCTTGGGGACAGCGTGCTGCAGTTCTCGACCGTGATCGGGACGTACCTGTTCGCGATGGGGATCGGAAGCTGGCTGTCGCGGTTTGTGGTGCGGGGGCTGGTGAGCCAGTTCATCGGCATTGAGCTGATGGTGGGGCTGGTGGGCGGGTTCTCGTCGTCGCTGCTGTTTCTCGCCTTCGCATATACGGAGGCGTTCCGGCTGCTGCTGTACCTGCTGGTGGTGCTGATCGGGGTGCTGGTGGGCCTGGAGATTCCGCTGCTGATGCGGATTCTCAAGGAGCGGTTCGAGTTTCGCGACCTGGTTTCGAACGTACTGACCTTCGATTACCTGGGGGCGCTAGGGGCCTCGCTGCTCTTTCCGATTTTGCTGGTACCGAGGCTGGGGCTGGTGCGGTCGGCGCTGCTGTTCGGTTTGATCAACGCGGGCGTGGCATTGTGGTCGACCTTTCTGTTTGCGGACAGGATCGGGGCGCGGGTTACGCTGCGTGCGGCATGCGTAGTGGTGGTGGGGCTGTTGGGAGCGGGGTTCGCGGGGGCGGACCGTATCGCAAACATTGCCGATGAGAGTCTATACGCGGACGATGTGATCCTGGCGCGCAACACAAAGTACCAGCGAATTGTTTTAACGAGGTGGAAGGACGACCTGCGGCTCTTCTTGAATTCGCACCTGCAGTTCAGCTCTCGGGACGAGTACCGGTATCACGAGGCGCTGGTGCATCCGGGGCTCGCGGCGGTGCCGGCGCCCCGGCAGGTGTTGGTGTTGGGGGGAGGCGACGGCCTGGCGGTGCGGGAGATTCTCAAGTACCCGCAAGTGGAGCGCGTGACGCTGGTGGACCTGGACGAGGAGATGACAAAGCTGTTCGCGACGCACGAAACGCTTTCCAGGCTGAACGGCGGGGCGCTCCGCGCGCCGCGGGTGCGCGTGATTAACGGCGATGCGTTTCCGTGGCTGGAAGCGACGGAGGAGACGTTCGACTTCATTGTTGCCGACTTTCCGGACCCGACGAACTTCTCTCTTGGCAAGCTCTACACGACGGCGTTCTACCGGTTGGCGTCGAAGCGGCTGAGCCGGCAAGGGGCGCTGGTGGTGCAGAGCACGTCGCCGCTGTTTGCGCGGCAGAGCTACTGGTGCATCGTGAAGACGCTGGAACAGGCGGGGTTCAAGACCTATCCGTACCACGTATACGTGCCTTCGTTCGGAGAGTGGGGCTACGTGCTGGCTTCGATGGAGCCGTACCGCATGCCGGGTTCGCTTCCCGAGGGCTTGCGATTCCTGACCGCGAGGACGCTGGCGCCGATGTTCGAGTTTCCGGCCGACATGCAGCGCATCGAGGCGCAGCCGAACCGCCTGAACGACCAGGTGCTGGTGCGGTACTACGAGCGGGACTGGCGCGAGATCGCGCGATGAAGCGGCGCGGCTTCCTCAGTGCCGCACTCGTGGGGCTGACCGCGAAGGGCGAGCGGCGGATCGCGGGCGGGTTCGTCAACGAAGCGCAGGAACTGGGCCACCGGCTGCGGGACGGGGCGGCGTTTCCGGCGGCGCGCGAGCAGAGGCGCGTTGCAGTGGTGATCGTGGGCGGGGGTATCGCGGGGCTGTCGGCGGCCTGGCGGCTGGAGAAGCGCGGGTTTCGGGACTTCGTGCTACTGGAGATGGAGGCGGTGGCGGGGGGGAACGCGCGGCACGGGGAGAACGAGGTGTCGGCGTATCCGTGGGCGGCGCATTACGTGCCGCCGCCGGGTCGCGAGGCGCGGTCGGTTCGCGAGTTATTCGAGGAGTTGGGGCTGTACGAAGACGGCGCGCCGACGGAGCGTCACCTGGTGCACTCGCCGCAGGAGCGGCTGTTTCTGCACGGGCGCTGGCAGGAGGGGTTGGAGCCGGCGACGGGGCTGGCGGCGCGGGACCGGGAGCAGTACAAGCGATTCGCGGACTTGGTGGAGGGGTATCGGAAGAGCGCTGCGTTTCGCATTCCCGTGGACGAGGGCCGGGGCAGCGAGGAACTGGACCGGGTTTCGATGTCGGCGTGGATGGATTCGAAGCGGCTCGATTCGCCGTACCTGCGCTGGTACGTGGATTACTCGTGCCGGGACGATTACGGGGCTGCGGTGGGGGAGACGTCCGCTTGGGCGGGCATCCACTACTTTGCGGCGCGGCCGGAAGAGGACGAGGGACCGTTCACATGGCCGGAGGGCAACGGCTGGATCGTGAAGAAGCTGCTGGCACGGCTGGGGCGGCACGTGGAGACGGGCACGCCGGTGTATCGCGTGGAGCGAAGGGGACGGCGGCTGCTGGTGCGGACGCCGCAGGCTGACTTGCTGGCGGATGCGGTGATCTGGGCTGCGCCGACGTTCCTGGCTCACTATCTGGTGGAAGGCGAACCCAAGGCCGAAGGGTTCGAGTATTCGCCGTGGGTGACGGCGAACCTGACACTCGACCGGCCGCCGAAGGAGCGGGGTGGCGCACCGCCGGCTTGGGACAACGTGATGTATGGGTCGCCCTCGCTCGGATACGTGGTGGCTACGCACCAGAACGTGACGACGCACGCGGGGCGGACGGTCTGGACCTATTACTGGGCCTTGGCGCATGGGGCGCCGGCGCAGGTGCGGCGGGAATTGCTAGCAGAGAGGTGGGACGCGTGGCGAGACAGGATCTTGAGCGACCTGGAGCGGGTGCATCCGGATCTGAGAGAGTGCGTGTCGCGCGTGGATGTAATGCGAATGGGGCATGCGATGATCCGGCCGTCGGTGGGTTTTCGAGGAAGCCCGGCGAGGGCGCGGTTCGCGGGTTTACGGGGTGCGTTGGTGTATGCGAACTCGGATCTGAGCGGAATTTCGATCTTCGAGGAGGCTCAGTACCGGGGTGTCGTGGCGGCGGATCGAGTACTGGATAATCTGGGTCGTTCTCGTTCTTCGTAGAACATATTCCGTAAACGGAATGCGCGCGAGGAGGATACTCACGATTTCAATCACTTAGCGGTGGCAATCGGCTTGCGAGGAAGAGGGTGGGTCACAGAGGTTCTCTTCGTTATTGGTGTGGTTGCCTCTCCTAACCGCATCGCAACGGCGCCCCGCAGATAGGCGGGGCGTTTTTTTTTGCGCGGGGGTGAATCGCGGTTGCCTCAGGGCAGAAACAGCTTGGGCGGCATTTGGAAGAACTTGCCCAACTGCTTGGCTTGGCCCTTTGAGATGGGGCGGCGTCCGTCCAGCGCTTCGCGAGCGAGTTGGGGGTTTCCGAAGATATCGCCGACGTCCTCCACGGCCAGGCCCCGCGACTGCATCATGCGTTGCAGCGTCTCGTGCGGCAGGGGCTGGGGGGCTTCGCCGGCATCGTCGTCTTCGTCCTCCTCCTCTTCGACGCTTGCCTCGAACGCCTCAATCAGGAAGACCAGTAGCGCGAGGAGTTTCTCTTCCTCCGGTGCGAGGTCGCACTTCTCCATGAGCTCTTCCGCGAGGCCGAGAAGGCGGTCGTGTTCATCGATATCCTCGATCACCGCGGGTCGCGCGCGGGCGAGCAGTTCCGCGTAGCGGTCGGCCGAGAAGGGGCGATCCGGCATCGCCTCATTATGGCGCAAGGCGCTCGGCGGCGACGAGCGTTTCGGCCTGCTTCCACTCGGCGCGCAGGCGCTCGGCGCTGTAGAGGAGGAAGTGGCGGTCCGGCGAGAAGACCTCAAGGGTGATGGTGCCGTCGTAGCCGGTGGAGCGGAGATCGCAGATGGATTCGCGAAGGTTGAGCGAGCCGGTACCGAGGGGGAGATGGAGGTCGGCCGAGCCGCCCTTGTTGTCGTGGAGGTGGACGTGGCGGATGCGCGAACCGTAGACGGCAACGATCTCCCTGGTTGTGTTGCGCGGAACCTGCAGGTTGGCGTGGCCGATGTCGAGGTGCAGGCCGAGTTCGGGCAGGGGATCGAGGAGTTCGGAGAGTTGCTGGACGTTATTGAAGTCGCCGGGGAGGTTCTCGATCATGATGCCGACGCCGTGCTCGCTGCCATAGTCGATGAGTTCGCGGAAGGTGAGGATGTTGCGCTGGACGTAGAAGCGCCGCTCGTGCCAGGGGGTGAAGCGGTCGGGGTGGATGTTCATCCACTTGGCGCCGACCTGGGCGAAGACGTCAATGCATCGTTTCAGTTCGGCGAGCGCGCCCTTGCGGATGTCCTCGAAGGCGCTTGCCATGGGCAGATACCAGGCGGTGTGGCCGACCACGCGGAGACCATGCCGCTCGAGGGCGGCGCGGATCAAGGCGGGCTTGACAATCCAGGAAGCGGCTTTGGGCGGCTCCAGTGTGAGGTCGACGAAATCCAGGCCCAGTTCGCCAATCCAGGCGATCTCCTCCAAGGGGTTCGCCTCGGGATGATTCATGGCGCCGATCAACATGACAGTTCCGCCGGGGACATACGAAACCAAGGACGGGAATCGAGCATCGTCAGGCGACGCGGGTTGAGCGATTCACATGGCTGGGGGACTTCGGGCAGCGAGAGACGGGAGCGCACGTTTTGCGGGAAGGCGAGCGAGCGGCCAGGGAAGAGCCATGTGAAGACAGAGCCGACCGCCTGGAGGAGCGGCAGGTCGTCGCCGACACGCGCGATCAAGTGGTCCCAATCGACGCTGGGGCCGAGGGAATAGAGGATGTTAAAGATGTCGGGCCAATCGCTGCGGTCGCGCTGCAATACGTAAAGCTTGGCCCAGATGAGTTCCTCGGGCGGCAGGACGGGGAGCAACTCCCCGCGCACGCGCAGCAGCGGGCCGCGGGTGAGCCAATCGCGATCGACCTCGGCGGTGAGGTTAGCCATGGCCCAGATGATGTCGACGAGGTTGGACTCAACGCAGGCGCGGTAGATCCAGCGGCGATCATAGGCCTGCTTCTCGTGGAAGTCAGTGAAACCGAGACCGGTGACGGCGTCGATGGCGCGATGGCGGTCGGCGGGGACGACGTACACGTCCAGGTCTTTGGTATTGCGCCATTCGCGGGTGTAGGCGGCCAGGGCGAACGCGCCGCCGAGCGCGATGTCGATATTCTCTTCCCGCAGCCTGGTGATGGCGCGCATGTAGTCCTGCCACTGATCGTCGGGGATCGTGTTGCCCCAGCTTGCTTCCACCACCGGTCTGCCGTTGATCGATGCCATAGCGCGAAGCGTCTCCCCCTGCTTGCTCCCGCACTATTGACAGCGATTTTTCACAAAACGTTGCCTACAATCCACCTGCTTCCGGTGTACGGTGTGCGCCGTGCGAAGCTGTAAACGATGACTTCTGCCCCCACGCAAGCACCTGATCCAATCTTCGAACTCATCCGGGCGGAAATCCGGCCGGCGTTGCCCGCGCTTGAAGGGTGCCGTTCGACGCGGCAGCTGCTCGCGAGCCCGGTATACGGCAGGATTCATGGGGCGTTGGAGAAGGTTCTGAAGACGCCGCAGACCGGGAACTTCCGACGGCGGGAGGCGCCGGCGCGGGAGCGCTACCGGTTTCTGGCGTGGAACATCGAGCGCGGCATCCACCTGGAACGGCAGATCGAGGCGCTGCGGGAGCACGAGTACCTGTCACAGTGCGACGTGCTGTTGATTACGGAGACGGACATCGGGATGGCACGGTCGAAGAACCGCGAGGTGGCACGGGAGATGGCCGAAGCGCTGGGCATGGACTATTGTTTCGTGCCGAGCTACATCAGTTTGGTGAAGGGATCGGGGCTGGAGAACCTTGCCGAGGGCGACAACGAGTACGGGCTGCACGGAGACGCCATTCTCTCCCGCTACCCGCTGACGAACGTTCGCGTGATCCCGCTCGAGAACGGGATCGACAAGTTTGCGGCGCGCGAGAAGCGGCTGGGAAGTCCGACGGTAATTGCGGCGGATGTGGAGTTGCCGGGGATGCCGGTGACGGCGGTGTCGATTCACCTGGACGCGCACTCCACGCAGCACCACCGTTTTGAGCAGATGCGAACCGTGTTGGACGGGCTGAAGACGGAGCGGCCGGTGGTATTGGGGGGCGACTGGAACACCACGACCTACGACTCTTCAGGGGCGCTGCCGGCGATTCTTGGGTTCTGGCGGCGCGTATTCATGGGCGTGGGGCACGTGATGAAGAACCACTACCTGCACCCGTACCGCTATTTCGAGCGCGAGCTGTTCGATTTGCTGGAGGCGCGCGGGTTCGACTGGCGCAGCGTCAATGTGACCGGCGAACACACGCTCTGCTACGACGTGAGCGATCCGCGTGCGCACAACAGCCTGCTGGAGTGGGTTCCGCCATGGTGTTTTCCGTTCATTCGATGGTCTCTGCGCGAGCACCACGGGAGGTGTCCGCTGAAGCTCGACTGGTTTGCGGTTCGGGGGCTGAAGGCGGAAGCTCCGGTGGTTCTACATGAGTTTCGCGAGGGGCGCGAGGCGCCGTTGTCGGACCACGATCCGATCGGCGTTGATATCATGACGCTCGCATGATGGCTTTGGCGTTCTCGCTGCTGCTAGCGCAGAACCCCGATGCGTTCTACGAGCGGGGCGTGGCTCTGTTTCGGGAGGGCAAGCTGAACGAGGCCATCGGACCCCTGGAAGCGGCGGTCCGTGCAAACCCGAACAAGCCGGCGTACCTGAAGGCGCTCGGGGTGGTGCACGCGGCGCAGTCGAACTACGACCTGGCGGAGCCGTTCTTCCGGCGGGCGTGCGAGATCGACTTAAAGGAAGAGGACGTCTGCTACTACCTGGGGCGGGCGCTTTATGCGCTCAACCGGTTTGAGCCGGCCGTGCCTGCACTGGAGAAGGCGTTGAAGGTCGACCGGCAGCCGTTCCGCGTCTACCTGGGCCTGGCGCAGGCGCAGGAGGCGTTGGGACGGAACGAAGAGGCGGAGAAGAACTTCAAGCTGGCGGTGGAGAAGAACCGATCGCAGCGGCCGGAGGACGATCCGCGGATTCACTACGGTGTGTTTCTGTTTCGGCAGGGGCGGCTGGAAGAGGCGGCGGATGTGTTTCAGAAGGCGGCCCGGGCGCTGCCGCAGTCGTCGCGGGCGCGGTATGAGTACGGGCGGGTGCTCTATCAGACGGGCAAACTGGAAGAGGCGGAGAAAGAGCTGAAACGGGCGGTGGAGATTCAGGCTGGAAACGGGCCGGCGCACTTGTTGTTGAGCAAGGTCTACAACCGCATGGGCCGAGCAGCCGATGCGGAGAAGCACGCGCGTCTCGGCGGGCAGGCGGTTCAATAGGAACGGAGAACATGGCTGATTTTTCGGGAATGACGGCGCTGGTGACGGGCGCGAGCAACGGGATTGGCGCGGAGACCGCGGTACGGCTGGGCGCGGGCGGGGCGAACGTGCTGGTGCACTATAACAGCGCCGCGGCGGAAGCGGAGCAGGTGCTCGATCGCATTCGCGCCGCAGGCGGGTGCGGCATGACCGTGCAGGCGGACTTGACGACGATGAGCGGAACGCACGGTTTGATCGAGCAGGTGCGGGCGCAGCCGGTGGATATTCTCGTCAACAACGCGGGCTCGCTGATCCGCCGCACCGGGACGCTGGAGATGACCGAGGAGATCTGGGACAAGACGATGATGCTGAACCTGACGTCAGCGTTTTTTCTGACGCAGGCGCTGTTGCCGGGGATGCTGGATCGGGGGCGCGGGTTCATCGTGAATGTGTCGTCGGTGGCGGCGCGCACCGGCGGCGGCGTGGGGGCGGGCGCTTATGCGGCGGCGAAGGCGGCGATTTCGGCGTTGACGAAGAACCTGACGAAGGAGTTCGCGGCGAAGGGGATTCGGGTGAACTGCGTTTCGCCGGGGACGATCGACACGAATTACCACCGGCAGTTCTCGAACGAGCAGATGTTGAACGCGGTGCGCGCGGCGACGCCCCTGGGGCGGTTGGGGACGTCGGATGAGATCGCCGACCTGATCGTGTATCTGTGCACGCCGGGGGCGTCCTACATGCAGGGGCAGGTGATCGAAATCAACGGCGGCTTCCTGATGGCATAGCGCTATCATTGGCGCATGGACCGACGGACCTTTCTGGGGATGGCGGCGGCCGCGCCAATGCCGGCGCAGAGCGGCGGGGAGTATCGCAACCGGCAGGCGGGCATGGCCTACCGGCGACTGGGGCGCACGGGGCTCATGGTATCCGAGGTGGTGTGCGGGGGCGATCCCATCGTGCCGGAGAACTACGAGCATCTGAACGGGGCGTTGGAGCGCGGGCTGAACTACCTCGACATGGCTCCGGCGTATCATCGAGGGCGTACGGAAGAGGCGTACGGCAAGTTTCTCGGCGGGTCTTCGCGGCGGGAGAAGGTGTTCCTGACCACCAAGATCTCCTCGCTGACCGGAGTGCGGAACGCGTTGTACGAAGAGATCTACAAGGGATTGCCCGGCGAGAAGCGAGCCGAGATCGACCGGCGCGCGGACGAGATGGTGCGCGAGCGGCAGATTTTAAAGCCGGGTTACTTCTTCGAGTATTTTCCGGGTCAACAGAGACAGGTCCCGCCGGTCTATCGGGCTAACGCGATGATGAAGGACTACGCGCATCGGGTGGAAGGGAGCGCGAAGTACCGCGAGGCGATCACGAGTTCGATCGAGGGAAGCCTGAAGCGCGTGGGAACCGATTACTTCGACATTATGATGTGCCCGCACGGGGCGCTGACGCCGGAGGAGTTGGACATTCCGGAAATCATCGATACGTTCCAGGCGCTGAAGAAGCAGGGCAAGGTGCGGTTCCTCGGCGTATCGACACACACGGATCCGGCGACGGTGGTGCGGAAGGCGGCGGCGCTTGGGCACTACGACGTGGCGATGTGCGCATACAACGTGGCGAACGGTCCGGCGATGGATGCGGCGTTGCGGGAGGCGGCGTCGCGGGGGATGGGGCTGATCGGAATGAAGGTGGCGATGGCGGTGGCGACGCAGTACAAGCAACTGCAGCCGGTGCCGCAGTGGCGGATCGACAAGGTGAACCGCGTGGTGCCGGGCGAGTGGAAGGCGCCGTTGAAGGCGTATATCTGGGCGCTGCAGAATCCCAACGTGACAGCGGTGATTTCGAATCTGTGGGACGAGACCTACGTGAAGGAGAATCTCGGCGTCGCGGGCGTGAAGGTGGAGTTGCAGCCGGCGTGACGTTTTCGGTTTGGCGGCGGCGCTTCCGGTATCGCGCCGCGGGGCCTATCACATTTCCGGCGTGGAAGGCCGGGAATGTGCTGCGCGGGGCGCTGGGGACGGTGTTGAGCGGTGAGGTATTTCGGCCCTCGCTGGCGGAAGGGCCGAGCGGGTTGGCCGATCCGCCGCGTCCTTTTGTCCTGCGGGCCTCCCACCTGAATGGCCAGGAGGTGCAGGGTGAGTTCTGGTACGACGTCCACCTGTTTCGCCCGGACATTGAGGGGGCGTTCGGCTTGCTCCGACGAATCGGGGGAACGGCGGTGGTGTTGGACCGCTGCGATGACCTCGGGTTCGCTTCTGTGAAGTTGGACGAGCCGTGCGCGGGGCGAGCGAGCGCTTCGTTGGCATTCGAGATGCCGGTGCGGCTGAAGGGTTTGGATGACGGCGAGCGGCCTTCGTTCGAGGTGCTGTTCGCGCGCCTGCGCGACCGGATCTCGACGCTGCGCGCACTCTACGGCGAGGGGCCGCTCGAGATCGATTTTCGGGGCATGGCGGAGCGCGCAGGGCGAGTGGAACTGGAGTCGGCGGCGATGCGCTTCGTCGAGGTGGAGCGGCGCAGTTCGCGTACCGGGCAGACGCATCCGCTGGGCGGCTGGGTGGGGGAGTTGCGCTATCGTGGGGACTTGGCCGAGTTCTGGCCGTATCTGGTGGCGGGCGAGTACACGGGCGTGGGACGGCAAACGGTGTGGGGCAACGGGGCGTACCGTTTGGGCAGCTAGCGCACCACTTCCATTCGACTGTGGGGTACGGTGACGGAGCCTACGGCGCCGCTGGTGTTGTCACGCACGATGATCTTGAGTTCGCTTGCCTGCTTTTCGCGGGGAAGGCGGTAGGGCCACATGAGACCGTTTTTGCGGGCGTCGGCGTAGGTGGCGTCGTCCATGTGGAGGCCGATGCGCTTCGATTCGGCGGGGCCGTAGCGACGGCCTTCGCGATCGCGCTGGAGCGCCATCACTTCAAGTGAGCCGGTCCAGCGGCCATCGCGGTGCTCCACGGCGACGTTGGCCATGTCGATCTGGAGGAGCAGGCCGATGGTGTCGGGCTGCGGATCGTTGATCAACGCTGCGCGGCAGGTGAGGCCGATAACGGAGGCGTCAACAGGGCTCCAGGCTGCTGTGCGGAAAGCGGCTTCACGGGCGTCCTGCGCGTCGTCGGCGGCCTTCGCGTAGTAGCCAGCGCGGTGGCGCACGCGGGCGCCGTCGCGTCTAACGCGGACCTTGATGTCGCGCCACTTGCCGTCCATTGCGGCATCGTCAGGAGTGTATGCGAGCGTGTAGGTGACGCGCCCGTCGTCCACCGCTTCGGCCACGGCGCGGTCAATGTCGTTGCGGTTGATGAAGAGGCGGCCCCCCGTTGCTTCGGCGAGTTCGCCCATACCCTCCCAATGCGTCTGCATGGCGCGAAGGCCGGGGCCGATGGTGTTGCGGGCTTCGCGGCCGGTGCGTACGGCGGCGCCGAATTGCGGGTCGGCGAAGAGGCCGCGGGCGTCGATCGAATAGAGGGCGACGTTGGCGGCGTTAAGGGCCCGCACGGCGCGGACGGTCTCCGGCCCGAAGTTCCGCTTCTCGCGAATGTTCTCGAGGCGCGCCGGGTGCTCGAGGTTCATGGTGAGCGGAAGGCCGCCGGTGATCCACAGCAGGTTCTTGCGGCCGGGGAAGGCAGCCAGGTGGTGGGCGACGCTTTCCAGGGCGAGGAGGGTACTCAGTGGGCGGCTGGCTGTGACGAGGTCCGCTTCGCGCTCGAAGACCTCTTTAAAGGGATCGCCGGGGCGGTTGACGTTGCGGATGCCGCTGTCGTTGACGGGCTGGTTGGAGTCGGCAGTGCCGGGGCGTGCTTCGCCGCGCCAGGCGGCGAGTTTGGCCTCGAGAGATGCGCGGTCGCCGGTGAAGTCGTGCAGGATGGCAAAGGAGCGGCCGAGGAGGTAGATGGCCGCGCGGTCGGTGGGCCGCATTCCTTTAAGGAATGAGGCGGCGCGTTCCTTGGCGAAACTCTGGTCGGCCCAGGGCGTATTGAGGGTATCGATGAGGAGCACGGTGACGGCGCCGCCGTAGGTATCAGCGCGGTTGGTGACGATGTTGGGCTGCGAGGGCGTTGCGGGCGCAGGGGAGGCCGGTGGAGTGTCGGGGGCCGTCTCCTTGACGAAGCGCGCGATCTTCTGCGGGCGGCCGCGTTCCAGGACCTCGATGTCGTCGGCGGTGAGGTCAATGATGGCGCGCCCTTTGGCGTCCTGGACGACGAGGCTGACTTCGACCAGACGTGCGGTGGTCCGCAGGGTCAGCGGTTCAGGCTGCTGCGCGGCCAACAATGAAGCGGCGCACAGCGCGGCGATTCGCATAAGCTGTTCCATTATGCGCACGGGACTGCTTCTACTGGCGGCAGGCGGCTTGTTCGGACAGCAAGTAGCGGATACAGAGTTCCGGCCGCCGATTGCCAAACCGGCGTACGAGCAAGGCAAGGGACCGTTGGTCCTGATCGACGAGGGGCACCACAACTTTCACACGGCGACCGGGCGGTATCTACCGTTCGCGGAGTTGCTGCGTCGAGACGGGTACGTGGTGAAGGGCTCGGGGGCGAAGTTCAGCACGGAGATGCTGCGCGGTTGTTCCGTGATGGTGATTTCGAACGCGCTGAACGAGAAGAACGCCAACGATTGGAAGCCTCCTCATCCATCTGCCTTTACCCAAGAGGAGATCAGCGCTCTGCGAGAGTGGCTGACGCAGGGCGGGCGGCTGCTGCTGATCGCCGACCATATGCCGTTCGCCGGCGCCGCGGAGGAACTGGGAAAGGCGCTGGGGGTGCGTTTTGAAAACGGCTACTCCGTGATTCCGGAGATCGGCGGAATCCTCGTGTTCCGGAAGCCGCTGGGGACGTTGAAGGAGCATGCCGTTACGCAAGACATTCCCGAGATCGCCACATTCACGGGTTCCGCCTTTCAGGTGAAAGGTCCGGCCGAACCGTTGCTGGTGTTCGGCCCTGGGGTCGTTTCTATCGATCCAAACGATGCGTCGAAGAAGGTACCGGTGACCGGGTACTGGCAAGGTGCGGTGATGCGCGTGGGGAAAGGGCGGCTGGCGTTGTTCGGCGAGGCGGCGATGTTCTCCGCGCAACTGGCCGGCCCGAACAAGATCCCGATGGGGATGAACGCGCCGGCCGCGAAGTACAATCCGCAGTTCCTGTTGAATGTGATGCGCTGGCTGACGGCGAATTCCGATTGACAAGGGGGCGGTTTTCCTTTATCTTCTAGGCATAGAGATTCTATGCCTAGAATTGAAATGCCACAAGGAGCTCTGGGGCTCCTGATCCTCAAAGTGCTGCAGGCCGGGCCGCTGCACGGATATGCCATCGCGCAACGGATCCACCTGCTTTCCGAGGAGGTGCTGGCGGTAGAAGAAGGGTCTCTCTATCCGGCGCTGCAGCGGCTATTGCTCAAGGGCTGGGTGCAGGCGGAGTGGGCCGTTTCGGAGACGAACCGCCGAGTTCGCGCGTACAAGCTGACGCCGGCGGGGCGGAAGCAATTGCACGCCGAACTCGCGGAGTACGAGCAGGCACAAGCCGCGATTCAGGCCGTACTGAGGGGTGCGTAGATGGGACTGCTTCGGAGATTGGGATTCCTGTTGCGGCGCGGGCGCATGGAACGCGAACTGGCCGAGGAGATGGCGGCGCACCGGGAGATGATGGGTATTCGAGGAGAGGGCTTCGGGAACGGCTTGCGGTTGCGCGAGGAGGCGGCGGACGTTTACGGCTGGGCGTGGCTCGATCGCGTGCGGCAGGACGTCAGCTTCGGCCTGCGGCTGCTGAAGAAGTCGCCGGTGTTTACCCTTTGCGCGGTTCTGATCCTGGCGATCGGGATCGGCGTGAACCTCAGTGGATTTCAGGTACTGAACGTGGCCATCTTCACGCCCGTGCCGGTGAAGGACCCGCACACGATCATCAGCTACTCCCGGCGCAGCCCGCAGGCGAGTTCGGGCGGGGCCACGTACCCTCATCTGGATTTTCTAAGGCGCCACGCGCGGACAGTGTCGGCGGTGATGGCGTATCGAAGCGGCGACTTAACGTTCGATGGCGGACGGCGGGTGAGCGCTCGATTCGTGACCGGCAACTGGTTTACGGAGATCGGCGGCGAGGCGGCGGCCGGGCGCGTGCTTAACGCCGAGCGCGACGACGATTCTCGGGTGGCGCCTGTGGCGGTACTGAGCCACTCGCTCTGGACCGCCGAGTTCGGCAGCGATCCGGCCATTGTCGGCCGAATCGTGCGATTGAACGGAAAGCCGGTAACGGTGGTGGGAGTAGCCGCATTTGCCTTTGTCGACCTGAAGCCCAGCGAGACGGATCTCTGGCTGCCACTCGAGCAGGAGCCGGCGCTGATCGAAGGGAGCGGGCTCCGAACCAGCTTCGAGAAGGACGTCACGTTGTTCGCGCGCCTGGCGGGAGATTCTACTCCGGGAGCAGCGGAGGAGGAAGCGCGGGCGCTGATGCTCGAGATGAAGAAGATCCACCCGAACGACATCTGGGACGGCGAGTGGCTGCCGGTGCGACCGGGCGCATACATGGCTAGCATTGACGAGCGGGAGCGGGCGGTGGTGTACCCGGTGATCGGGCTGGCCTCGGCGCTGGTGCTGTGCGTGCTGACGGTGGCGTGCGCCAACTTAGGAAACCTGATGCTGGCGAGGGCGCTGGGGCGCGCTCGCGAGTTTTCCATCCGCGCCGCGGTAGGCGCG
Source organism: Bryobacteraceae bacterium (assembly GCA_033763935.1). Taxonomy (GTDB): domain Bacteria; phylum Acidobacteriota; class Terriglobia; order Bryobacterales; family Bryobacteraceae; genus DALYJJ01. The sequence goes on from JANRJO010000006.1 coordinate 65,732, forward strand.
TCGCGCGGCCGGCTGATCCGGCAGCTGCTGACGGAGAGCCTGCTGCTGGCCGCATTGGGCACGGCGGCGGGCATCGGGCTGAGTTACTGGGGCGGCAGGTATATGCTGGCGGCCACGGGTGCGCCGCGGTTTTTGAACCCGGCGTTCGATTGGCGAGTGGGTTTGGTTTCGGCGGGGCTCTCGGTAGTCGCGGTGCTGGTCTTCGGCTTCATGCCGGCGCTCCAAGCCACGCGCACGGCGCGCAGCAAGAGCCGGCTGCGCGGGTTCTTTGTGGGGGCACAGGTGGCGGCATGCTGCCTGCTGCTGGTAATGTCGAGCCTGCTGGTACGAGGACTGGTGCGGGCGTTGACGGTCGACCCGGGTTTCGATACCGTTCACACGTTGACGGTGCAGCCGGCGCTTGGCGAACACGGGTACAGGGCGGAGTCGGCACGCGCCTACTTCGATGAACTGCGCCAGAGGTTGTCGGCCGCGCCGGGGGTGGCAGGCGTGGCGGCGGTGTCGCTCGCGCCATTGGGCAACCGGATGGCGACAACCGACCGGCCCGTGCGCACGGTGGTGTACGACGCGGACCCGAACTACTTCGAGGTGATGCGGATTCCGATCAGGCGGGGCCGGAGATTCGGCGAGGGCGAGACCGGCGCCTGTGTGGTGAGTGAGTCCTTTGCGCAGCGCGTGTGGCCAGGGGAGGATCCGCTGGGCAAGGAGTTTCCGGGGCGCGGCGGGGTGGTGGTGGTGGGAGTGGCCGCCGACGCGAGGACGGTTGCACTCCGCGATTCGAGCACGACCGAGGCGTATTTCCCGACGACCGGAGGGAGTTTGCGTTCCTCGACGATGGTAGTGCGCGCTGAGGGTCGACCGGAGTCGATTGCGGCGGCGGTGGAGGAGATCAGCCGTAACGTGGATCCACGGGTCCGCCCGGACATAGAACTGGTGCGGAACAACCTGGAGCGGAAGACGGAATCGGCGCGGTCCGGCGCGCTGATCGTCTCCTGTCTGGGGGTCATGGCGTTACTGCTTGCGGCGGTAGGCGTGTATGGCATTGCGGCCTACACGGTGACGCAGCAGACGCGGGATATCGGGATTCGGGTGGCGATCGGCGCGCCGGCGCGGGAGGTACTTCGTGTCGCTGTGGGAGGCTTCCGGATGCCGGTGTTCATCGGGGCGGTTTGCGGTTTGGGGTTGGCAGCAGCCTTCTCCGCCGTGCTGCGACGGGAGTTGTTCGGGGTGAGCCCGTTGGACCCGGTCAGCTATGCGGGCGCGGTGGGAGTGTTTGGCGCGGTGGCGGCAGTCGCGCTGATTGGGCCGGTACGCCGCGCACTGCGCATTGCACCGGCCCAGGCTCTGCGGTACGAGTAAGCTCGGCGTTAACGCGAACGGGGGAAGTCGGTATACTCGTCGGCCGTCACGCGGATATACTTGCCACCCTCAGCGAACGCCACCCGTTTGAAGAAATCGTTCTCGTCGCTGTAGCGGCTCTTCGACTGGGGAACGACACTGAGCACGGCCAGGCTTTTCGGCCCCGGGTAGACATAGTTGGAGAACAGCACCCAGTGCTGCAGGTAGTGGTTGGCGCCGGCCACGCGAGCGGGTTCGAAGATCTCACCGACCTTGTTCCCCGACTCGAAGAGATCGAACGTATTGCCGGGTAAGCCGCCGCGCTGAACGGCGGGCAGGAACGGTGACTCCTCGGCGAGGACCTTCACATACTTGCTTCCTTTCGGAAACGCGGCCTTGGCGAAGAACTCTGATTCGCTCGAGTAAGGGGTGATGGCCTTAGGGACAAGGTTGAGCGTGGCAAGGGTGCGTGGGCCGGGGGTAACGAACGTCGGGTACTGAATCCAGTGTTCCGTGTAGGTGGCGGCGGTTTCGATGCCCGGCCCGCGATAGACCTCGCCGACCACGTGGCCGGCTTCTTCCAAAACGATGTTCGTGTCAATCGGTATTTGCCCGAACAGCAGGGCAGCGCCCGCGGCGAGCCCGATTGCGATCATAACTTTTCTCATGTACTTCCTCCTCGGCTTCAGTTGCGCAGCCGGGCGGAAGAATTGATCACGGCGTGAGGGTGATGCGTTCGACGGTGGCGGCTTCGACCGCTTTTCTCGAGTACGGCAAGGGGTGGTACTTGCCCTTGGCCCAATCGTCGAGGAGGTCACTGTAGTGGCGGCTGTCAGGGTCGCCGGATTCGCCGGGGACGTTCGTCATCACGGATTTATCCCAATCGGCGGTATCGAGGATCTGGCGATAGGACGCGCCGTTCGTATGTTGCCACTGCCTCCCTGCGGCGGCATTGACGGTATGCGCGTCGCCGGGCGTCGGGACGGGCCCACGATGGAGTTCGGGGCGGCCGAGGGGATGCCGGAACATTGCTTTGTGCAGCGCGCCCCACTGCCAGCGTGCCGCGTCGGAGCCGTAAGCCCGGCGAATCTCCACAAGCGCCTCACTGAAGGACCGGGCGAGGGCGCCGGTATGAGCGGCCGGGTTCGCTTCGAGGGCGCGCAGCGTGACCTCGAGCGTGGGCATGGGGCCGAGGCCGAAGATCGCGGCGGGAAGCTTTGCCACCCACACTGCGTACAGCAGCGCCGGCGCGGAGGCGGCGTCCATGCGGCAGTCCCAGGCCAGCAGGGAGTTGGCTTCCTGCGGGCGTTTTTCCCAGCGGCGCACCACTTGCTGAAGGCGGCGCGCGGGCAGGGAGACAACATCGGTCTGCAAGCGTTCGACGTCGGCAACGGAGAGCTTGCGCGGGTGGCGGAGCAGCTCCTCCAGGCGGTCAAAGCGGAAGCGAGGGGCGAACTCGTGGCCGAGGCGGTGCGGATAGGCGGGCGGCAGAATGTTGTGGTTGGCGGTGGCGATATAGCCGCGCGGAGGATCGAACTCCTGCGGCAGCTGCGACGGGGTGAGGTAGCCGCTCCACTCGTATTCACCGGCGTCGCCGGGGACGGGGAGCAAACCCGGCCAGTTGGGGCGGACGGGCATGCGGCCAGCGGCGATCCAGGCGATGTGTCCGGCGCGATCCGCGTAGACGAGGTTTTCCGAGGGCGTCTTGTAGCGGGCCACGGCGGCGAGGAACTGCGGCCAGTTGCGGGCGCGGGCAAGCGACAGCGCCGGCAGATAGGCAGCGCCGCCCGGTTCGGCGCCCACCCATTTCAGGGCGTACGCGCGGCGGCGGCCTCGATCCTCGTAGATCACCGGACCATGGAGCGTGTATTTCAGTTCCACCTCCGTGGGGCCTCCGCCGCGCACCATCACTGACTCCTTGACGACCTCCATGCGCCGCCAGGAGCCCTTGAAGAGATACTCGTTGGGATTCGCCGGGTTCAGCTTCTCCACGTAGAGGTCCTGCTGATCCATGCCGACGATGGTGAAGCCGAAGGCAATGTCCTCGTTGTGGCCCAGAGCGATGCCGGGCAGCGCGGGCTCGCCGGCGCCGATCACGTTCCAGCCCGGCGCTACCAGGTGCACGGTCTTGCGGAGCGAAGGCATCAGCAGCGCCCGGTGGGGATCATTCGCGAGTATCGGCTTGCCGCTGGCAGTGCGGGCGCCGGCAAGAACCCAATTGTTGCTGCCGTCGAGCTCGCCGTCGGCCGAGACAGTGGGCAGGGAGATGGCTTCGGCTATCTCAGGCGGAATCTCCTCGGCGGAGAGGCCTTTCGGGAACTCGACCTTCACCCAGGGATCGACCGGCTGGCGTTCCTCGAGCATCCTCGCTCCGTATCGGCCGAGAAGGCGAGCGCGGGTGAGTTCGCGGGTGAGGTTGCGGAGCATCTCGAACGCCGGCAGGCGGCTGACGACGTCTTCGGGTTGCCAGAGGCCGGGGTCGAATCCGGCGAGGACGAATTCACGGGGGCGGCGGCCGGCGAGAGTCTTGATATAGGCGTTGATGCCGGCGGTGAAGGCGCTGACGATGTCGCGGGCATCGGGGGCATAGCTGGGCCACTCGGCGGACCAGTCGCCGCGGTAGCGGAGCAGGCGAGCCAGGCGGTCGCGCCGGAGGTACTCAGGGCCGAGGACCTCGCTCATGCGGCCGCTGCCGGCGCGGCGACAGAGGTCGAGTTGGAACAGGCGGTCACGAGCGGCCATGTAGCCTTGGGCGAAGAAAAGATCGCGTTGGGAGGAGGCGTAGATGTGCGGAACGCCCCAGCGGTCACGCAGCACCTCGACAGGCCGACCCAGGCCGGCGAGTTTCACCGTCTCCGACGGGAGGGCCAGGGGGAAGGCGAGCAGGACGACGCTTCGCCGGAGAAGGTGGCGCATCCGGCTATGGTAGCGTTTCACCGGCGCCCGTAATCAAACATTTCCTGTTGAAAACGTTGGAACGGGGGAAAGGCGCCGCGCTACACTCGAAGTCGGGTAGCCGCATGGCCGAAACGCCGAAGAAGACTAGCCTTCAGGATGTGATTGCCGACGCGCAGTGGACGGCGCGGGACCAGTTGAACGCCGCCTGGCAGCTGTACGTGGAGCGGGTGGAAGAACGGCTGCGCGAGGGCTGGGGCGAACAACTGGAGCGCGTGTTCGCGGAGCGCTTTGAGGAGTTGTCGTCGCGTGCAGGCGAAGCACTGCGGGCGGCGCGCCAGGAGACGGAGGAGTCGGCGGCGGCACGTCATGCGGCTGAGGTGGAACTCGCAGTGCAGTCGTCGCGGGCACAGGCGCGAAGGGAGTTAAGCGAAAGCCTGAACCAAAACCTGCGGCGGCTGGGGCAGTGCGAAGACGGTCCGTCGTGGACGTCGGCGCTGCTGGATGCGACGCGCGACTTCTGCGAGCACGCGGCGGTGTTTTCGATTGCCGGAGACCAGTTGCGGTGCGAGGGCGTGCGAGTGCCGGAGGGTCATGCCGGGCGGGAGTTACTGGGCCTGCAGGAGCCTTTGGGCGCGGCGCCTGCCTTTGCCGCGGTGGCGGATTCGAAGGACGTTTCCATAGCGGCGAGGACCGCGGGCGAGTTGAGCGAGGCGCTTGCGAGCGCCTTTGGTCCGGATGGCCGCGCGTACCTATTCCCCGTTGTGAGCCGTCAAACGGTGGTGGCGGTGCTGTACGCGCAAGGGGACGAGCCGCCGGTGGACGCGAACGGTTTGGAGTTGGCGTGCACGCTGGCGGCGAGCGCGCTCGAGGCGCGAGTTCGTTCGAAGGCCGCGGCCGCCCTGGTGTCCTTGGGCGGGGAGCCGGCGTTGGTGGCGGCGGCCGTGCCGAAGGGGCCGGAAGCGCCGGCGCTCTCGCGCGAAGCCGAAGAGTTGCATGCAAGAGCGCAGCGATTTGCGCGTGTACAAGTAGCGGAGATGCGCCTCTATAAGTCGGGAGCGGTGAAGGCGGGGCGGGCGGAGGGCCGGCTCTACGCGGCGCTGCGGGAAGACATTGACAGGGGGCGCGAGGAATTTTATCGGCAGTTTATATCGGCAGCGCCGACGATGGTCGATTACTTTCATCAGGAGCTTGTTCGGACTCTGGCTAACGATGATGAGGCACTTCTGGGAGCTGAGTATCCGGGGCCGCTGGTTTAGGGCGGCGGTAGCGGCGGCGCTGGCTGTCCTTTTGGTGGTGGGAACGGCGCCGGCGGAAGCCGCGCGCGGGAAACAGAAGCGGCCGGCGGCGCGCGCCAAAGCGGCGAGCAAGAAGGCGAAGCCGAAGGCCTCCGCTTCGGGAGCGGCAAAGACTGCAAAGGCGGTACCGCGCCGGCTGCCGGGCGACTTCGAGGACCTGGCGCGGGTCTATCGCGCCACGCCGACTCCACAGGGGCGCGCGGCGCTAATGGACTACGCGCTTCGCAACAAGGACGTCTTTGGGGTGCTGGCGCGGCTGACACTGGGTGTCACGGACCTGGAACAAGGCCGGCACGCGGACGCCGCGGCGCATCTAGAAATGGTTCGGGCCAAGCTGCCTCAACTGGACGACTACACGGGGTTGTGGCTCGGTACGGCACGGCTGGAGCAAGGGGACGCCCCGGGGGCGGTGCGCGTTTTGGAAGCGGTTTGGAAGCACACGCCGGCGTCGCCTGTCGTAACTCCGGCGCTGGGGACGGCGGCGCGGGCCTACGCACTCTTGGGACAGCCGGGCTCCGCCGTGGCACTCCTGGTGAAACACCGGGACCGGCTCGCGCAGCCGAAGGGGGACGCCGCGCTGGCGGGCGCGCTGGAGGCGGCGCAGGATCCGGCGGGCGCGGCAGCCGCTTGGCAGCGGGTGTACTACGGGTACCCGAATTCGGCGGAGGCGGCGGATGCGACGGCGGCATTGGAACGGCTCCGGGAGCGATTGGGCGCGGCGTATCCGCCGCCGCTGCCGGGAGCGATGCTGGCGCGCGCCGACAAGCTGCTGGCGGCAAAGCGCTACGACGCGGCGCGGCGGGAGTACCAGACGCTGACGACCGTTCTGACCGGCGCAAACCGCGACCTGGCGCAGGTCCGGTTGATTCGTGTGGACTTTGAGGAACGGAGCACGGCAGCGGCGCTGCGACGGTGGAAGTCGCTGGAAGTGAGCGACCCGGAAGCCGATGCCGAAAGGCTCTTCTGGATCTCGGCGGCGGGACGGCGCCTGGAAGACGATAGCGATATCGAATACGCGGTGGACTTGCTCAACCGTAAGCATTCCGCCTCAAAACACCGGCTTTCCGCTTTGGTCGCCGCAGGCAACCGATGGCTGGTGGAGAACGGCCATGAGCGGTACGAGAACTACTACCGGGCAGCTGCGGAAGGCTTTCCTGGGGAAGAGGACGGCGCCTACGCCCATTGGAAGGTCGCTTGGCGCCACTACCTGGAACGGAGCACGGAGGCAGGCCCGGAACTGGAACGTCATTTGCGGGACTGGCCCTCATCCGATAAAGCCAGCGCCGCGATGTACTACCTGGGGCGAATGGCGGAGGAGCGCGGCCAGAAGGGGAAGGCGGCGACCTGGTTTTCGGGGATCGTTGAGCGCTTTCCGAACTCTTACTACGCGATGCTGAGCCGGGAAAAACTGGCGTCGATGTCGCGCATTCGGCCGGATGCCGAGGTTCAGGCCGTACTGGAGCGGGTGAAAACGCCCAAGCGCTTTGAAACTTCACCGTTTGAAAACACAGCCGCAGTCCGGCAACGATCTGAACGGGCGCGCCTGCTCTCCACCGCTGGCCTGGATGAATGGGCTGAGGGTGAACTTCGGTTCGGAGCGAAAAACGATTGCCCGCCGGGACTGCTGGCGATGGAACTGGCGGCGTTACTCAGCAAGCGGGGGGTACCGGACGAAGGGATTCGAGCGATCAAGACGATGGTGCCGGGCTACCTGTACCTGCCGATGGACGCGGCGCCGCCCGAGTTCTGGCGGCTGGCGTTCCCGATGCCGTACCGAAACGTACTGGAAACCTATGCACGCGGGAACGGCCTGGACCCCTTTCAGGTAGCGGCGCTCATTCGGCAGGAGTCCGAGTTCAACCCTCGGGCTGTTTCGCGTGCGAAAGCGTACGGTTTAACGCAGGTTCTGCCCTCAACGGGGCGGCAATTAAGCCGCCGTTTAGGCATCCGTCGATTTACAACAAGTCTGCTCTATCAACCGGACGTTAACCTGAAGATCGGATCCTATTATTTGAGGTCTGTTCTTGACCAATACAATGGCCGCTGGGAACCGGCGCTGGCTAGCTACAATGCCGGCAAAACTCGGGTCGACCGCTGGTTGAGCTGGGGTAACTTCAGGGAACCAAGCGAGTTCGTCGAAACAATTCCGTTCACTGAGACGCGCGAGTACGTGCAGATTGTCTTGCGGAACGCGGACATCTACCGCAAACTGTACGGACCGAGTACGCTGGCCGGCCAGGCGGGGGAGGGGCGCGACACCCCGCAGTAATGGCAATTTATTGGAATTAGGACCTTCCAATTCCTTCGCAGTTATGAGAATCTGTTAAGGGATTGGGGAGAGTCCAATGCTACCCAACTTTCTACTGCCGGAGACCACCGCGCGTGAAGATGGATCGGGGCCGGTCCTGGAACTTGGCGAATCCGCAGGGAAGCTGCTGGTATTAACGCTAGGGATCACGCGGATCATTGAACAGGAGAGTCTCGATCTTTCGATTTGGGGCTCGGCAGACGGCGTGGAGTGGGGAAGCCGCGCTCTGGTCGCTTTTCCGCAGAAGTTCTACTGCGGCACCTACACGATGCTGCTTGACCTGACCGACCGACCAGAGGTCCGGCACATCCGCGTGCAGTGGAAGATGAACCGCTGGGGTCGGGGCGACTCCAAACCGTTATTCGGGTTTTACGTGTTTGGGCAAGTGTCCGCCGACGACCGGGTGATGGCGGTCGCCGGCTAACTCCTCTGGCACTTACAAGCGATTGATCAGGCTGGCGACGTAACCGGCGCCGAAGCCGTTGTCGATATTTACTACAGTCACGTTGCTTGCGCAGCTGTTCAGCATTCCCAGCATGGCGGCGAGACCGTGAAAACTCGCGCCGTAGCCGACGCTGGTGGGCACGGCGATCACGGGGCAGGAAACCAAACCCCCGACGGCGCTGGGAAGCGCTCCTTCCATGCCCGCACAGACGACAATCACACGGGCCCGCGTGAGCCGCTCGCGATTGTTCATGAGGCGATGAATGCCGGCGACGCCGATGTCGTGGATGACGTCGACCTCATTCCCCATCACCTCCGCGGTAACTTGCGCCTCTTCGGCGACGAAGATGTCGCTGGTGCCGGCGCAGACGACGGCGAGCGTTCCCTTACCGAGGACCTGGCGGTCCCGCCAGACGCGGAGGGCGCCGGAGAGCGGGAAGAACTCGGCTTCCGGATAGCGCTGGCGCAGCAGTTCGGCCGCGTCCTTGTTCGTGCGGGTGCAGAGCACATTGGGAGCGTTTTCAAGGAGGCGACTGGCGATGTCGGCGACCTGCTGCGGAGTCTTGCCCAGGCCGAAGACCACCTCCGGCATGCCGTGTCGAAGGGCGCGATGATGGTCGACCTTTGCGAAGCCAAGGTCCTCAAACGGGAGGTGCTTCATGCGGGTCATGGCGGCGTCGACGTCGAGCGCACCGGTGCGCACCTCTTCCAACAGGCGGCGAAGTTGCGATTGGTCCATAGAGAATCGGTTTAGAACGAAAGGCGCTGTCCCGGTTTCAGGCCGTACTTGGAGGCCATTCCTCCAGCGAGCTCGAGAACGTACTGCGATGGCGCCGCGCCGCCGTAGCTGGGACATTCGCTGGCTTTGGTGGCACAGGGCGGAGCGTTCTCTTTGATTTCGACGATGACGCGATTGGCATCCATCCAAATTATGTCCAACGGGATCTTCACCTGGTACATCCAATAGGTGTAAACGCTGGGCCTTTGATGGATGAAGAGCATGCCTCGATCCGGGGCGATCGACTCACGAAACATCATGCCGCGCGCGATTTCGATGTCGGACACCTGCACTTCAGCCTTGATTTTCTGTCCGAACGGCAGAGTGATGGTCTTGGTTCGAAGGTCCGCAAGCGAGGCCTCGTCTTTGTTGCACGAGAAGGCGCACAGAGCCAGGATGGCGGCGGCAGCACAAAGCCATGTACGAGATGGCATGAACTAAGATGGTAACGTCAACCACCCGCTTCATGCAGGCCCCATCGTTCTTCCGCCGTCTGCTTCTCACGCTCGAGATGATCAAGTTCGAGCACTCCGTTTTTGCTCTGCCGTTTGCGCTGACGGGTGCGCTGCTGGCGTGGCGGGAAGAGGGCTTCGGGACGGAGCGGCTGGCGTGGCGACTGGTGTGGATTGTGGTGGCGATGGTGAGCGCGCGTTCGGCAGCGATGGCGTTCAATCGGATTCTGGACCAGGCGATTGACGCGAGGAATCCGCGTACGGCGGCGCGGCACCTGCCGGCAGGGCTGCTGTCGCGGCGCTTTGCGTGGGGGTTCACCATCGCGGCCAGCGCGGGCTTTTTGCTCGCGGCGCGCATGCTGAATCCGTTGTGTTTTCTGCTGGCGCCGGTGGCGCTGGCCATCGTCTTCTTCTATTCCTTCTGTAAGCGCTTCACTTCGTTGTCGCACGTAGTTCTCGGCTTCTGTTTGGGCATCGCGCCGGCGGCGGCGTGGATTGCGATGCGCGGGGAACTCGATGTTCGGATCCTGTGGCTCACGGCGGCGGTGACGTTCTGGACGGCGGGTTTTGACATCATCTACTCGTGCCAGGATTACGAGTTCGACCGGCGGCACGGGCTGTTCAGCCTTCCCAGCCGGATCGGCATCCCGGCGGCGCTCTGGATCTCGCGCCTGCTGCATGCGGGCATGCTGGCTTGCCTGGCGATGCTGGCGATTTCGTTTTCCCTGGGTGCGGTGAGCGCGGCCGGCATTGCGATGGTGGCGGCGCTGCTCCTGTGGGAGCACCGGCTGGTGCGGGCCGACGATCTTTCGCGCGTAGACGCGGCGTTCTTCACGATGAATGGCTGGGTCAGCGTGCTATTCTTCGTTTTCTGGGCCGCTGACATTCTGAGCAAGTAGCATATGGCACTGGCGCCGATCATTGACGATTCACGATTGAAGCCGATTCTCGAGAAGGTGCAGGCTGGCGAGCGCCTTTCTTACGACGACGGGCTGCTGCTTTACCAGACTGGAGACCTGCTCGCCGTGGGCTACATGGCGAACCTGGTGCGCGAGCGGCTGCACGGCAACGTGACGTTCTTCAACGTCAACCGGCACATCAATCCGACCGACGTCTGCGTCGCGAGCTGCCGGTTGTGCGCCTTCGGCAAGAAGGCGAAAGACCCGCGCGGCTACACGATGTCGCTCGACCAGGTGTGGGAGACGGCGGGGCGCGGGTGGACGGAGGCCGTCACCGAGTTCCATATTGTGGGCGGGCTGCATCCGGAGCTGACGCTCGACTGGTATTGCGAGATGCTCGCCGGTCTGAAGCAGCGCTTCCCGCAGGTGCACCTGAAGGCGTTCACGATGGTGGAGGTCGGCTTCCTGGCCAAGCGCAGCAAGCTGACGATTCGCGAGACGCTGGAGAAGTTGAAAGACGCCGGCGTCGATTCGCTGCCCGGCGGCGGGGCGGAGATCTTCCACGAGCGGGTGCGGCGCATCATCTGCGATCACAAGATCGACGGGGATCAGTGGCTGGACGTGGCGCGGGAAGCGCACCGGCTCGGGCTGAAGTCGAACTGCACGATGCTCTACGGCCACATTGAAAACGATGCGGACCGCGTGGATCACCTGGTGCGGTTGCGCAACGTGCAGGACGAGACGGGCGGCTTCGTCACCTACATCCCGCTCGCGTTCCACCCCGACAACACTCCGCTGCAGCACATTCCCAAGACGACGGGCTTTGCCGACATCCGGAACATCGCAGTGGCGCGGCTGATGCTCGACAACATTCCGCACATCAAGGCGTACTGGATCATGATGACGCCGCGCATCGCGCAGGTTGCCCAGCGCTTCGGTGCGGACGACGTCGACGGCACTGTGGTGGAGGAGAAGATCTACCACGACGCGGGGGCGACGACATCGCAGAGCCTCCGCCGCGGCGAATTGCTGCGGCTGATTCGCGAAGCGGGGCGCGAGCCGGTGGAGCGGGATACGCTCTATCGTCCCGTGCAGCGAACGGAAACCACCTTCACTGTTCTCGTCTAGGCGAAACTGGAAGAGACATGGCCGATCAACGCTTCCCCTGCGCGGGGCCCCGCCGCACCGTGCGCACGCGCCGCGTGGACGAGTGCTCCTCGCTCGATGAACTCTTCCGCCACTGCCTGCCGGCGTTCGGCGGGGCCTATTTCCGCCGGATCTACGACATTCTCGACCGCGCGATCGGCATGGGATGCCCGCTGACACTCGCTATTGCGGGGCCGGTGACAGTGAGCGGACAGCACCAGACGTGGCTGATACCGCTGCTCGAGACGGGTTGGATTGCGTATCTCAGCACGACCGACGCGGTCTGTTATCACGACGGGCATCGCAGCCTGGACGAGCACGGCGGGCATCCGGTGCACGAAGTATCGATCCACTCCGACGACGCCGCGCTGCGCGAGGAGAAGACGATCCGTGTGACCGACATGGCGTTCGACGAGGACGTGCTGCTCGATCAGGATCGCTTTCTTACGGCCGTATTGCAGAGTTCCGAGTTTCAGCACAAGATGACGGGCACGGAGATGCGCTACCGGCTGGGTGCGCATTACGCGGGGCAGGAGAGCAAGAACGGCGTGGCGCCGGGCCTTCTGGCGACGTGCCATCGGATGGCGATTCCGGTGTTCGTGGGTGCGCCGGCGGACGGCAGTGTGTTTCTCAATTCGATGAAGCTGTGGGCCATGAAGCGCGCCGGGCTGCTCGGCGACTACGGATTCGAACTGGACCTGCACGCGGAGGTCTTCGAGGCCTGCGCCTATCATCGCTGGGGCCTGTTTGACCAGGAGCCGTTCGCTTTGGGGACGTTCATCCTGGGCGGCGGCGTACCGAAGAACTACAACCTGCAGCCGGAGCCCGCGTTGGGGCAGGTGTTGGGGCTGCCGGATGTGCGCGGCTATCACTTCGACGTGCAGATCGTGACGGCGCCGGTGACCGACGGCTCGCTTTCCTCGTGTCCGCCGGCCGAAGCGGTCACGTGGGGAAAGGTCGACAAGGACCTCTACCTGCAGACCACCGAGAGCCTGCAGGCGGACTACTCGCTGCTGCTGCCGTTTCTGGTGAAGGCGCTGCTGGATAACCGCGAGCGATACGAAGCGCGCGCCGCGGAGATCGGGATGGAAGCGCTCGCGGCCGAAGACCCGAAGGCAACGGGCTACCTGAGACCTCGCGCCGGCTACCGTTTGTTCGAGCGGCGGCAGGAGCTGCTGCGGCGTCTGGAGCAAGCCGTGCGCGATAACGCGGAGTGGCTGGAGCAGACGCTCGCGTACCCGCTTGCGGCACGGCCGTGATCGTCGGAGTCATTTCGGACACGCACTCACTGCTGCGGCCGGAGGCAATCGCGGCGCTCGCTGGCGTCGAGCACATCCTTCACGCGGGGGACGTCGGCCACCCTTCGGTGCTGGAGGCCCTTAAACGGATTGCGCCGGTAACGGCGGTGCGCGGCAACGTGGACGAGGGCGAATGGGCGCGGGCGCTCCCGCTGCGGGCCACCGTCGATCTTGCCGGGCATCGCGTGAGCATCGCCCACGGCAATGCGACGCCGCCGGATTCCGCAAATGCGTCGGTTACGGTGAGCGGCCACTCGCATCAACCGTCGATCGAGCAGCGCGGCGATGTGCTGCACGTGAACCCGGGCAGCGCGGGACCGCGACGATTCAAGCTGGCGGTGACGCTCGCGCTGCTCACCTTGGCGCCCGGCCAAGCGCCGCGGGCAGAGCTAATCCGGCTGCTGCCATAATCGCCTGCATGGCGACTTACGGTCTCATGGACCCGGATCAGGCGACGGGCGACGTCAAGGCGGTTTTCGACGACATCAAGGCCACCCGGAAGACAGACTACATCAACAACATCTGGAGAGCGCTCGCGCACGACCCCGTCCTGCTGCGACGCACGTGGGAGCAGGTGAAGCAGGTGATGGGGCCGGGCATCCTGGATCCGCTGACGAAGGAGCTGATCTATATCGCCGTGAGCGTCACCACGGGCTGCGGGTACTGCACCGCGTCGCACACGGCGAGCGCCCGCAAGCAGGGGCTGACACCGGAGGCCTTCGCGGAATTGATGGCGGTTGTCGGGCTGGCCAATCAGACGAACCGGCTGGCCATCGGCTACCAGGTGGAAATCGACGAAAGGTTCCGGGTATGAGCGTCGGCTTCGAGCACTCGACGCCGATCCTGCGCGTGGAGGACATGGACCGGGCGCGCCGTTTCTACGTGGATCGGCTCGGCTTTACGGAGGCCGAGTGGGGCGGCGACGACTTCACCCACTTGCAGCGCGGCGGCGCGGGTCTGTACCTGTGCTTGCAGGATCAGGGCCGAGGGGCGGCGTGGGTCTACGTGGGCGTCGACGATGCGGAGAAGCTGCACGAGGAGTTAATTGCCAAAGGCGTGCCGATCCGCATGCCGCCAACGAACTTTCCCTGGGCGCTCGAAATCGCTGTGGAAGACCCTGACGGCAACGTCCTGCGCTTCGGCTCCGAGCCGAGACCTAGCGCTGATTGAACTTCTCTTCGGCGCGACGGGTGCGCTCGGTGAGCGGAGATTGCGTGACGTTCGATTCGCTCTCGCTGCCCAACGCCTTCTCCGTCCCGATGCCGCCCTCCGCCGAGGGAAGGAACCGCTGGGCCACGCTGAGCAAATCGGCCGTGAGCCCGGGGAATACTCCGTTGAACAGCGACGCGAGCTCCGCCGCTTTACCCAGGATGACCTCCGCTTCGCCGTAGCGCGCCGCCTCGACCACTTCCCTGCCCGCGGCCTCCGCGTCCATCGCCAGTCCGGGCATCGAATCGGCGGCGGCGAACCACGCGTACTCGGCCTCGTGCTGCCCCTTGAAGTGGGCGTTGCGCGGGCTGCCGGTCGTGATCAAGCCGGGAATCACGGTGGTGACGCAGATGCCGTGCGGCAACAGTTCCGCGCGAAGCGCTTGGGAGAATCCCGTGAGTGCAAACTTGCCGGCGCAGTAGGCGGCCATGTGCGGGACGCCGATTCGGCCTCCGATGGAACTGACGTTGACGATGCGGCCTTCACCGCGCTCGCGCATGGCGGGCAACACGCCCTGGATGGCGTGGAGCGGTCCCCAGAAGTGGGTCCGGAGCGAGTCGTCGAAGTCTTCGACGGTCATGGTCTCGAAGGGACCGACGGCGATGGTGCCGGCGTTGTTTACCAGAACATCCACGGGCCCGAGTTCGCCCTCGACTTCGCGCAACATGCGCTCGATGTCCGCGCGGTGCATGATGTCGCATTCGAACGACGCCACTTCGGCGGTCGTCGACAGTTCGCGCCGCGCCGTATCCAGGTCCTCGCCGTCGCGCGCGCAGATGGCGAGCCGCGCACCCTCCTCCGCCCATAAGCGGGCAAGGATCAGCCCCAGTCCACGGGAGGCGCCGGTGATCAGCACCACGCGGCCTCGAAAGTCATACCGCCTGCTGCGGCGGACCATCTGCTGCATCCCGAGCAACGCGGTGATTCCCGCGCCCGCCCACATCAGTGCTTTCGCTTCGCCTCTGGTCATCGCCCCGTTTGACGCCGCAGCGGCTCCGGTTTGTACACGCCAAGAAACGGCTTTCCGCAGACGGCGTCCATTACTGGGGTTC
Source organism: Bryobacteraceae bacterium (assembly GCA_033763935.1). Taxonomy (GTDB): domain Bacteria; phylum Acidobacteriota; class Terriglobia; order Bryobacterales; family Bryobacteraceae; genus DALYJJ01. The sequence continues at coordinate 80,849 of JANRJO010000006.1, forward strand.
ATCCGATGCGCGAATACGAATGGCGGGACTGGGACGACGACCGCCCGGGCGCCTTTTCGTTACTCTGGAAGTTCATGCGCATTCTTGGGATTCTGTTCGTCGTCCTCCTGGCCGGCCTGGTGGGAGTTCTCGCTTTGTTGTCCGGCGGCACCGAAATCAAACTCCAGCCGGCGGTGAAGGCCATCGGCACGGAGACGCCGGTCAACGTGCAACTCGTTAATTCGCGCGGCGTGCGCGCGGTCGCGGCCTTCGTGGAGCAGGACGGCGCGCGGCACAAGGTGTTCGAGCAGGAGAACCCGGACGCAAGCCGCCTGTTCTTCTGGCGGCGCAACGACCCGCCGCGCGACGTGAAGTTCACGGCCGGCAAGAAGCAGGCCCCGGCTTTGAAGGAAGGCAAGGCGCGCCTCGTCGTGAGCGCGCAATCGAACGACCTGCTGGCGAAGACGACGGACGCGGCGTGGGATGTCGACGTGATCACGCGGCCGCCGACGTTGAGCGTGGACGGCGCCCAGCACTACATCAACCAGGGCGGCAGCGAGCTCGTGACGTTCACCGTATCCGGGTACTGGACGGAAGCCGGCGTACGCGTCGGCAAGTATACGTTCCGTAGTTTCCCCCTGGCCGGGAACGAAAATGAGCGATTCTCCTTGTTCGCCTATCCTTGGGATGTGCCGCCGGGCACCGTGCCCGTCGTGTACGCGCGCAACCCCGCAGGGACCGAAGTGCAGGGCCGCTTCTGGCACAAGGTCTTCCCCAAGAGCTTCCGCAAACGCGACCTGGAACTGCCCGATACGTTCATCGACAAGGTGATCAACGAAATCGACGCCGGCGGCTCGGGCGATCGTGTGCAGCGGTTTCTCAAGATCAACGGCGAGATGCGGCGGCAGAACAACCAGACGCTCGCCGACCTCCGCCTGAAGACGGAGCCGCGATTCCTCTGGAGCGGGCCGTTCGTGCAATTGTCGAACTCGAAGGTGGAATCGCAGTTTGCCGATACGCGCTCCTACCTGTATCAAGGCAAGAAGATCGACGAGCAGACGCACCTGGGCTTCGATCTTTCCGTTACGGCGAACGTGCCTGTGGCGGCGTCGAACGACGGCAGAGTGGTGCTCGCGGAAAATCTTGGCATCTATGGGAACTGCGTGGTCGTCGACCACGGCTATGGCCTGCAGTCCATTTACGCTCACCTCAGCAAGATTGACGTCAAGCCGGGCGATGCGGTGAAGAAGGGGCAGACGGTGGGCAAGAGCGGAGCGACGGGTCTCGCCGGCGGCGATCATCTGCACTTCAGCATGCAGGTGGACGGGGTGCAGGTGAATCCGGTGGAGTGGTGGGACGGCCACTGGATCCAGGACCGCATTTTGAGCAAGGTTCGCGGGTCTACGCCGGCGCCCAAGTAATCAGGCCCGGCAGAAATGGCTGCACCAGATCCGCGTGATACGGCAGCACGCGGACGGTGAGGCCGTGCAGCCCGCTGCCCTTGCACTCGATGGAACGCGCCTCGTAGAGGTACACGCCCTCCGAACATTGCGCGACCGCGTCCATGGGGAGCGCTGCGGGCTGGTCGAACGAACCGTCGGGGCGCAACGGGCCGACGTAGGCTTCGACGGCGACGTCACCGGGCGACAAGGCACCGAGCCGGATGCGTGCCTTGAGGCCCAGCTTGGTGTTCACGGCCACCGAGGGCGGGAGCCCGCCGTCCACGCTCAACACCGCCACCTCAGGCCACGCGACGCGGACGCGATGCATCCATTCACCAAGCGCGCGGGCCCGATCCGCGCCATGTGCCGACAACTCGCACTGACGGGCGTAGGCGGGCAGGTAGAAGCGTTCGCAGTACTCCTCCACCATGCGGTGCGTGTTGAAAAAGTAGCAGAGGTTCGAAATGCAGCTCTTCATCTGCGCGATCCAGCGGCGCGGGATTCGATTCGAGTCGCGCTCGTAGAAGGCGGGGACGACCTCGCGCTCGAGCAGATCGTAGAGGGCCTCCGCCTCCACGCGATCCTGGTACTCGGGGTCGTCGAAGCGCTCTCCGTGGCCGATGGCCCATCCGATATTGACCCCGCTGCCCGCGTTGTCGCGCCAGGCTTCGTCCCACCAACCGTCCAGCGTGCTGAGGTTCAGGCATCCGTTGGCGGCAGCTTTCATGCCGCTGGTGCCGCTGGCCTCGAGTGGCCTCAAGGGATTGTTGAGCCACACGTCGCAGCCCTGGACCAGGTAGCGCGTCACGGCGATGTCGTAGTCTTCCAAAAACACGAGCCGCTTACGGAACTGCGGGCGGTTGGCGAGCGCGACGATCTGCCGGATGAACTCCTTGCCGGCGGCGTCACGCGGGTGCGCCTTGCCGGCAAACAAAACCTGCACCGGACGTTTTTCGTCGTTGAGGATGCGCGCGAGGCGGTCGACGTCCTTGAGGAGCAGCGTGGCGCGCTTGTAGGTGGCGAAGCGGCGTGCGAAGCCGATGGTGAGCGCATCGGAGTCGAGGGCCTCCTCGGCGAGGGCGATGTCGGCCGGCGGCGCGCCGCGGCGCTTTAACTGGAATTGCAGGCGCCGGCGGGCGAAGGCGATCAGGCGCTGGCGGCGGCGTTCGTGCGTGCGCCAGAGTTCCTCGCCGGGAATCTGTTCGGCGGCCTTCCAGACGCCGCGGTCGGCAGGCTCCTCGCGCCACTTGGGGCCGAGATAACGATCATACAGCTCGTTCATCTCGCGCGAGAGCCAGGACTGGAAGTGCACGCCGTTCGTGACGTGGCCGATGGGTACTTCCTGTTGCGGCACGGCAGGCCAGAGCGGGGCCCACATCTTCCGACTGACTTCGCCATGCAAACGGCTGACGCCGTTTCCCGAGGCCGCCATGCGCAAGGCGAGCACGGTCATGCAGAAGGGCTCGCCGTGATCGGCCGGGCTGCGCCGGCCAAGGCCGACGAAGTCGTCCCAGGAGATGCCGAGTTCCCCTGCGTAACCGGCGAAGTAGCGGTGGAGCAGGTCGGATGGGAAGTAGTCGTGGCCTGCTTCGACGGGCGTGTGGGTAGTGAAGATGAGGCCGGAGGTGGCGAGGCTGCGGGCCTGCCAGAAGGTGAGCCCGTGACGCACCATGAGTGTTCGCACATGTTCGAGCGCCAGGAACGCCGAGTGCCCTTCATTCATGTGAAAGACCTGCGCCGCGCGTCCAACGGCGTCGAGCGCGCGATACCCGCCGATGCCGAGCACGATTTCCTGGCGGACCCGCATCTCGAGGTCGCCGCCATATAACTGATCCGTGATGTCGCGATCCTCGGGGCGAGGGTTGGCAGCGATGTTGGTATCCAGCAGATACAGCGGAACGCGGCCCACTTGGGCCTTCCAGACCTGCGCGAAGATCTCGCGCCCAGCGAGCGGGACAGAAATGATTAGCGCGTTTCCGTCCGCGCGCCGGCACAGAGACACCGGGAAGTTATAGAAGTCGTTGCTCTCGTACCGCTCCTCCTGCCAGCCCGACTGATTCAGGTACTGGCGGAAGTAACCCTGCTGGTACAGAAGCCCGACGCCGGCGAGCGGCACGCCGAGGTCGCTCGCGGACTTCAGATGGTCGCCGGCCAACATGCCTAAGCCGCCGGCAAAGATCGACAGGCACTCCGTGAGTCCGAACTCGGCGGAAAAGTAGGCGATGTTCGGACCGCCGCGGCCGTAGGTGCGTTCAAACCAGCACGGCCCGCCTTTCTCAAGCGACGATAGCTCCTCGCTTACCCGGTTCATGTGCGCGAGGAACGCGGCGTCGCGCGCCGCTTCCTGCAGCCGCTGCTGGCTTATGCAGCCTAACAGCTTCACCGGGTTGTGGTACGTCTCCTCCCACAGGTCGCGATCCAACCGCCGAAACAGTTCGATGGCTTCGTGCGTCCAGGACCAGCGGAGGTTTAACGCAATTGAGTGGAGCGGCTCGAGGGCCGCGGGAAGGGCGGGTGTAACCGCAAAGACACGCACTGGCTTCATCTGTGCGCCTCCGCCGCATATCATATGCGACTTTGATATCCGATAGAACATCCAAGGACCCATGAAACGTACCGCGACTGCACACTGGGAAGGCGGCCTGCGAGATGGCAAGGGGGCGCTGACGACGGCAAGCGGCGTCCTGAACGGCACCAACTACTCGTTCCACACTCGCTTCGAGCAAGGTCAGGGCACGAACCCGGAAGAGTTGATCGCCGCGGCGCACGCGGGTTGCTTCGCCATGGCGCTGTCGAAGATGCTGGGCGACGCAGGCATGACCGCGGAGAGCCTCGACGTGAAAGCGGAAGTGACGATGGAGAACCTGGCGATCACAGCGAGTCACCTGATTCTGACCGCGAAGGTGCCGGGGGCGGACCCCGCGAAGTTTGAGGAAGCCGCGCAACAGGCCAAGGAGAATTGTCCCGTCTCGAAGGTGCTGACAGCCAGGGTCTCACTCGACGCTAAGCTGGTCTAGCCGAAAGGAGGTTCCAGGATGGCCGGTCCCTGTCTCGCCAGGCTGCGCGCCGCACGCCTGCGAGCCCAGACGCTCTTCGAGTTTGTTCAACCGGAAGCTCTCTACCGACGACCGATCGCGGAACGGCACCGGCTGGTTTTCTACGTCGGACACCTCGAGGCTTTCGATTGGAACCTGATTGGGCGAGGGCAGTTCAAGATTCCGCCCTTTCACGAAGAGTTCGATCGCCTCTTCGCGTTTGGGATCGATCCGCCACCCGGTCAGGCGCCCTCGGACCAGCCTTCCGATTGGCCAGAGTTGGCGCGCGCGGAAGAATATGTGGCTGAGGTGCGCGAGCGGATCGACCGGCTGTGGGATGATGTGCCGTCGCAACTGCGTCACGTCGCTGTAGAGCACCGGTTGATGCACGTGGAGACGCTGCAATACTTGCTACACCGGCTGCCGCTCGAGAGCCTGCGGCCGCCGCGCGAGTCAGCGGCCACGGGCGCTTGCCGCCCCGGTGGTTCGCCGATTCCCATCGATAGCGGCGAAGCGGTGCTGGGCCAGAGTGATCCGCAGGCGTTCGGCTGGGACAATGAGTTCGCTCCGCAACGCGTCTTCGTGCCCGAGTTCCGGGTGCAGCCGCACAAGGTGACTAACGGCGAGTGGCTGAAGTTTATGGAGGCAACGGGCGCCGCCCCGCCCCACTTCTGGCGCGAACGCGAGGGCGCGTGGCTGCTTCGTACGCTGTTCGAAGAAATCCCGCTGCCACTTGACTGGCCAGCGTACGTTACGCATTCACAAGCGACCGCTTACGCCGAGTGGATGGGTATGCGGCTGCCAACGGAAGCGGAGTGGCACCGCGCGGCGGAACTGCTGCCCGACGACGAATGCCCGAACACGGACTTCCGGCGCTGGGACCCGGAGCCCGCCGGCTATGGGCACCAGTTGGTGGGCAATGGCTGGGAGTGGACCTCGACGGTGTTCGCGCCCTTCGACGGCTTCTCGCCGTTTCCGTTCTACCGCGGCTACTCGGCGGACTTTTTTGACGGCGCTCACTATGTGCTGAAGGGCGGATCGCCCGCTACGGCCGGCGCGCTGACACGGCGGTCCTTTCGCAACTGGTTTCGGCCCGACTATCCTTACATCTACTCGGGTTTTCGGTGCGTCTCGTGAGTATGACCCGCGAGGAATTTGCGGCCGATGTGCGCGCCGGCCTATGCCGGCAGGGACAGCGCCGTCTGCCGCCGAAGTACTTCTACGATGAGCTCGGCGCGCTGTTGTTCGAGGCCATCACGCGGCTGCCGGAGTATGGGCTGACGCGGGCGGATCTACGCGTGGTAGCGGATCTCGCGCCGGCAGTTCCGCGCGTCCGGTCCGTGATCGAACTGGGGGCGGGGTCCGCCGCGAAGACGCGCCTGATCCTCGAGCAGCAGCAGGTTCCCTACTATCCGATCGACGTGGGGCCGGCGCCAGTCGATCTGCCAGTGCCGGTGCATCCCATACGCGCCACCTACCTGGAGGGTCTCGAGTCGGCCCGCACGCAGGCGCCGCACCCATCGTTGGTTCTCTTTCTCGGATCGACGATCGGAAACTTCGGGCGAGAGGAGGCGGCGCGCTTCCTGTGCGACGTCAGTAGTCGGCTGGCTCCTGGCGATACGTTCCTGCTGGGCACCGACCTCGTGAACGATCCGGAGCGTCTGTTGCCGGCCTACGACGATCCGCTCGGGGTGACGGCATCCTTCAACAAGAACGTGTTGCTGCGCATGAATCGCGAGTTGGGCGCGGACTTCGACCTCCTACAATGGAGACACGTCGCCCGCTGGAACGAAAGTGAGCGCGCGATGGAGATGTTCCTGCGATCGGAAACGGAACAGGTCGTTTCGATACCCGGGGCAGGCATCCGGTTCCGCATGGCCGCGGGCGAGACGATCTGGACGGAGAGCTCGCATAAGTTCACCGCTGAAGAGTCCGTCGCGCTCGGCGAATCGGCCGGGTTCCGCTTGGTGAACCAGTGGGTGGACGAGGAATGGCCGTTCGCGGAAACGCTATTCGCTCTTTGAGAGCTGCCGCTTCGGCTTCACCACGACTCGAATCCCGTCGCTCGCCGCAAACGAATTCTGTTGCGGGCTGCGGGTTTCGATCTGCCCGCTGACGTAGATGGTCTGCTCGATCGGCTCGGCTGTTTCGAGTGCGGCGAGCGTGAAGGTCCGCCGCGTTTCGTCCTCGTTCAGCAACACGCCGTTCAGGCCGACATCCAGGACACGCACCGTGGGCGGCAGGTTGCGGACTTCCACCGGGACGCGGCCGCCAAACCCGTTCCGGCGTTCAATCCGAACGGCGATTTCTGCGGTCCCGCCGGCCTCGAGCACGACTTCTTTGGTTTCGGCCATCATGATCACGTCGGCCTTCGGCATCGTGGCAATGAGCTTCAAATGGTCTTCGGGGTTGGCCCAGCGCGCCACCTCCCTGCCCGCGATCTCCGCGCGCCCTTCCACCTTGAGCGGCGCCGCGGATGCCAGCGAGGCAGTCTCGGCGGCGGACAAGAGGATGGTTGTGGATACCTGTCCGGGGGCGATCACACCATCGGTCGCCGACAGCCCGGCGGGCAGGTTCGCTAGTTTCACGCGGATGGGGCCGTCGAAATCGTCGAGGCGAAACGCGGTGACGGTCACCGGAACGACCCCGCCCGCTGGGACGTTCGGATTGCGCGGGTTCACACTCAGGCGAAAATCGGGCGTGGGCTCACGCAGCGTCAGGCGGTACGGGTATGCGTCGCCGCCCGCGCCGCGCACATCGCGCAGCCGGAGGATGTAGTCGCCGTCGGCAGGCGCGGTGAATCGCAGCAGCGAATCCTTGCCGAAGCCGGGACCGCCGTCGTCATTGCGATAGTACAGACGCACCTGCGGCAGCCCATTATTGGCGAACTGTGAGCCGGCGGGGTGGATCTGCACTTTATAAACCGGCTTGTCCACAGCATGCTGCTCGGCGCTGGTATCGAAGTAGGTCAGCCGCTGCCCCCCGAACGCTTCGAAGATGGCGTCGTCGTCGGGTGTCTTGGGAATCTCCTGCAAGCGCAGGATCTCGCCGCCGATCATGACGTAATCGCCGACGGCGAGCGCGTTCCAGGCCTGAATGCGGATGCCGCGGTTCGTGGAATCCCGTTCGTTGAGCACCGTGAACGTGTCCCAGACGGCGCGTGCCACCGCTCGCTCGACGGGCTTGCCGGCTGCGTCCAGCACCTCGACGAGCGAGTCCAACTCGGAACCCAGCCGCTTCGCGTTTACCTCCATCACCAGGCGCTGGCCTTTCTTCGCGGCGAAGCGATAGTAGTGGCCCTTGGCGTCAATGCGTCCGTTCACCGTCACCGGCGCGGCGATGCGCTGCGCCGTCGAGAGAGTCACGTTAGCCCCTGAAGCGTCGACTTCCGGTTCCGCGCCAAGCGCGAGCTTGAGTTCGTTAAACGAACGCGAAGGCCGAAGGAAAACAGCGGATGGGTCGCGGTCGGAACGCGCGCCCTTCCCCGGTAGCCGGGTCTCAGCCAGGTTGTACCCACGCAGCGTTACCTCGCGGGAATGGCCTTCGCGGAGACCAAGCGGGTACGCCGCCTGCACCACCGGAAAGCGGCCGACCTTCACCCGGTAGAAGTTCCCGCCGCGGCCCGTCTTCTGATAGTCAGCGACGCGGACGAAGTACGTACCGGCCTTGTCGAACTTGTGCACGAACCAGGCCGGGCCCTGCCCCGGCTGCATTCCCCACTCGCGCACCACGCTCTGGTCCGGCGCGACGATGCTAATCACCGGCGTGAGTTGCGAGCCGATGAGCGCGGCGCCGTTCTCAAAGACCAGCTCTTCGCCCGCCTTCACCTCGATCCTGAAATGATCCAGGTCGCCAGCGCGCTGGATGGTTCCGGTGAGGATGGTCGGCAGGTAGCATTCGAAGGCGCCTTCGGTGGTGTCGTTCGGCTCGCGGTCCGGGCTCTCGCCGTAGTAGGGCTCTATCAGGAACCGGCCCTCTGGGGAGGTTCCCAGCGGCGTAAGCAAGCGCAGGCCGACGGGTCCGATGTGGGCATCGGCGGGAATATCCACTTCGATCGTGACCTGATTGCGCGGGGGAAGCGGTCCGACGTCAACCGTGGAGGGAGTTCCGTTCGCGCCCAGGCGGATGTCGGGCAGATCGGGCAGTTCCTTCACGCGGATGATGCGTCCGGTGAGCCCGGGTTCGCTGAAGTAGACCGCGCTTGCCTTCGCCAGGTTGAACCCTTCGACAGTCATCTCCACGGTAGTTCCACGCGCAACGCCCGCGGGCTGGACGCTCGCCACGGTCGGAGGCGTGATGCGCGGGCCGGTGGGATGATCGTCGGCGGCGGCCACGACCGTGCAAGACACCACGAGAAGACACAGGAGACGCTTCATGACTTACCTCGCCGGGTAGAACTCCACGGAACCATCGAAGCGCCCGACTGCCACGCGGGCACCGTCGGGCGAAAACTCGAGACCGTACGTCCAGTCGGGCTGGCGGATCAGCTTGACCTCACTCAGATCGCTCGCGCGAAATGCCTTCACCGTGCGATCGGCAGAGGACGAATAGATCCACTGGCCGTCGGGGGACCACGCCAGCTTGAGGATCGCGTCCTCATGCGCCATCAGGCTTTGCCGCAGCGCGCCGCTCTTCTCGTCGAGCGACCAGATGCGGATGCTCTTGTCCGCGCCGCCCGCGGCCACCATCTTGCCGCCGGGATGCAGGGCCACGGTGTTGATGCCGTCGAGCGGATCGCCGAGCGTGTAGAGGCGCTCCCCGGTGGCCGGGTTCCAGATCTTTACGGTGCGATCGGCGGCGCCGGAGATCAGCCGCTGGCCGTCGGGCGTAAAGGCGAGAGCGTAGACCGCATCGATATGGTCCTTGAGGGTGCGAACCTCGGCGCCGGTAGACGCGTCCCACAGCTTAATGAGCTTGTCGTAACTGGCGGTGGCGAGCGTCTTGCCATCGGGTGAGAAGGCGGCCGCGAAGATAGCGTCGGAGTGGCCGGTAATGGTGACCGTGACGGTGCGCGCTTCGGCGTCCCACAGCTTCACTTCGCCTTTGACGCCGGGCACTCCGCCGGCCGCGGCGACTTTCGTTCCGTCCTTGGAGAACGCCACCGCGCGCACGGCATCAATGTGACCGTTCAACTCGCCGGCGCCGTTGCCCTGTGCATCCAGCAGCCGGACGGTGCGGTACCCGCCGAGGGCGAGCAGCTTGCCGTCAGACCGCCAGGCGAGGCTGAAGACCTGCGGCTTCACCGCGCCTTTCGGACGAATCGCCGGAGCCGCTGCCGAGGCGACCGGCGCCCCGGGCAAGGCTCCACCATCGATCCACTCCCGGATCGCTTCGATTTCGGCAGGCGGCAGCGGTTTCTGGCCGAACGGCATGGGCGGTTGTACCTTGCCAACGAGCATCTGGAACAGGCGGCTCTCGGCGGCCTTGCCGGGCTTCACGGCCTCGCCCTTCGCGCCGCCCTTCATGATGGCCGCGTGCTCGTGGAGTTCGAAGCCTCCCATCTTTGCGGCGGGCGAATGGCAGCCGGCACAGCGCTTCGCGAAGATCTCCGACACCTGCGCGTAGTCGGCGGCAGCGAGCGGCACGGCGAGGAGAAGGCTGAATACGGAGCGCATCAGTGATTAAAGAGAAATTCCTTGCTGGTGAGGAGGGCCCACACGGCATCTTCAAGAGCCTGCCGTCGCGCTTCGAGCTTCGCTTCCGGCGTTCCCGTCGCGAGCCTCGCCTTCGCCAGCAGATCGAGCATAGATTGCTTCTCAGCCTCGCTCGGATAACGGCTGAACGCGGTGACGTAGAAATGTTCCACGATTCGCGCGTCCGAGAAACCGAGTTTGAGGAACAGCGCCACGGAGCCGTCGTTCGCGCTGAGCTTGCGATTCAGTGTGTCGCCGTTGATGACGTGCAGCGCCTGGGCGATCCCGGGGTCGCTTGACCGCTCGCTCATATCGCAGATAATGCGCTGTGGCCGGCCGAAGATCGAGAGGAACTGCGAGCCGACGAGGCTATCGGGCAACTGCAACGCGCGTGTGCCGGCCGGGTAATTCGGAAAGGCGGTGGGCGAACCGGTGACCTGCGACATAGCGTCCAGCAGCACCTCCGCGGGCAGCCGCTTGACGTTGTACTTGGAGTAGAAGACGTCGTCCTTCTGGTTGGTCTCGTTCGCCTCGGAGGACAACTGGTACACCGAGGAGTTCATGATCAGCCGGATCAGCCGCTTGACGTCGAAGCCGCTGCCGGTGAAATCCTTCACCAGCGTGTCGAACAGCTCTTCGTTCGAGGCGGCATTCGACTCGCGCACGTCGTCAATGGGATGCGCGAGGCCGCGGCCGAAGAAGTTGCCCCAAACGCGGTTGACCAGGTTGCGCGCGAAACCACGGTTCCCCGGGCTGGTCAGCCATTCAGCGAAGTGCGTCCGGCGGTCGTCGAGAGAATCCACCGGCATCGGCTTGCCGTCGAGGGGCGCGGGATCGAGCGGACGCAGGAGGCGCGGGTGATTGATATCGCCCTGCGCCTTGGCGTAAACGACGACGTCGCCCGGCTCGTTGCCGTTCTTCAAGCCGACGCGCGTGAAGAGGTTGGCCATCTGGTAGTACTGCTTCTGGGTCCACTTCTCCAGCGGATGATTGTGGCAGCGGGCGCAGGTGAGGCGTTCGCCGAGGAACGCCTGCGTGACGTTCTCCGTGAGGTCGATCGGGTCCTTATGCAGGACGAAGTAGTTCAACGCGCCATTCTCGAGCGTGGAGCCCGAGCCGGTAAAGATCTCGCGGGCGAACTGATCCCAGGGCTTGTTCTGTTTCACGCCGTCGCGCACCCAGTTATAGAACGCCCACATGGCGTTGGGGCGCAGTTTGCGGCTGGAGATGAGAAGCAGTTCGCTCCACTTGTACGACCAGTAATCGACGTACTCGTCGCGCTCGAGGAGGCGATCGATCAGCTTCGCGCGCTTGTCGGCGGAAGAATCGGCGAGGAACTGCTCGACGTCTTCGGCGCTGGGTAGCGTGCCGGCGGCGTCGAGGAACGCGCGGCGGATGAACTCGGAGTCCGTGGCGGGGCGCGAGGGCTTCAAGTTCAGTTGCCGCCATTTCCGCGCGACGAGTTCGTCGATGTAGTTTCGTTTCGGAAACTGCGCGTAGACCTCGGCCGGCACCTGGTGCGGATAGGGAACGGAGAGGCGCGAATAGAGCACGCGGCTCGAATACCAGATGGTCACCGCCGCCTCGCCGCTGCCGTTCATCTTCACGAGCCCGTTGTCGTCGACAGAGGCCGTGCCCTCGTTGTTCGAGGTGTACTTGACCCAGCGGGTGACGTCCTCGACGTGGCCGTCGGAGTAGCGGGCGCGGACGATCAATTGCTGTTCGGCGCCTGCCTTGAGGCGCGCGTCCTTCGGAAACACCTCCAGGCCGGCCACCTCGGCATCCTTCGGCGACGGAGGCGGCGCACCGGCCGCGATCCACTCGGCGATCACTCGGTATTCGAGGGAATCGACGCCGAAGCGCTTGCCGCCGCCGTGCGGGACGGCGAACACCGGCTTGCGCAGCACCAGGCTCTGGGCGGGTTCGGCGAGAGTGACGCGGCGGCCGGCGGACTGGCGCGTCAACACGTCGTAATCCACTTCGGGGTCGTAACCGCGAAGCGTCAGTTTGAATCCGTTCTTGCCGGCCAGAGCGCCGTGGCACGCGCCTTGATTGCAGCCTGCCTTCGTCAGGACAGGAATCACGTGGTTTCGGAAAGACCACTCGAAGGGCGCCTTTGCATTCTTGATCCGTACCTTGACGGTGGCGGTCTGCCCTCCCGCCGTCGCGGTCACCACGGCTTCGCCGTCGCCGGCGGGCGTCAGGAGGCCGCTCTCGTTCACCGCGACGATGGACGAATTCGAGGAGGTCCATTGCGCCCGTTTCGTCCAGTCGTCCTGGAACCCGTCGATGGTGGCCTCGGCGAGCAATTGCTGCCGCGCCTCGGGTCCGTTGAGTTCAATGGACGGCGGCAGGATCTCGAGCTTCGTTTGGGCCAAGGCGCCGGCGGCAGCGGCCAGAAGAGCGAGCGCGAGCCTCATGCAAAGAGCTCCCGAATCGGCGCGACGCCGCGATCGACCAGCGGGATCGGCCGGCCCTGCGCACCAGGCAATTCGGTTTCGAGGTCGATGCCCAGGGAGTGATAGATGGTGGCCGCGACCTCGGCGGGGGTCGTCGGGCGGTCTTTCGGTGCGCCGCCGATCTCGTCGGACGAACCCACAGCCTGCCCGCCCTTCACGCCGCCGCCGGCCATTAGGATCGTCCAGCACTGCGGCCAGTGATCGCGGCCGCCGGCAGGATTGACCTTGGGCGTGCGGCCGAATTCGCCGAGCGCGACCACCATCGTGTTCTTCAGAAGGCCGCGGTCGTGGAGATCCTCAAGAAGCGAACTGTAGGCGTGGTCGAACATCGGGCCCACCAGGTCCCGATAACAGGAGATGGGGCTGAACGGCTTCGAGCCGTGGATGTCCCAGGTGATCTCGTCGAACACCGTCTCGAACATGTTGACCGTCACGAATCGCACGCCGGCCTCGATCATGCGGCGGGCAAGCAGGCAGCTCTGACCGAAGCGATTCATGCCGTACTTCTGGCGCACGGCTTCAGGTTCGCGATGCAGCTCAAACGCCGCGCGGGCCTTGGCGGAGGACATGAGCGTGTAGGCTTGGTGGAAGGTGGAATCGAGCAGGCGGGCGTCCTGGCTGGTCTCGAACTTGCTCACCGTGCGGTCGATCATCTCGCGCCAGTTGCGGCGGCGGTCGACGCGCAAGGCGCTGAGGTAGTCGGGCGGCAGCATGTCAGGAACGCGGAAGTTCGGGTCGGACGGATCGGCGTTCAGGACGAAGGGATCGTACGTCTTGCCGAGGAAGCCGGCGTTCTGGCCGTGCGGCATATTGCCGCCGGTATTGCCGATGGGGCGGGGCAGCAGCACGTGCGCCGGAACGTCGCCCTTCGGACCTTTCAGCTTGCTCAGGACACAGCCGACATGGGGATGTTCGACGCCTCCCTGG
>JANRJO010000075.1:0-2492 GCA_033763935.1 Bryobacteraceae bacterium
GAGCAGGAGAGGCCCAAAATGGACTTCGAGGAGGCCTTCCTCAAGATCGCGAAGAGCGACGTCTTGTCCTTCCAGCAGGACGCTCACATGGATCTGATGGCCGCGCCACCCAATGTGACCGGCTGGCGAGACAGTGCGCACGGTGCAGGCAAAGGGATAGGCAAGGTCGGGCAGGTAGGGCAGATACAAACGAGAGCTGGGGCGGTAGATCGGGGCGGGTGTCTGCTGGCCCAGGGCTTCGTGCGGGCGGAGTTCGTTGTACTCCTTCTGAAAATCGGCGAAGGCGCGTTGCTGGCGGCTGACGGTGACCCGCGGCGGAGATGCGGTCTCCTTCTTCAAGGTCTGGTGGAATCGCTCATGACGGCCATTCTGTTCGGGACAGCCGGGATCGATGCGTTCGGGCCGGATGCCCAGGCGAATCCACCACACGGACAAACGGCTGAGGCCGGCAATGCCGGAGGAGGCGAACGTCGGAACGCCGCCAGAGGAGCTAACTACCAGTTTCGAGCCGCCGCTCTTAGTAGAAGTTCGACGGGAGACGGCGGAGCCGACGGTACTAGTCGATCCTGCGCCGGTTCCGGCAAAACGTAAATGACTGACGGCTGAGTCGCTGGCGGAGGGAACCACAGTAGAATCAGCGCTCCCGCGAGACAGCGCCGCCGAGCGGGGCGGCGGTGCCGCGCTGGCCGCCATGACCCGTTTTCATCCGCGCCGCCACGCCCGCATGCGGCACGTGGATGAGCAGTATTGGCGGTCGCTGCGGGTCTGGCTGCGGAAGAACCAGCGCCCGCAGTTTGGGGCCGGGCACTTGCACACGAGATGATTCCGGCGACCTCGGGCGAACTGCTGCCAGATGGCGTCGATCAGGAACACGGGGCGGTAGCGGAGGACGATCTTGCCGCCGCCGTCCGGCCTGGCGGTGAGGTGGAACGCGGTGCGGGCCAACCGCTCGGTGATGCGTTGGGCGACGAGTTCGCGGTCCTTGCCGGCATCGAACATCTCCATAGCGGCCTGGACCGCGCGGATCTGGCGGTGCCACACCTCGACCGGCTCCGGAGGCAGCGTGTCGGCGTGGACCGGCTTGCCCGGCTCCGGTTTCCTGGGCACCGTGACGGTGAGCAGGCCGTAGTTGTTCGCCATGGCGGCGATCTGATCGTGGCGGCAGGTGGCCAGCACCCGGTGTAGGCACGGCTGGCGGTGGAGCGGGTGGTCCACCGTCAGATCGTCGCCCGACCACTTGGGCACGAGGCAGTCCGTGATCACGGAGCCGCCATCCGCCGCCTTCACCTTCCTGCGTTGGATCTCGAAGCCGCCGTCCGGAATCCAGGTCTCGACCAGCCCGGTACCGCTGTTCATGTGACGGCTGATTGTAACTAATTAGCCGTCACGCCCCCCGAGGCGGCGGTCACGGCCGTTTGGCAGACGCTGCGCTCTCGCGCTATATCCATTCGGATATAATCGGAGAGTGAAACCAGTACGCTTCCTTGGGGACTCGCTCCAGTGCCTGCGAGACTTCTCCCAGGAGGCGCGGCACGATGCGGGCTACCAACTGGAGAAGGTGCAGCGTGGAGAAGAGCCTGACGACTTCAAGCCAATGCCCGCGGTCGGCAAGGGCGTTGAGGAGATTCGATTGACGGACGAGAGCGGCGCTTACCGCGTGATCTACGTGGCCCGGCGCGCTGAGGCCGTCTACGTGTTGCACGCTTTTCAGAAGAAGACGCAAGCGACTTCGAAGCGCGACATCGACACGGCGAAGAGACGTTTCGCGGAACTGACGAGAGGTGGGAAATGAAGAAATCCGAGAGCTTCGATAGCGTCTGGGATGCGATTACGGACACGCCCGGGGAGGCGGCTAACCTGCGCGCGCGGGCCGAACTGATGCGGCAGATTGCGGCCTTGGTGAAGAAGCAGGGGTGGACGCAGGTCGAGGCGGCGCAACACTGCGGGGTGACCCAGCCACGGATCAACGATCTGCTCCGTGGCCGGGTTTCGCGTTTCTCACTGGATGCGCTGGTGAACATCTCTACGGCGCTGGGCTGCCGCGTGCGGGTCGATCTCGAAGCGGCCTGAGATACGCCCCCGCCACCTGCCTTGGGACCCTTCCGGCGCTCGGGGGCGGCGGGTAGATGGATGGCACGCTGGCGCCAGCCGAAGCGCCGGAAAAGAGGTTGATAGGTTGATAGCCGCTCATGCCCGGCGTGCCGGGGCACGGCGGCGCCGGAGCCGAGGGAGGCGGCGGCGAGGTGGTTCGGGCCATGCAGTTAGTTATCTCTACGATACGTGTTCGAAGGGGCGTTTGTACACAGTGACGAGCGGGACGACGATGCGACAGTACGGGTACCTATGATTGAGTCAAGTGAAAAGTGGTGGGAGAGGGGTGACAGTAAGGGGTTTGGGTTCGATTTTCCGGCTTCGCCTTCCTCAATGGATGAGAGGGCAAGGCGGCGGCGGGGTCAAGGCCGGAGCGAAGCGGAGCCCGGAGGGTTGCCTTG
>JANRJO010000076.1:0-8234 GCA_033763935.1 Bryobacteraceae bacterium
GTCCCGCCGACCTCGGCATCCCGTCCCGGCTCACCCACAATGCCGGTGTCTTGGCCCTCCGCCGCCCCATTGCCATACAACAATTCTAAGGGGCTTTGTTCTACACGCAAGCTCCAACAGCGGCATTTCTACCACGGGCTGTTAGGGAGCCTGAGGACTTGAAGAGGGCAATGGACAAGCCCTTCGAAGGCATAGGTCGTCTGCTGGCAGAAGACTGTCGCAATGGCACGGCAGCTGAATGGAGTCACCCGCAACTCATGCACAACCATCAGGAACTGGGCCGCCTCTGCAGCCGTCTCCATTTCCTATTTGCGTAGGCGAAGTATCCGCTCATACACCGGACAATCCTCCCGATGCGCACCCGGCAAGTACCCCACGCCCATCAGAAACTCGTTCACAATCTCACCGCCCGTAAACCGGAACGTCTTCTTAAACAGCTTCACCCACTCCGGCAACGGTCGCGGATGATGGGCGTCCAGCCACCCTGCGAAACCCCCGTGTGTCTTGCGCAGCGAGAGTATCACCTGTGCATTGTGGATCAGAGCCTCGATCTTCAGGCGGTTGCGCACGATGCCGGCGTCCTTCATCAGCCGCTCAACGTCCTTCGCCGTGAAGCGGGCCACCTTGGCAGGGTCGAAGCCGGCGTACGCCCGCCGGAACGCCTCGCGCTTGCGCAGCACCGTGAGCCACGAAAGGCCGGCCTGGTTGATTTCCAGCGCGAGGCGTTCGAAGAGCTCGTGGTCGGACCGCACGGGGAAGCCGTGCTCCAGGTCATGAAACGGGCCGTGAATGGGATGGCCGAAAGCGGCGTCGCAGTAAGTACCAGGCACTCTACAAGAGCTTATCCTGGTGCTGATGTCTCTGATGCGCGAGATCCGGGAACGCCGCGTGGAACCCAAAACCATCGTCCTCTGGTGGCTTGGGCAAAGTGGCTATATCTTTAAAACGCCCGAAGGCGTGGTTGCCGGGATCGATCTCTATCTCACGGACAGCTGCGCCACGCTGAGCAACGACGTGGATCTCAGCCGCAAAGTGCCGGTCTTGATCTCCCCGGAAGAACTGGACGTCGACCTCTTTATCTGCACCCACAACCACCAGGACCACACTGACCCGGAAACCATCCGCCGGCTGCGGAACAAGGACACCGCCCGTTTCATCGGCCCTCCGCCGAGCTGCCGCGTCTTTCGCAGCGAGGGCGTGGAGCACGGCCGCATCGCCGCCGCCTGGCCGCAATGGGAGTTCGAGCACAAGGATCTCTCTCTGCGGGGGACGTTCGCCCTGCCGACCGATCACACCGACCTCAACCACATGGGCTTCGTACTGCGAACGGCAGCCGGGCCCGGTGTCTACATCACCGGCGATACGGATTGGACCGAGCTGCTGCTCGAGGCCGCAAGCCAGGCGCCCGATCTGCTCATCACCGTCATCAACGGCGGCTTCAACAACCTCTCGCACTTCGAAGCATCGAAGCTGGCGGCAGGGATCAAGCCGAAGGCAGCGATCCCCTGCCATTACGACATGTTCCCCGACAACGCCGTCGACCCCCGGCAGTTCCGTGCCTCGCTCGCACTCAACGCGCCGGCCGTGCGCTACCAGGAACTGCGGCACGGCGCGGCCTTCGTTTTCGGTACAGAACTCTAGACGGCCGTAACAGCCGCGCGGCCGCGTACGTCAGTTGAGCCGAGGGAAGAACACGGGCTGCCGGGCGCGCGACCGGCGGCTCGTAGCTTACGATAGTATCTTGCCCCGTATCTCGTCTGCACTCGCTTCGCAAGGGTTGAGCTGGCCGCAAGTTTACCTGGGCGTCGCACTGACAACACTCGCCACGCTGCTGCTCGAGCTTTCGCTGACACGTATCTTCTCGGTCGTTTTCTATTATCACTTCGCCTTTCTCGCCATTTCCATCGCGCTCTTCGGACTGGGCGCCGGCGGCGTGTTTTCCTATGTCGTCGCCGGCTGGCAAGGCTCGCTGTTCCGCAAGCTCGGCATCTTGGCGGCCCTCAACAGTGTTCTCGTGGTAGGCGCCCTGTCCCTGGTTCTGCTCGGTCCCAGCGAGGGCAAGATGGGTTTCGCGGACCTGGCGCTCGTCTACTTCGCCGCCGCGCTGCCGTTCTTTTTCGCCGGAGCCATCGTCTCGCTGGCCATCTCCGAAACGATCGAGCGCGTGGACCGCGTCTACTTCTTTGACCTGATGGGCGCGGCCGCCGGCTGCCTGGCGCTCATCCCGTTGTTGAACGTCCTCGGCGGACCGAATACCGTCATCGGCGCCGGCGTGCTGTTCGCCGCCAGTTCCGCGATCTGGTTTAACCTCGCCGGCGCCCCGCGTGGCCGCGCCCTCAGCGTCTTCACCGCCCTGCTGCTGGTGGCCCTGATCGTCTTCAACCTGAAGGGCGCCCTCATCGACGTCCGCTACGCCAAAGGGCAGCAGGTCGTGCGGGAGATCTTCTCGCAGTGGAACAGCTTCTCCCGCATCGGCCTCGCCCCGGAACGCGACGGCTCCGGGATGATGAGCATCGTAATCGACGCCGACGCCTCCACGGGCATCGCCAACTTCAACTTCGACCAGCCGCTGACAGAGCGTCAGTTAAAGGACTTGCGCTACCAGGGGCCCGGCTTTCCGTATCTGGTGCGGCCCGCCGCGAAGACGCTGATCATTGGACCGGGCGGCGGTTGGGACGTGGCCCGCGCGCTGGCCTCCGGCAGCAAAGACGTCACCGGCGTCGAGATCAACAACATTATTGCCGATACGATCATGCGCCGGCGGTTTCCCGAGTTGAGCCAGCGGCTCTACTTCCGCCCTGAGGTGCGCATCGTTGTTGAAGACGGGCGGAGTTTCGTGCGCCGGAGCAGCGAGAAGTATCAGGTGCTGCAAATGACGCTCGTAGACACCTGGGCATCCACGGCGGCCGGCGCCTTCGCACTTTCGGAGAACAATCTCTACACCGTGGAAGCGTTCCGCGACTACCTGCAGCACTTGACCGACGATGGCATTCTCGCCTTCACCCGCTGGGGCTTCGATCCGCCGCGCGAGTCCCTGCGTCTGCTCTCCCTCGCCCGCGTCGCGTTGGGCGAGCTCGGCGAGCGGGAGGCGTGGCGCCACGTGATGGTCATCCGCGAAGGCGGAGAGAAGGAACTCCAGGAGTGGGGCGCCCGCGATACCGTCCTCGTCTCCCGCAAGCCGTTCCAGCCCGCCGACCTCGCCCGCGCGCGTGAGGGGTTGTCCAAGGGAGGGATGTATGCGGTATACCTGCCGGACCAGCCGGGCAAGAACCACTTCGCGGACTACCTTCTCTCAAAGTCGCCCCGCGAGTACGAACAGAACTACCAGTTCGATATCTCCCCCGTACGCGATAATCAGCCGTTCTTCTTCTATAGCGTCCAGCCCCGCGATCTCTGGAGCTACCTGATGCGCGAGAACGCGGGCCGCGCCGACTTCAAGATCAACATCGCCGTCCCGATGCTGTTCGGGCTGATCGCCGTCAGCGTCATTGCCACGCTGGTGATCCTGGCTCTTCCGCCGCTGCTGCTCGGCAGCAAACTGCCGCGCGAGAAGGGCGTGCTCAAGTTCCTCACGTACTTCGTTTGCATTGGCGCAGGCTATATTCTCATCCAGGTTGCATTGATCCAGAAGTTCGTTCTGTTCCTGGGGCATCCCACCTATGCGCTGACCGTCATCGTCTTTTCCATGTTGGTCTCGAGCAGCCTCGGAAGCTACTACAGCCGGCGCGTGCTCCTGGGCGACGACAAGCGGCTGGCGGCGGCACTGGGCGCCGTGTTCCTCCTCGTGGTCATGCTGGCTCTCCTGGCGTCGCCAGTCAGCACGGCCGGCGTCGGCTGGCCGCCCTGGTTGAAGTTTGCAACCACCGTTCTTTTGGTAGCCCCGGCAGGCTTCGCTATGGGCATGCCCTTCCCCACCGGTTTGTACCGCCTCGAGAACTGGCACAAGCCCTCCGTTCGCTGGGCGTGGTCGCTCAATGCCGCGTCCAGCGTGCTCGGCTCGGCGGGCGCCATCTTCCTCGCCATTTACATCGGTCTGCAGAACACCCTGCTGGTAGGCGGCGTTTTGTATTTGCTTGCGCTAGCGTCCGTCTGGACCACCCAACCGCAGCGCGCCAGCACCGAACCGCTGCTCGCCGGCAAGCTGTAAAATCTTCCCTATTTCGCAGCGAAAACGTGCCCAACCCGTCGCTTTTCCGCGCTGGCATTGCATTTGCATTCGAGGCCCTTGGGAGAGTATGGCCTCTATGAAGATCACAACAGCGCTGCTTTTTGTCGCCGCCGTAGCAGCGGCCCAGGAGACGCCGCAGCCCATTTACCGTGTGACGGTAGTGGACAGGACAACTCATGCCGTCAACTACCGGCACCGCGCCGGCGAAACGTCTCTCGATTTCAAAGGAACGGCCCTGATGCCGGAGGCGCGCGGGACCGCCCGTGTCGAAACCAAGAAGGGCTATACCGACATTGAGGTCAGGTTCGACAAAGTAGGCAAGCCCACGCAGTACGGGCCCGAGTATCTCACTTACGTCCTCTGGGCAATTACGCCCGAGGGACGGCCCGCCAACCTCGGTGAACTGGTCATCGGCAATGGCGACGATGCGCGCCTCCACGTCACCACGGAACTGCAGGCGTTTGGCATGATCGTTACGGCCGAGCCGTATTTCGCAGTCACGCAGCCCAGCGACGTGGTCGTCATGGAGAACATCGTCCGGCGCGACACCGAGGGCACCATTCAGTTCGTCGAGGCAAAGTACGAGCTCCTGCCGCGCGGTGTGTACCGCTACAACCCGACCCTCTGGGAGCGGCAGCAGGTGCTGCTCGACCCCAAAATCCCGAACGCCGTCTATCAGGCACGCAACGCGCTGGCCATTGCCCAATCCGCCGGCGCTGACAAATACGCGGCCGATACGCTCGAAAAGGCGCGCCGCGAGATGCAGAACGCCGAGGCCTTCGCTACACGCGACGAGCGCCGCGCAATCCAAATCGCGCGACAGGTCACACAGACCGCCGAGGATGCCCGACTCATTACGCTCAAAAGGCGTGAGGAAGAAGACCTGGCCCTGGAACGGGCGCGGGCGCAGGAGCGGGAGGCGCAGGCAAAGGCCACCGCGGATGAGGAAGCGCGCCGCCGCGCCGAAGCCGATCGGCAGCGGTTGGCCGCGCAGGAGGAAGCCGAGCGCGCAGCGCGCCAGAAGGCCGACGCCGAAGCCGCACAGCGCGCGGCAGCCGCCCAAGCCGCGCAGGCACAAGCACAGGCCGCACAGGCGCAAGCGGAAGCCGAGCGCGCCCGGCTCGCCGCCGAAGAAGCCAAGAAACTACGCGACCAGGCCCAGCAGGAGCGTCTGGCCCTGCGCCAAAAGTTGCAGCAGCAGTTGAACTCGGTCCTCGAAACCCGCGAGTCGGCCCGCGGCCTCATTGTCAGCATGCCGGACGTGCTCTTTGACTTCGGCAAGTACACGCTGAAGCCCGAAGCCCGCGAAAAGCTGGCCAAGATTTCCGGTATCGTGCTCGCGAACCCGGGCCTGAAGCTTGAGGTGGAGGGCCACACGGACTCGATTGGCAGTGAGCAGTTCAACCAGGAGCTGTCGGAGAAGCGAGCGGCTGCGGTACGCGACTACTTCGTCGCCCAGGGGCTGAAAGCCGACGACATTGTCACCCGCGGCTTCGGCAAGACGCAGCCGGTTGCTTCTAACGACACGTCGCAGGGCCGGCAGCAGAATCGGCGCGTCGAGATGGTCGTGTCCGGCGCGCAGATCAATCCGCGCGGCGAGGTAGGACAGTAGCGGCAGATGAAAAAGGCCTCCCGCCCGGAGATGGGCGGGAGGCCGGAGGGTGGGACTAGTGCCGTGACTCAGAAGTCGGCGCGAATGCCGAACTGAATCTGGCGGCGGTCGTCGGATACACCAGTCACCTGCCCGTACAACGGGCTGTTGGTACTGGTGTTGATGGAAGTGAAGCGGTGCCGGTTGAACATGTTCAGGAACTCCGCGCGGAACTGCACACGGAGCCGTTCAATCGGCTTGAAGTTTTTCTGCAGGGAGGAATCGTCGCTGTAGGTAGCGAAGCCTCGAAGCTGGGCATACCGGCGCGCGGCGTTGCCACGCAGGTAGCGGTTGTTGCCAAGCGTTACCGGGTCGACAACAAGCGCCGTGTTGATGTACTTGTGGGCGGCTGTGCCCGAGCGCGAGATGGAGGACATATCGAATTTCGAGGGATCGAAGTCGACGGTCAGCGAATCTCCGTTCGGGTTGAGAATCATGGCCCGGTTCGGTGAGTTGAAATTGGGGTTGCCAGTCGCCCCGAAGCCGAGCGGTTGGCCGGACTGATAGTTGCCGATGAATTGGACGGTCCAGCCGCCGGCAACGAAGTCCAACAACGGATGCATCGAGGAACCGTAGGACTTGCCCCGTCCAAAGGGAAGATCCCAGGTGATGCCGACCTTCACGACGTGCGGAGTGTGAATGTCGGAGACAGCCTTCTCGAGTGCGAGGTTGTTGTAGTCCGTCGGCTGCGGGTTGGCGCCCCAGGTGTCCCCGAACGCGTTATTCATGTTGTCGATCGCCTTCGACCAGGTCCAGTTTGCCAGCCACTGGATGCCGTGCGAGTAGCGCTTGTTGAGCTGCACTTGCAGCGCATGATACGTGCTAAAGCCGAGCGGCGCATTCCAGGCGTAGAGGCGGCTCCAGTTGGGTATCTGCGGGAACGCCTGCAGCGATTGCGCCACTGTCAGCCATTGCCCGGTGTTGCCAAACGGATAGCGGGCGCCAAGTGCCGCCGCGGCCGCTGGGATCTGCGATTGGCTGGTGATCCCTTGCCCGAGCATGTCACCCAGCGACAACGCGCTGACCGGCATCTGCGTCATGTACTTCAAGTCGTTT
The DNA here is from genome assembly GCA_033763935.1 of Bryobacteraceae bacterium. Lineage (GTDB taxonomy): Bacteria > Acidobacteriota > Terriglobia > Bryobacterales > Bryobacteraceae > DALYJJ01. Next base: position 6,876 of record JANRJO010000076.1, read on the forward strand.
GCGACGAGTCCCGTGCTCTTGGTTCCCACGTACCCGACGTCGAGCACCATGGTTCCCAAAAACTCCCGCTGGATATTCAGGTTCCACTGCTGTGTGTAGCCCACGCGCCCGCCGTCCGGATCCCATGCAACAGGGCCCCACAGGTAGGTGCCCATCGACGGATCGAGCTTCCCGGGCGTGATTGTGCCGTTATAGCCGTTGTTCCAGTTAAAGGCCGATACGCCGGGCGAGGAGGGGGCATTCACCGTGTTCACCACCTTGTAGCCCTCTTTCCAACCCCACGGTACGCCCGACCAGCCGTTCGGAACGCGGCCGCTATAAAAGACACCGTAGCCGGCGCGCACGCCGGTCTTCTGCGTGGCCTGCCAGGCCAGACCGATACGGGGGCTGAAATCGTTCTTCTGGTTGGAATAGAACGTCCGCCTTCCATTGCGGCCGGCGCCCTCTCCGGCGAACTCGATCGCCCCGGGCACGCCGTACAGCGGGTCCGTGAGACTCGGGTTGAAGTTCGACAGGCGATCGTACGACTCCGTTCCCTGCGGTTGGTAATCCCAGCGCAGGCCGAGGTTCAGGGTCAGCGTGGGAGTCAGCTTCCAGTCGTCCTGGAAGAACAGCGCGTACATCTTGAAGGAGGAGCCCACGGGCGTGTCGGTCGGAACGCTGGCGCTCCGAACCTCGCCCAAAAGCATGCTCGCGAAGCCGTGCCCGGTCTGGTTGAAGTCGGGAAGACCGGTCACGCCGGCGTCAAAGTTGAACTGGCCCGGCCCGGCGTTGTTGCGAGCGTTCAGGCCATTGAACCGGTAATCGAAGCCGAACTTGAACGAGTGCTTGTTGCGGATCCAACTTGCGGTATTTGTTAGCTGGTGAGCGGTGCCGGCCAGGACGTCGTTCGCCTGGTAGCCGAGCGTTGGAAATCCGATCCGGTCGCCGGAGAGTCCCGTGATCTCCGGATAGTTCATGTCCTGCCGGATGCCCTTGATTCCGAGGATCTCGCCGCCCTTCTCATTGACGTGGCGCGACGTGCTCGGGTTCAGCTGGCGGTTGAAGCCCAGCTGCAGGTTGTTCAACAGCGTCGGGCTGATGGTCCAGCTGTGCGCCAGGCGGACATAGTGGGAAGCGACATACTGCGAGCGAGCGCGCGATAGCGGGCCGCCGAAGGGGTCGTTGAAATCCCACACGCCGCCCTGGTCCAGCAGGTTCCTCGGCCGGTCCACGAAGACGAACGACCCGTTGATCCGCTGGTTGCTCGTTAACATGTAGTCCGACTTCGTCGAGAACTGGTCCTGCTTGAAGCCTGCCTGGTTCGATACCGGGAAGAACGCGTTGTTGATCAGCGCGAACTGTCCGTCGGCATCCTTC
>JANRJO010000109.1:0-1614 GCA_033763935.1 Bryobacteraceae bacterium
ATGGGGATTCGTTTGGATCTTTGCTACCCTCTAACCGATGTCCTTGATGCTTGATGAGATCCGGCAACAGCCGGCAGTATTGGAACGGACGCTGCGCCAGGAGCTACGCGGCATTGAAGCGCTGAAGAAGGCGCTGGCGACGCGGCGGCCGAAGATGGTGATTCTGGCCGCGCGCGGCACCTCGGACAACGCGGCGCAATTCGGGCGCTACTTGCTGGAGATCTCGACGGGGATTCCGGTGTCGCTGGCCGCGCCGAGCATCTTCACGCTCTATGGGGCGCAGGTGGACTTGCGCGATGCGATGGTGGTGGCGATTTCGCAGTCGGGCGAATCGACGGACACGAACCTCGTGCTCGAACGCGCCAAAGCGGCCGGGGCGTTGACGGTGGGCGTGACGAACGAGCCGTCGTCGGCGCTGGCGAGCATGGCCGAGTTCGTCGTGCTGGTGCGCGGGGGGCGGGAGAAGTCGGTGGCGGCGACGAAGACCTACACGGGTCAGTTGCTCGCCATGTATTTGCTGGCGTATGCGCTGGGGGCGGCGATCGATTTGGACGACTTGCGGCGGATGCCGGAGTGGACCGAGGCGGCGTTGAAGCTGGAGAAGACCATCCGCGAGGTGGCGCCGCGCTACCGCTTCATGGATCACTGCGTGGTGGTGGGGCGCGGGTTGAATTATTCGAACGCGTTTGAGTTTGCGTTGAAGATGATGGAGACCTCTTACGTGGTGGCCGAGCGGTTTTCGTCGGCCGATTTCGCGCATGGTCCTATCGCCATGGTGGAGCGGAGTTTCCCGGTGTTTCTGTTCACGCCGAACGGTGTGACGTGGCCGGGGCTGCGCGACATGCTGGCTCGGTTGAATGCGATGGGGGCCGAGACGGTGGTGCTGGCGGACCGCTCCTCTCCCGAGGCGTTGTCGCTGGCGCCGCGTTCGATTTGTGTGCCGGCGCGGCTGGTGGGCAAGAAGGGAGGCAAGCTGCCCGAGGATGTGTTCACGCCGATTCCGTATATTGTGCCGGCGCAGCTATTCGCGGCGGCGCTGGCCGAGGAGAAGGGGCTGAACCCTGATCAGCCGCGGAGTTTGGAGAAGGTGACGCGGACGCTGTAAGCCGGCTCCGCCGGTCTTGCCGCGCTTTGCGCAAGGGGCGGCGGTGGTTACTGCGATTCGTCGACGATTGGGGGCTGGGTGCGGCGGCGGTACATCTCTCCGTGCACGGCGCGGGCGGCGTCGACCATTTCCGGGTAGGGCGTGTCGGTGATGCTGACGAAGCCGATGTTGTAGTTCTCGCCGTCGCGCGTGCGGCCGGTGAGGGGTTGGTCGGCGGAGATGAACCAGTGGCAGCCAACGAAGTTTGGGTGATCGACGACGCTGTTGACGTAGTCGCGGTAGAAGCGGGCGCGTTCGTCCTGGCTGGAGGCGGCCTGGAGCCCGGTGTGGAACATGCCGCGATCGAGGGCGCCGAAGTGGAATTCGCTGATGATGGCGGGGCGGTCGAGAGCTTCGAGGAAGGTCCAGGAGGCCGGGTTGATGCCGCGCTGGTAGACGTTGAAGCTGATGACGTCGCAGAACTCGGCGCAGGCCTCGGCGGCTTCGGGCGTGTACCAGGCGAAGCGGCT
>JANRJO010000033.1:0-1678 GCA_033763935.1 Bryobacteraceae bacterium
GGCTCTGATTTCGCGGGCCACACTGCTCACGCCCTATCCGCATTTCACTTCGGTCAACCTGACCGAGAATACCGGCACGAGCTCCTTTCACTCCGCCCAGCTCCGCATCGAGCGGCGATTCGCGAGCGGCTGGACGTTCCAAGGTGCCTACACGTTCTCGAAGTTCATCGAAGCAATCGGGCTCTTGAACGGGGCCGACCTGGTGACGCACCGCGCCATTTCCGATCAGGACTTCCCCCATCGCTTCGTCGCCACCGGTATCTGGGAACTGCCCTTCGGCAAGGGCCGCCGCTTCGGCGCGCGCTTGCCCGGGGCGGAGATTTGGAGCGGCTGGCAGGTTCAAGGCGTCTACACGTTCCAAAGTGGACAGGCGCTTACTTGGGGCAACGTACTGTTCACCGGCGACATCAAGAACATCCCGGTGGAGAACCGTACCGTCGATCGCTGGTTCAACACCGGCGCCGGCTTCGAACGCACGCCCGCCTTGCAGTTGGCGAGCAACCTGCGTACCTTCCCGCAGCGCCTCTCCGGCGTGCGCGGCGATGGCGTCAACGGTTGGGACCTTTCCGTGATCAAGAATACGAAGCTGTTCGGTGAGCGCGTCAACGCCCAGTTGCGCGGCGAGTTCCTGAACGCCTTCAACACCCCAAACTTCTCAAATCCGGTTGTTGATCCTACGAACACGGCATTCGGGCAGGTGACGTCGCAGAAGAATTATGCGCGGCGCGTGCAGCTGGCGATTCGCGTGGTGTTCTAGGCGGGAATACCCGCTGCCGGCGCGATCCCGAGGTCGAAAGGGCGAAGGAGCCCGCCTACACTGGAAGAGCAATGACCATCTGGCTCTTGGCCGGTCTGCTCGCCCACGACCTTTACCTGATGCCGGAGCGCTTCAGTACCCGGACGGGTGAGACCCTTACCATCGCCGTCCACAACGGAGATTCATTTCCCGCGAGTGATGGCGCGCCGGTGCTGGCGCGGCTGCGGGGAGCGTCCGGCCCGGTCACGATTCAAGGCACTCGCGGGATTTACGCTCATCGGGTCACCAGTCCCGTCACGGGCGTCTACACGGTGCCGAACTTCCTCTCGATGGATCCGCGCAAGTTCGCCAACTACCTGCGATCCGAGGGAATCCGTGTGCCCGCGGGCTCCGGGCCGAGCCGCGAGCTCTACGCCAAGTTCGCCAAAACGATCCTCGGCACCGGGCCAGGATGGGATCAACCCCTTGGACATGCGATCGAGATCATTCCTCGCCGTCATCCAGCTGACCTCAAGGCGGGCGACTCGCTGCCGCTGCTCGTTCTGCTGGCCGGGAAACCCGCGGCCGATGTTCAGATCCAGGCTTGGCGCGCGGGTGATAATCCCGCGGTCGCTGGGCGAACCGATGCCGCCGGACAGATCTCGATCCCGATCCGAAGCGCCGGAACATGGAAGCTTCATGGTGTGGCCATGGTGCGGGCCGCCGATCGCGCCCAGGCGGACTGGGAGAGCTACTGGGTCAGCCTCACCTTCGAGGTCCGTTAAGTGCGCTATACTAACGGAGACGGAAGTTAAATTCCCCGCCATGCCCGCCTTTGCAGGCCTCTGCTAATTTTCCTTCCACCCGGCCTACTTTGCGCTGTGACAAACTTTAACGAACTCTCTGTGTCTCCAGTCCTCCGTGCGAACCTTGCGCGGCATG
>JANRJO010000039.1:0-65396 GCA_033763935.1 Bryobacteraceae bacterium
CCGCTGGCTCATCGAACGCGCCCAGCGCGTCCAGACCGCCCTCATCCGCCGCGAGTACGACCGAAACATCCTCCTCGCCACCTACCGCAACGACCAGGAGAAAATGGACCTCGCCATCGCCCGCGCCATCGACGGCTCCGCCCACCACTACCTCGACACCGTCCTCCGCCGCGAACGCCGCGACTACTTCCGCTGCCTCCGCGAACTCGAACGCCTCCGCAAATCCCCCCTCTTCCCCCCTGATTCCGAACCACTTACAAATTCTCACGAAGCAAACCCAAGCCCCGAAGACCCCGCCGCCCACGCCCTCCCCGCTTCTCCCTCCTCGCTCCCCGCTCCTTGCCCCTTTTGCAACTCCAAACCGGGGCCTCAGCGGCAACATTCTCATGACGATGTTTCCCTCCCCTTGCCAGACACCTCTATCGCGGAGTGAGGGCGCGTAATGCAGAAACAAAACCCGATCAACGAGATACCAGTGCATCGCCGGCGCAAGGCGTGAAGCGTTGCGCGCCTGCCCGTCTAAAGCGACTTCCGAAGTAATGCGATCTGCCCGGCGTGGTAGGCATTGTGTTGCGCCACGCCGCGCAGCAATCCGGCATACGTAACACCCGTCCCGAGCTTGGCGTTTCGTTCTTCACCCACCATTCGCGACCAGTCCGTCACCTTCCCTGCCGCCGCCGCCAGCCGCTCGTAGGCATCCCGTAGAGCCCGCTGCGCCTCGCTCCAACAGCGCTCCGACGCGTGCTCCATGTGCCGCCAGTCGCCCGCCTCCGGCTCCTCGTGGAAGCGTCCTTCCAGCCGCTCCGCCGCCTCTTCCATCCAAGCTGCCGCGTGCTGGAGGATCTCCTGAATACTGTGCGCCCCGTCCACCGGCCTCGCCGCCGCCTGCAGCGGCGTCAAGCCCCGGTACGCTTCCATCAGCGAGGGCCCGTGCCAGGCATCGCCTTCCACCGTCTTCCGTATGTCCTCGAGCAGTTCCGTCATCATGGCAGCCCTCCTGTAGGTAACCTCGCCGCAGGCTACAATCATCTTATCCATCACTGCGGGATTCCCCCGCGCAGGGAGCCTTCGCGTGCGACTTTCCGAAATCTGCGTCAAACGCCCCGTTTTCGCGTTCATGCTGATCATGTTCCTGGTCACCCTGGGTGTCTTCAGCTTCATGGACCTGGGCGTCGACCTGTTCCCCAGAAGCGATCCGCCGAACGTCTTCGTGCGTTTTCGCTTGCCCGGCGCCAGTCCCGCCGAAGTCGTCTCCCAGGTCGTCCAGCCGCTCGAGGAAGCGGTGTCGAGCATCAGCGGCATTGACGAAATCCGCGCCGTGGTCAGCGAGGGCGGCGGCTTCCTCAGTGTGACGTTTGTCCTCGATCGCGATATCGGCGAGGCTGCCGAAGACGTGCGTGAGAAGGTCGCCGGCGCCATGCGCAGCCTGCCGCCCAACGTCCTCCCGCCCGTCGTGCAAAAGGCCGACCCCGACAGCGACGCCGTCATCACCATGGTGGTCAGCGGCCAGAGGCCCGTGCGCGAACTGACCGAAATCGCCGACAAGCAGATCCGGCGCGCGCTCGAAACAGTGGACGGCGTCGGCGGCGTCGATATCAACGGCGGCCGTAAACGGCAGATTAATATCTACCTCGACCTGAACAAGATGAACGGGTACCAGCTCACCGCCCAGGAGGTGGAGCGCGCCGTTCGTACCGAGAACATCGAGGCGCCCGGCGGCCGCATCATTCGCGGCCCGAACGAGCTCGGCGTTCGCACCCTCGGCCGCATCGAGGACATCGACCAGTTCAACGACATCATCATCAAGAACGTCGGCGGATCGCCCATTCGGATCCGCGACATCGGATTCGCCGAAGACGGCATGGCCGAGCGCCGCACCTTCGCCTACTACCAGGGCAAGCCAGCGGTCCTCATGGAAGTACGCCGGCAAACCGGAACCAACACCGTCAAGGTCGTCGAGGAGGTGCAGAAGCGCCTCGCCTCCATTCAACGCGACCTCCCTGCCGGTCTCAATATCACCGTAGTGAAGGAGCAGGCGACCTACATCAAGGCGTCGGTGGCTGCGCTGGAAGAGCACCTGGTGCTCGGTTCGCTGCTCGCTTCGCTGGTTGTACTGATCTTTCTCCGCGACTGGCGCGCCGTTCTCATCAGCTCCATCGCCATTCCCACCTCCATCATCACCACCTTCACCGTGATGCGGATGGCCGACTTCACGCTGAATTCGATGACCCTCCTCGGCCTCACGCTGGCCGTCGGTATCGTCATCGACGACGCCATCATCGTCCTCGAGAACATCTACCGCTTCATCGAGCGCGAGGACATGCCGCCGATGCAGGCGGCCATCGATGCCACCAAAGAGATCGCGCTCGCCGTCATCGCCACCACGCTCTCGCTGGTTATCATCTTCGTGCCCATCGCCTTCATGCAGGGCTACGCCAAGCGGTTCCTGAACCAGTTCGGCTGGACGATGGCCGCTTCCATCATGGTGTCGATGCTGGTGGCCTTCACGCTCACGCCCACCCTCGCCGCCCGTATGTTGAAGCGCAAGGGCCACGGCCATCACGGCCATGAACCGAAGAAGCAGCCGGCTTCCCACGGCAAGCCGGAAGCCGCCAACTGGCTTGACCGCGGCTACTTGAAAATCCTCGACTGGTCGCTCGACCACCGCTGGGCCATCGCCATCATCTGCACCGTCACCTTCGCCTCTACCTTTGTCCTGAACAACTACATCGGCCGCGACTGGATGCCGCAGGAAGACCAGTCCGAACTCGGCATCTGGCTAGAACTGCCGGAAGGCTCTTCGCTCGAAGCCACCGAGAAGATGACCCTCGCCATGGCTGCCAAGATCCAGCAGATCCCCGGTGTTCGGGCCATTGTGCCTTCTACCTCGGGCTTCCTGGACCGCGTGACCATGTCCTTCAGCACGGTGCTGCTGGATCCTCCCGAGAAGCGCGCCGACATCATGGAGATGGGCGCAAAGGTCCGCGCCGTCTTACGCGACTTCGCCTCCGCCCGGCCGCGCGTGACGTTCCCCAACGCGCTGGGCGGCCGCGATAACTTCGCCCCCATCCGCGCCCAGATCCTTGGCCCCGATGTGAACAAGTTGGTCGATATCGCGCGTGAGGTTTCGACGCAGATGATGCAGGAGCCCGCCATCGTCGACGTCAAAGCAAACCTGAACCTCAACAATCCCGAGCTACAGGTCAACATCGACCGCCAGCTTGCCAGTGACCTCGGCGTGCGCGTGTCTGACGTCGCCGGCGCCGTGCGCCTCATGATGTCCGGGGAGGACGAGATATCCACGTTTAAGGAACTCTCCGAACAGTACCCCGTGACCATCCGGCTGCTGCCTGGCCAGCGCGACGACCCCGAAGCGCTCAGCCGCCTGCTCGTCCCATCCGCCAAGCTCGGCCTCATCCGCCTCGATTCCATCGCCAAGCTCGAACGCGGCCTCGGCCCCAGCCGCATCGACCGCTTCAACCGCCAGTTCGCCGTCGGCCTTTACGGCAACGTGGCGCCCGGCCGGTCGCTTGGCGAGGCGGCTGCCGCCACCCAGCGCATCGTCGATTCCGTCGGTCTTCCTCCCGGCTATCGCATGTCGTTCTCGGGTCAGGTGAAGGTGCTCGAGGAGACCACGGCGAACATGATCCTCGCCATCGGCCTCGCGTCCATCTTCATGTACATGGTCCTCGCCGCCCAGTTCGAGAGCCTCGTACACCCGTTCATCATTCTGCTCACGCTTCCGCTCTCCATTCCCTTCGCGCTGGTCTCGCTCATCGGCACGGGCCGCACGTTGAACCTGTTCAGCGCGCTCGGTGTGCTGCTGCTGCTGGGTATCGTGAAGAAGAACGGAATTCTGCAGATCGACTACATGAATCGCCTCGTCGCCGACGGCTTCCCGCTGCGCCCGGCCATCCTCGAAGCGAACCGTGTACGTCTCCGGCCGATTCTGATGACCACGCTGTCCATCGTCGCCGGCCTGGTGCCCACGGCCATTGGTATCGGCGCCGGCGCGTCCACTCGGTCCGCCATCGCCGTCACCATCATCGGCGGGCAGACGCTGTGTCTACTGCTGACACTCCTTGTCGTGCCCGTCGGCTATTCGATGGTCGAAGACGTCAAAGCCTGGCTCGCCCGCCGCAGGGGCCCGCGTCCGGCGGAAGCAGGCGCTCTCGGCGATTGATGCTTACCAAGGGTAGGGGTAGCGGTCGTATCGCCAGTCGTCGTTGCGCGATTGGCGATACCGCTGGCGCTGCTCCTTCTCCCACTCCTTCAGGGCCTTCCGCCGAGCCTTCTCGCGCTCCTTCATGGCCTTCCGCGCTTCCTTTGAATCCGTGCGGTAGCGCCAATCCTGGTCGCGATACCGATCCCAGTCGCGGTCTCGGTCTCGCCTCCAGTCATCCGGCCGGTCGCGCTCCCAGACGCTGCGATCGTTCCAGCCGCCGCGGTCGCGGTTCACGCCCCATCCCCGTCCACGACCTCTGCCGTTATCGTCCGCAAAGGACACCGGCGGCGCTAAGAGGGCCAGCGGAACCAGTACTGCTACCGCCCATCGTGCCGTTTTGTGTGCCATGCTTTCTTCTCCTCGTAAAGGCAGATGCCTGTCTGTATGACGGCGCACCCGGCGGGACCCGTTGCGCTGGTATAGACTCGTTTGGAATCCCATGAGACCCCTCAAGCTTCTCTTTGGCATTGCGCTTACAATTGCATTCGCAAATGCACAGGACAATAAGATCCGCGTCATCGCCTTCGGCGCCCACCCCGACGACGCCGACATCAAGTCCGGAGGCATCGCCGCGCGCTTCGCCAAGCTGGGCCACCTGGTGAAGTTCGTCGCTGTCACCAACGGCGACGCCGGACACTGCGAGATCGGCGGCGGACAACTCGCCAAGCGCCGCTACGCCGAAGCGCAGGAAGTGAAGCGCCGGCTCGGCCTTGCCGAATACCAGATTCTCGACAACCACGACGGCGAACTCGTTCCCTCCCTCGAAGTCCGCAAACAGATCATCCGCGCCATTCGCGAGTTCAATGCCGACGTCGTTCTGTCGCCCCGCCCCAACGACTACCATCCCGACCACCGCTACACCGGCATCCTCGTCCAGGACGCCGCCTTCATGGTCCAGATCCCCATGGTCGTCCCCGATGTCGCGCCGCTCAAGAAGAACCCGGTCTTCCTCTACTACGAGGACAACTTCAAGAAGCCCCAGCCCTTCGCCCCCGATATCGCCATCTCCGTCGACGAGGTCTGGAGCCAGAAGCTCGACGGCTTTGAAGCCATGCCCTCGCAGTTCTACGAAGCGCAGCCCAAGTGTTGGGGAGGCGGCGTGGATGTTCCCACCGGCGCCAAGGAACGCCGCGCCTGGCTCGAAAAGCGCTGGGACCGGCCCGTCAGCGCCGCCACTCGGGCATCCCTGGAAGAGTGGTACGGCCCGGAAAAAGCCAAACAGATCCGTCACGCGGAAGCGTTCGAGATCTGTGAGTACGGCCGCCGCCCGACTAAGGAAGAATTGAAGAAGTTATTCCCCTTTTTCTAGGAGACCCTCGAGAATGCGATTTGCATTATTCCTCTTCGCCGCTACCCTGTCCGCGGCGCCCCACACGGCGTTTCTTGGCCGCTGGAACTTCACCATGACCATGCCGAACGGTGGCACACGCGCCATGTGGCTCGGCGTCAAGGAAGTCGCCGGCGCGCCGGAGGTCTGGTATCAGCCCACCGGCGGCAACGTCTACCAGGTGAAGGCCGCGTCGTTTGAAGGCGGCAAGCTCTCGATGAAACTCGGCCAGAACGCCACTCTCGAACTCGAGCCCAAGGGCGACACGCTCGCCGGCTCCATCAAGCGCGGCGAGATGGCCGTGCCCGTCACAGGCGTCCGCGCTCCCGAACTGAAGCGGCCAATGCCGAAACAGTGGTCGAAGCCCGAACCCCTCTTCAACGGCAAGGATCTCACCGGTTGGGAGCCGATGGGCAACCCCGCGAACAACCAGTGGACCGTCGTCGACGGCCTCCTCACCAACAAGGAGAAAGGCGCTAATCTTCGTACCACCCGCAAGTTCGATGACTTCAAGCTCCATTTCGAAGTGAAGTACCCCGAGCACACCAACTCCGGTTTCTACCTCCGCGGCCGCTACGAGATCCAGCTCGAATCCGAACCTGCCGGCAACGCTCCGCCCGAACGCCGCATGGCCTCGATTTACGGCCGCATCGCTCCGAAACCGGAGCTTCCGCTGAAGACGGGCGAGTGGGAGACGTTCGATGTGACGCTCGTGGGACGCACCCTCACCGTCGTCCGCAATGGGGTCACCGTCATCGACAAGCAGGAACTCGAGGGCATCACCGGCGGCGCCATCGACGCCAACGAAAGCGGACCCGGCCCGTTCTACATTCAGGGCGACCACGCCGGCGGCGTCCAGTTCCGCAACATCACGGTGTCCGTTCCCGCGAAGTAGATGCATCTGGTGGTCATCGGCGCCGGCAGCCTCGGCTGCGTCTACGGCGGCAACCTCGCGCGCATCGGGGTCGAGGTCAGTTTCCTCGATGTGCGCGAGGACCACATCGCCCGCCTGGGCGCCCAAGGCCTCCGCGGCGAAGGACTCACCGGCGACTTCAACGTCCGCTGCGCCGCCGCCCTTTCCCCGGACGAGTTAGCGCCCGCCGATGCCGTCCTCATTGCAGTCAACTCCTACGCCACGCCCGCCGCGTCACGCTCCGCCGCCGCGCTGCTGAAGCCCGACGGTTTCTGCCTCACCATTCAAAACGGCGTCGGCAACGTGGAGACCCTTTGCGAGACACTCGGCGAGCAACGCGTTCTCGCCGGCCTCAGTTTCCAGAGCGGCGACCTCGCCGGTCCCGCTCACGTCCGCCACACCAACAACGGGCCCACCTACCTCGGCGAACTCACCCGCGAACGAACGCCCCGCCTCCTCCACCTCGAATCCCTGTTCACCAGGGCCGGCCTCAACCCCGTCCTCGTCGACGACATCCTCGCCACCATCTGGGAGAAGTTCGTTCACAACTGCGGCATCAACGCCATCTGCGCCCTTACCGGTCTTCGCCCCGGCCACATCCGCGAGGTGCCCGAACTCGACGAGTTCCAGACCGGCATCATCCGCGAGACCCTGGCGTTACTCGACGCCAAGAACATCCGCATCGCCCCCCGAGACCACCTCGCCGCCATCAAGGAGTACTGCGCCCACAAGTTCCACCGGCCCTCGATGATGCAGCACCTCGACCGCGGCCAGCCCACGGAAATCGACGCCCTCAACGGCTACGTGGCCCGCGAGAGCCGGGCCCTCGGCCTCGCGGCGCCCTGCAACGACGCCCTCACCCGCCTCATCAAGGGCCGCGAACACCGGGGGCAGGGAAGTGAGTAAGGCGGTCTTGGTTACCGGCGCCGCGCGTGGTATCGGCTACGCCATCGCCGAAACCCTCCTCCGGTCCGGCTACACCGTGGCGCTGACCGACATTGATGAACCCGCGCTCGCCCAAGCCGCGCGAGCGCTCAACGTCGCCGCCCTCCCCGCCGACGTCTCCAAGAGCACCCAGGTCGAAGCCCTCTTCGAACGCGTCGAGTCCCAACTAGGGCCCCTCTACGCGCTCATCAACAACGCCGGCATCTTCACCTCCGGCCCCATCGAAACCTTCAAGGAGGACGATTGGGACCGCACCTTCGCCGTCGACGCCAAGGCCGTCTTCCTCTGCTCTCAGGCCGCCGCCCGCCGTATGATCCCTCGCCGCGCCGGCCGCATCATCGTCGTCTCCTCCATCGCCGGTCACATCGTTCGCACAAACCAAATTGCCTACTGCGCCGCCAAAGCCGCCGGCATCCACTTCGCCCGCTGCCTCGCCGTCGAACTCGCCCCGCACCAAATCACCGTAAACTGCGTCTGTCCCGGCATGACCGCCAGCGACATGCTTCGCCAGACCGCCGCTGCCCGCGGCCTGTCGATCGACGACTACCTCACGATGATCCCGGCCGCCCGCCTGGCCGCTCCGGAAGACCACGCAGAAACGATCGCCTGGCTGCTTTCAGAGCAGGCCCGCCACGTCACTGGCCAGGTCATCACCGTCGACGGCGCACAGTCGCTCTTCCACCCGGTAACCAGGAGCTAAGCGTCGAATGTGAGTTTCCCTTGCTGCGGCGGGGGCGGCGGCTTCTCCGACAACTCGCGCCGCTGATTGCGCAGCATCGCCGCCAGAAACTGCCACGTCGGACCGGGCGTGTCACGCCACGGCGCGGGCACCGTCATGATCGTGTAGACGCCCTCCGCGTAGTGAAAGAACCCGGCTTGGCGCGGCAGGATCTGCTTCCACTCCGCAGGCGCGGCACACCCGATCTCGATCAGCCCGCACTCCGAAGGAATCTCGCGCGGCGACACCAGGCCGCCGGGCGTGACGAAGTAGAACTCGTTCGAGTAGCGCATGCCAATGCGCCGCTTCAACGGCTGCTTCAGCTCGCCCAGGAAGTCTGCGCGCGAAGTCTTCACCTCGTAGCAGATTCGTTTCATTCCCGTATGCGGATAACAGTTCAACGCAAACGCGTCCACGCGCTGCAAGGAGCCGGGCCGTCGGCCCGTCCCCACCCGCAGTTCCCGCTGGAACACCCACTCGGCGCCGTTTGCATGCAGTACACGCTCGAGCACGTCTAGCAGCCAGGCGGACGTCGGGGCTGGGGAGGGAACCGCTGATGCAGCCACTGAGTTGTTAGTATATTCCGATGCCGAAGCTGCTAGCCTTATTGCTGTCCGCCACTGCCATGATTACCGCCGCCGAGCTCCCCGTAAAGAAGGTTCTCAACCTCGCCGCCATCAAGACCCTGGTTGCCGCCGCCGAGGAGGAAGCCGCGCGCCGCAACGTCAGTGTCACCATCTGCATCACCGACGATGGCGGCAATGTCATCTTCCTTCAGAAGGGCGACCGCGTCGGCCTCAACACCCTGCAGTTTGCGCAGAAGAAGGCCCGCCACTCCGCTCTCTACGGCCGCCCGTCGAAAGCCGCCGCGGACCAACTCAAAGGCGGTGACGTCTCCGTGCTCGCGTTTCCCGACGCCTTCCCGAACCAGGGCGGCCTCCCCATCCGCATTGAAGGCCAGTTGGTCGGCGGCATGGGCGTCAGCGGCGCGCCCTCGGAAGTGGACGAGGCCATCGGCCAGTTTGCCATCGACACCCTCCTGAAGAAATAAAACCGCCGTACCCGGCGTCCCTTAATGGGAGGTGACGCCATGCCGGCAACGAAAACGACGACTCTGGCGCTCTTTGCGGACTGGAAACAGGCCGAGGAGGCGGTGCAGCGCCTGGCCGCCGCGGGAGTGGCCCGAGAGCGAGTCAGCATTGTGGCAAACCGCGAGGCGTGCGGCCCCGGCGTAGGCCCCGTCGAGAACATTGGAGCAGACAGCAAAGCGGGAACGGGCGCTGCCATTGGCGGGCTTGCGGGCTTCGCAGCCGGCGTCGTGGCCCTCGCCATCCCCGGTATCGGAGCGATCCTCGCCGCAGGACCGTTTGCGGCCGGGTTGGTTGGCGCCGGTCTGGGTGCGGCCGCCGGCGGCCTCATTGGGAAACTCCGGGAGGCCGGCGTGCCGGAATCCGAGGCAGGCTGCTACTGCGAGGCGGTTCGGCGCGGCGGGATTCTCGTAGCCGTGAATACTACGGAGGCGGATGCCGAGCGGGTAAGCCAGGTCCTCGGTGAGTTCGAGGTCCTGAATCTCGATACCTGCCGCATGGATTGGCAGCGCCAGGGCTGGAAAGGGTTTCGCCCCGACGCAGACGCGCAGGAACTGGGCTACGACCCCAATAACCTCCGCCCTTCCTCGAATCGCGAAGAGAGTAAGGGCGTTCGCCGCTATGTCAGGATCACGTGATCGTTACGCGCCGCCTTCGTTACCATAAGAAGTCACTTGCGAATCGGCATTCATACCTCTACGCACGGCGCGCTCGAACGTGCCGCTTTGAAGGCCGCTGAGCTGGGCGCGAACACATTTCAGATCTTCTCTTCGAGCCCCCGGATGTGGCGCGCCGGGACGCCCGACCCGCGGCAGGTGCGGGAACTCGGCATACTGCGAGAGCGACACGACCTGTACCCGCTGGTCATCCACGACAGCTACCTGATCAATCTCGCCGCTTGCGATCCCGTGATTCGCCGGAAATCCATCGACGCCTTTCGCAGCGAACTCGAGCGCGCCCTCGCCATCGGCGCCGAGTATCTCGTGGCGCACCCGGGCTCCTGCAAGGACCAGTCGCGTGAAGCCGGAGTGATGAACCTCGCCGAGGGATTCGCCGCCGCCGCACACGGAATTCAGTCGAAGGCGTTCACCCTGCTCTGGGAGAACACCGCCGGCGCCGGGAACGCACTGGGCGCAGACCTGTCCGAGTTGGCCGCGATCGGAAAGCTGACGGCGGAACGGGCGGGCTTCGCCGTCGGCTATTGCCTGGACACGTGTCATCTGTACGCGGCCGGCTGCGACATCACGAGCGAGAAGGGCCTGCGGGAGACCCTCCGGAAAGCCGATCGTGAGCTCGGGCTCGAACACGTCCGCGTGATTCACACCAACGATTCCAAGGGCCGACTTGGCTCTCACCTTGACCGGCATGCGAACATTGGAGAAGGCTATCTCGGCGAGGAGACCTTCCGGCGCGTTCTGAACCATCCCAAACTGCGCCAGAAAGCGTTCATCCTCGAGACGCCCGTCGACAAGGACGGGGACGATCGCCGAAACGTAGAAGCCCTGAAACGTTTATGCCGGAAAAGCCGTACGACCACCAAGCGATAGAGCCCAAATGGAGTGACCGCTGGGCCGCCGATTCTCATCTCTATAAGGCCGCCGACGACGGCGCGCGCCCCCGCTACTACGTCCTGGAAATGCTGCCCTACCCGAGCGGCCGCCTCCATATGGGACACGTGCGCAACTACTCCATCGGCGATGCTCTCGCCCGCTATCAGTGGATGCGCGGCTACGACGTGCTGCACCCCATGGGCTGGGACGCCTTCGGTCTGCCTGCTGAAAATGCCGCCATCAAACGTGGCCAGCACCCGCGCACCTGGACGGTGGACAACATCGCCCACATGAAGAAGCAGCTCAATCGCATGGGCTTTGCCTACGATTGGGACCGCGAGGTTTCCACGTGCGAGCCGGAGTACTACCGCTGGAACCAGTGGTTCTTTCTGCGCATGCTCGAGCGCGGCCTCGCCTATCGCAAGAAGTCCCTCGTCAACTGGTGTCCGGAATGTGCCACCGTCCTGGCCAATGAACAGGTGGTCGACGGCTGTTGCTGGCGCCACGAAACCACCCCCGTCGAGCAGCGCGAGCTCGAGCAGTGGTTCCTCCGCACCACCGCCTACGCGCAGGAATACCTGGATGACATGAACCTGCTCCAGGGCGGCTGGCCGGAGCGCGTGCTCACCATGCAGCGAAACTGGATCGGCCGCAGCGAAGGCACAGAGGTAGACTTCACCCTCGATAGCGGCGAGAAGGTCCGTGTCTTCACCACGCGGGTGGACACCATCTACGGGGCGACGTGTGTGATCCTCGCTCCCGAGCACCCGCTCGCAAAGCAGCTTTGCGAAGGCGATCTGGCGGCACAGTTGAAGGCGATGGTCGACGACCAGGGCCGCAAAGATCCGGAGAACCTGCAGAAGGAAGGCTTCGCAACTCCCCACACGGCGAAGAACCCCTACAACGGCGAAAGCGTTCCCGTGTGGATCGGCAACTTCGTCCTGATGGGCTACGGCACCGGCGCCATCATGGCCGTGCCCGCGCACGATGAGCGCGATTTCGAGTTCTGCCAGAAGTACGGCATCCCGATCCGGCCGGTGATTCACGACGCCAAAGCAGACCCGCTCACGCCGCCGGCACTTCCGTTCACGGAGTACGGCATTGTCTACAACTCGGACGAATGGTCCGGAATGACGAGCGAAGAAGCCCGCCGCCGCATGTCGGAGAAAGCCGAACGTGAAGGCTTCGGCAAGGCGGCCATCACCTATCGCCTGAAGGATTGGGGTGTGTCCCGCCAGCGTTACTGGGGCACTCCGATCCCGGTCATCCACTGCCCGTCGTGTGGTGTGGTGCCGGTCCCGGATGACCAGCTCCCGGTGGTCCTGCCGCTCAACGTAACCATCACCGGGAAAGGGCGCTCCCCGCTCGAATCGGTTCCCGAATTCGTGAATGCCGAGTGCCCCAAGTGCGGTTCCGCCGCCCGTCGCGAAACCGACACCATGGATACGTTTGTCGACTCGTCCTGGTACTTCTTCCGCTACGTCGATCCCTGCAACTCCACGCGCCCGTTCGACAGCGCGAAAGTAAAGCCGTGGTTCCCGGTGGACCAGTACATCGGCGGCGTCACTCACGCCATCCTGCACCTGCTCTATTCACGCTTCTGGTGCAAAGTGATGCGAGATCTCGGCATGGTCGACGTCTCTGAGCCCTTCAAGAATCTGTTTACTCAAGGCATGGTTCAGTTGAACGGGCAGACCATGTCAAAGTCGAAGGGCAACATCGTCGACCCCGACGACATGGTGGAAAAGTTCGGCGCCGATACCTGCCGCCTCTTCGTGCTCTTCGCCGCGCCGCCGGAGAAGGACATGGACTGGGACGAGTCGAGCGTGGAGGGCCAGTACCGCTTCCTCTCCCGTGTCTACCGCTTCGTCACCCGCAACCTCGACCGCGCCGATTTCGCCGGACCCGTGCAGGCTTCGAACGACGCCGACCAGCGCGCTCTCCGCAAGATTCACCAGACTATCGCCAAGGTCACCAGCGACTTCGATAACCGCTGGCACTTCAATACCTCCATCGCGGCGCTGATGGAGCTGACGAACGAACTCTACGCCTGCGAAGCCGAACTCTCGCCGCGCGCCGCCGGTGAAGCCGTGGAGAAACTGGTGCTGTTGCTCGCTCCCTTCGCTCCCTTCGCCACGCAGGAACTCTGGGAGAGCATGGGCCGCGCCGGAGCGGTGTTCCGCCAGCCTTGGCCCGCCGCCGACGCCGGCCTCGCACGCGAAAACGAGATCGAAGTGCCCGTTCAGGTCAACGGCAAGCTGCGATCCCGGTTCGTCGTGCCCCTCGGGCTCTCCAAGGACGAGCTTGAGCGGCGCGCCCTGGGCGACGACCGCATCCGCGGCCTGCTCGACGGCAAGCAGGTGGTGAAGGTGATCGTCGTGCCCGACAAGCTGGTCAACATCGTGGCGAAGTAGCTACCGCGCCTCACGGACGCGCAGGTTGCGGAACTCGATCCGGTAGCCTTCGCCCTCCAGGCCGATATGGCCGCGCGCCACGCCGGTCTCGCTGAACTCGCTCACTACTGAGCCGTTCACGAAGGCCGTCAGCGTCCGGCCCTTGGCCATCACGCGCACTACGTTCCACTCGCCCGCCGGCTTCACCCGCATCTCCTTCAACTGTTCTCGCAGGTTGAACCGCTTCGACTGTCCGCCCTCATCGGTAACGCCGAAAATCCATCCGCCGCTCGCGCCCCCTACCTGCACCTGGTGCCAGCGCGAATAATCCGCGGCGTTCCGGACAAAGATGCCGCTGTTGTACCGCGGGTTGCCTTCCCGCGGCGTGTACCGAAACTCGAGCTCGAGTTCGAAATCGCCGAGTTCCGTGTCGTAGCGCAGCCAGTCGTGCCCTTTATCGCCCTCGCATACCAGCAGGCCGTCGACGACTTTCCACTGCGACTCGGCGGCTAACGGGTCGGGCGGAATCGGCAGCCGCGTCCAGCCTTTCAGGTCGGCCTGCGGCATAATGTTCTTCCAATCGCCGGCGAAGAGACTCGCGGCGAACACGGGAATCAGTAGGAATAATCGCATCGCTCCTTACGATACTCCACCTCGGTTGCGAGACACTCGGGTGCGAGACAATAAAGCCTTGCCGGCACGCAAGGCTCTTCGCACCGCGGTCCTACTGCTGGCGGCACTCCCTGCTTTCGCCGCCGACGCTCCCCTCGACCGCTTCATGCGGGAGGTCATGCGGAGATTCGACCTTCCTGGCGGCCAGATCGCTCTCGCGCGCGACGGCCGCTTCGTGTTCAGCCGCGCTTACGGTTTCGCTGACACTCGCCGCCGCATCAGGGTGCGAAGCAGCTCTCTCTTCCGCATCGGCAGCGTCTCGAAAACAGTGACTCAGGTGGCGATCCTCACCCTCGTCGATGCCGGCAAGCTGCGTCTCTCCGATCGCGCCTTCGTGCTCCTCGACCATCTGAAACCGCCGCCCGGAGCCTCCCCTGATCCCCGACTGCACGACATCACCGTCCTGCACCTGCTTCAGCACCAGGCGGGTTGGGACTCCATCGAGCCGATGTTCCCGCCCTGGAGCCGCAAGGCCGCCGCCGCCCTCAACGTACCTGAGCCGCCCGAGTGCGAAACCATCGTCCGCTTCATGCGGGGACGGCCGCTCGACTACACGCCGGGAACGCGCACCTCCTACTCCAACTTCGGATATTGTGTGCTCGGCCGGATCGTCGAGCACGTCTCGGGGGTCTCCTACGAGGAGTATGTGAAGAACAACGTGCTCCGCCCGGCCGGTATCGGCAGCATGCGCATTGGCGGAACGCGTCTTCGCGAACGTGCTCCGCGTGAGGTTCTCTACTACCACCAGCTCAACCAAACCGAACTGCCCTACATGACCGAGTCCGTGTTTCCCGGCGAAGGCATGACGCCCTGGGCCTATGGCGGCTACTACCTCCGCGCAACCGACGCGCACGGCGGCTGGATCGGCTCCGCGGAAGACATTGCGCGCTTCGGCCTCGCCATCGACGGCCGCTGGGGGCCTCCCCTGCTCAGTTCCGCCGGCCGCCACGTGCTCATGAATCTGCCTCGGAAGCAGGGCGAGGAATACCCGCTTGATACCCCCTTCCACGTCTCCCATGCCGGTGCGCTGCAAGGGAGCAACTCGGCGTTGCTCTATCGCACCCGCGAGGGCCTCTCCGTGGGCATTACCTTTAACTCGCTGCCCGTCGACTACCGTGGCTTTTTCGCTGCCTTGATGGAAGGGTTGGACGCAGCGTTGGCGTCCGTCCACGCCGTCTCTAGCGCCCGAAGATGAAACGCGCGCGCCGCGGATCGGCGCCGCCGTGCAACACCCCATCGCGTGACAGAATCACGGTTGGCGCCGATGAATTGCTCCAGTCCCGCGCCCTCGTCACCCGATGGCCCTTGGCCTCCAACGCGTCCATCGTCTCCTTCTTGATGCGCCCTTCCAGGCTGACGCGGCCTGGCGTGAACTCGTGGCTCGCGAACGAGGCGTAGAAATGTTCCGTCTGGAACCGCGGCGCCTCCACCGCCTCCTGCGGGCTCATGCCGAACTCGATGATGTTCAACAGCACCTGCAGCATCGCCTGGTCCTGGTTGTCGCCGCCCGGCGTCGACATCAGGAGATACGCCTTCCCATCCTTCATCACCATCGTCGGACTCAGCGTCACCCGCGGTCGCTTCTTCGCCTCCAACACGTTCGGGTGGCCCTCCAGCGTCACAAACGTTTGCAGCCGCGTGCTCAGCGGGATGCCGGTATCGCCCGCGATGACCGACGGCAGCCACGCCCCGCTCGGCGTCGCCGAGAACGCATTCCCCCAGCGGTCCATCACGTTCACGCACGTCGTGTCGTTGACTATCGACGTGGCTGAATTGCTCGGCATCGGCAGCGGCGGCGCAAACGTTCCGGGCCGCGATTCCATCGACGCGCTCCCGGCATCGATCAGCTTCCTCCGCTCCGCCGCGTACTCCTTCGATAGCAGAATTTCGTCGGGAACCTTGGAGAACTTCGGATCGCCGTAATACCGGTCCCGATCGGCGAACGCCAGCTTCACCGCCTCGATCACCGTGTGCAGGTATTCCGGACTGTTGTGCCCCATCGCCTTCAGGTCGTAGCCTTCCAGCAGATTCAGCGCCTCGATCATTACCGGCCCCTGCGTCCAGAAGCCCGGCTTCACAATCTCGTAGCCGCGGTACGTCCCGATCATCGGCCGGTCGGTCTCCGCGCGATAGCCCGCCATGTCCTCGTACGACAGCAGTCCGCCGTTCTTCTGCGAGAACTCGCCGATGCGCTTCGCCACCGGGCCTCGGTAGAAGTAGTTCCGTACCGCCTCGAGCTTCTTCGCTCGGTTGCCGCGCGTCTTCTTCTCCACTGCCGCCATATCGCGCAGCGTCCGCGCCAGGTCCGCCATCTTCACAATGTCCCCACGCTTGGGTGGCTCACCGTTCGGATAGAAGAACTTCTCCGACGCCGGCCAGATCTGGAGGATCTTGCGGTAGCCGGTCAGCATTCCGGCGAACTCTTCCTGGATCGGAAAGCCCTCCGCGTATTCGATCGCCGGCGCCGCCACCTGCGCGAAGGACATCGTCCCGTGCTCTTTGAGCGCAAGGATCAATCCGTCGATCACGCCGGGCACGATCGCCGCCAGAAGGCCTTCCGATGGAATCGGGGGCATCCGCCCCGCCTGCTCCCACGGCTCCGGCTTGCGGTTGCGATAGAACGCCACCGTGGCCTTCGCCGGCGCCGTTCCCACGCCGCTGATGATCACCGGCGGCTTGCCCGCCATCTTGATGATCAGCGGCATCTCGCCGCCCAACCCGAACCGCGATTGCTCCGTCACTCCCGCCGCCAACACCGAGGCAACGCCCGCGTCCACCGCGTTCCCGCCCAGCATCAGCATCCGGTAACCGGCTTCCACCTCCTGGTTGTTCGCGGCCCCCACCATTTCGCGCGTGCCGCGAACGGGCGGGAACATCGACGTCCAGTACTGCGCGTGGAGTGCGCCCGCCGCAGCGAGCAAAAGCAGAAGCCTCATCTTCGAAGTTCTACCACGCCCGACGATGCTCCCGTTCGCGCCGGTACTTGCGCAGCAGTTCGTACACCACAACGCCCCCGGCGGTCGCAACGTTTAGCGAGTGCTTCTTCCCCAGCATCGGAATGCGCACGTGCACGTCGCACAACGCCAGCAACTCCGGACGCACACCGTCCACCTCGTGGCCGAAGACGACGCACACCGGCCAGCGCGGCGTCCAGTCGAATAGATCCACCGCGTGCGTGCTCGTCTCGATCGCCGCGAGTTCAAAGCCCGTCTCCCGCAGCTCCCGCGCCCGCGCCATCACTTCCCAGTGATGCTCCCACGCCACTCGCTCCTCCGCCCCCAGTGCCGTCTTCGTGATGCCGCGTTTCGGAGGAAACGCCGTGATGCCCCCCAGCACCAGCCGCTCGATCGCCGCCGCGTCCGCCGTGCGAAAGAACGAACCGACGTTGTACATGCTCCGCACGTTGTCGAGCAGCAACACCACCGGCAACCGTTCGATGTCCGCATAGGGCGCCATCGCCTCGGTGGCCTGAAAAGGGATTCGCTCGCTCACTCGCCGCTCGTGAGACTATATGGTCGCATGGTCGCCCTCGACGGTGAGACGCTGCGCATCGACCAGGTGCTGTCCGTTGCGCACCATAGCGAACCCGTGGAACTCGCGCCTTCCGCGCGCGAAGCCATGAACCGCTCCGCCGCCATCATCGAACGCCTCGCCGCCGGTGACGACCCCATCTACGCCGTGAACACCGGTGTCGGCCTACTCGCCGACCGCCGCATCCCTCGTGATCAGCTCGAGCAATTGCAGCTGAACGTCGTGCGCTCCCACGCCTGCGGCGTCGGCGACCCGCTGCCCCCAGCCGTCGTCCGCGCCATGATGCTCATCCGCGCCAACACCCTCGCCAAAGGCCTTTCCGGCATTCATCCGAACGTGGCGGATGCCATCTGCGCACTGCTCAACGCCGGCGTTACGCCCGTGGTGCCCTCCCGCGGCAGCGTAGGCGCCAGCGGTGACCTCGCGCCCCTTGCCCACTTCGCCCTCGTCCTCATTGGCGAAGGCGATGCCGATTACCACGGCGCACGCCTCCCCGGCGCGGAAGCCCTCCGCCGCGCAGGTCTCGTCCCTGTCAAACTCGCACCCAAAGAAGGCATCTCGCTCCTCAACGGAACCCAGCTGATGCTCGCCATCGGCTGCCTCGAACTCGCCCGCGCCGAGACGCTCGCCGACACCGCCGATGTCGTCTGCGCGCTCACCCTCGACGCCCTTCGCGGTACCCCCCGCGCCTTCGACCTCCGCATCCACGCCGCCCGCCCGCACCCTGGACAGCTTCGCAGCGCCGCCCGTCTTCGCGCCCTGCTCGAGGGCAGCGAGATCCGCGAATCGCACATCGCCTGCCGCCGCGTCCAGGACGCCTACTCGCTGCGCTGCGCGCCTCAGGTGCACGGAGCGACCCGCGACGCGCTCACCTTCGCACGCGCCGTCTTTGAGACCGAACTCAACTCCGCCACCGACAACCCTCTCGTATTCGATGACGACATCCTCTCCGGCGGCAACTTTCACGGCCAGCCGCTCGCGCTCCAACTCGACTCGCTCGCCATCGCCCTCGCCGCGCTCGCCGGCATCTCCGAACGCCGCATCGACCGCCTCGTCAACCCCGCCCTCAACGAAGACCTCCCGCCCTTCCTCGCCCGCAACCCCGGCCTCGAATCCGGACTCATGATGCTGCAGGTCACGGCCGCCGCTCTCGTCGCCGAGAACCGCGTGCTGGCTACGCCGGCCTCCCCCGGCTCGGTGACCACGAGTGGCAACAAAGAGGACTTCGTGAGCATGGGTGCTACCGCCGCCCTGAAACTGCGCGACGTCGCGCGCAACACGCGGGACATCTTCGCCATCGAAGCGCTAGCCGCCGCCCGCGCCCTCGACTTCCTCGCGCCGCTCAGGACCAGCCCTGCGCTCGAAACCGTGCGCGCCCGACTTCACCCGCTGGTCGCCGAAGCCACCGACCACCCATGGTCTTCCGCCATCGCTCGCGTCGCCGAATGGATTGACGCGGGGACTATGGCAAACTGAAGGATCAAAGCTATGCGTCTTCTGTCGCTTGTTTTTTGCGCCTCCGCGCTGCTCCTCGCCGAGCAGGCGGGCGGTATCAAGTGGACCGCCCCCGCCGCGTGGAAGGCCCAGGCCGGCCGCCCGATGCGCGCCGCGACCTACACCGTTCCCGCCACGGCCGGCGACCCCGAGCCCGGCGAAGTGGCTGTCTTCTACTTCGGACCCGGACAAGGTGGAGGCGTCGAAGCGAACATCCAGCGCTGGGTCGGCCAGTTCCAGACCGCCGACGGCAAGCCCGCCGCCGGCAAAGAAAAGACCGGCAAGCGCACGGTGAACGGCATCCCCGTGACCACCATCGACCTCACCGGCACTTACACCGCCGCCGGCGGTCCGATGGCCACTACCAAGAGCAACAAGCCGAACTACCGCTTGCTCGGCGCCATCGCCGAAGGCTCTCAAGGCGCCGTCTTCTTCAAGTTCACCGGCCCCGCCAAGACCGTGGCCGCGAACCAGCCAGGCTTCGAAGCGCTCATCAAGTCGCTGGCGAAGTGACCGTCTACGAGCTATTCCAGAGTGCGCTGCGGCGCGAGCCGCCACCCGACTTGCCGCACGTCGTGGACGACGGTGAACAGCATCGAGCGGCGTTCGACCTCACCTTCGAACACGGCCGCATCGTTCGCGCGCAGTATCGCGCGTCAACCTGCGTCACTTTGGTAGCCCTGTGCGAAGAGCTGTCGCGGATCGCCGTCGGCCTCACCCGCGCACAGGCGCTCGGCCTCAACGCCAATTCGTTGCTCCTGTTGCATCCCGAGATTCCACCCGCACGGCAAGCCCGCGCGGCGCTCGCTGTTCGCGCCTTCGAAGCCGCGCTTCTGGAGACCACATTATGAAAGTCGCATATATCTTCTCTACCCAGGGTCACTCGTTCTCTTACAAACTCGGCAAAATGATTCTGCCCCAGCTCGAAGAAGGCCGCCACGGCGTCGACGTCGCCGGCATGTTCTTCTTCGAAGACAACTGCTACGGCCTGGTCAAAGGCAACCCGATCGGCGAGCGCCTCGCCGCCGTCGCGAAGAAAACCGGCATGCTCCTCATGTGCTGCGA
Source organism: Bryobacteraceae bacterium (assembly GCA_033763935.1). Taxonomy (GTDB): domain Bacteria; phylum Acidobacteriota; class Terriglobia; order Bryobacterales; family Bryobacteraceae; genus DALYJJ01. The sequence goes on from JANRJO010000039.1 coordinate 19,922, forward strand.
CCAGTGCTGCTACGAGCGCGAAATCGCGGATAAGCTGATCGACGGCGTGCCCATCGGCTGCTTCCCCGACCTGTACAAAGCACTCTCCGGCAATATGCCCGACCAGGTGATCACCCTCTAACGCCCATGACCCCCAAACTCCCCATCGCCGCCATCACCGACGAGTTCTCGCCCGACCTCGCCCTGGCGCTCGAGCCCATGTCGGAAATCGGCATGACCGGCGCCGAACTGCGCGTCGTCTTCGGCAAGAACATCATGGACCTCACTGCCGAGGAGCAGCAGCGCGCCCGCGACCTTGTGCAGGCCAAGAACATGCAGGTGATCTCCATCGCCTCGCCGCTGCTGAAGTGTGTTTTGCCGAACGCACCCGACGTCGACACCCGCTTCCAGCAGGACATCTTCGCCTCCAAACACACCTTCGAAGACCAGCCCCGCCTCACCGAGCACGCCTTCTATCTCGCGAAGTTCTTCGGCGCTCGCATCATCCGCGTCTTCTCCTACTGGCGTACCGTCGATCCGGACGCCTGCTTCGATCGCATCGTCGCAGCCCTCCGCGACCTCGCCGACAAAGCGGCCAAAGAGGACCTCATCATCGGCCTCGAAAACGAGCACGCCTGCAATATCGGAACCGCCGTCGAAGCCGCCCGGGTCCTCGATACGCTCCAACATCCGAACCTGAAACTGGTTTGGGATCCCGCGAACGCGCTGGTCGGCGGGGAAGAGCCGTTCCCCTTCGGCTATCGCAGACTGCCCAAGCATCGCATCGTTCACGTGCACGCGAAGGACTGCCACATGGAGGGACACAAGCCCGTCTGGGGTCCGCTCGGAACCCGTCACGTCGATTGGCGGGGCCAGATCGCGGCTCTACTCGCCGACGGCTACCAGGGCTACCTCAGCTTGGAAACGCACTGGCCGGGACCCGGCAACGACAAGATGCGGGCGTCCACTATCTGCGGTTGGAACCTGCGCGGACTCGCCTCGGCGTAGGGCTACTGTTTCTTTGCCGGTTGCTCTTTCGTCTCGGACTCCGGCAGCGGCTCGGGCGTATCAAACGTAATCGTCGCCTCGGCGCCGAATTTGCGGTACAGCCGGAACTCAACGTCGTTGCGAACCAGCAGCCTTCCGCTGCGCGACTTCACCTCCGCGCGTAGCGGCAGCACGAACTCCCGATCGCCGATCTTCGTCAGGTCGTAGTCGAGCGTCGTGCCCACTTCCTGGACCGGAAAGCTCGTCGGCAGATTCTCGGCGATCAGCGTGACCCGATGCACGATCGGTACATCCTTCTCCACGTAGACCAGCCCGCGATAGCCGGCCACGATCTCCTCGGAGCGATCCCACACGATGCGATACTTCGATTTCGGCTGCCGCACCCGGTACGAGTAGACATGCATGCGTCGCCCGCGCAGCGTGCCCCAACGCTCCCACTTGAACTCCGCCTCCGTCGGCGCTTCGAAGATCTCCCTCAGCATCGACCCGAACTCGCCGCTCGATGTCGTTCCGCCCAGGCGCTCGTACGGAACGTCCGTTGCCTGGTTGTTCACCATGATGACCTTGTAGTCTTCCTTCTGCTCGAAGTAGCTGAGCCGCACGGTCACCACATCCTGCCGCTGCCAGAACTCCAGACCCGAAGGATCTACATACCGTCGTGTCACCTGCGTACAAATGAAGTCGGGCAGCCGTTTCGAATAGCTGAGCGCGTACTCGCGCGCCTCTTCAATCACCCGCTTCTGCTCAGCTTCCGGCGGTGGCGGAATCGTAGGCGGGGGAGGCGGAGCGGGGGTCTTGCCGGCCGCCGGAAGCGAGGCCGTCGCCGTCGCCATCTCGTTCAGAGCCTGCACCGTCTTTGGGCCCGCGCCGAGCCCTTGCAGGTCCTCCACCACACCGGGATCGAGCCGCTGCGACAGCGTGACTTTCTTCAAGTAGGCCGCCACCTGCCGGTCGTCGTGCTTTAGCTCGATCGATGACCGGATGAAGCCCACCAGTTGCTCCACCGTCATCTTCATCTGCGCCGCCGCCACCCCAAGTAACAACACGGCCAGCGCAAGAAACCGCCTCATAACTCCAGGGTACGCCACTCAGCGCCGTTTGCGTTGCGGTGTGGCCGCGCGCGGCGGAAGCACTTTGTCGATCGCCGCCAGGGCCACCGGCGCCATCGCCCGATACCCCGCGCCGTTCGGGTGCAATCCGTCGTCGGCAAGTTCCACCTTGAGCATCCCGTTGGCATCCACCGTCGCAGCGTAGTAGTCCACGTATGCGAACCCGCGCTGTTTCGCGAAGCCCTGCATCCACTCGTTCAACTGCTTGATCTGCGCCGGCGGCCGCACCTTGCTCATCTCCCACCGCGGATCCTGTGACCGGTGGTAATCGCTGATCGGCAGCACCGAGCACAACAGAACTTTGATCTTCGCCGCATCCGCCAGGTTCGCGATCATCGTCAGGTTGTTCTGGATGACCTCGAGCGGCACTCCGCGCGCGATGTCGTTCGTGCCGGCCAGTATGATTACTGCCGCCGGCTTCAGATCCAGCACGTCCGCCTTCATCCGCGCCAGCATCTGGCTCGTGATCTGCCCGCTGATCCCCCGGTTTACGAAGTCACGGTCGGGGAAGTACTCGTTCAACCGCCACCCGTCGGTGATCGAGTCTCCCAGAAACACCACGCGCCGCCCGTCCGCCGCGGGCGCCACCTTCTGGTTCGCTTCCCGGTACCGCTCCAGTTGATCGCGGTCCGGCCCGCGCGCCGCGCGCTCCTTCGTCTCCAGCAGCAGCCGGAACCCCTGCTCGGCCACTAACGCCGCGTTGCGCAGTTCGGTGATCTGCTTGAACGCCTCCTCCGGGAACGGATATGGCTTCGGCACCGTTTCAAGCAGCAGCAGATACGCGCGGAGGTTGGTGAGATAGGAATAGAAGACCCGGCTGTCGTCCGCGGCAATCTGCGGACTGTTGAAGGACGCCACCGCCTGCTTCGCGTTCTCGATCAGCGGCGCCGCCGCCCGCAGCATCTCCGGGATCGCCGCGCTTGTTGACTCCATCAACTGCGTTCCCCGCGTCGCCACCTGACGGTACTGCCGTGGATCGAGCGGCGTCTGCTGTCCCGCGAGAGTACCGGCAAACGCAAGCCAAAGCATGAGCTTCAAGTCTTCTCCTCCTTCTCGAGTTGCAGCGTGATCGTGCCCACGTGAAATTGCAGCCTGGCCCGAATTTGCACCGGCAGCTTGCGCTCGTCGTCCGTGAGCCACACGAACAACCGCCCCTTGCGCGCGTACAGCACATTGTTGAACAGATGAGCTTCGTAGCGTACGGTCTTGAACGCCCCCGCCGGCGTCCGTATGTCCTCGCGTTCCAGCGCCTCCACGCGCGCGGAAACAATCTTCTTCCCATCCGTCACCGGAATCTGAATCGATTGCCCCGGCTCCAGCTTCTGCCGCCGCAGATGCGTCAGCGCCCCCATAATGTCGAACGCGCACGCGGGAATCTCGAGCTCCTTTGCCAGCACGACGGTATTCTTCAACAGGTCCCGCTCCAGGTAGCTCAACTTCTTTGCGTCATGATCGAACGCGATCTTCGTCTCGCGCCGCCGATTGCCCTCTTCGGCGTGAAGAAACACATCCGTGGGACAGCCCTTCGCGTTCAGATTCACGCTGTACCGGTCATCCACCCGGAAGAGCTTGTTCACCAGACCTACTGACTGCAAGTGAAGGTGAATGGACCGCGGCGTAAGTGATCCATCGGTTGTCAGCTTCGCTGTCCCCGCCCGGATCAGCCGCCACTCCACCCCATAGTGCAACCGGCTCTCGTTCGCCTTCGGCGCAGAGCCGTTTCCTTCCTGTGAAGGGACGGGTTGCGGAAGAAGCAGGAGAGCCAGCAGAGCGGTTCGGAAGAAGTCACGCTCTTGCATGAACTTCCAAGTTTGGCAGATGCGAGGGGCCGCAAGCAATGAAGCCGCGGCCGGCAAGCTCCTAGAACTCAATCGAAGCCAGCACTTCCGACGGCCGCTTCTCCACCGCGCGACAGATGGAAAGGAAACTCTCGATGCTCGGCAGATGCGCCCCTCGCTCAATCGAACTGATCTGCGACACGCTCAGCTTGGTCGCCCCGGCCAGGTCCTTCAAGGACCAGTCCCGCTCCACGCGCAGCATCTTGATCTTGTGCCCCAGCCGCTCCCGCAGCCGGTCTTGCAGCGTCCGCCCCAGTCCGAACGTCTCGATGGCATTCGCCAGAATCTGCCGCAGCTGGTTCAACGAAAACGGCTTCGGCAGGTAGTCGAACACCTTCATCTTGAAGGTCACTCGCATGTCCTCGAGCGACGGATATCCCGTCACTACAATGACGCAGAGCTTCGGCCAGCGCGCCAGCAGCTGCTCGAGCACCCGCTCTCCCTTGTGCTCGCCCATCTTCATGTCGAGCAGCACAATCTCCGGTACGCGCTGCTCCGCCGCCGCGAACAACTCGTCGGGATGCCCGAACGTGCGGACCGCGTACTTGCCCTCGTCTTTTAGAAAGTCTTCCAGATACTGCCGGAAATCCCCGTCGTCGTCGAGCACCGCGACGTCCACCGCCGAATCCGGCTGAATCGGCTGCGTCTCCACGCCGGTCTCAGCGGCCATTCGACGTCATCTCCTGATGGTCTGCGGCGGGTAAGCAAACGGAAAGCGATGCGCCGCCCTCGGGCCGGTTCGACGCCGCGATCGTCCCCCCATGCTGCTGCACGATCCCTTCCGCCACCGTCAGCCCAAGCCCCGTCCCGCGCGCGTCCAGACGCGAACTTACGAACGCATCGAAAATATCCGGCAGCACATCGGCCGGAATCCCCGGCCCGTCATCCTCCACGCACAGCGTCACCCACTGCCTGCCCTGCTGCGTCACCTGCTTCGATCGCGCAAACACGTTCCCGCCCGATTCTACCGCGTGCACCGCGTTTCGCAGCAGGTTCACCATCACCTGCACCAGCCGGTCGGCGTTCCCCGTCACCGCCGCCTCCGCCGCCACCTGGTTGTGGAACCGCACGCCGCTCGCCTTCTCGTCAATCGTCACCAGGCTCCACGCCTCGTCGAGCAGCGGCCGCAGGACCACCCGCTCGGACTCCTGCTTCCGAACCCGCGCGAAATCGAGCAACCCCTCGCTGATCTTCCGCAGCCGCTGCGCTACCCGGTTCATCCGGCAAAGCCGCTCCTGCGTCGCCGAGTCGCTGGTAATCGTCTCCAGCAGTTTCTCGATCGAACCCTGCAGCACCGCAATGGGCGTATTCAGCTCGTGGGCCACCGACGCGCTCATCAACCCCAGGCTCACCAGCCGGTCCTGCGCCTCCAGTCGCCGCAGCGCCAACTCCAGATCCTCCTCGTGCTTCCGCAGCTCCGCGATGGTCTCGTTGCGCGAACGCATGATCTGCCCGATCTCGTCGTCCAGTATCAGCCCCTCGGGGATCAGTTCGTTCTCGCGATCGCCGTGCTGCGTCGCCACGTCTGCCTCCAGCATCAGGCGAATCGGGCGGTACACGTATTGCGGCATGATGATCAGCTCCAACAGCAGCACCGCCAGCAGGTACGTCAGCCCCAGCACCACGAACAAGGTCCACTTCGCACGGCTGATCAGCTGGTTGTACGATTCCCGCGGAAGACGCAGCCGTTTGTAAACCCCGGCGCCCAACTCCTTCCGGTACAGATAGTCGGAACTCGACTCGTGCCAGGTTCGCCCCGGATTGCGCTCCAGCCACTCCATCACCTCCCGTGGCATCCCCAACTCAGCCGGCGTCCCCTGCGCGAACTCGTACACCTCACGCCCGGGCAGATTCGCCATCGGTCCCTCCGCACCGAAGACCTGAGTGATCAAACTCACTTCGCGCTCCCGCGCCTCGGCTACCCGGTTTTCAATGATGGGGATCAGCGAAAAGTAAATCGCGCAGGACAACACCAGGAAGAACAAATTGTGCAGTACCATCAGCTTGGGCCGGATCTTCAGGTCCCCGAAGGCCCGGCTCAGCCGCTCGCCCGCTGGAATGCTCCTCTTCATCCTTGAACCCGCGCTCTCCCCCGCCGCATCCCTAGAATTGCTGTGAAACAAGAATTATTGCGCCTGTTGCGGAAAAAATCCGGCTATGATAGAAATAGTTGCGATAGATCGACCTTTCAGAGGGGCCGACTCTACCTCGATAACATCTTGTTCGTAGCCGCGGACGTGCCGCGTGTAAACGTGGCCGCCGCGCTCTAGCTCGGGCCGCTGGAACGGCCCCGATGGGACTGGGATGAGCCAACTCTTTCCGCGACTGACCGACAAGGTTCTGCGCATCGCCCTCGGCGTGGTGGGCCTGATGGCCGTCACCGGCGGCGGTGTTGCCGCGTACTTGCTTCATCCGGAGCAAGTCGATACCGGTTACACGCCCAAGCAGCCGATTGCCTACAGCCACAAGCTCCATGCGGGCGACCTCGGCATCGACTGCCTCTACTGCCACACCTCCGTGGACAAAGCTGCCTTCGCCGCCGTACCCGCCACGGAGACCTGCATGAACTGCCACGACCGCGTGAAGCCGCAGCACCCCGAGATCATCAAGATCCGCGAGAGCTACGCCACCGGCAATCCGATTCCCTGGGTCAAGGTCCACAAGCTGCCAGACTACGCCTATTTTAACCACCAGGCTCACGTTACGGCCGGTGTCAGTTGCGTCAGCTGCCACGGCCGCATTGACCAGATGATCGAGGTCAAGCAGGTGGAGCCCCTGAGCATGGCCTGGTGCCTCAACTGCCACCGCAATCCGGCCGCCAGCATCCGCCCCGCAGAACTCGTGACGAAACTCTCCTGGAAGCCCGACCGCGATCCCGCCGAAATCGGCCGCGAGATCATCGCCGCCAAGAACATTCATCCTCCGACCAACTGCTCGGGGTGCCACCGATGAGCTCCGTTGACCCAACACTAGTGCAACTCAGCCCGAATTCTGAGCCCAGGAAATACTGGCGCAGCCTCGACGAACTCGCCAACACGCCGAAGTTCCGAGACTGGCTGCACCGCGAGTTCCCCGAATCGGCCTCCGAACTCGTGGACGACAAGAGCCGGCGCACCATGCTCAAGCTCATGGCCGCGTCCTTCGGCCTCGCCGGCCTCACCGCCTGCCGCCGGCCCGAACAGAAGATCCTCCCGCAGTCCAAGGGCATCGAGGACTACATTCCCGGCAAGCCCCAGTTCTACGCCACCGCCTACACGCAAGGTGGAGTGGCCTCGGGTCTCCTCGTCGAGTGCCACGACGGCCGTCCCACCAAGATCGAAGGCAACCCCCGCCACGGCTATAGCCTCGGCTCCGCTTCTGCCTTCGCCCAGGCGTCGCTGCTGAACCTGTACGACCCCGATCGCGCCAAGTACCCCATGAAGGAAGGCGTCCGCATGAAGTGGGACGACTTCACCGTCTTCGCCCAGCCCCACTTCGCCGGTCTCGGCCAGGGTCAGGATCTCCGCTTCCTCGTCGAGCCCTCCTCTTCTCCCTCCCTCGCCGCCGTCAAGCAGCACGCGCTCTCGAAGTATCCCGGCGCGAAGTGGATCGAATACGAACCGCTGAACCGCGACGAGGCCATCGCAGGCGCCCAAATCGCCTTCGGCCAGCCGCTCGAAGTCCATCACCAATTCGAAAAGGCAGAGGTCATCCTCTCGCTCGACTTCGACTTCCTCGGTCTCGATTCCCCCACCATTCTTCCGGTGAAGCAGTTCTCGAACGCACGCCGCGTCGAGTCGAAGGAAGACCACATGAGCCGGCTCTACGTCGTCGAGCCGAGCTACACGGTCACCGGCGGCATGGCCGATCATCGCCTCCGCTCCCGCGCCGCCGACGTGCGCACCGTCGCCGCCGAACTGCTCAAGCAGCTGGGCGGGCTCACGGTGCTGAACGGTGCGACGACGCCGCACGGCAGGTGGATCGCCGCCGCCGCGAAGGACCTCAAGGCGCACGCCGGGAAGTCGCTGGTAGTCGCCGGCCCGCGCCAGCCCGCCGCCGTCCACGCGCTCGTCGCCCTTATCAATCAGCAGCTCGGCAACCTAGGCCAGACCGTCACGTACACGAAGGTCGCCGATGGTTGGCGTCCGCAGTTGGAACAGCTCAAGGAACTGGCCGCTGACCTCGCCGCCGGCCGCGTAAAGACCCTCGTGATCCTGGGCGGCAATCCCGTCTACACCGCTCCCACCGACCTCGCCCTCGCCGACAAGTTCAAGCAGGTTCCCGTATCGATCCTTCTCTCCGAGCAGGACAACGAGACGGCCGCCGTCGTTAAATGGGCGCTTCCGGAAACGCACTACCTCGAAACCTGGGGCGATGCGCTCGCCGCCGACGGCACCCCCACCGTCCAGCAGCCGATGATCGAGCCGCTCTACGAAGGCAAGTCCAAGAGCGAACTGCTCGCCCTGTTGACGGGCTACAAGGACAAACGCCCCTACGACATCGTTCGCAATCAATGGTTCGCGTCGCTCCCCGGTGACAAGGAGAAGGCTTGGCGCAAGGCCCTGCACGACGGCATCGTCGAGTCGGCGCCGAAAGCCGCACCGGTTTCCGCCACGCCGAACGCCCAGAAGGTATCAGAGGCGTTTGCCGCGCTGAAGCCCGCGGGGCAGGGAACCGAAGTCAACTTCTTCGCCAGCGCCGGCGCCTACGATGGCCGCTTCTCCAACAACGCCTGGATGCAGGAAGCGCCCGAGCCCATGACCAAGCTCACCTGGGACAACGCCGCGCTGCTGAGCCCCGCCACCGCCAAACAGCTCGGCGTGGAGAGCGGTGACCTTCTCGAAATCGCCGTCGGCGGCGCGAAGACCCCCATGCCCGCGCTGATTCAGCCCGGGCACGCCGACAACTCCATCTCCATTTCGCTTGGCTACGGCCGCACCCGCGTCGGCCGCGTGGGCAACGGCGTCGGCCACAACGCCGGCGCCGTTCGCACCTCAGACGCCTTCTGGTTCGGCAGCGGCAGCGTCGCCAAAACCGGCCGCAAGTACCCGCTCAGCCACACCCAGGAACACTTCAGCATGGAGGGCCGTCCCATCGTCCGCGAGGCGACCCTCGAGCACTTCCACCATCACCCCGATTTCGCCAAGCACGCCGTCCACGTGCCCAAGCTATTCTCGCTCTACGACGAGCACACCTACGAGAAGGGCGCGCAGTGGGGCATGGTCATCGACCTCAATACCTGCATCGGCTGCAACGCCTGCGTGGTGGCCTGCCAGAGCGAGAACAACATCCCCGTCGTCGGCAAGGACCAGGTCGCGCGGGGCCGCGAAATGCACTGGATTCGCCTGGATCGCTACTACTCGAACGATCCCAACGATCCGCAGGTGGTCACGCACCCCATGGCCTGCCAGCAGTGCGAAAGCGCGCCCTGCGAGGTGGTATGCCCCGTTGCCGCCACCGTTCATAGCCCCGAAGGCCTGAACGAGATGGCGTACAACCGCTGCGTCGGCACCCGGTACTGCGCTAACAACTGCCCCTACAAGGTCCGGCGCTTCAACTTCCTCGAGTACCACAAGGACATCACCGAAGTCGGCAAGATGGCCCACAATCCCGACGTCAGCGTGCGCATGCGCGGCGTTATGGAGAAGTGCAACTACTGCGTGCAGCGGATCCAGGAAGCTCGCATCGCCGCCAAGGCCGACGGCCGGCGTCCCATCCGCGACGGCGAGGTCAAGACCGCCTGCATGCAGACCTGCCCCGCCGACGCCATCGTCTTCGGCAACATCAACGATCCCGAGAGCCGTATCTCCAAGCTCCGTAAACAGGATGCCAACTACGGAGTCCTCGAAGAGCTGAACACGCGGCCGCGAACCACCTACCTGGCAAAGCTGCGCAATCCCAATCCGGAGCTCGCATAATATGGCCGACCTTGCCCTTCAGCAACAACTCGACCCGGTGAACCCGCCTCTCGTCCTGGGCGAACGCGACTACCACGGCATCACCAAGGACGTCGCTCAGATCGGCGAAGGCAAGACGCCGAAGCAGTGGTACATCGCCATCGGCATCACCGCCTCCATCACCGGCATCCTCGGCCTGATGCTGTTGTACCTGGTGGTCAACGGCATCGGCGTCTGGGGCAACAACAGCCCGGTCGGCTGGGCCTGGGACATCACCAACTTCGTCTTCTGGATCGGTATCGGCCACGCCGGCACGCTCATCTCGGCCATCCTGTTCCTCTTCCGCCAGAAGTGGCGCACCTCCATCAACCGCGCCGCGGAGGCCATGACGCTCTTCGCCGTCGCCTGCGCCGCCATCTATCCGCTCTTCCACACCGGCCGCCCCTGGCGCGCCGTCTACTGGCTCTTCCCCTTCCCCAACCCAGCGCTCGACATGTGGCAGAACTTCCGCAGCCCGCTGATGTGGGACGTCTTCGCCGTCAGCACCTACGGAACCGTGTCCGCGCTGTTCTGGTTCGTCGGCCTCATCCCCGACCTCGCCACTCTGCGCGACCGCGCCATCGCCAATAACGACAAGCTGCGCAGCTACATCTTCGGCACCCTCAGCCTCGGCTGGCGCGGGTCCGCGAAAGCCTGGAAGCACTACGAACTCGCCTACATGATTCTCGCCGGCCTCTCCACGCCGCTGGTGCTCAGCGTCCACACCATCGTGTCCTTCGACTTCGCCACGTCCATCCTGCCCGGCTGGCACACCACCATCTTCCCGCCCTACTTCGTGGCCGGCGCGATCTTCTCCGGTTTCGCCATGGTCATGACCCTCATGGTCATCTCTCGCTGGGCGCTCAACCTCCAGCACCTGATCACCATGAAGCACCTGGAGAACATGAACAAGATCATGCTCGCCACGGGCACGGTCGTCGGTTACGCCTACGCCACCGAGATGTTCATCGCCTACTACAGCGGCAACATGTATGAGCGCTTCGCCTTCTACAACCGCGCCTTCGGTCCGTACTGGTGGGCCTACTGGACCATGGTCTCCTGCAACGTCCTGGTGCCCCAGATCTTCTGGTTCAAGAAGCTCCGCCTGAACATCCCCGTGATGTTCGTCGCGTCCCTGCTCATCAATGTGGGCATGTGGTTTGAGCGCTTCGTCATCATCGCCACCTCGCTCCACCGCGATTACCTGCCCGGTAGCTGGGGCTACTTCCGTCCCACACCCGTCGACATGCTGACGTTCTTCGGGACCTTCGGCCTCTTCCTCACTCTCTTCCTGGCGTTCGTGCGCTTCCTGCCCATGATCGCCATCTCCGAGGTGAAGGGCATCATGCCCCACGGCAAGGCCCACGCCGCGCACAGCGAGGTCGCCCACTAGGAGCTATCGATGAGCACCGCTGTTGTCAAAGATCCTCAACTCTACGGCGTCATCGGGAACTTCGATTCGCCCGACGACCTTCTCGACGCCGTGCGCGCCGCTCGCGCCGAAGGCTACACGAAGATGGACGCCTTTACGCCCTTCCCCATCCACGGCATCGACGAGGCCATGGGCGAGAAGCGCTCGCCGCTCGGCTACATCGTTCTCTGCTGCGGCTCCGTCGGCCTCCTCGGCGCGTTCCTCCTCCAGTGGTGGACCGGCAGCGTCGCCTATCCGCTGGTCATCGGCGGCAAGCCGCTCTTCTCCGTCGAGCCTTCGATCCCCATCATGTTCGAGCTCACCGTCCTGCTCTCCGCCTTCGGCACGGTCCTCGGTATGTTCCATCTCAACCGGCTCCCCACCTTCTACCACTCCGCGTTCAACTATTCGAAGTTCGGTGGGGCGACGGACGATCGTTTCCTGCTGGTCATCGAGCGGACGGATCCGCTCTTTCATCCCGAGAAAACCGTCGCGCTGCTCGATTCCGCCGGCAGCCGTCACACGGAATTGGTGGAGGCCTAGATGAAGACACCAGCCGCCATCGCCGCCCTGCTCGCTGCCGCCCTCCTTCTGACCGGCTGCAGCGATATCACCTCGCGCCAGCCCCCTGTGCAGGTCTGGCCCGATATGAAGAACCAGCAGAAATTCAAGGTGCAATCGGAAACGTCGTTCTTCGCCGATGGCCGGTCGAACCGTCGCCCGCCGCTCGGCACCGTTGCCTACGGAACCCTGAAGGAAGACGACGCCTACGCCACCGGCATCGCCAACGGCATGTATATCGGGAAGAACCCCGAGACCATCGACCGCCAGTTGCTCGACCGCGGGCGAGTCAAGTACGAGACCTACTGCTCGCCGTGCCACTCGCGTACGGGCAGCGAGAACGGCGTCGTTCCGCGCCGCACCATCCTGGCCGGCACCCCCTGGCTTCCCACCATGTTGCAGGATGCGCGGGTAAAAGGAATGACCGACGGCGAAATCTACCACGTCGCCACCAACGGCCGCCGCTCCATGCACGGCTACAAGTACCAGGTCAGCGATCGTGACCGCTGGGCTATCGTCGCCTACGTGCGCGCCCTCCAGCGCGCTACCAGTGGAACCCTCGAAGACGTTCCCCAGGAACTCCGCTCGGAGGTGAGATAACTCATGGCACTCAAGGTTGACGCAGTTCGTCTCGAGCAGTCGATGGAGGCGCGCCACCTCGACGAGAAGCAGTGGACGCGCGTTCGCAACTCCATCCTCTTCATCTTCCTCGCCTCCGCCACCGCCTCCGTCATCGGCTTCCTCACCGATACGAAGACCGCACACTTCTCCTGGCTCCTGGCCGTGATGTACTTCACCACCATCGGGCTGGGCGCGCTCTTCTTCACCATGATCCAGTACCTGACCGGCTCCGCCTGGAGCGTCACCGTACGCCGCCTGATGGAATCCATCGCCTCCACGCTCCCCGGCGCCGCCCTCCTGTTCGTGCCCGTCCTCCTCGGCCTCCACGATCTGTACGAGTGGACGCACAAGGAGGTCGTCGCCAACGATGAACTCCTTAAGGCGAAAGCCGGATACCTCGACGAAAACTTCTTCCTCATCCGCGCCATCGCCTACTTCGCCATCTGGAGCCTCTGGAGCCTGCGCCTCTTCTACAACTCGGTGAAGCAGGACACCACCCGTTCGCTTGACCAGATGAACACCGCCTCCCGCTGGAGCGCCCCCGGCCTGTTCCTGATCACCATCACCGGCACCCTCGCATCCTTCGACTGGATCATGTCCCTCTACCCCCACTGGTACTCCACCATCTTCGGTCTCTACGTCATGACCGGCGGGGCCTGGACCTTCTTCGCCGTGCTGGTGCTCATCGCCCTCGGCCTGCGGCGCGCCGGCGTCCTCAAGTACTCGATCAACATCGAGCACTACCACGACCTCGGCAAATGGATGTTCGCCCTCACCGTCTTCTGGGCCTACATCGCCTTCAGCCAGTACCTCTTGATCTGGTACGCGAACCTGCCCGAGGAAACCTACTACTACAAGGACCGCTTCGCCGGGAACTGGATCTATCTGAGCGTCGCCCTCCTGCTCGGGCACTTCGTCTTTCCGTTCCTGCTGCTTCTGCCCCGCGCCATGAAGCGGAATCTCTCCGTGCTGACCTTCGCCGCCGTCTGGTTCCTGGTCTGCCACTTCATTGACCTCTACTGGCTCATCATGCCCGCCAAGAACAAAGAATATTGGGCGCTGAGCTGGATGGACATCGCGGCCTGGGCCGCCGTCGGCAGCGCACTGGCGCTCGTCTTCTGGCTGCGCCTCAAGAAAAATGCGCTCATGCCCGTGGGCGACCCACGCTTCGAGCAAAGCCTCCGCTTCCACAACATCTGAGGACCACCATGGACGCCGAGAAGAAACCAGTCGAGATCCACACGCCCGAAGAGGGCTACGACCGCCAGGACGTCCCTGCCGGCATCGTCGCCGGCTTCGCCGCGGCCATCGTGTTGGTCGTCGTCGCCGTCATCGTCGCCGTCAGTTTTCTCTACCAGCAGACCAACGAGCGGAACATCTTTGTCCGCCAGGAGGCCGCCCTCTCGCAGGAGACACTCAGCCTGCGCGCCAAGGAGGACGCCGACCTCTACCAGTACCGCTTCATCGACCGCCAGAAGGGCGAAGTGCGTCTGCCCATCGACCGCGCCATCGAGCTCTACGTCAAAGAGGCGGCCGAAGGTAAGTTCAAGTATCCGACCGCGCCGGGCGTGATCAAGCCCGAGACGCCTACCGACGGGCAAGCGCCGGCGGCCCCCGGCCAGCCCGCCCAGCAGGGAGCGACACCAAATGCGACTGGCAAGGCTGACTAGCATTACAGCCCTGTGCGCCTTCTCCGCTCTTGCCGCGGAGGAAGCAATGCCCTTGCGCCCCGAGCCGCTCGAGGGCGTCGGCATCGACGAGAAACTCGGTCAATCGATCGATCTCGACCTCACGTTCGTCGCCGAGAACGGCCGGCCCGTCACCTTGCGTCAGTACTTTGAAAAAGGTCGTCCGGTCATTCTGAATCTCGTCTACTACTCCTGCCCGATGCTCTGCAACCTGATCCTAAACGGGCAGACCGCCATGCTGCGCGAGATCCCCTGGACGCCCGGCGAGCAGTTCGAAGTCGTCACGGTCAGCATCGACCCGACCGAACAGCCCGACCTTGCGAAATCGAAAAAGGCCCTCTACCTCGAAAGCTTCGAGCGCCCTGCGCCCGGTTGGCACTTCCTCGTCGACTACGACGGCAACGTGAAGAAGCTGGCCGATCAGGTCGGCTTCCGCTACAAGTTCGACGAGCGCCAGCAGCAGTACGCGCATGCCGCCGCCATCATGGTGCTCACGCCCGAAGGAAAGATCTCCCGCTACCTCTACGGAATCAGATTTAAGGCGAGGGACGTGCGTCTGGCCATCACCGAAGCGAGCGAGGGCAAGTTCGGCAGCACCGTCGACAAGCTCCTCCTGCTCTGCTTCCACTACGACGCCGCCGCCCGTAGCTACGTCGTCTTCGCCGGCAACATTATGCGCATCGGCGGCGCCCTCGTCGTCCTGGCGCTCGCCTTTATGCTCTACCGCTTGTGGCGCGGGGAGCGCCATCGCTTCGCTCCGCCGCAGGTGAAAGAAGATCTGGTAACTGCAAAATGAACTCGCTGCTGAGAAACTGGATGCTGCCCCCCGGGGCTTCCGAGCACGCCCGCGATATCGACACGCTCTACATGTTCATCACGTGGCTGTGCGTGTTCTTCTTCGTGCTCATCGTCGCACTGACCGTCTCCTTCGCCTGGAAATACCGCAAATCGCGGTCCAAAGGCGGGCCGACACCCTACCTCACGCACAACACCGCGCTCGAGCTCACCTGGAGCGTCATCCCGCTCTTCCTGCTCATCGGTATCTTCTTCTGGGGCTTCTTCGGCTTCGTCGAGGCGTACGTCGCCCCCAACGACGCCATCGAAATTCAGGTCACCGGCAAGAAATGGCTCTGGGCCTTCGAGTATCCAAACGGCACCCGCAGCGTCAACTCCATCCACGTCCCCGTCGGCAAGCCCGTGAAGCTCGTAATGAGCAGCGAGGACGTCATTCACAGCTTCTTCATCCCCGACTTCCGCATCAAGCAGGACGTCATCCCCAACCGGTACACCGAGATCTGGTTCCACCCCGAAAAACCCGGCGTGCATCAGGTCTTCTGTACGGAGTACTGCGGTAAGTCACACTCCGACATGCTCGCCAAAGTCCACGTCGATGACGAGGCGACCTACAACAAGTGGCTCGAAGAGGGTGACGAAGAGTTGAAGAAGATGCCGCTCAAGGAACTCGGCAAGTTGATTTACGAGCAGCGCGGCTGCACCCAGTGCCATTCGATTGACGGCACCCGCGGCCAGGGCCCCAGCTTTAAAGGCATCTGGGCCCAGTCTCACAAGTTTCAGGACGGCTCGTCGCTTAGCGTCGACGCCAACTACATCCGCCAGTCCATCCTTGAGCCGCAGGCGAAAATTGTCGCAGGTTACGAGCCGATCATGCCCAGCTTCCAGGGGCTGCTCCGCGAGCGCGAAATCCTGGGCGTGATCGAATACATCAAGAGTTTGCAGTAGGGGGCGAAAGAGCAAACCATGGCTGACATCATTTCCGCAGCGCCGTCCCATACGCTGGCGCACGGCCACGACGAAAAGCACTACCTCAACGATCTGAAGGGCATCAAGTCCTGGTTGCTGACCGTCGACCACAAACGCATCGGCGTCATGTACCTGTGGCTGATCCTGGCGGCATTCTTCATCGGCGGCGTCTTCGCCATGCTGGTGCGCCTAGAACTCCTCACGCCCGGCAAAACGATCATGGACGCCGAGCAATATAACCGCGCGTTCACACTGCATGGCGTGGTGATGGTCTTTCTCTTCATCATCCCGTCCGTGCCCGCCGCGCTCGGCAACTTCGTGCTGCCCCTCATGCTCGGGGCCAAAGACGTCGCCTTCCCGCGCCTCAACCTCGCCAGTTGGTACATCTACGTCGTCGGCGCCGTCATGGCCGTCACCGCACTGGTCCTCGGCGGCGTCGATACCGGCTGGACGTTCTACACCCCCTACAGCACCTCCACCAACGGCCCGGTCGCCATCATGACGCTCGCCGCGTTCGTACTCGGCTTCTCGTCCATCTTCACCGGCATCAACTTCATCGCTACCGTGCACAAGCTGCGCGCGCCCGGCATGACCTGGTACAAGATGCCCCTCTTCGTGTGGGGCATGTACGCCACCAGCCTCATCCAGGTTCTCGCCACGCCCGTTGTCGGTATCACGCTCCTCCTCCTCGTGATGGAGCGCGCCTTCCAGATCGGCATCTTCGACCCCCGTCTCGGCGGCGACCCCGTGCTCTTCCAGCACTTCTTCTGGTTCTACTCGCACCCCGCCGTCTACATCATGATCCTGCCCGGCATGGCCATCATCTCCGAGATCATTCCCGTCTTCTCGCGGAAGCCGATCTTCGGCTATAAGGCCATCGCCTTCTCCTCCGTCGCCATCGCGCTCGTCGGCTTTTTCGTGTGGGGCCACCACATGTTCGTCGCCGGTCAGACGCAGCTCGCCGGCGCCATCTTCAGCTTCCTCACCTTCCTCGTCGCCATCCCGTCCGCCATCAAGGTCTTCAACTGGATCACCACCATGTACAAGGGACAGGTGACCTTCCAGGCCCCCATGCTGTACGCGATCAGCTTCCTGCTGCTCTTCGCCATCGGCGGGCTTACCGGCATCTTCCTCGGTACCCTCTCCATCGACATTCATCTCCACGACACCTACTTCGTGGTCGCCCACTTCCACTACGTCATGATGGGCGGCACCGTCATCGCCTTCATCGGCGGCCTGCACTATTGGTGGCCGAAGATGTTCGGCCGCATGTACAACGAGAAGATCGCCGGCGTCGCCGCCGCCATCATCTTCATCGGCTTCAACGCTACGTTCCTCGCCCAGTTCATCCTCGGCAGCCGCGGCATGCCGCGCCGCTACTACAACTACCTCGACCAGTTCCAGCCGCTCCACGCCTTCTCCACCGTCGGAAGCTGGATCCTGGGCCTCGGCCTCTTCATCGCCGCCATCAACCTCTTCGCCAGCTTCCGCGGCAAGATGAATGCGCCGGCGAACCCGTGGGGCGCCGCCACGCTCGAATGGACCGACGCCGGCTCGCCGCCCATCACCCATAACTTCCACCACCAGCCCGTGCCCGAGCACGGTCCGTACGATTACTTCCCCGGCCAGAGGAAACACTAATGAGCAGCCATTCCCACGCGCACGGCGGCGCCGCCGTTCAAGAGGAGCACGGGCACTCTCCGTTCCTGCAGCATCACTTCACGGAGATGTCGCAGCAGCTCGATGCCTCCAAGATCGGCATGTGGCTGTTCCTGGTCACCGAAATCCTGCTCTTCGGCGGGCTCTTCGTCGGCTTCGGCATCATGCAGTCGCGCTTCCCGGAGGCCTTCTACGAAGCGCACCACCACCTCGACCGCTCGCTCGGCGCCCTCAACACCGTCGTGCTGCTCGTCTCCAGCTTCACCATGGTCATGGCGGTTCACTCCGCGCAGACCAGCCAGAAGAAGAAGCTCATTGTCTATCTCATCCTGACTCTGCTTTGCGCCGGCATCTTCCTCGGCGTGAAATACTTCGAGTACAGCCACAAGATCCACGACGGTCTCCTGCCGGGCAAGTTCTACTCCCACAAAGCCGACTCCGTCGCGCCCACCGCGCTCGAAGCCGGGCAGGCAACCGCCCGCGGCCAGATGATCTTCTTCAGCTTCTATTTCATGATGACCGGCCTCCACGGTATCCACATCCTGGGAGGCATGGCCGTCATCGGCTGGGTGCTCGTGCGCGCCATTCGCGGCGACTTTTCCGCCGGCTACTACACCCCTGTCGACTTGGTCGGCCTCTACTGGCACTTGGTCGACTTGATCTGGATTTATCTCTTCCCGCTGCTGTATCTCATCAGCTAGGAGCGACAAGAAAACAATGGATGCACACGCGCACGCGCATCACCCGGGAGCGAAAACCTACGTCGCCGTCCTCGGCGGTTTGCTCTTCCTGACTATCGTCACCGTTCTCGCGGCCGGCGTGAACTGGGGCTCCCCCGCCATCAACGTGGTGATCGCCCTCTTCATCGCCACCATCAAGGCCTCGCTGGTCGCGCTCTTCTTCATGCACCTGCTCTATGACCGCGGAGTGAACGCGCTGATCCTGCTCACCGGTCTGTTGTTCCTCGGCGTGTTCCTGTCGTTCTGCCTGATCGACGTCGGCGCCCGCAATCGCATCACGCCGTCGTACTTGAAGGTGCAGACCCCGGCGCCCGCCCCCGCGTCCACCGCCGTCCCCGCCGCCGCCCCCGCTGCGGCTCCGGCGAAGCCAGCTCACTAAGGGAGTGGCCCGCGCCGCTCCCTACCGCGCCGCCGACGCGAGCGCCGTCGCCAGCGCAGGGTCCAACTGCCGCGCTGTCTTGAGCGCCTGCATCGCCCCGTCCCGGTCACCCATCTTCCAGCGGCACCCCGCCAGGTTCCACCACGCCTCTGGCCAATCGTCCCGCAGTTCCACGCACCGCGCGAACATTTCCGCCGCGCTCGCCGTGTCGCCCAACTGGTGCTCGAGCGTCGCCAGCCGGAACAGCCCGTATTCGTGGCTCGGCACCGCCTGCAAAAGCGCCTTCCAGGCCTTCCGTTCCGGCTCTCGCTTGTTCCCCCCCATCAGGCACAGCGCCAGCGACTCCGTCAGCGGTTGATCCCCATCGAGCGCGCCCGCATCCACCAGCCGCTCAAGCCACGCCGCCGCCTGCTCCGGGTCGCCCGCGTCAATCGCGAGCGATGCCAGCGCCTTCAACGCCGCCTCCGCCTCCGGCTTCACCGCCAGCAGACGCGAGGCGAATCCGTTCACCCGCCCGGCGTCCTTCGCCTTGCGCGCCGCCGCCAACGCGTTCGTCAGCAGCTCTTCTTTCTCCGGCTGGTCTTCGAGCAGCAGTTCGTACAGCTGCAGCGCCTCCTCCGGCCGTCCCTCCAAATGCAGCGCCACCGCTTGTCCAAACAGCGCCGGCGCATAATCCTGTTTCAGCTTCAGCACCCGGTCGAAACACGGCCGGCTCTCCGCCGCACGCCCCACGTGCAACAGCGCCACGCCCAGCAGAAACCAAGGCTCCGGCCGGTCCGGATTCACCATCACCGCCCGCCCCAGGCACTCCCGCGCTTCGTCCCACCGCCGCAGCCGTCCCAGGCACAGGCCCTCGTTCAAACTCGCCAATGGGTGACCGGGCTGCAACTCCTGCAGCCGCGCATACCACTCCGCCGCCGCCCCCAACTCCCCTAACTCGAAGCAGATCTGTCCGCACAGCAGCAGCGCGTCCGCATCTCCCTCCGCCGCCGCACGCTGCAGCCGGTCGAGCGCCTCCTCGTCCCGCCCTTCGCTCCGCAGCCGGATCGCCTCAACGACATCGGCGCTGTCGGCCGGCCGAGCCCGCCCGTTCAACCGGTCCGGTTCGCTTCCCAGCGGCGAGCTGATCGGGTCTTCGTCCTGAAACCAAACCCAGAAGCCCGCCGCCCCGCTCTTCGAGTCATCCACCATGTCTACCCCTACGCCTCCCGTGCCCGCTGTACGGCGTTGGCGACTCGATTCGCCCGCCCCGCGCGCATCTGGGCTATGGAAATCACCGGAGAACGCTTATCCGTGCCCCGCGACCCTGCCTCGTCTTCCGCCGACCCGAACCGGATCCGCGGATGCAAAGGACGGATCAGCGCCCGCGGATAAAAGAGTCCGGTGTCGGTCGCTCTCGCCGTCTCAGCCGGCCGCGGCGCAGCCGCTCCAGGCCCCAGCAGCGTCAACGACGCCAGCAGCGGCCCCAGGTCGTCCAGCGTCGGCTCGTCGAGCGAGGGCGTCACGGGCTGAGCCACTTCTTGCACCGCCGGCGCCGGTCGCGGTTCAACGCGCTCCACCACCGGCCCTTCATCCGCAACCAGGTCCAGGCCGACCCGGAATGGCACGAAAGCGCCTTCGTACTCCGGCACCGCCGGTGCCGGTCGCCGGTGTACGAGCACTAACCCTTTGCCGGGTGCAAACGCCGGCGCCCGGCGCGCCCTCGGCGAAGCCTCCCCCACTCGTGCCCGTGTATCCGGCTCGCCGCCGGCCAGGGCCTCGGGTGTGGATTGCTCCGCCCCTCCTGCCGTCGCCGCCGCCAGCGCGGCCAACCTCACCGGAAACGCCATCAACCCCGTGACGGCAAGGCCACTCGCCGGCCGCTCCACGCCCAGTCGCGGTGCCTGCGTGCCGCTGTCCTCAACCCGTTGGGCTTCT
Organism: Bryobacteraceae bacterium; assembly: GCA_033763935.1. Lineage (GTDB taxonomy): Bacteria > Acidobacteriota > Terriglobia > Bryobacterales > Bryobacteraceae > DALYJJ01. Next base: position 40,508 of record JANRJO010000039.1, read on the forward strand.
TCGACCCCCGCCGCTGGTGCTGCCGGCGCGCGCAGCGCCTCGTGCGGCGCCAGTCGAATCGCTCTGCCCGCCGGGAGACCGGTCGTCGCGCCTGTTTCCCTCGAAGCGAGCCCCGCCCACCCATCCGCTTGTGACTGCTCCGGTGAAAGCTCCACGGTCGCCGGAGGGCGCGTGCCCGGGAAGGCTGCCGGGCCCGGCAATCCAGCCAGGGAATCGGCCCCCGATAGCGCCCACGTCCGCCCGGATTGCCGCCGCGATCCCATCAACACCGGGTCCCGGCCGGGAATCGCCATCGGCCCGTCCGGCCGCCGGCTTCGCCGCGTCCGATAGGGATGGTCCGCAACCGCCTCGAGCGGCAGAAGCGGCATGGCCCCGCCCACCGCCAGCGCGCCTGCCGCGGCTCGTAACCGGGCCGCCGGGAGAGCAGCGGCCGAGGACGATACGTTTTCGCCGAACTGCTGGCCTCCCGCCGCGCAGGTCTCCTTCGAACACAGAACCGGCCCTTCCAGCGGTACCGCCGCCCCTGCCGGCAGTTCGTGCCACCGTACCGGCCCTACGAACAACCCGCCATAGGCCGGTCCGGCAACCGCTAGCGGCAGTTGCACCACTTCGATGAGCGCCTTCGCTTCCCGCCCCCGGAACGCAAATCGCCACGGCGCCCGATCCGCCGACCGCATCTCCGCGGCCGCCGCTCGAACCACCACCGGCTTCCGCACTTCCACGCCCGCCGGCCACGGCGCCGCCGCAACCAGCGTCGTCGCGTAGATCGGCCCCGCCGCCGCCCATGGCTGCGGCATCCCCACCGCCTGTATCGCAGCGGCCGTCACGCCTGTCCCGGCGCGCCACTCGAGCGCCGGCGCCAGCCGCCCGTCCCGCCGCGCGATCGCGACCGCCTCGCCCACTCCCGCCGCCGCGATGTCTCTCCACGCGGCTGCCCGTCTGCCTCGTCCGGTAATCGCGCTCGGCGCCTCCGCTCCCGCCAGCGGCGGATACGCTTCCGGCAACTGCCCGAATACCGCTCGAACATACTCGTAAGAAGGTGCTGCGCCGCTGGCCGCGGGATCCGTGCCCGCATCCCGCCGCCGATTCCCGCCCGCACCCATGCTCGGCCCCGGGAGCCGGAACGCACGGTCCGCTTCCCGCGGCCACAGTTCGCGCCGGCCCGGTGTCGCTGCCGCGCCCATCGCGATCTCCCCGCTAAAAGGCTCAGGCGAACCGAACCCGCCCGCCCTGTCTCCCCTCGCGCGGCTTACTCCCGATTGCATCCCCACCGCGACCGGTTCCGCCGCCGCCGGGTTTCTCTCCCCTGCCGCATATCCCGCCCGTACCGCCAGGCAGACCAGGCTCGCGGTGTCTGTCGGCTCCGGTAACGCCCCTCCGTGCTCCACACTCGCCGCCGGCGCGCAGGCCGTCACCGGCATGAAGAGGGGGGCCAGAACGGTTGGCTCGGGAAGGGTGACCGCTTCCCCCGCCGGAGCCGCGCTTTCCGCCGATATCGTTTCCGCCGCCCCGCGTTCCTCCGGCGCCGCCTCTTCCGTGCGCGCCGGCCGGGTCCGCATCAGGCTCGTCAGAGCAAGCTGCTCCTGGCGTTCGTGATACGCCGCCCGGTGCTCCTTTGAGCAGAATGGGGGCGATCCGAACCGCATCCAGAACGTTAGTTTCTGCCCGCAATATAGACAGACGCTCATGACGAGTCTCGTCGCTGACTCGATCCTACTCCAGGTTTCGGTCGGGCGAACCCCTGTCGGGAAATGTAGGCTCCACTCTAAGGGTTCGCTGTTGAGGCCCTAGGGTCAGAACCTTAGAGAACCTTCCCGCTGTACCGCCCACTGCCATCCCGCCCGCCCCTTCCGTCAATCACTAATGAAGAGCCCGGCTTTGGCCGATCTGTTCTATGAGCTCGCGAATGGATCCGCTCGAGAGAATGAAATGGGCCGCACAGGCCGTGCGGCACAACCTGCCCTCTTGGCTTGACGCCGGCCCCGCCGATGCACGCGAGGGCGAACGTCTCCTCGAGTCCGGTAACTACGCCGCCGCCGAAGCCGCCCTGCTCCAGGTCGTCGCCGCGCTCAAAGCCCGCTCCATCGGTGGCCGCCGCCACGCCAAAATCCTGCTCGCCCTCGCCCAGTCGCAGGCGAGACAGAACAAACGCGCCGATGCCACCCGCACCGCCGAAGCTGCCCTCGATCTCCTCACCGGCCCCCGCGAGCGGCCCAGCGCGGAGATGGCCGTCTGCCTGGACCTGATGGCCGGCCTCGTCCGCGAGGAAGACGCCCAGAAGGCCACCGCACACTTGCGCAAGGCGCTCGAGATCGAACGAAAGATCCGCCCTCGCAATATGGGGATGATCGTCGAACGCCTCCGTAACCTTGCCTCCATCCTGCAGGATACGGACCAGCCGCAGGAGGCTCGCGACTTGCACCGCGAGGCTCTTACCATCGCCACCGAGGAGTTCGGCGAAGATCACGCCACCACCGCCGCCTGCATGGTCGACCTCGGAAAGGCCCTCTCGAGTTGCGGCGAACACGAGGCCGCCCGAAAGTCGGTCCAGGACGCCATCGACCTCTACGCCGGCCTGTTCGGCTCCGCCTCGGAAGAAGTCGCCTCCACCATGCAGGTGATGGGCACTATCTACCGCGCCGAAGGCGACCTCGAGAAAGCCATCAACTGCTACGAACGCGCCCTCGCCATGCGCGAGCGCCAGTTGGGCTCCAACGCCGCCGAGCTCGGAGTCCTGCTCATGAGCCTCGCCGGCGCCAACTCCGACATGGGCCGCTATGGGCCCGCCGTCGAACTCATGCAGCAGGCCGTCGGCCGCCTGGAGGGCGCAAAAGACCATCGCCTCGCCCCAGCCCTCGAAAACCTCGGCAACGTGTACGTGCTCTGCGGGCGATTCGAGGACGCCGTCTCCTCCCTCCAGCGCGCTCGCAATATCTGGAAGCGCGACGCCGAACGCTACTCCGCCGAACTCGACCTCAACGCCGGCCTCATCTCAAACATCGCCCACTACTTCGAGCCCGAACGCGCCAACGCCATCCTGCAGTCCCTCCAGACACAGCCCCAGGACACCCCCGTCTACCACGACGACCCGGGTTACGAGAACCGCACCCAGCCCCTTGCCCCCGCCGCGCCTCAGGATCGCCTGCCGGAATCACGCCTGGACCTTCCCTTCGCCCCCAACGTCCCCCCGGCCTACTCCACAGCCGCTCAAACCCCCGCGCCACAGGTCAACCCCACGTCCGAAGACCTGTTCCTCGCGGCCCTCGCCCACTCCCTGGCGCCGCCTTCCTCAGCCCCTGTCTACTACCCCTCCGAGACCCCGCTCCCCGACGCCCCCTCCGCCTCCGCCATTCCGCTCCCCCCCGAACCCGCCGCGCCCGCCCCCGCCCCCCTCACCGCGCTCCCCGTCCGCACCGGGCGTCCCCGCTACTCCTGGGGCCCCCTCACCTCCGGCTTCGCCGCGCCCATTCGCCCCGGCGGCGGCGAAAATGACGTCACCGTTCAGTTCGTCGACGCCGACGGAACTCCCGTGTCTTCCTCGGCCGGCCGCCGCGGTCCCCTCGACCTGACCATCATCGTTCCCGACGGCGAACCCCTCTCCGGCGGACCGCTCACCGCCGTCTCCGCTGACAGCCAGGATTCCTCGCGCTCCTCCTCGAACCTCTCCGGCTGGGAAGAACTCTCCTACGAGTTCTGCTCCTCCAACTCGCCGGACTGTACCTAATATTTGTACGCCGGCGCCGGCTCGGGCCCGCCTATTGGTTTGATACCGGCATCGCCTCCACCCGCCGCCCGTTCCCCTCCGTCGTCTCCGCCTTAAACAGTGAGTTCAGCACCGCCTCCTCCGTGGCCTCGATCACCCCTTCGAACAACGGCGAAACCTCATCGTTCGCCAACAGACCTCTCCCCCGGCTCGTAGAAAACGCTATCGCATAGTCCCCGCTCCCGTTCGACCCCGACGACCCCGTCCGTCCAATCCCCATCATCGCCCGCATCCCCATCCGCTTCAGGTTCCGGGCATCCACCGGCGCGTCCGTCGCAATCACCACCATCACGGACCCGTCTCCCTTCTCATCCCGCGAAACAATCGGGCGCCCGTTCACCCGCAACTGCCCCCCATAGTTCGACTGCACCAGCACGCCTACCGTCCAGGCGCCCACCCGGCGCGACGCCGTCCCAATGCCCCCCTTCCACCCAAACGCGATCGTCCCCGTCCCCGCGCCCACCGCGCCCTCCTCCACCGCCCCCTCCCTCGCCGACCGCAGCGCCGCGAATACCTCCTCGCGCCCCACGTGCCGCCCCCGAATATCGTTCAAGCCGCCATCGTTCGTCTCCCCCACCACCGGATTAATCGATCGCACGTTCTCATTGCCCGGCAGCGCCAGCATCCAATCCACCAGCGCATCCGCCACCCGCCAGACATTCAACGTCGAAGTCAACAGAATCGGCGTCTCGATCTCCCCCAACTCCTCCACCTGCGTCGCGCCGATCAGCTTCCCGAACCCGTTGCCCACAAACACCGCGCCCGCCACCTTCTCTCGAAACTGGTTCCCGCCGTGCGGCACAATCGCCGTCACACCCGTCCGCACGTTCTCCCCGCGCCGGACGGTCACCTGCCCCACTCGAACCCCCGCCACATCCGTGATCGCGTTCAACGCCCCCACCGGCAGCCGGCCGATGACGACACCCGCCTCCCGGGCTCGTGGACGGGTCTGGGCCAAGAGGATGAGGGAGGCAATCAGGAACAAGGCGGCCGTTCGCATAGCCGCCAGCATACCGTGCAGGCCGCTAGCGCGCAGGCTCGGATGCTCGCAACGGCTCGCGCTCCGCCGAACGCTCCTGGTCCTTGTACTGCAGCTGATACAGCTTCCAGTAAATGCCCCGCATCGCCAGCAGCTGCTGGTGCGTACCCACCTCGCGTAGCCGCCCCTTGTGCATCACGAAAATCCGGTCTGCCCGCTGAATCGTCGAGAGCCGGTGCGCGACGATGATCGATGTTCGCCCCGCCACCAGCCGGTCCAGCGCCGCCCGCACCCGCAGCTCCGTCTCCGTATCCACGCTCGACGTCGCCTCGTCCAGAATCAGGAATCGCGGATCGTGCGCCAGCGCCCGCGCAAAGCTGATCAATTGCTTCTGCCCCGTCGACAGCCCGTTCCCCCGCTCCCGCACCGGCTGCGCGAATCCCTCCGGCAGGCTCTCAATGAACCCCAATAGGTTCACCTGGTCCGCCGCCGCGGCAATGCGCTCTTCCGTGATCGCCTTCGTCCCCAGCCGGATGTTGTCCGCGATCGTCCCCGTAAACAGATGCGGGTCTTGCAGCACCACACCGAAATGCCGCCGCAGGTCGCGCGGGTCTAACGCCCGAACGTCCACGCCGCCCACCCGCACCGCCCCCTTCTGCACGTCGTAGAACCGCAGCAGCAGGTTGGTCAGCGTCGTCTTGCCCGCGCCCGTGTGCCCCACTACCGCGATCGTCTCACCCGGCGCTATGCGGAAGCTCACATCGCGCAACACCCAGTCTTCGTCCTTGTACGCAAACCACACGCCCTCGAACTCGATGTCCGCCGCACCCGGAGGGAAGGGAAGCGGCGCCGCCGGCGCCTGGATCTCCGCCTTCGTATCCATCAGCTTGAACACCCGCTCCGCCGACGCCATCGCCGACTGCAGAATGTTGTACTTCTCGCTCAAATCCTGAATGGGCCGGAAGAACCGCATCCCGTACTGGAAAAACGCCACCACGATTCCCAGCGTCAACTCGCCCTGCCGCGTCCGCCACCCCCCGTAGGCCAGCAGCGCCGCCAGCGCCAGCATCGAGAGAAACTCCACCACCGGATAGAACCATCCATACGCCAGGATGGTGTCCTTGAAGGCCAGCATGTGGTCCCGGTTGATCCGCGAAAACTCCTGCCCGCTGCGCGCCTCGCGGTTGAACAGCTGCAGCACGCTCATGCCGTTCACGTGCTCCTGCAAGTAGGAGTTAATGCGCGCCACCGCCAGCCGGATGCGCCGGTAGCTCTCCGATACCACGTTCCGGAAACGCACCGTCGTCCAGATCACCAGCGGCAGCACCGCCAGCATCAGCAGCGTCATCCCCGGGCTCAGCCGGAACATCGCGATCAGAATGAAGGAGAGCACCAGCAGGTCGCCGAGGATCGTCACCAACCCTGACGCGAACAACTCGTTTAAGACGTCCACGTCGCTCGTCACCCGCGTCACCAGCCGCCCCACCGGATTGCGGTCGAAGAAAGCCAGGTCCAGCCTCTGCAGGTGCCGCATGATTTCCCGTCGCAGGTCGAACATGGCGTACTGCCCGGTCCGCTGCATCAGGTACACCTGCCCGAACTCGCAAAACACCCCCAGCACCACCGCCGTCAGATAAAGCAGCGAAATCTGCCCCAGCCCCGTCCACGCGTCGGTCGAAAGCCACCCGTCAATCGGCGTCGTCATCGTCGATTCCGCCGGCGCCAGGTACCGGTCGATCGCCATCTTCGTCAGCAAAGGACCCAGAACCTGCAGCACCGCCCCCGCCAGCAGCAACACCACCGAGACCGCGATACTCCGCCAGTACGGCCGCATGTACTCGAGCAGCCGCCGCATCAGGCGGCCGTCATATGCTTTGCCGAGTACCTCTTCTTCCACGTTTCCAGTGTAGCCGAGCGACTCTCAGCACCCCTTCCGAACACCCTTGTTACAGTGAAATGAATGGATGGCCTGATCCTCCTCGACAAGCCCGCCGGCTGGACCTCGCACGACGCGGTCAACAAGCTGCGGCGGCTTGCCAACCAGAAAAAGGTCGGCCATCTCGGCACCCTCGACCCCATGGCCACCGGCGTCCTCCCCCTGCTCATCGGCCGCGCCACCCGCCTCGCCCAGTTCTTCGCCGCCGGCGAGAAGGTCTACCACGCCGTCATCCGCTTCGGCTTCGCCACCGATACCTACGACCGCGAAGGCGAACCCTCCACGCCGGAACAGCCGGTCACTCTCTCGCGCGAACTCATCGAGCCCCTGCTCGACGACTTCCGCGGAACCATCCTGCAAACGCCCCCGCCCATCTCCGCCAAGAAGATCGGCGGCGTCCCCGCCTACCGCCTCGCCCGCAAGCAGCAGCCCGTCGAACTTCCACCCGTCGAGGTCACCGTCCACAAGCTCACGCTCATCAACGTCGCCGGCCCCGACGCCGAGCTCTGCGTCCACTGCTCCGCCGGTACCTACGTCCGCTCCATCGCCCATGACCTCGGTCGGCGCCTCGGTCCCGGCGCACACCTCTATTCCCTGCGGCGCACCGCCTCCTCCGGCTTCCGCATCGAAGACACCCGCACCATGGACCAGCTCACCGGGCTCGCCGCCGCCGGCGCCTTCGACGAAGCCCTCATCCCCGCCGCCCGTCTCCTCCCTGAGTTCCCCTCTGAAGTCGTCGACCCCGCCACCGCGGCCCAAATCCGCCAGGGCCGTGACTTCCGCACTTCGCCCTTCCGGCAGCCACACGAAAGCCGCTATGTGAAAGCCGTCGACGAAGCCGGCGCGCTCGTCTCCATCGGCGAAGCCCGCCTCCCGCATCTCTACCACCCCATCGTCGTCCTGTAAGCTCCGCCCGCCCGGCGGTACAGTAAACCAAGGGCTCCCCCATATGGATGCACTGGACCTTCATCGCCTGCATTTTGCCTTCACCATCACGTTTCATTACCTCTTTCCGCAGCTGACCATGGGCCTCGCGCTCCTCATCCTCATCCTGAAGACCATGGCGTTGCGCACCGCGAACGAACACTACAACCACGCCGCCCGCTTCTGGGCCAAAATCTTCGCCATCAACTTCGCCATGGGCGTCGTCACCGGTATCCCCATGGAGTTCCAGTTCGGAACCAACTGGTCGCGCTTCTCGAAAGCGGCCGGCGGCGTCATCGGCCAAACCCTCGCCATGGAAGGCGTCTATTCCTTCTTCCTCGAATCGAGCTTCCTCGGCCTCTTCCTCTTCGGCGAAAAAATGCTCGGCCGCATCGGCCACTGGCTCGCCGCCTTCGCCGTCTTCCTCGGCTCCTGGCTCTCCGGCTTCTTCATCATCTGCACCAACGCCTGGATGCAGCATCCCACCGGCTACGTGCGCGGCTCGGCCGGCGAAATCATCCTCAGTGACTTCTGGGCCTTCCTTCTCAATCCCTGGGTCTTCTGGATGTATCTCCACAACATGATCGGCGCCGTCGTCACCGCCGCCTTCGTCATGTCGTCCATCGGCGCCTTCTACTTGCTCAACAACAAGCACACCGAGTACGGCCGAACCTTCCTCCGCCTCGGCGTCACCGCAGGCTTGATAGCCGCAGTCCTCATGGCCTTCCCCACCGGCGACGGCCAGGGCCAGATGGTTGCCCGCCACCAACCCGTCACGCTCGCTGCCATGGAAGGGCTCTTCGAAACCACCACCGCCGCGCCCATCGCCCTCATCGGCCAGCCCGATGTCGAAAAGCGCCGCCTCGATAACCCCATCCACGTCCCCGGCATGCTCAGCTTCATCACCTACAAGCGCTGGAACGCGGAAGTGAAGGGGCTCGACTCCTACCCCCGCGATACCTGGCCCACCCAAATCCCCCTGCTCTATTACAGCTTCCATATCATGGTCGGCCTCGGCACCATCTTCATCGCCCTGATGGGCCTCTCGGCGCTGCTCCTCTGGCGGCGCAAGCTCTTCACCACCCGGCCGCTCCTCTGGGCGCTCATGCTCGCCGCGCCCTTCCCCTACATCGCCAACACCGCCGGCTGGATGACTGCTGAACTCGGCCGCCAGCCCTGGGTCATCTACGGCATCATGCGCACCAGCGAAGGCGCTTCCCCCAACGTCTCCGCCGGCAACACGCTCTTCACGCTCCTCGGCTTCATGGGCTTGTACGCCGTGCTCGCCATCCTGTTTCTGTTTCTCGTGCAGCGCGAGGTGGAGCACGGCCCCGAACCGCTGCCCCAGCCCGCCAGCATTCCGGCGCACGCCTGAGGAAAGGACCACCGCCCATGGAAACTCTCTGGTTCTGTCTCGTCGCCGCGCTGATCACCGGCTACGTCGTGCTCGACGGCTTCGACCTGGGCGCCGGCATCGCCAGCCTCCTCATCGGCCGTAGCGCCGCCGATAAGCGCCTCATCCTCAAATCCATCGGTCCCGTCTGGGACGGCAATGAAGTCTGGCTGCTCGCCGCCGGCGGCACCCTCTACTTCGCCTTTCCCGCCCTCTACTCGTCCAGCTTCAGCGGCTTCTACCTGCCCCTCATGATCGTCCTCTGGCTGCTGATCCTCCGCGGGATCGCCATCGAGTTCCGCAACCACATCGAGAGTCCCACCTGGACACCCCTCTGGGACTTCGTCTTCGGCGCCGCCAGCGCGTTGCTCGTCGTCTTCTTCGGGGCCGCGCTCGGCAACGTCGTCCGCGGCGTCCCCCTCGACAGCGCCGGCGACTTCTTCCTCCCCCTCTGGACCGACTTCAACATCGGCGCCGAGCCCGGCATCCTCGACTGGTACACCGTCCTCGTCGGCCTCTTCGCGTTCGCCACCCTCACCATGCACGGCGCGCTGTGGGTGTACCTCAAAACACTAGGCGACCTCCAACAACGCGCGAAACGCCTCGCCCAGCACGCCCTCGCCGCCGTCGCCCTACTCGCACTCGCCACCACCCTGATCACCTTCCAGGTTCAGCCCCACATCCTCGAAAGCTTCGCCGCCCGCCCCTGGGGCTTCGTCTTCCCGCTCGTCGCGCTTACCGGCCTCGCCGGCGCGTTCCTCTCGCTGCGCAACAAAGACGAACTCAAGAGCTTCCTCGCCTCCTCGCTCTTCATCACCGGCATGCTCGCCAGCGTCGTCTTCGGCGTCTTCCCCTACGTGCTGCCCTCGAGCACCAACCCCGCCCTGTCGCTTACCGTCTACAACGCGAAGGCGCCGGACTACGGCCTCAAAATCGGTCTGTTCTGGTGGATTCCCGGTATGCTGCTGGCTCTCGCCTACAGCGTCTTCGTGTACCGCAAGTTTGCCGGCAAAGTGCAGCTCGACGACGCGCACTGAGCGCCTAGTACGTCAGCTCCGCCGGCGTCGTCATCGGCCCGAAGATCGCCTCATTCAAGGCAAGCACGATGATGTCAGACCGCAACCCGTGCTTCCTCGCCACCGTCTCCAGCGAACAGTCGTCACAGCTATGCCGGAAGCCGAAAGCCTCCAAGACCGGGGCCGCCTGCGGGTAGAAGTGCCGCACATCCCGCAACGTCATGCCGGGTCGAATCAACGTGTCGAAGCGTAGCATCCCGTCTCCTTGCCACACCTGCTGCACACCACAGGCCAACCTGTAACCGCTCACGAAACCGTCACTTGCACGGCCGCCCCCAAGCCGTGCTGCGCCATCTCACGCACCGTTCATCGTACGGGAAGAATGTCCGTCGGAATATCACCCAGCCGCTGCAGCGCCCGCTGCAAGCCCGGCCGCACCACCGCCAGCTCGTCCAACAGCTTCTTCGCCCCCGTGTAGTCCCCCGTCGCCTCCAGCGTCAGCAACTCGCGCGTCAGGTCCCGCACCGCCGCCTTCACCTTCACCAGGTCCACCCCATACGTCCCGTCCGCCCGCTCCACGAACGCCCCGCGGTCCGCCAGGTAGTTGAACTGCAGCGCCATCCCCCGCCCGTGCGCCTCGTGCACCCCGAACCGCAGCGTTCGGAACGCGGAAGCGAGAAACGTCGTATAAAGCCGCCGCTCCGTCTCCGCCCCGCCCTCAAGGTGCCCCTTGTCGTACAGGTACTGCAGCAGGTACAGCCCCGTGACGTCCGCCTTCGCCTCCTCGATCGCCGAGTACAGCTCCTTCAACTCCTGCCGCGGCGATGAGCTCTCCCCCACCTTCGTCGGCCCCAATCCGTGGCTCAACTCGTGCGCCAGGATATGCGTGAAGAACGAGTCGAAGTCGAGATGCTTCTGCTCCGCCGCCGGCAATACCCGCGCCGCGATCGGCTCCAGAATGCGCCGGAACTTCGCCTGCTGCACGTTCTTCAACATCACCCGCTTCGCGCCCTTCTCACGCACCACGCGCTCGTCATTGGGTAGATTGAACGCCGCCGTCCGCACTCCGTGCGCCGCGTCACCCGCCGCGCGGATCTCGTTCACCACGCGGATCGGCGCCATCGCGCCCAGCTTCGGGTTGCGATGCTTCGCGTCCACCGGCAGGTTGTTCTCCACTTCCTGCAAGTGCCCCGCGAAAAACTTCAGCTTCGCCGTCTCCGCGTCGTCCCGCAGCGTGATGAACGCCTCGAACGCCGCCTTATAGCCGAATAACTCATCGTTGTACGTCTCGTACGGCCCGATGGTGATGTCCAGCGGCGCATCCAGGTCCATCCACGCCACGTCGCTCTCGTAGTAATCGTTCGACAGAAACGCCGCCGCTCGCAGCGTCAGAAACCGCTTGAGCGTCGCGTTGTCCGTCGCCGCCGCAGCCTCGCGCAACAGCGCCGCCAGCTTCTCCAACTGCGGCCGGTACTCCACGCTATACGCAACCGCCTTCAACTTCCGCTCTCCGTCCCTCCGCATCACCGTGAAGAAGCTGGATGCCGCATCCTTGTCCGCGAACGCCTCCAACTCGCCCTTGGTCATGTCCTCCGGATAGAAGTTCGCCCCCAACGGCTTCCTCGCCGGTACACCGGGAACGAACGCCCGGTGCTCGTCCAGGTCCGACCACGGCCCCTTGTTGATCTCGAAGTACTCGAGTCGCGCCTTCCCCAGCGGCGTCGTGTCCTTCCGCAGCCGCTCCCGCAGCGCGTGATTCCCCGCCCAGAGCTGCGTCAGAAACAGATCGTCGGTCGCGTCCGCCGCCTCCAGCAGTTTGCCCAGCGCCTTCCGGTCGCCTGCGCTCAGCTTCCCGGTGTCCACTTCCAGGCGCACCGGCGCGAATCGCGAAATCTGCTTCTGTAATTCATCCAGGGTCGGGGTGTGTGCGGTCTGGGCCATGGCGGCGAAGACGGCGAGCGCAGCGGGCACGCCTCGTGTCATCTCGTTACCATCCTACGTCCCCAGGGGTCCATGACGTGGGAGACGTGAGGACTCAATCTATGGGATACAACGACGGCATCAAGCGAGGCGACCGCGCCGATACGGGCGACCTCGAAGCACAGCCCACCCAGGCCGCCGACGAGGGCGGCTCCGGAACCGGGAACGCGCCCGGCAGCTACACCGTGGACTCCAGCAGCATGGGCGCCGAATCCGCCATCCCCACCGGCGGCGTCGGCCTCCGCGGGGATCTGCCCGAAATGCTCGGCGAAGGCTCCGGCATCGACGACCTCACCATCCTCGACGCCACCGACCCCGCCCTCGGCCTGACCAACATCGGCGACGTCCCCGCGGACGACTGGGCGGCCGATACCGGCCCCACCCACACTGCCGAAGCCGAGAACGCGCCGGTCGCCACCGCGCTCGACGACACCGGCAGCTCCCTCGACCCAAACGAACCCGACGACGAGAATCTCGTGTAGCAACAACAATTTGGCGTTAACGAGCGGGTTCTCCGTCTCAGCCAGTGGGAAAGGAGATCCCGCACCAATGCAACTCGTTACCGCCTGGTATTCCGTGCCCGACATGGAGAAGGCCCGGAAGTTCTACACCGAAACGCTCGGCCTCAAGGTCATCTATCAGATGGACGGATGGATGGAGTTCGCCGCCGAACCCGGCCAACCCACCGTCGCCATCTCCAACTCGCCTGCCCTCGCGGGCGCGGGCGCCACCATCGTCTGGCGTGTCCCCGACCTCGAAGCCGCCCGCACCGAGCTCTCCGCCAAGGGCGTCCCCTTCGAAGGTAAGATCGAGGAGTTCCCCGGCGTCGTCCGCGTCGCCACCTTCCGCGACCCCGCCGGCAACCCCAACCAGCTCGTTCAACTCCTGATGGAGGTCTAACCCTGACCATGGCCACCACGCCGCAGCCGCAAGCCGAAGAGCACGCCCTCGTCGACCGCGCCCGCCAGGGAGACAACGACGCCTTCCGCTCGCTCCTCGAACCGTGGCGCGGCCTCCTGTTCCGCTACATCTACCGCATGGTGACGCACCGCCAGGACGCCGAGGACCTCGAACAGGAGGTCCTCGTCCGCGCCTTCCAGAAACTCTCCAGCTACCGTCGCGAAGCGGGCTTCAAGTCCTGGCTCTTCGGCATCGCCACGCACCTCTGTCTCGATCACCTCCGCGCCCGCCGCCGCTGGCGCGTCGAAGCCCAGTTGATCGGCGAACAGGAGGTCGACAATGACCCCGCCGAACTCGCCGCCCTCCGCAGCCTCCTCGCTTCCCCGGACTTCTCCTACGACATCCGCGAGCACATCGCCTTCTGCTTCTCCTGCCTCGCACGGACCCTTGAACCGCAGGACCAGGCCGCCATCCTGCTGCGCGAAGTTCTCGGCTTCACGAATGAAGAGGCCGCCCGCATTGTCGAACTCTCCGAGCCCGTCTTCCGCCATCGCCTCTCCGCTGCCCGCAAGAAGCTCATGGGCGACTACGACGGCCTCTGCCAGCTCATCAACAAGACCGGTGCCTGCTGGCAGTGCCGCGGCCTCCGTGAGTTCGTCGCCGAAGAAAAGCGCGGCCCGGACCTCGTCCAGATCGAGTTGAAACCCGGCCTCGCCGTCTCCCCCGATGCCCTCTTCGACGCTCGTCTCGAGATCGTGCGCGCGGCCGACCTCGAACACGGTTGCGCCCGCATCATGCACGACGCCTTCTACCACGGCATCGCCGCCACCGAGCAGAACCGCCCAACCAACTCCTAGGCAACCGATTTGCCTCCGCCGGAGTCGAACATCAGGCAATGTTCACGTCCCTGCTCCTTGTACTCTCGGGCGCCCTCCTGGTCCTCCTCGGCCGATTGGCCATCGCCCTCGCCCAGCCCGCTCCCGCCTACCGCACGCGCTGCCAGCCCATCCCGCTCGACTCGCCCGAATACCGCCGCCACATTGAAGTCCTCACCGACACCCACTTCGTCAACGACAGCCACCTCGAGGTCCTGACCAACGGGCTCGAAATCTACCCCGCCATCTTCGATGCCCTCGAACAGGCCCGCTACTCGATCGATCTCGAGGCCTTCATCATCCACCCCGGCGAAGTCGCCGTCGAACTCCGCGATATCCTCGCCGAACGCGCCCGCGCCGGCGTCCAGGTCCGCGCCCTCTTTGACCGCTTCGGCAGTCACGAAACCCACCGCTCCTTCTTCAACCCCGTCCGCGAAGCCGGCGGCCACGTCGAATGGTTCCGCCCCGTCCGCTGGCACACCCTTCCCCGCCTCAACAGCCGCAACCACCGCAACGTCGTCATCATCGACGACTGCGTCGCCTTCGTCACCGGCTCGGGCTATTCCGATGACTGGTTCAAAAGCCGCCCCCGCCGCCCCCGCTGGCGCGATACCGGTTTCCGCGTCGAGGGCGACATCGTCCTGCAACTGCAGGCCACCTTTATCCAGGACTGGCTCGAAGCCTCCGGCGAAGTCCTCACCGACGGCAAGTACGAAGCTGCCCGCCGCGAGCCCGGCGTCCCCGCCGCCGCCATCAATGAGGACTTCTCGCCTGGCGGCTCCAGCCGCGTCCGCATCCTCAAACAGACCTTCCTCACCTGCGCCCGCCAATCCATCCTCATCGCCACCCCATACTTCCTCCCCGACGACTCCGCCCGCGACGACATCCTTCGCGCCGTCGAACGCGGCGTCCGCGTCCGCGTCGTCACCAACGGCAACAAGGTCGACCACGCCTTCGTCCGCAATTACGCTCGCATGCGCTACGGCCCGATGCTCAAAGCTGGTGTCGAAATCCACGAGTATCTGCCCGCCATGTACCACACCAAGTCCATGGTGGTCGACGGCATCTGGAGCATCGTCGGCACCAGCAACTGGGACAGCCGCTCCTTCCAGCTCAACAACGAGATCAATCTCGCCGTGCTCGACGAAGGCTTCGCCCGCCGCGTCGCCGCCGACTTCGAACGCGACGCCGCCGAGTGCTGCCTCCTCACGTACGAGAACTGGCTCAAGCGTTCCCTCGTCGAACGCGTCCAGGCGCGCCTTGGGTCCCTTCTGTGGCGGCACGCGTGAGGCTGCGCTTCGTCACCTACAACATCCACCAGTGCTTCGGCGGCCTCGACGCAGTCGCTAATACCCTTCGTGCCCTCGAACCCGATGTCGCCACCCTCCAGGAAGTTTCTAACATTGGCGGCGACCAGGCCGTAGCCCTCGCCGCGGAGTTGAACATGACCCCCGCCACCGGCCCCAATCTCTTCTTCGACGGTGGCTGGTACGGTAATGCCACCCTCTCCCGCTTCCCCGTCGCGTCCTCCCGCAACCACGACCTCAGCGTCCCCGGCCGCGAGCCCCGCGGCTGCCTCGAACTCATCCTCGAAGCCGCTCCCGGCCCCCTCCGCGTCTTCAACGCCCACCTCGGCCTGCGCGCGCACGAGCGCCGCCGCCAGGCTCGCCGCCTCACCCAGCTGGCCGAAGGCTCCGCCCCCCGCATCCTCGCCGGTGACTTCAATGACTGGTCCCGCCGCTCCGTCTGCCCGTCCCTGTCTCGCCACCTCGGCGCCTGCCGCCCCCTACGCAGTTTCCCCGCACGCCTCCCTCTCTTCGCCCTCGACCGCATCTACCATGACCCGCCCCTCCGCCTCCTCCGCATCTCCACCGTGCCCAGCCCCGCCTCCGATCACCTCCCCGTCCTCGCTGAGTTCGATTGGTAGCCTGAAACTGATGCTCGCTCTCGCCGTACTCGTCGCGCTGCAGGGCAACGCCGTCTTCCTCGATCACACTCCCGACGGCAGCGTCGCCGCCCGCCTCGCCCAACGCTCCGTGCCCCTGTTCTCCGGCCAGGGCATCATGCCCATCCCCGTCGACCACCCCGCCGGCCAACAGAACATCGAGTTCCTCTCCTCGAGCGGCACTGTGCTCGGATCCCGAACCATCGAGGTCCGCAAGGTCGCTTTCCCCCAACAGAACATCGTCATCGATCCCTCCAAGAAGCAGATCGAGCCCTCGCCCGGCGAGCGCGAAGCCGTCTCCCGCCTGCGCGAAACCCTCACCCCCGTCCGTCGCTTCGCCCTGCCCTTCACCCCTCCCGTCCGCGGCTGCATGAACTCCCCCTTCGGTGTCGCCCGCCTCCACAACGGCCAGCCCTCCGGCAACTACCACCGCGGCGTTGACCAGCGCTCCCCACACGGCAGGCCCGTCCGCGCCGCCGCCGCCGGTGTCGTCCGGATCTCCCGCATGTTCAACCTCCACGGCGGCACCATCGGCCTCGACCACGGCCAGGGCGTCACCTCCCTCTACCTCCATCTCTCGCGCTTCGCCGTGAAGGAAGGCCACACGGTGAAGCAGGGCGACATCGTCGGCTACATCGGCGCCACCGGCTTCGCCACCGGGCCTCATCTTCACTGGCAGGTCCACGTGCACGGAGTCCCCGTGAACCCTCTGCAGTGGGTCAAATTGACGCCCTGCGCCACATGCCGCGAGTGCCGCTTGGGCGGCTAACTTGCATTCCACCCCCCAAGTGCGTCAACCTAGGAGGTTTTCCGCTACCACGAGCACCTCATGAGGGTCAACATCCTCTACCACGACCACTGCTTTGACGGCGCAGCCTCCGCCGCATTCTTCAGCCGCTTCCTCGAGGACCGCTTTCATCCCGGGGCCGAATTTCGCTTCATCGGCATGGCCCATAAGGCGGACCAGCTCTTCGATGACCGCGACTTCGACGGCGACGTGAATGCCATCGTCGATTTCAAGTACTCACCCGATCCCCGCCTCACCTGGTGGTTCGATCATCATCAGAGCGCCTTCCTTAAACCGGAAGACGCGGACCACTTCCGCCGCGATACCAGCGGCAAGAAGATGTACGATCCCTCCTTCCGGTCCTGTACCGGCTACATCTGCACTGTCACCCGCGAAAAGTTCGGGTACCACGCGGCCGATCTCACCGATCTCGTGAAATGGGCCGATATCATCGACGGAGCCAAGTACAAGAACGCCGACGAAGCCGTCTCGCTCGGCGCACCCGCCATGAAGCTGACCCTCATCATCGAGGCCGCGAAAGGCTCCGATACGGTGCACCGCATCATTCGCGCCATGCGCCACAGGACGCTGGCCGAAATCATCGAGGAACCGGAACTCCAGGAGATCTACCGCCCCCTGCATGAGCGCCACTTGCGATCCATCGACCTCATCCGCAAAACCGCTCAATGCGACCGCGGCGTCATCTACTTCGATGTCTCCGGCTACGATCTCGAGG
The DNA here is from genome assembly GCA_033763935.1 of Bryobacteraceae bacterium. Lineage (GTDB taxonomy): Bacteria > Acidobacteriota > Terriglobia > Bryobacterales > Bryobacteraceae > DALYJJ01. The sequence goes on from JANRJO010000039.1 coordinate 57,742, forward strand.
GCTACAACAAGTTCGTCCCCTATTACTTGTTCCCCGAGTCCACCTACACCGTCTCCGTCAGCAACGCCAGCTTCCGCACCAAGGTCTCCGTTGGCAGCAATCCCTGGGCCAGGGAAGAACCCACCCACAACCTTGCCACCATTTGCGAACGCTACGGCGGCGGTGGTCACGCCCGCGTCGGAGCCATCAGCTTTCCGAAGGGCGCCGTCGAGGAAGCGCGCCGCGCCGCCGCGGAGATCGCCGCCGAACTGAAGCAGTGAAGTAGCATGGGGACATGCTCGTCCTCACCACGCACTCCATCGAAGGCAAGACCATCTCGCAGTACTTCGGCCTCGTCAGCGGAGAAGCCATCCTGGGAGCCAACATCTTCCGCGACTTCTTTGCCGGCATCCGCGATATCGTCGGCGGCCGCTCCGCCGCCTACGAAAAGGAACTCCGCGCCGCCAAGGACATCGCCCTTCAGGAAATGGTGCAGCAAGCCGCCCAACTCGGCGCCAATGCCGTCATCGGAGTCGACCTCGACTACGAAACCATCGGCGAACACGGCAGCATGCTGATGGTCAGCGCCAGCGGCACTGCCGTTCTCTATCGCTGAGCTAATAGCCCTGCTCGCGTAACTTCTCGACGGTCAGCTTGCTCGGCCGATCGATCGCACCCAACATCTTCTCGACGTACTTCGCCAGAACGTCCACCTCGAGGTTCACCCGGTCGCCCGCCCGCCGCTGCCGCAGCGCCGTCTTCTCCACCGTCGTGGGAATAATCGCCACCGCCAGCTCACTGCCCTCCAGCGCCGCGATCGTCAAACTGATCCCGTCGATCGAGACCGACCCCTTGTACACCAGGTACCGGTCAATCTCCGCCGGCACGCGAATCTTCAGCCACCAGTTCCCCGCGCCCAGGTCCTCCAGGGCAATGAACTCGCCCGTCGCATCCACGTGCCCCTGAACGATATGCCCGCCGAACCGCCCGCCCGGCGACAGCGGCCGCTCCAGGTTCACCAGCGCGCCCACCCGCAGATCACCGAGATTACTGGCCCGTAGCGTCTCCGGCGAAACATCCGCCGCAAAGGATTCTCTCCGCAGGTCCACCGCCGTCAGGCACACCCCGTTCACGGAAATGCTGTCGCCTTCCTTGGACCCGTCCAGCACCGTCTTCGCCCGCACGCGCAGCCGCGACCCCGCCGCCCGCGGCTCAATCGCGTCAATCGCCCCCACTTCCTCGATAATTCCCGTGAACACTACCGCTCCTTCACCATCCACGCTTCCACCGCGAACTCGTCCTCCGTGATCTGATGCAGCTTCACGTCACGAAAGAGAATGGCGTCCACCCTCCGCCGCCGCCCCGCGCCGCCTGCCACCGGCAGCGACTGCATTCCCCCCAGAATCTTCGGCGCGTAATAGAAAAAAATCTTGTCTACGATGCCTGACTCCAGCGCCGCCCAGTTCACCTTGCTGCCCGCCTCGATCATCAAAGACAGATACCGCCGCGCCGCCAGCGCCTTCACCAGCGCCGGCAGGTCCGTGCGCCCCGATGCGCCGTCCAGCACCATCACTTCCACACCCGCCTGCTCCAGCGCCTTCCGCCGGTCCTTCGATGCCGCCGACGTCGTCACCACCAGCAAATCATTCTTCGCACTCTTCGTCATGCGCGAAGCCACCGGCATCCGTAACTGCGAATCCAAGACGATTCGCAACAGCGGCCGCTCCCGCTCATAGCCGCTGCGATCCGTCAGCAGAGGATCGTCCCCTAGCACGGTCCCGATCCCCGTCAGAATCGTGTCCGATTCATGCCGCAACTGCTGCACGTGCCCCCGCGCGCGCTCGCTGGTGATCCAGCCGCTGTTGTCCTCCGGCGCCGCAATCTTGCCGTCCAGCGTCACCGCGCTCTTCAGCGTCACCAGCGGCAGACCCGTTCGCATGAAATGTACGAACGGCTCATTGATGTGCTCGGCTTCACGCGTGAAGACTTCATCCACTTCCACCGCGATACCCGCCGCGCGCAGCCGCTCGAACCCCTTGCCCGATACCACCGGATTTGGGTCCTGCATCGCTGCCACCACCCGCCGCACCCCCGCGCCGATCACCGCCTCCACGCACGGCCCCGTGCGCCCCTGATGGCAGCACGGCTCCAGCGAAACATACAGCGTCGCCCCCCGCGCCCTCTCCCCGGCCTCCTCAATCGCCAGCACCTCCGCGTGTTTCACCCCCGCATAGGTATGAAACCCCCGCCCCACAACCTCGCCGTCCCGCACCAGCACCGCGCCCACAACAGGGTTCGGACTCGTCTGACCAATGCCGCGCCGGGCCAGCGCCAGCGCTTCGCGAAGGTACTCCGTAGAGTCGCTCATTGCTCGAAAAGGGATTCGATAAACTTCTCGGGATCGAAGGGAAGAAGATCGTCGGCCTGCTCGCCGACGCCAATGTATCGGATCGGAAGGTTGAGTTCGCGCGCAATCGCCACAATCACTCCGCCCTTCGCCGTGCCGTCCAGCTTCGTCAGCACGATGCCCGTAACGCCGCTTGTCTCGGTGAACTTGCGCGCCTGCTCCAGGCCGTTCTGCCCGGTCGTCGCGTCCAACACCAGCAGCACCTCGTGCGGCGCGGACGGAATCACCCGCGATGCCGTCCGCCGCATCTTCTCCAGCTCCGCCATCAGGTTCTCTTTCGTGTGCAGCCGCCCTGCCGTGTCGACGATCACATAATCCACCTTGCGCGCCTTCGCCGCATGCAGCGCGTCGAACAGAACCGCGCTCGGATCCGATCCCGCCTTCTGGCGAATCACTTCCGTCGTGGTCCGCTGCCCCCACACTTCCAACTGCTCGATCGCCGCCGCGCGAAACGTATCCCCTGCAGCCAGCAGCACGCTCCGCCCTTCCGCCCGGTATCGATTCGCCAGCTTTCCGATCGTGGTCGTCTTGCCCGACCCGTTCACACCCACAATCATCACCACCGCCGGCGGCTCCGTCACCCGTGGCACCGGCCGCTCGCTCGCCTGCAGCACCTCCAGCAGGTACTCGCGGATCAAGCCCTTCAACTCCGACGCGTCACCCACCATCTTGCGGTCCACCCGCTGCCGGATGCGCTCCAGAATCTCGCTCGCCGTCCGTGGGCCGATATCCGCCGTGATGAGCGCATATTCCAGTTCGTCGAGCAGATCCGCGTCAATCTGCTTCTTCCCGGACACCACGTCTTCAACACGAGACACCAGGCCCGAGCGCGTCTTCTCAATGCCTTTCTTGAGCCGCTCGAGTAAGTTTGGCTCCTGCTCCACGGAGCCAAAAAGGGTTTGAATCATCTGCTACGATTCTAGCAACGCGCTCCCTGCGCCAGCGTCCTAATACATGCGGTTCCCACGTTCGAGCGGCATCCTGCTCCACCCCACGTCGCTTCCGTCTGCGCACGGCATCGGCGACCTCGGCCCCGAAGCCTATCGCTTCGCCGAATGGCTCCGCGGCGCCGGCCAGCGCCTCTGGCAAGTGCTTCCTCTCGGTCCCACCGGCTACGGCGATTCCCCCTACCAGTCCTTCTCCGCCTTCGCCGGCAACCCGCTCCTCATCAGCCTCGAACTGGTCGCCGAACGCGGCTACCTCGACCGCCGCGACCTCGTCAATGCGCCCGCCTTCCCCGCCGCCGAAGTCGCCTACGAAGCCGTCTACGCCTATAAGCTGCCGCTCCTCCGCAAGGCCGCCGCCCGCTTCCGCGACCATGCCCACTCCACGGACCGCGAGGTCTTCGACGGGTTCTGCAAACAGCACGCCTGGTGGCTCGACGACTACGCCCTCTTCATGGCCCTCAAGGAAGCCCACGGCATGGTCGCCTGGACCATCTGGGACCGCGAACTTCGCCGCCGCAACCCCGAAACCCTCGCAGCCGCCCGCCGCAAGTTCGCCCTCACCATCGAAGAGCACAAGCTCCAGCAGTTCGCCTTCTTTGAACAGTGGGCCGCCCTTCGCCGCTACTGCCAGAAGCTCGAAATCCGCCTCATGGGTGACGCTCCCATTTACGTGGCCCACGACAGCGCTGACGTGTGGGCCAATCCCCAGTATTTCCACCTCAACGACGACAGTACGCCCGCCCTCATCGCCGGCGTCCCGCCGGATTACTTCAGCGCCACCGGCCAGCTTTGGGGCAACCCCATCTATCGATGGGACCGCCTTGCCGCCGACGATTACCGCTGGTGGATTGAGCGCCTCCGTGCCGCCTTCGCCCTCGTCGACATCCTCCGCGTCGACCACTTCCGCGGCTTCGAAGCCTACTGGGAAGTGCCCGCCGGCGAGGAGACCGCCATGAACGGTCGATGGGTCAAGGGTCCCGGCGGCGCCATGTTCGAACGCGCACAGAAAGCCCTCGGCCTGCTTCCCATCGTTGCCGAAAACCTCGGCGTCATCACGCCGGAGGTCGAGGCCATCCGCCAAAAGTTCGGCTTCCCCGGCATGGCCATCCTTCAATTCGGCTTTGGCACCGACCCGCAGGGCCCCGACTTCCGCCCCCACAACTACCCGCGCGAACGCGTCGCCTACACCGGCACCCACGACAACGACACGACGCTCGGCTGGTGGAACAGCACCGCCCAGAGCGACAGCACCCGCAGCCCCGAAGACATTGAACGCGAGCGCGCCTTCACCATGGCCTACCTCAATACCGATGGCCGCGAACTCAACTGGGTCTTCATCAGAACCTTGATGGCCTGCGTTGCGGACACCGTTATCTTCCCCATGCAGGACGTCATCGGTCTCGGAACCGAAGCCCGCATGAATCTGCCCGGCCGCCCCGGCGGTAACTGGCGCTGGCGCATGCAGGACGATATGCTGACTGCTCAGGCGCAGCGAAGACTCAAAGAGCTTTCTGTTCTCTACGAGCGCTAGCGCGGCACGGGGAGAAGCATGCACAGGCCGCCATTGAGCTTCTGGCAAATCTGGAACATGAGCTTCGGCTTTCTCGGCATCCAGTTCGGCTGGGGCTTGCAGATGGCCAACATGAGCTCCATCTACGAGTACCTAGGCGCCAATGCCGAACAGATCCCTATGCTCTGGCTCGCCGCGCCGCTCACCGGCCTCATCGTGCAGCCCATCATCGGCCACATGAGCGACCGTACCTGGGGCCCCCTCGGCCGCCGCCGCCCCTACTTCCTCACCGGCGCCATCCTCAGCTCCCTCGCCCTCATCGCCATGCCCAACTCATCGGCCCTTTGGATGGCCGCCGGGCTGCTCTGGATCCTCGATGCCTCCATCAACATCAGCATGGAGCCCTTTCGCGCCTTCGTCGCCGACCTGCTACCCGAAGAACAGCGCACCCGCGGCTTCGCCATGCAGAGCCTCTTCATCGGCCTCGGCGCCGTCGTCGCCTCCGCACTCCCCTGGCTCCTGCAAGGCCAGGGACGCGCGGAACCGGGCGCCATCCCCTGGAGCGTCAAACTGTCGTTTTACATCGGCGCCGTTGCGTTCCTGAGTGCCGTGCTCTACACGATCATAACCACCAAGGAATATCCACCCGACGACCCCGAGGAGTTCAAGAAACGTAAGTCCGAAGGCTTCGGCGAAATCATCGGGTCCATCGCCACCATGCCCGTCACCATGCGCCAGCTGGCGCCCGTCCAGATCTGCACTTGGCTCGGCCTCTTCTGCATGTGGCTCTACTTCCCCGTCGCCGTCGCGCGCAACGTCTTCGGCGCGCCCGACACCACCTCGCCGCTCTACGCCGAGGGCGTCGCCTGGGGCGGCGTCTGCTTCGCCATGTACTCCGCCGTCTGCTTCGCGTTCTCCTTCGTGCTCCCCGACGTCGCCCGCCGCCTCGGCCGCCGCGCCACGCACAGCCTCTGTCTCACCGCCGGCGCGCTCGGCCTCCTATCGGTGTCCGTAATCAACAACAAGTACCTCCTGCTGCTGTCGATGGCCGGCGTAGGGATCGCCTGGGCCAGTACGCTCTCTATGCCGTACGCGCTGCTGGCAGGTTCGCTCCCGCCCGCCAAAATCGGTGTCTTCATGGGTATCTTCAACTTCTTCATCGTGCTCCCCGAGATCGCCGCGTCGCTCGGCTTCGGCTGGGTGATGTCGAATCTCCTCGGCAATAACCGCCTGCTCGCCGTCGTCGCCGGCGGCGGCTTCATGCTGCTCGCCGCGCTCTTAGTTCAACGGGTCAAGGAGGTGAAGGCATGACGCGCCGCGCGCTGCTGCTCCTCGTCGCTGCCGCTGCTCTCGACGCTCAGGACCCCGCCGTCCGACTCGACGCCACCCTCCAGAATCGGCCCGGCTTCATGGGCGCCGTGCTCGTCGCCAAAGACGGCAAGCCGGTCATCATGCGGGGCTACGGCAAAGCGAACCTGGAGTGGGACATCGCCAACACGTCGACGACGAAGTTCCGCCTCGGCTCCGTGAGTAAGCAATTCACTGCCGCAGCGATCCTGGTCCTCGAACAGCAGGGCAAGCTGAGTGTCAGTGACCTCATCTCGAAACACCTGCCCGACACGCCCCCCGCCTGGCAGCACATCACCATTCACCAGCTCCTCACCCACACCTCGGGCATCCCCAACTTCACCGCCCAGCCGTTCTATCAAACCGACATGACGCTGCCCGCCCCGCTCCGCACCTTCTTCGGCGTGAAAGGGATGCCCCTGCGCTTCGATCCCGGCACCAAGTGGGAGTACAGTAACTCCGGCTACGGCCTCCTCGGCCTGATTGTCGAAGCCGCCTCCGGCATGAAGTACGGCCGGTTCATGCGCGAACACATCTTCGACCCGCTCGAAATGACCGACACCGGTGAGGAGGCCCTCCTCGATCTCCTGCCCCATCGCGCTGCCGGCTACCGCCGCGACGGCGACAAGTTCCGCAACGCCACCTATCTCCACATGTCGTGGCCCCTCGGCGCCGGCTCTCTCTACTCCACGCTCGAAGACCTCTTGAAGTGGGACCGCGCGCTCAATACCGATCAGCTGCTGAGCGCCGCTTCCCGCGCCAAAATGTTCACGCCCGTCCTCGGCGATTACGCCTACGGCTGGGGCATCCGCAAGGAGCAGGGCCGCGCCGTCCAGGCCCACAGTGGCGGCATCAACGGCTTCAGCACGCATCTCGCACGCTTTCCCGACGACGGTGTGCTGGTCGTGGTCCTCAGCAACGTCGAAAACGCCGCCGCCGGCCGCGTCGCCGGCGACCTCATCCGCATCGTCTTCGACACCCCCAAGCCCTAACTTCACCGCCCTCGACTCCGACTACCGCCACAGCGGCTTCTCCCGCGTCCCCAAATCCAGTTCCCCTTCCAAACAAACCTGATGACAAACGTTTTAAACAATTCCTAAAGCTTCTGTTCCAACCATCCGATAGAGAAAGTGTATGGCGCAAACAGCACTCCTCCTCCTCCTCGCCGCCACCCTCCTCCCCGCCCAGCCCGCCCGCTTCGGCCTCCCCGCCTGCTCCCCCTCCCGCCAGGAACTCGCCGACCACGCCTTCTTCCTCCTCTGCCACGACCCCGCCCTCAAAGTCTCCCGCTGGGTCGCCTACGAACTCCTCCCCCCCCACCTCAACCACCCCACCGCCCCCCGCCCCTCCCGCTTCCGCCCCGACCCCCAACTCGCCGCCACCCTCCTCCCCGCCCAGCCCGCCCGCTTCGGCCTCCCCGCCTGCTCCCCCTCCCACCAGGAACTCGCCGACCGCTCCTTCTTCC
>JANRJO010000048.1:0-13971 GCA_033763935.1 Bryobacteraceae bacterium
GAAATCGCAGAAGGCGCGATTCCCACATTCCCACAGGCACGGCTGCGGTGTGACTTACTCAAAAACGCAAAATCCAGGCTCGCGCCCTGGCGGGCGCAAGCCAAAACCCTTGCCCGCCCGAGCAGTCGCGGGGTATAAGGAGGTCTAGTCCGTCGCTCGTGCTCCATTGGCCGGTCTTCAGATGTTCACCATTGGCCGGTTTTGAAGTGTTCATTGAGGCAAATGCGAGGCCTCCGCCATCGTCCATGTGATAGCTTAAGTCAACCAGACCCGATTGTATGCTTACCAGAACCCCCTGCCTCGCCCTCGTCCTCACCTCCACCTTCGGCCTGTTCGGCGCCGATTTCTCTATGTCCGTGACGGACAAGAACTACCTCCACACCCAGGGCTTCAGCGTCTTCCTCTACGACAGCACCTACCACCCGATCTTCGTCGATCAGAAGAACACCGCCATGGAGATGATCCTCCACGGCAAGCGCATCGCCACCAACGGCGACGTCCGCCTCATGCCCACCCCCGAGCAATGGGACCTCGTCGCCACCCTGAAAGGACGCCAGCCGGACAAGGCCAACAACCGCCTCACCGCCAACCTCGCGTTCCCCACCTTCGACCTCAGCTACACCCTCGAGATTGCCGCGGAACCCGGTGGCGTGAAGGTCAGCATCAACCTCGACAAGCCCCTGCCCGAGATCCTCGCCGGGCGAGCCGGCTTCAACCTCGAGTTCCTGCCCTCCCTCTATATGGGCAAAGCCTACCTGGTCGACGGCCACAAGGCCGGTATCTTCCCGCGAACTCCCAACGATCCCATGGTCAAGGTGCTGCCGCTCGCCGGCGAGCCCAAGAAAGCCTACTACCTCGAGGACTGGGACCGCGCTAAGGGGTACACCCAACCCCTCCCCTTCGCCGAAGGCAAGAGCATCACCCTGGGCATTGACGACCCCCTCTCCCGCGTCACCGTGAAGTCCGACACCGCCCCCCTCTTGCTGTTCGATGGACGCAACCGCGCCCAGAACGGCTGGTTCGTGCTGCGGTCGCTGATCCCGGCGGGCAAAACCACCGGCGCCATTGTCTGGCACATTCGGCCCGACGTCATCCCGAACTGGACCCGGCCGCCCATGATCGCGCACAGCCAGGTCGGCTACGGCCCGGCTTTCTCGAAGGTCGCCGTCCTCGAACTCGATCCGCTGTACAACGCTCCCAAGACCGCCGCGGTCCTGCGCCTGATGGAAGACGGCTCGTACAAGCAGGCCTTCGAGGACCTGTCACTGCGTCCACACCCTGGCTGCGCTACGTCTATTCGAAGTTCGACTTCACCCCCGTCAAAGACCCCGGCCTCTACGTCATTGAGTACGCCGGTATCCGAACCGCGCCCTTTCCCATCGCGTCTGACGTCTACGCCAACACCTGGCAGTACAGCCTCAGCCAGCACATGGCCATTCAAATGGACCACGTCGCCGTCCGCGAAGGCTACCGCGTCTGGCATGGCGCTTCGCACCTCGACGACGGCCGCATGGCCCCCGTCGGCGAGCAATTCGACGGCTGGAACCAGGCCTCCGCAACCGATGGCAAGTACAAAAGCGGTGACCGTATCCCCGGCCTGAACGTCGGCGGCTGGTACGATGCCGGTGACTTCGATCTCGAAGAGCCCGCTCAATTGAGCGTCATCCAGAACCTCGCTCTCGCCTACCGCGAATTCAATCTGAAGTACGACCAGCTCAACGTCAACCAGGCCGCCCGCGACGTCGAGTTGCACCGTCCCGACGGCGTCCCCGATGCCGTGCAGCAGGTCCAACACGGAGCGTTGCTGATCCTCGCTCAGTTCAAGAACATCGGCCACTCCATCCGCGGCACCCATGAGCCCGACCTCCGCCAGTACACGCACCTCGGCGATGGCGCGACCAAGACCGATAACCGCATCTATGACCCGAAGCTCCGTCCTGACGAAGTCAAAGGCGAGTACTCCGGCAGGCCCGACGATCGCTGGATCTTCACCACCACCAACCCCTTCTTCCAGTGGAACGCCATCGCCGCCCTCGCCGCCGCGGCCGACGCCCTCAAAGGCTGGGATGACGCGTTAGCGAAGGAATGTTTGGAGACCGCCAGGAAGGCATGGAACGACGAGAAAGCGAACCCCACGCCATTCCCCGGCGGAGGCCCAGGCGGACCCCCCGCACCGGCCGCCCCGCAAGGCGCGCTCGCTGCGTCTCAGGGCGTCGTGCCCGGCGCGCCCACCGCGCCCGCCGCGCCCGCCGCGCCCGCGGCAGCCCCACCCGCCGGCCCGCGCCGCGGTGGCTTCGGCGTCGGCATGGATTGGACCGCCGCTCTCGAACTCACCATCGCGACCAATGGCGCCGAGCCCTACAAATCGCGCCTCCGCGAACTGCTCCCCCAGATCATCACCCCGCAGCAAATGGGTATGCGTGGTTGGACCGCCGTTCGCGCCCTGCCCTATCTCGATGCGCCGGCCAAAGAGCAACTTCGCGAAGCGGTCAAGACCTACATGGCGGGCCTCGACAAACAACTCGACGCCACCCCGTTCGGCGTCCCTCCCAGCCTCGGCGGTTGGGGCGGCTCCGGCGCCGTCGTCGACATGGCCACTCGAATGTACTTCCTCCGCAAAGCGTTTCCCGATCTCGTCAGCCCCGAATACACGCTTCGCGCCGTCAATTACATCCTCGGAACGCACCCCGTATCCAGCGCCTCCTATGTCGCCGGCGTCGGCGCCGTCTCCCACACCAAAACCTGCAGCGCCAACCGCGGCGACAACGCCTACATCCCCGGCGCCGTCATCCCCGGCTACATCATCATCCGCCCCGACTTCCCCGAGTGCATCGAGGACTTCGGCTTCCTCTGGTTCGAGCACGAAGCCGTCGTCGCCGGCTCCGCCAGTTGGATCGTCGCCGCCAACGCCGCCGACGCCATCGTGCGCGAGCGGAAATAGGCTGCCCTGAACGCACGAAAGCCGCGGCGGAATCGCCGCCAACTCGTGCCGCTCGAGATAACTCCCCTCCACCACCGCACGATATACTGATCGCCCACGGAGGGATCCACAGGACCATGCCGCGGACCGCGTTCATCGTGGCTGCACTGCTCATCACCACCGCGGTCGCGCTCGCCACTACCTTCGGGCAGCCGGATGGAAACCTGCACCCCAATGTCGGCGGACTCGTCGCTTACTACGGCAATCCGCCGCAGAAGATACTACTCTGCACAGGGACCCTGATCTCGCCGACGGACCCCGCGCTCGGCGCGACCGCAAGCAAGGAGGCCCAACTTCCGCGCCGCGGCCAACGTCACCGCCGCCATCACCGTCACCGGCGACTACTTTTGCCGGGCGACCAACCAAACGTACCGCCTCGACACGCCCTCGGCGCGCCAGTCTCTAGCGCCGTACGTGAACCTGCCCTGGTCGCAGCAGCTCCGAGTACCACAAGAACGGAATGAGAAGCCGCGTCTTCGTGAGTTGCGGGCAACACAAGCCGGAAGAGCGCGCCGTCACATCGCAGCTCAAGGCCATGCTCGAAGCACGCGGCTTCGATGTATACGTCGCCATCGACGCCCAGACCATCCTCGAAATCAATTCCGGAATCCTCCGTGAACTGAAGAACAGCGACTGCTACCTGCTCATCAACTTCCGCCGCGAACCGGTCGGGAGCGGTTACCGTGGCTCGCTGTTCTCCCATCAGGAGCTGGCCATCGCCTACGCGCTGGGCTTCGAGCGCATCCTCGTCGTCCATCAGGTCGGCGTCCACATCGAGGGGATGCTGGCCTATATCGGCGTCAACACGGAAAGCTTCGACCGCTACGAGGACTGTTGCGAGGTCGTTGAACGCGCCGTCCTGCGCGCTGCCTGGGACCCTTCGTACACCAGGCGCCTCCTCGGCGCCAACCTCCGGTTCTCCCCTCAACTTCTCACCTTCGGTCATCTGACCGGCTACTTCCTCTACCTTGATATCCTCAACGGTCGCCCCGACTCTGCCGCGCTCGAAACCACCGCGCGGCTCTGCGAGATCGACTGCAACGGTAAAGGCCCGGTGCCGTCCGCAATTCGCAGTCCCTTGAAGGCGTCCGGCCGCCCGGGCTTCGCTCACACGATCTTCCCCCGATCGCACGAAACGTTTGACCTGCTGTGCGTCGGCCGGATCATTGAGCCTGTGCAAGGCGACGTGATCGTTCACCCGCAAGGCGTCTATCTGAACAGCGCCCTCGATCTCGCCGGCGCTGGCTGCATCGGTACGGAAGCAGGCCTCTGGCGCCTGGCCTATGAGGTCATTGCGATCGATTTCCCGACGCTCTCCGTGTCCGTCGAACTCGACGTGAGGGACTGGGAGAAACCCCGGGCCTCCCTCATGCACCAGGAGGCCCGCTAGGCTCCCGTCACACCTTCAACTCCCACCCCTTCCGCATGTACGGCTTCAAATACTTGTTCGCTTCCTCGCTATTGCTGAACCGCCGCTTGTTCGCATCCCACACCAGCTTCCCCGGCACCCGCAGCGCAATCGCCCCCAGCGCCAGCCACTCAATATACTTCGTCGCCACCGCAAAATCCGAAACCCCCGGCGCTCCACCCTTACAAGCCCGAATCCAGTCCTGCTGGTGATTCACCCCGCGCGGCAGCATCTGCGAAGGCAGCTTGTACTCCGCCCAGCGCGACGCCGGCAGCAGCCAAACACCCTCGCCCCGCATCGTCGTCGCCATGTGCCCCTTCGACCCCACAAACACCGCCCCGTTCCCCGGCGCCCGCATCTTCGGATCCTGCGACATACCCGGCGGAAATCCCGGCCCACCCGGACCGCCCGGCCGCCGCGCTCCCGGCGGAAATCCACCCGGCGGGAACCCGCCCCCGCCTTGCCGCGGAATCGGCTTCCCATCCGGCCCGAGCTGTGTGCTCACCAGCATCATCCCGTCCCCTCCTTGCACGAATGGCCGCCCCCGCTCCGCCAGGTTGTTCATCGGCGGGAATAGCCGCTCCCCTTCCGCCATCCCCGGCGGATTCTCGAAATCGCCCCGCATGTTCTGATACGTGTGCACGGTCACCGGCGGCATCCCCGCGCGCGCCGGAAACTCGAACACGAGGTGCGCCCGCAGCGGCCAAACCCAACGGCTGGTACCTTCCACATACACACACTCCACCGACGTCGGGCTCGCCTTGTCCAACTGCAGCGCCAGGTGCGCCGGCCCCAGGTTATGCACCAGCCAGTCGCCCAATGACCCGCCCGTCGAAAAGTCGATGAACGCCCGCCACTGGTTCGTCATCAGCGGGTGGAACGGCCGCGCTTCCGCGTTCCCCAGCCACAGGTCCCAATCGAGCGTAGAAGGCACCGCCGTCGCCTCCGGCCCCGTTGCCGGCAAATTCGGCTGGCCCCCATAAATGCCGCCCGTCCACGCGTGCAGCTCCTTCACCTCGCCGATGTCGCCCGACCACACAATCTCGCACGCCGTCTTCGTCCCCTCGTGGTTCCACCCCTGGTTCCCCATCTGCGTCGCGACCTTGTACTTCACCGCCGCGTCCGCCAGCAACTGCGACTCCCACGCCGTCCGCGTCAGCGGCTTCTCGCAATAAACGTGCTTCCCCTGCTGCATCGCCAGCAGCGCAATCGGCGCATGCAGGTGATCCGGCGTCGCAATCATCACCGCATCCATGCTCTTGCCCTCGGCCTCGAACATCTTGCGGTAGTCTTTGTACTTCTTCGCCTTCGGATACTCGGCAAAACCCTTCGCCGCGCGCTCCTCATCCACATCGCACAGCGCGACGATGTTCTCCGTCGCCGCCGCGCCCGTCAGAATGGCCGGTCCGCGAATGCCGATCCCCACCGCGCCGACATTCAACTTCTCGTTCGGCGACTTGTACCCCAGCCGCGACAGCGACGCCGCGCTCCCAAAACCCGCCGTGGGTACCGCCCCTGCCAGCAGCGTCCCGTAGAAAAAGTACCGTCGCGAAAGCCTGTGATCGTGCACCGCTCACCTCCTGACGTCCGAATAATGTTCAGAATCTATCAAAACAAGGGGAGACTGTCACTCTTCCACCACTTCCATCCCGTTTACGCACGCCATTCCCACCACCGGCACGAACGTCAACACAATCTTCCCCTGCGCCGTCGGCCGCAACCCCCCGAACGCCCTGTCAATCGGCCGCCCCTCGCCACCCGCCTCTTTGAAAATGTCGAAGTTCCGCAGCAGCGCCACGCCGTTCGCATACACGTCGAACACCCGGCTCCCGGCCCCGCCCACTCCCGTGTTCTTCCGCCCGTAGTGTCCCTCGCAGAACTTCAGCGTCACCCGGTACCGCCCCTCCGCCACCGGCAGCGCGTACGAAAAATGCCCCCACCGCTCGCTCGCATACAACGCCGCGTCCGGCGATACCGAATCGCTCGCCCGCGCCGGATTCGTCGTCCGCACGAAAGCGTTCCCGCCCAAAAAGTACGAATCCCCCTGCCAATGCTGTCCCGCCGAATCCTGCCACGCCGACGTCCACCCGGCCCGCACCCGCAGCGCCCGCGCCTTCGCACCCGCCGCCGGCAGCAGCTCAATGCCGCTCACCATCGCCGTTCCCCGCATCGGCGCGAAACTCAGCCGCAGGAATCCGTCCTCCGCCGGCGACACGTTCCGGAACACTCGCTGCGTCGCGATATTCGGCCCCGCCGCATCCGCCACCACGTCGAAGAAATCGAGCAGCACCCTCCCGTTCGCCGCCACCCGGAACAACCGCTGCCCCTCGCCGCTCGATTCCGCACTAATAAAGTCCGCCAGCCCCGTCTCCGCGAAATGCAGCCGCAGTTCATACGCTCCTGGCGGCAACGGTATGTCATACCGGAAATCGCCCTGCCGCGCATGTCGGTAAATGTCCGGATCGAGCGTTCGATACACCCGCTCCGCCGGCCGCACCACTACCGTGCCGCCCGTGAAGAAGCGATCCGGTCCCCACACCCGCCCGCTGCGGTCCACATAGGAGCCCGTGAGTCCAGCGATCATGCGCACTTCTCCGGCCGCCGTTCCCGCACCGGCCGTACCTGCCACCGGCGCCGCAGCCGCCACACCGCCCTCCGTCTTCACGCCGCTCCACCACCGCATCGACACCGCGCCTGCCACCACCAGCAACACCGCCGCCCCCGCCGTCACCGCCACCCGCAACCAACCCGGCCGCGCCCTGCCCGCGGTCTCCACCGCTGCCGGCCGCTCTTCCGCCGCCTCCTCCCACCGGAACTCGGCGCAATATGAGCCGGTCGGCAATTCGATCCGCACCGCCCGGCTCGCCCCGTTCTCCGCCTGGTATTGCTGTGCCAGCTTCTTGCGGACTTCGTTTGCCGTCACCCGAACCACCGTGTGCTGGCTGCTGTCGAAGTCCGGCGGCAGCTCGAACAACTCCACCCCGATCGAGCGTTCCTTCAACGTCTCGTTTGCCCCTGCCAGCGTCCGCTCCACCACGTGGCGCAGAAACTCCCGGCACCGCTTGCTCGTCCGGAACGCCGCGCTCTCCAGCAACCGGTCGAGTTCCGCCCTCACCGCGCGCTCGCGCGCCGGACTGAGTGCAATGGTCTCGCTCGGCTGCATCCTCGGCTCGCGCTCGATCATAACATGCGGCCCCCGCTCCGCCTCACCTGTTGCCGGCATCACCTGTATAATCAACCCGAATGCACAGCGTGAGGTGGGCAGACTGAGAGACATGGTGCGCGCCCCGGCTGTCCTGCTTGCGGCCTGCCTCGGCGGCTTCGCCCTCAATCCCTCGCTCGATATCAGCCAGTACGACCACCGCGCCTTCACCATCCGCGACGGCTTCTTCAGCGGGAATATCTACTCCATTGCCCAGACCGCCGACGGCTACCTCTGGATCGGCACCGAGTTCGGCCTGGTTCGCTTCGATGGCGTCCGTACCGTCCCCTGGCAGCCTCCGCCGGGGCAGGTTCTCACCAACAAGAATGTTCACCGCCTGCTCGCCGCGCGGGACGGAACACTCTGGTTGGGAACGCTCGACGGCCTGTTCTCTTGGAACGGCGTCACCCTCACCCGGCATCCCGAGACCGCGGGCGTCGTGATATCCCTGCTCGAGGATCGGCAGGGAACCGTCTGGGCTGGCGGCGAGAATGCTTGGCGGGGCTGGCTCTGTGAGATACGCGCGGGCAAAACAGTGTGCCATGGCCAGGACGGAGCCTTCGGTACAACCGTCGCCTCCTTGTATCAGGACAACTCGGGCGCCCTCTGGGTCGGCGGACACCGCGGCGTCTGGCGTTGGAAGCCCGGCCCTCCGCGCCGCTACCCCACCCCGCCCCGCCAGGTCAGTAGCCTGAGTGCCGGCCCCGATGGCAGCGTCTTGATCTCACTCAACGCCGCGGGCTTGATGCAGCTGGCCGGTGACTCACTCCGCCCGTACCCCCTCCGCGCGTCCCCCGGCTCCCTCCCGCTACCCGACGACGACGTCAATGCCAACTTGCTCCTCCGCGATCGCGAGGGAGCGCTCTGGATCGGTACCGTCGATCGCGGCCTGAAGCACCTGCACCACGGACGCATGGACACCTTCACCAAGTCGGATGGCCTCTCCGGCAACGTCATCTTCTCCCTCTTCGAAGATCGCGAAGAGAATGTCTGGGTTGCCACGAGCGGAGGACTCGACCGCTTTCGCCGGCTCCCCGTCAGCACCCTCTCCGACAGACAGGGTTTGGCCACCTCCGGCGCCTTAGCCGTTGCGGCGGCCCCCGATGGCAGCGTCTGGATCTCCGGGACCGGCGGTCTCACCAGGTGGCTCAACGGCCAGACCACGATCTTCCGCCGCGAAGACGGCTTGCCGGACAATATGGTGCATTCCCTGTTCACCGACGCCCGCAACCGTATCTGGGCCAGCACCCCCAACGGGCTTGCCTACTTTGACAACCGCGCCTTTCGCCGCGCATCGGCGTCAACCAGCCCCGAAATCTTCTGCATGTCCGGCGATGATGCCGGCCACCTGTGGCTCTCCAGCGCCCTCGGTCTCACCCACCTGCGGGAGGGACGCTTAGTCGAGCACTTCCCCTGGCCCCGGCTCGGACGCAGCCAACAGGCCAAGGCCATGGTCCTCGAACAGGGCGGACTCTGGCTCTCGTTCTGGAAGGATGGCGGCCTGCTGTATTTCAAGGATGGCCAGGTCCGCGCCTCCTATGGCGCGCCCGAAGGCTTGGGCAAGGGCCACGTCCCCGCGCTGTACAAAGACGCCCACGGCGCGCTCTGGGCCTCCACCGAGGAAGGCGGCCTCAGCCGCCTCGCCAACGGCCGCATCGTCACACTCACCACCCGCAACGGGTTGCCCTGTAACACCATTCATTGGGCCCTCGAGGATGACCGCCGTAACTTCTGGCTCTACTCCGCCTGCGGCCTCATCCGCGTCGCCCGTTCCGAGTTGGACTCCTGGCTCGCCGACCCTTCGCGTATCCTTCAAACCACCCTCTTCGATGCCTCCGACGGCGTCAAGCTACGGTCCCTCGCTGCCAGCGGTTACGGTCCCACCGTCGCCAAAGCAACCGATGGCCGAATCTGGTTCGTGAGCGGTGAGGGCGTCCAGGTGTTCGACCCCCGGAACTCGGCTCTCAACCGCCATCGGCCCCCCGTCCACATCGAACAGGTTGTCGCCAACGGTAAGGTCCAGTGGCAGAACAGCCCTACAGGTGTCCCCACAGAGCTCCGCTTGCCCCCGGAGATCCGCAATCTCCAGTTCGACTTCACCGCCCTCAGCCTCGTCGAGCCAAAGAAAGTCCACTTCAAATATCGCCTGGAAGGCCAGGACCCGGATTGGCGAGAGGTCGTCAATAGCCGCCAGGCCCAATACACCAACCTCCGCCCCGGAAGGTACCGCTTTCGCGTGATTGCCAGCAACAACAGCGGCATCTGGAATGAAACGGGCGCCTCACTCCCCCTCGTCGTTCCCCCTGCCTTCTACCAGACGAACCTGTTCCTCATCCTCTGCGGCATCGCCTTCCTCATGCTGCTCTGGGCGGCCCACCTGATTCGTCTCTCCCGCCTTCGCCATGAGTTCAGCCTGCGCATTCAGGAGCGCGTCGATGAGCGCACCCGCATCGCCCGCGAACTGCACGATACCCTCCTCCAGAGCTTCCACGGCCTTCTCCTTCCCCTCCAGGCCTCCTGCAACCTCCTGCCCGATCGCCCCACCGACGCTCGCCGGGTCCTTGAACGGGCGATTGACAATGCTGCTCGCGCCATCACCGAAGCGCGCGACGCCGTGCAGGGACTCCGCTCCACGCCCAGTCTGTGCGGGGACTTGATCGAGGCCATCCAAGCCCTAGGTCCGGAGCTCGCTTCGTACCAGCCTCCCGGCGCGTCCCTGCCGGCCTTCTCCGTCCACGTCGAAGGCAGCCAGATGAGCCTCCATCCCACCCAGCGCGACGACATCTATCGCATCGTCCGCGAGGCCCTCCACAACGCCTACCGCCACGCCCAGGCGCGCCAGATCGAGGTCGAAATCCGATACAACCCCGGCCACCTCCGCATCCGCGTCCGCGATGACGGCGTCGGCGTTGACCCCAACGTACTCACCAGCGAAGGACCCGCCGGGCACTGGGGCCTGAAAGGCATTCGCGAGCGCGCCACCCGCCTCGGCGGAAAGCTCGACATCTGGAGCGAACGCGGCGCCGGGACCGAATTGGAACTCGTCATCCCCGCATCGGTCGCCTACGCTCACGACGGTCCTCGCACCCCTTGGCCGTGGAAACGAGGCAAGGCCTCTCAATCATAGCCCCCGCTATCTTCGTTCAGCCCAAAATCGAGAGATGGTGCCACCGCAACGGCCAACTTCCGAGTGGCACGTTCGTACACGGCCCTTGCGGTGCCGTTCTTCTGACGAATGCGGGGCGTAGCCCGGCAACCCGTTGTTGTCGCCAAGCCTGCTTGCCTAGGCAACTATCAGGTGGATCATGGCAACGAATGCTAGGCTGAGAAGCAAGCTCCGTGAAACGACCACCCAAACTTATCCGAATGCCTCGACAGGGCCTCATCGAGATGCCAGAAGCCGACCGAATTGGGGCCGCGGAGGCAGCAACTTACCTCGGTAGCCCCGAGCACAAGTTGCCGAGCGCGCGCAGTGATGCCAGTCTTTGCCCGCCTCAACTGGAGGGTGCACAGGAAACTCTGACAGAATGGTTAAAGAGCTCCCTACGAGCCGGTCATATTGGTGGACCGATCGAAGGCCAGTTTCCGCGCTACGTGTGGCGCCGCCACAACGACCGCTGGTTCGCGGGCCGATTGACGAACCAGACCTTTAGGTCAGTACAAAGGATACCCGGTCACAGTGGACGAGGTCCCGCCCGAACTCGTGGGCGGCGAAGATTGAATGGCTGCATTTGCTTTCCGTTTTGAATGGGAGGAGTCGCCGCGGGTTCGAGCTCCGGAGCTCAGCGCCACTTGGGCGCGCCTTGAGATTCATGTGAACACCAAGGTAATCACCCGGGTCGACGCCGAGCGCTCGGGTTCGGTGCGAACAGGAATCTATGTTCCCCTGTTCCCCATCGCCGAGTGGATGGTTTCCAACTGGTTCTTTCTCTGGGACGAATGGCGTCGTGATGCCCCACAAAGCCGGCACAACCTGTTGTCCGCACGTGAAGGATTCGCACTCCCCGATCTCGCGTTTCATCCGACCGAATCGCATATGGAGTTGATTTGGCGACGAAAGGCAGCTCCATATTCGGGCCTCGAGTTCCTTGCCGAAGGTGCAGCTACAGTCCTTAAGGCGGCTGTGCGCGAGGAGTGTACCCGCCTCATCGAAGCGGTGGTGGAGCGTTTGAATGGCATCCCTGCCAAAGATCGAGGAATCGGTTCTCGTCTCGATTCCGATTGGGGGTTTGTCAAAGCCGTGCTTGCGAATGAAGCGCAAAAGGAATTTTCAGAACGCGCCGCGCGGCTCGGCCATGATCCGTTCGCAGTTGAGGAAGGGCTTGCCGAGCAGATCGAAAATCTCGGCTCGGTTCTTCCGGAACCCCTGGTCGACGACTTCTGCGACGCTATTCCTCTGGGTGAAATCACCTCGGGCGCTGAAACGGTGCGCAGTTTCATCGAGTCGGCAGCTCCAATGGCCCAAGCAGCCCCCGCATGGGAAGATGTCCTCCGCGAGGTTCGTAGCCAAAAAACCGACACTCCATGGCGCGACGGATACAGGCAGGCCTCTCGGTTCCGCGCATACCTCGGACTCAACGGTCGTACACCCCCTGACCTCGCTCATTATCTGTCGCATAAACTCGGTGTGTTCGCCGCTAAGGAATTCGCCGCACCCTCCGGTATCGACGGAATCTTCTGGCGTTTTGAAGGTCGCGCGCCGGTCTTCGGCATTCCCGGTTCATTGCGTGATGAGAGGAAACGCTTTGTTATTGCTCGGGCACTCGGGGATTTTCTGAGTTTCGGCGAAGGCTCTCTCATTACCCACGGCCCAACCGAGCATCAGCAACGAAACCGAGCCTTTGCAGCCGAGTTCCTAGCTCCTGCGCACGCCCTCCAAAACCGAATTCGAACGGCAGCGGTGGGCGAAGAGGCCATTGAGGAGCTAGCTGCCGAATTCCGCGTCTCACCTTTCGTAATCCGTCACCAGATACAGAATCGTCGGCTCGCTGCGCTTTCGATCTGAGAGTAGAACTGGCGGCGATTGCCTGTAGGGGTCGTCGCAGTGAAGGCCATTCTCCGCGTGGTGAAAAGCCGAGAAGGGCGAAACGGAATAGAAGGCCAGCGGCGGACCCCAGTGCGTCAAGCCAAGCGCGCTGACATCAGTCACCCGGTCACTACCGTTACGGATCCTGCCCCGAAATCGTCCGCAAACCCGAAGTTGCCGCCAACTTCCGCAAGGCCGGTAACGAGAGAGTAGTCCTCACTCTGCGAAGCGAGAGGTCTCCGCCTTCAACCATCCAGGAGATCGAAGTCGAACTGCCGGTCTAAGGGCGTCGTTACCAGACAAGGACGGAACTTCGGCCAGCCTCTCGGCCCATCTTCCCCACCGTCGTCGTTGCCCGTCGCATGCTCGATGAATTCGGCCCCACCAATGGGTAAGATGAGACCAAATGGCGCGCGTTCAGCCGATCTGGCCGCTGTTGCTGTGCTGGACCTGCGCATACGGGCTGGACCCGTCGCTCGATATCAGCCAATACGCGCACACGGCGTGGAAAGTGCGCGACGGCTTCGGGAAAGGCGTCTTCGAGTCGATCGCGCAGACGCCCGACGGCTATCTCTGGATCGGCACGGAGTTCGGCTTGGTGCGATTCGACGGCGTGCGCCCTCTTGCCTGGGCGCCGCCGGGTCAGAAGCTTCCCGGCGAACGCGTCCGCCGTCTGCTCGTCTCGCGAGACGGCGCTCTAGTGGATCGGCGCCTCCGCTGGACTCGCGCGGTGGAAAGACGGAAAGCTGACTCTGTTTCCCGAGTTCGCCGGCCGGCCGCTTGGAGCGCTGCTTCAGGATCGCGACGGCATCGTCTGGACCGGTGCGGGCGGCGGACGCCTGTGCAGTTTCTATGACGGCCGGATGAGTTGCAGCGACCTCCCGGATCAACCGGCGATCCGCTCACTTTTCGAGGATTCCCGGGGAAGTCTCTATGTCGGACTGCGAGAGGGAATCTGGCGGTGGAAACCGGGCGAGCGAGAGTACTTTCCCAGCCCGGCGAACCCGATTGACGGGAGCTTGGGAGAGGACCAGCAATGTGCTGTTCTAGCCGGCACACAGGGAGGTTTACAGGTCTTGGCCGGAGGCCGGCTGCAACCCTACGTTCTCCCCGGTTTGCCGAAGGGCGTCCGGGTCTTCCCAACTCTGCGCGATCGCGATGGCGGGTTGTGGATGGCGACAGCGGACCGGAGCGTGTCCCCACTTTAGTTGAAGGTTGGACGGCGGTGGCGAGCCGGTTCGATAGAATCGATTCGCCAAAAACAACCCTTCGAAAGGACACGCACCGCCGTGAAGAAACCCTACCACATCGTCAGCCGCGACGAGAAGAATGCCGCGGCTGCCCTCGAGCAGTTC
>JANRJO010000059.1:0-17847 GCA_033763935.1 Bryobacteraceae bacterium
AGATGTTTGTCGAGATGACGGCAAAAACGCCCATCCAACGACAAACTACGACAAATCGCGATTTGCTGGATTACACTGAAAACACAGCGTTATTCGAATATAGGCGGGAATCGGCGGGGGTAGCCATCCGTCTTTTCAGACTGGACTACATTTGGCGCGAGCCGGGCGAAGAAACGCTTGTTTCTCCGTCGTTTTTCGAGCCGCCATGACCCGAAAAACGCGCCCTCGCGCCGAATTTTTGTCGAGATGTGTGTCGAGATGGGCCGTTTTTCGGCCTTCCGACGCGCGTCCCGAACGGCTGTCAAAGATGGTGGCGGGGGACAGGATCGAACTGTCGACACCCGGTTTTTCAGCGTTTTGTTACCGCCCCACGCGGGACAGGGTCGAGCGTCCGACCTCTTCACGTTACCGTGAAGACCAGACTATATCTTCCGCTTCGAGAGCGGCCAGGCGTGTAGTCGTTACGGGTTCCCCGAGGTTCACGTCTCCCCGGGGCCTTCCCTCGGTATTGTCCTTCCAGCCGGGCTGGAGTGGGACTTCCACCGATATAGCCTGATGCAACCCTCTCCGTCGCCGGAGAGGAGGGCCGTTATGTTGACCGGTGCTCTACCACTGAGCTACCCCGCCACGGATTCGCGGTAGAACGACGAGATTATGCCACATTCCCGGCGATTTTGACAGACGGGGGCGGGGCCAGCCGTCAACGCCCCGGCGGTATCGGCTGGCCTGTGGCTTTCGACCATTCCCGCCATCCGCGAGGTATCGTTCGGTAGCGCCCGTCCGGCATCCGCTTGAAGAGCTCCGTCTCACCGCCGGGGTTTCCGACCCGATGCTTGGGCAGGAAGGTGGACGGGGTCTTGGGAGCGCAGCTTGGACAGGCTCGGCGTACGTCAGCGGCGGAGAAGGGCTCCTTCAGTCGGCCGCTGGCGACGCTGGAGTAGATGTCTTGGGCGAGATTCCTCATCCGCGAGGCTTCCTCGGAGCGCCGCGTTGTCTGCGGGCCTTCTTGGCGGGGCGCGGTGCTCTATGCCGTAGGAGGGGCTGCAGGCGGGTTTCCAGCTCCTTCAGAAACTCGTCTCTCTCCTTGCTCATGCGGCTGATTTCGATCTGGAGATGTTGCTCCGGCACGAATACGTAGATGTCCGCGCGTTTCGAGGCTAGGCTATCGAGCCCTTGCTCAATGAGCTTATAGGCACCATAGAGGGCCGTGCCGACTGTAATGAGGTCAGCGGCGTTGCCGATGTAGCCCCAGTAATCGAAGGCCGCGGCACGGATTCCTCCACCGCTCTCGCCGAAGACGCTTTGGATGCGGCCGCCCCCGGTTTCGATGAGTTCGCGGTCGACCTCTTTCGCGACGCTCTGGTCGTGCAGGTTCGCGAGAGCGATGCCGACGTGGAGCTCCGCGGCTTCGGAATCGGAGGAATCGCTCATGGCTTCAGCTTGAGCCGCTTGACGCGGGGGTCGAATATCTCGTGGTAGCGCTCCAAGGCATCGAGCATCCACTTGTACGTCTCCGGCCAGGTGGATGGGTCGAGCAGCTTCCCGTTGGAGTGCGTCTGGACCTGGCTCTCCTTCTTGGTCGGGAGAGGCTCCCAGCGCAGCGGCGCGCCGAACTCGGCCTCGATGGCATCCTTTTCGGCCTTCAAGAGCTCAAAGTTCTTCTTGCGGTCCTTTCCCTTGAGCGCGATGTAGACCGTGATGCGGTTCTGGCTGGCGATGGCCACATAGAGGAACCCGCCGGTGTTGATGGTCATCCACCCCTTGGGGCGCAGCGCGGGGAAGCGGAGCTTGCTCCCGGCCTCGGTGGCGTACTTGCGGAAGCCCGTCCAGAACTCGAGTTGGGTCTTGGTGATGTCGCCGCCGCGCGCCGCCTTCGAGCGTCCCGGCAGGGCCTCATCCAGGTAAGGCTTCAGGACCTCGATGTAGCGGCGGATTCGTCCGGCGATAAACTCCGGGTCATCTGGCACGGTTTCATAGAGACAGCTCCAAGAGTGGTCGTCCCACGAGACTTTCCCGCCAAGACCCTCCTCGATTTCGCGCCGGCGGGCGGTCAGTAGGGCGCTGAGCGCGCGGTTGTGGCGAGGCAGGCAGTTGGTATGGACTTGGAGCGTCCGGTCCTTCGGGTCGTAGTAAAGGGAGATGCCTTCATAGACCGTCTTCCAGCACGAGAAGACGCCTTGGACGAAGCGGTTGCTCCTGTGGAGCCTCCAGCCGTCTTCGGAGGGGCAAGCGTCTCGCAGGAGTCCCTCCACGCGGTCGAGCAGCTTGGAGAAGTGCTCCTTCTCGTCTGCGGGGACGCTCGCCGCCTCCCCACCCTCCTCATCCTCATCATCCTCGTCCGCGTGCTCGGGCGGCGCGGAGTCGTGCAGGGGGTTTATCAGCAGGTATTCGTCGTCGGCGGTGGTGACGAAGTTGGAGAACTGGAGCACGCGGCAGTCGAAGCGCAGGCCGCTGATCTGGGCGATGAAGTCCGGCTCGAAGTCCTCGGCCACGACGACCCCGACCTGTTCGCGGTTGAACTCGGGGACGGCTGAGACCTGGAAGTGCTCCTTGAAGCGCCGCACGAGGTTGCTGACCTCACGGTCGTAGGGGACGAGGTTGGCGTTGCGTTCCAGCTCGCGGTCCGACCAGCGGTTCACGATGGTGAGATAGCTGTTGAGCTGTCCCACGACCTCGCGGGAGGCCAGCCCGCGCTTGAGCTCGATGACCACGGCGCGTCCCTCGCGGTCGAGCGCGAGCAGGTCGATGATGCCGTGGTCGGTCCTGACCTGGCGGCCGATGAGGAGGATGTCGTCGCCGAGAAGGTGGGGGTTGGCGCCGAGCCAGTCCTCCAGGTGCTTCTCCAGGCGCTCGAACCCGAACTGCCGCTTCTGGATCGGCTGGAAGACGCCAGACTCGGCTTTGAACAGCTTCATCGTCATATCAAACGGATGATACACAAGGGCTCTCCGTCGAGTCCACGCGCTTTCCGCGCGGCGGTTCGGTCCGCAGGCGCTCCACCCCTCCGGGGTCCGGTCAGAGGAAGACGGAGTCCCCATCCGCAGGTCTTGTTTTTCATAAACACCTCGCGCTCAGCCGGCCAGGAGCGAGCGCCGCCGCGGCTGCGGCATAAACGGGTCCATCCCCTCCGGCGACCCGGGAACCCGGCCCAACCCCCGCCGTGCCCCAGATTCCCGCGGTCTCCAGGGTGGGGACCCACCATTTATTCCTCGCCGCGTCGTCGTTCCTCGGCCGCCTTCGACCCTCCGGGTGGCCGGAGGTGTTTATGAAAAACAAGACCTGCGTGAAGACGGAGACGGACGGGCAGACGGCGCCTGGAGGAGAGATGTCCCCGGCGACGGAGGCCGTGAGGCGTTCGCGCGTCCCGTTGTACCGCGTCGTGCTGGAGCGGTCGGGCTCCATCGTCAAGGAGGGGGCGGCGTCGGCGACCGAGCCGAGGGAGGCGGCGCGCCTGTTCCGCGAGTTCATCGGCGACGCCCCGGAGGAGCACTTCTGCCTCATGGTGCTCGACAGCCGCAAGCGCGTCATCGGCATCAACGAGGTGAGCGTCGGGACGCTCTCGGCGTCGCTGGTGCACCCGCGCGAGGTGTTCCGGGCGGCCATCCTGCTCAACGGGGCGGCCATCATCGTCGCGCACAACCATCCGAGCGGGGACCCGTATCCCTCGCAGGAGGACAAGGAGGTCACCCATCGGCTGCGGCGGGCGGGTGAGCTACTCGGCATACCCCTGGCCGACCACATCGTGCTCGGCGAGGCCTCGGTGGACGGCCTGCGCTCGTTCAGCTTCCGCCAGCACGGCCTGCTGTAGGGACGGCGGCGCCGCCCCGGGGCGACCCGGGGCGGCTGTCCGGTAGGGCCCATCGGCGAAAGCCGGTGGGCCCGTGCCGGGGCGGGACGGTCCGCGGACGCTCCTCCCTGCCGCTGCGCGGCAGGGACCATGCCCCTCTCCGGCGAAAAGATAACCCGGCCCTCCATACGTAAGAGCCGGGTTATCGCCCAATCGGAGGTTGCCTTACGAGGGGCCCCCGACACGCCCAGGTTAGACCCGGAGGCCTGGATTTTCAAGGCCCACGAAGGTCCTACGTGCCGCCGGATGGAACATTTTCCCGGCTCGAACGTAGGTCTCTTATGGGGTGGAATGCCCGGGCAGCATCGTGGAGGGACTGGGACTGGCGGCCGCTGGCGCGGCTGGCGGGCTGGCTGCTCATCGCTGCCCTTCTAGCGCGGCAGCACGGCGTGGACCCGCTGGCCTGCGTCGTCGCCTACGCGCGGGACATGCTCCTGGCGTGGCTCCTGTTCCTGGGCCTGCTCACCCACCTGATGGCCATCCTGGCGATGGGGGCTCTCCGGGCCGCGCTGTGCCTGGACGAGGCGGCCTACGCCCTCTCAGAGCGCCTGACGCGCCCGCTCGCCGGCACCGCGCCTTTCCCCGCCCGCTTCGCGGCGGCGTTCGGCGCGGAGGTCGCCCTGGTCCTCGGCGGGGCCTGGGCTTGGCGCTCCTGGGGGCTGGGGCCGCGCCTCGCCGCCGCGCTATTGGAGCTGCTGCGATGAGGACGACGCTGCGCGTCGTACGCACCGGCCTTCTTCCCCGGGTGCGCGTCCGTTCCGCCGCCGACGCCTTCCGCGTCCTGGCCCCGCTGGCGCGCGGCCTGGACCGCGAGCACTTCTGGCGCCTGGACCTCGACTCGCGCGGCGGGCTGCTCGGCTGTGAGCTCGTCTCGGTGGGCTCGCTCGACGCCTCCATCGTCCACCCGCGCGAAGTATTCAAGGGCGCCCTGCTCAACAACGCCGCGCGCGTCATGGTTGCCCACAACCATCCCTCGCTCGACCTGCGGCCGAGCGGCGCCGACCGTCAGGTCACCAAGCAGCTCGTCTTCGCGGGCTTCCTCCTTGGCGTGGAACTGGCGGACCACCTGATCGTCGCCGAGGACCGCTACTTCAGCTTCAGGAAGGCCGGGCTGTTAGGATAGCACCAGCTTGAGTATGTCCCGCTCCAGGGCCTTGGAGTCCGTGAGGCCCGCTAGGGGCACGGCGATAAAGGAAACGCCCTGCATCGCCTCCACCGCAGACTTCTGCCACTTGGATGCGGTCAGGAACTCCTTCGAGTCGAGGTCAAGGCTCTTGCGGTCATACAGTGTGCCGAGCTTCTTCGCCGCACCGAAGAAACAGATGTCGCCGGCGTCCCAGTAGTCCGCATTGGCCTTTGCCTTCCCTTTGGAGTACCTGAACCGGGCGCAAATGGCGAGCGGCTCATCGAGGGAGTAGTGGGCCCAGTCGCTGCCGGTGTTGAGGACCACGTTCAGGATGACCACGTCATCGGGGTCCGCCTTGCGGTGGAGGAAGCGGTACATCCACGGCGTCACCCACTCATCCGGCGTGTCGATGGACGTCGAGCAGGCATTGGAGGCCGAGCGGTCCTTGGCGTTCACGTAGCCGCGCTCCCCGGCGAGCTTCTCGAAGGTCTTGAGCAGCGCCGCGACCTCCGAGTGGAGCCGCTGCGTCGCGCGGACCAGCGTCATCAGGTTCTCTCCGGGCTTCATCGGGGGTTCTCCTTCCAGAACAGGGGACTTGCCGGCCAGGCGTCTTGCGGCGTGATGAGGGGGGAGACGCCGTCCCAGAACAGGGGAACCGCGACCGGAACATCCTGCGCGCTGATGCCCTGGAACGGCAGCAGGCCGTGGTAGTCGAGAAGCCGGCGCAGGTCCCGCGCGAGCTCGTGCGTCCCTCGATTGTGGCTGCCGTGTTCGAGCACGCCGGCCAGCTCATACCAGGACAGCCACCAGAGATTGCGCTCAATACCGCGGGTGACTTCGGATGAGAGGGCGGGCTCGCTCAGGTCCATCGTCAGGTAGACGACGTGCCGCTGGGCCGCGCGCGGGAACCGGTCCACGAGCAGCGCGTGATATCTCCGCAGCTGGTCGTCGCCCGACACCTCCGCGCCCAGCTTGACCTCGACCACCATGGCCCAGTCGATTCCGACGAGCAGGAGGTCGGGCTCGCCGAACTCACCGTGCCGCTCCCAGAAGCGGATCTGCGCCGCCTCGCAGTCGAGGAGGCCGGAAGGGGAGAGGACGGTTCCTAGCGCCTCGCGGCCGTCTCCGTATCGAGTCGCCCGGCTGAGGAACTCGGCCAGCACCGGCCTCAGCGGCGAGAACTTGAGCAGCCCGAACGCCGACGAGGTCAGCAGGTCCTCGCTGTCAGCGAGCTGGGCGAGCTTGCCGCGCAACTGAGCTTCAATCATCCGAGTCGAGGAATGTCACCTGAGGGGTACAAGTTTCTCGAGCGCGGCGGTCTCCATCGGGTGCGTCTCGGAATCACCCTCGCTCCGCACCGTCAGATGGACCTTGCCCTCCTCCATCAATAGCGCGAAGTATTGAGCTTCATTTGGATTGATTTTGAACACGACGGAGCAGGGCTCCCCGTGATGGGGCGCTCCGCGGACGTCCATGACTTCAAGGTCGGTCATGATTGTCTTGCCCTGTTTGACCCATTTGCCGCCCGGTGCTGGCATGTTCACGACGGCAAGAAGGTCGACGTGATAGCCAGGACGGATATATTGGGCTTGCCAGCACGCGACTTTTACGGGCACCCCGCGGTAGCCGGCGGTAATCGCCCGCCGGATGTCCGGCTTTTGGGAGCTGAACGAATCGGGGTCTCGTGAGCAGGCTGAAACAGTGATAACGACGGCGAGAAGAAGCCCACGCTTTGGGTGGCTCATATCTCTTGCTCCAGACTTGGCGGAGGCTGAATGAGGACGGCCCGACCGCTCCACCGAGTGTCGGGCCGTCTTGAACCGGGGTCTGTCCTGGGAGGCAGGCTCCGGTTGTGGCCATTGTAAGGCTCGAAGTGGAATCGCGCAAGACCTAGACGCATAGAGCGGTGGATACCGCCGCGCCCGTGGACGGCGTGGACGGGCAGGCCGCCCACCCCGCCCACCGCCGCTTGGATTTCTCCGCCCGAGGGGCGCGCGGACCGGTCCGCGGACGCTCCTCCCTGCCGCGAGGCCGCAGGGACCGAGAACTCCACCGTCTCCACCGCTGGGCGGCGGAGATTTTTCTCGGGCTTTTTCGGCGCCTTCCCGTCTCGTCCTCCGACTCTCCGGTCTTGTTCCTGTCGCACCTGACTCTCGGGACTCCAGGATCGAAGGCCTCCTCCCTGCGGCATAAACGGTCACCCCTTCCGGGTCTCCGAAAGGGCGGCCCAACCCCCGCCGCGCCCCACCCTTTCGTACAGCCCGCTGCGCGGGGCCGCCTGCTCGTCCGCGACGAGGGCGGTCCCCAGGTTGGCCCCACCATTTATTCCTCGTCCAGCGGCCTTCCTCGGGTCCCTCGCCCCTCCGGGTGCGCGGAGGTGCGACATGCACAAGACCTGCAAGATCGTCGGACGGGACGGAAAGGGGAACGGCCGGGCCTGGAGGGAGAAGGCGTTGGCGGAGGCTCTGGCCGACTACCTGAACGGACGGAACCGTGAGGCGTGGAGCTTCGCCTACGGGCTTTGCCGGGACGCGGAGGAGGCGGGCGAGCTGCTCCAGGAGGCGTGCTACAGGGCTCTCAAGGCGCGCAGGCGGTATCGCGGCGGGACCAGGGTAAAGAGCTGGCTCTTCACCATCATGCGCAACGCCTACATGGACTCGCGGCGGCGCAGGCGTCGATGGGACTGCCTCTCTCTGGACTTCGAGGTGGAGAGCGATGGCCCATTCCTCTACGACACGCTGGCGGAGCCTGGCGGGCTCGTCGCGCAGCAGATGGAGCGGGCGGAGAGCGCGGCGCTGATGCGGTCGGCCGTCAACAGGCTCGGATGCAACGACCGGCAGGTGCTGAGGCTCTGTGACTTGAAGCGCCTGCCCTACGTCGTCGTGGCGCGCAAGCTGCGCGTCCCGGAAGGGACGGTCCGAACGCGGCTCATCCGTGCGCGGGCGAAGCTGCGGAAGGTGGCCGTGAGACTGGACCTTGAATGAGGAGGACGACATGAACACAGACAACGGGAGCGAGGAGTTCGAGCTGATACACGCCTACACGCGCAAGCAGGCGCTCGAGGACGGCGTCCTGGTGGACCTGGGCGCGCTGGCGTCGGAGGCCGGGTTCCGCTGGCCGGTCGCCGTGACGCGGACGGTCTACGACGGAATCCTCGTCCCGCCGAAGGCGGTCGAACAGGAAGGACAGAGCTTCACGGGGAGGGCCTGGGACCTGCTGACGGTCCTACGCCTGGAAGCGCGGAGGACGGGAGGGGGACGTGAAGTCCGCTTCGCTCCCCTCTTCGTCAGCAGACCCGGAGAGCCGCCGAAGGCGGTGCCGCTCAAGGCGGTCAGCGGGCCGGGCGACGACGGCGAGCCCGTCATCACCGTCATGCTGCCGGACGAAGACTGAGCCGGGAGCCGTCCGCCGAAAGGCGGGCGGCCGCTCCGGCGGGTCGGTCCGCGGGCGCTCCACCCCACATGCGGGGTCCGACGGAGTCACGACGAGGGCTCGACGGAGCGAAAGTAAATTGTCGGTAAAACACTTCGATTCGGCACTTTTGTAACCAGTCTAGGTCTTGATTTCGGTCACACCCGGACCAATACTCCCCGCGGAAAATCCAAGGAACCGATCCAGTGCCGAAGGATCGCCGAGCGCCTACTTGTGCCGTTCCTGACCGGACAGACCTCGTCATGGCCCGCCCGCGGCGGGCCGTTTTTTTTCTGGCGACGGCTGTAATACTGTTCACGTCCCCCGCTCCTGTCTATTCGATGTCGGTTGATGAAGTGCTTGCGGATATGGAGAAGGTGGTCGTAGCCAGTCCCCGTCAGGATCGACAAGGGGTGGAAGCCTTGGTAAGTTCGGTTCAGGGCCATTATATGGAGCTGCGGCTCCATCCCTTTGCCCGCAGAAAGAGACTCCTGGTCGTGGTGAAGGACAAGGAGAAAGATTGGCGTTTTCGCCGATTGGCGGCCATGGGCCTCGCCATGGACGACGATAAAAGCTTGGCCGCGCCGCTCCTGCGCATCGTGAATGACCCAGGAGAGGCCGACGGAGTCCGTGGGGGAGCTGCAATTGGGCTCAGTATGGTGGCAGTCAAGCATGAGTCCGTCTGCCGCGAACTCAATAAGTCGCTTGGTGGAGGGAACCATTCCCGTGATTTGCTTGACGACATAATGACCGTAATTGGTGCTTGTGGGTGCGATGACATTGATCTGATGTCAAAGCTTCAGAAGGAGCCAGCCAAGGGCCTCAATCAGATTGGGTTAAACTTCAATTCGATTCGATGCCTCGTCGCCTCGACGAACCCCAAAGCTGTGGAGCGATTGGCGGAAATCATCCTCGATGAACCTGACAAGTCATATACACGAGGTGTCGCTTTGGAGGAAATGCTTCAGGTCGCGAGGCACCGGCCGAAAGAATTTGAGAAGGTTGCCCCCCGATTGGTTGAGCCTGTCCTCAAGTTGCTTGAGGTGGAGACATTTGGCCAGGGGAACCTTGATGACCTGATTGTTTTGCTTGGCAAGACCAGGGATTCTCGTGCTGTTGATCCACTGCTTACGATTATGCGGGACACTCGCCATACCGTCATAGTATGGCGATGCGTCGAAGCCTTGGGTGAGATTGGTGATACGCGGGCACTGCCCGCATTGGAGCAGCTCTGGAAAGGAATCCCCGCAGACCCGCGCAATGACTACGGACTCCGCAGTTACTATAAGGCCTGGAAAGAGGGGCGAAGGGATAAATTCGTCCCGGCGCTCCGGAAAGCGATACTGCAGATGGGTGGCAAACTCGATCCACCGGAGCATCAGCTGTGAAGCTTGCCATTGCTGCCGTGGCGCTGAATCTGGTTTCCGCCACGACTGCTTGGGGCGCCTCTTGCTGGTGTGAGATCGATAGGAGCCTTCTGATTGAAGGTCAATATGTCCATAGTAGTGGGAGATTGGTGCATCCTACCCAGTCCAGCCCTGCATGCCGGATCGGAAACCCAGTATCAATCACGTATCCGGGCGGTACAAACGATTGTCTCCAGACCGATTCAGCAACACTCTGCAGCTATCCCAGGTTCCCTGGAATAGAAGTGATTCCTGATGGCCCCACATCCCTCACGGTACACTGCGTCGCCTGTGACCCAATTGACGGCTCGACGTGCAACATCCTCGAAGAGGATGATGTGGTGGATGTCATCGTCGATGACACTCCGCCTCTTGTTACGCTGGATGCGGGCCCAGTCGAGGGTTCTACCATTGCGTTCTCCACAATCACCTTCTCGGGCACGATTCAGGATCTCACGCGCATAACTACGTTTGCCGTGGATGGCGGCTTTGTAAATCTTCTCTCCACCGACGGGGCCGGTCGAATGAGTGGCTCGTGGTCCGTGGTCATCACCCCCGACCAGTTGCCGGTCGAGCCGAGCGGAGCTTCGAAGTTCGGCTTATACGCCGCAGACGTGGTGAATAACCGAGTCGCATATTCGATGGAGACCCCGTTTACGCATGTCGTCACAACCGTGAACCCGAATATCGTTCGCCGGTTCTATGTTGATGCCGTCGCTCCTGCTGTGGCATTCGGCAGCATCACTGTAAATGATAGCGCCTTGACTGCTCTCATCGTTGGCACGGCGGTCGATCAGGGGCGGGACACGGGTGTAAGGGAAGTGCAGATTGCGGTGCATGACAGCACAAATCCGTCTACTGCCAACTTCCAGGTGGCAGTTATGACCTCAACTTCATCTTGGCAGTACTCGGCATCAGGTTTAGAGCGGGGAAAAAATTATGTGGTTTTTGCGAGAGCCAGTGACAACATCGGGAATGTGTCCGGTATTTTTAACCTTACGACATTCAGTATCCCGGCCCTCTGCGTCCCCAGTTCGATGGTCAATCCTGCGAAGCCCGTAGATGGAGACTTCCCGCTGGAGAAGGCCGCCGCAATGTTTCATCCGATCAAAGGACTTTGTCGGGGGATGGCGTGCTTCAGGCCGTTTCGAGAGTTGGGGCATGTTGCCATCCACGTCAACTCGGATTCGGAATATTCGTCGAAGAATGGCCAGGTTGGCGGCCTTCAGAATCGAATCGCCAATAACCAGTCGTTGCCAGACATTGTCGCTACGGATGGCAAGCACTATCTCGTGGAGGGGACATTCCCTCGGGCAATTGAGACGAGTTTCCTTGGCTTCTTGCCCAATAGGGACACTCAAAATTATTGGGGAGCATATGAGCCGCGGAGTCGAATGACAGCGGAAGAACGGGATCGAGCCGTGAAGTTCGCGATTCAAAAGGTAAACAAGCTCTACTCGATGTTCTTGAATTGGCGTGGCGAGGTGTTTGGCGGGCCACTTGAATCATATCGATGCGACGGTTTGGTTGTGGCAGCTTATGACAACGTGAACAAAGATCCAACGACCGATAAAGCTTGGTATCGTAATTCCCCCAAGGACCTGCGTACCAGTCTTGGTCAACTCACGGTTGAACCGCCGGCATGCGCCGCGGTGTCGATGAGTCAGTCTCAGTCGGGAATTGCCTACTCGCTGACTGCCAACGATGGCGTGAATGGTTCCGGGATCGATCGCGTCGAGTTCTATTTTGGTAACCCGGCTCCCAGCGGTGGTCCAGCCAGCCTGTTCGCGGTAGACGACCACGACTTACTATCCGGCGGCGAATATAGTGCTCAGACTGCATGCCCCGGCGCGAATTTGCATGTGAAGATTGTCGACCAGGCTGGGAATTTCAACATCTGCACCGCGCAAGGTGTATCGGTTCATAAATCAAAAGTCGTGCATCCCTCTTTCGCGCCACCCAACACGCGCGGACCGATCATTGAGCAGTTGGAAGTCCGCAACGCCTCTCCCAACACAGCAACAGTGAGTTGGCAGGTTGCGGCTGGCGATACGCCGGTTTCGACAGCATATTATGCCGTCGACCTCGCATTTGATGATTGGACAGACAACATCTCGCCCGTGCTGGGCAGGTCCGGTGAGAACACCTTTAGTGTCGCAGCGGGTACACATACTCTGTATTTCGCGGTGTTCGATGAGGACGACAACCTTGAAATGCGTACTGTTGATTTCTCCGTTTCGGGACCCAGCGAGAGTCTCGTCGGTCGCCACACGCTCAAGCTGGGTGACGTGGATTTGGAGTTCGATGCTCTGACAGAAGGCTACTTCGCTGCGGCTGCTCGCCAGTTCACGGACAAGCCAGATGGGTTCAACTTCTTGGCGAATTCGGATGGGAGTTACGACATCTGGACCACGGCCAGTCTTAACGGGCCGGCAAAGCTGACCATTCGCTGTGCGCCGGGAGCGCAGAGTTCGCAACGCCTTCGTGAGGCAAAACTCATTCATCAGACTATGGACGGATTCGAGGATATTACTTCGGTCGTGGACGCGAGCAGATGTTCAGTGTCCGGGCTGACAACGACATTCTCGCCATTCATGATATTGCTGCCGACCATGACCTCCGTCGGGGCGCCAATTACCCTTTCGAGCTCGCAGACTGTGAACGGCCTGCCTGAACTGGAGTTCACCTCCCCTGACCCGACTCTGTCTCTTCGAGCTATTTCGCCTTCGACCGCGCCACTTCAGGCTGCGCTCGCGCGGATGGTGGACTCGGGGATGCGGCTGGCGGGAAATCTCTATCACATCTCACCTGAAGAGCAATATTTTGTCCCTGCGGCCACTCTGACTTTCCGGTATGACCCGGCCACGCTAGCTCAGGCAGGACTGGGGAGCAGCCCGGCACTTTATACCTACGATTACGAGACGGGTATGTTCATTCCGTTGGGCTCGACGGATGATGGCAATGGAGTTCTTCTGGCGGATGTCAATCATTACCGAGCGTTTATCGCCATGTTCGCACCAATTAGCGTGGCGCCAGTCGCGGGGATCGATATTGGCCGGGATGCGATGGACAATCTGTGGACGATCGTCCGGGAAGAGGGAGTTGCTGGCCTTGCCAAGGCGTCGCCCTCTGGAGTCTTCACCGCCTCCACTCCTCTTTCAGGAGCCATCACGGAATTCCCGCTGTCTGTGTTCTTTGATGGCGCAGGGCGTACTCATGTAGTCGGCAATGTGCAAGGAGCTGGTAGTGACGTAGCTGTGTATCGGGCCTCGTTGGCCGGTGACCAGATTGTCTCGGTTCGCACCCTCGATTCCGGATACTCCAAGAATGATTTCGTCTTCGCCGTTACCGCACCGGGGTGGATCGTCGGGGCAGTGCAGACCTCCGGTCCCATAGATGAGCAAGAGGAGGGTGATAGTTCGTATTCATTGGCGCTCTGGCGCTATGATCCGACGAGTGAGCTGCTGTCATTGGCCACGACATACTCCCGCGCGGGGCTCGATGTCGGGACGGGCGTCTCGCTGGATACGGACGGCAATATCTGGGTCTCGGGCTACTCCGAATCTCCTTCGGTGTCATCTCGCGCTGTCGACCTCGCGTTGTGGAAGTTCTCCCCCGACGGAAGCCAGCTGTTGGCGGGTCCTTTTCTGCGGCCACGGTACCTGTCCGACTATGAGGGGGATGTCTTCGCCAAGCTTCTCATCTCGCAAGGGAATGCTTTCGTCTCGTCGGCCAGGCTAAGGGAGGCTGGCGGTTATGACCTGGCGATGGTGCGATTCGCGCTCTCCAGCGGCACCGTCCTGGATGAGAGCGCATGGCGCCGCGAAGACCTGCTTTCTGCTGTTCCAGCATCACTGCTTCGCGATGACGCGGGCCGGGTGGTCGTGGCGGGATCCGTCGGAGGCAGGACTGGTCACGCAGCTGTCTGGACCTACGAAGGAACTGCCTCCCCGTCTTCGGCATTGGAGGCTCAGGCTGGAGCGGCGAATGGCGCGGTCTATCAGGGGCCAGACCTCTGGCTTGCGGTCGAGGGCGCGACCACGCCCTATCTGGCCGCAGGGCTGTCCCCGATGGCCGGCGGGCTGCGGGACATTCTCCCGCCCAGGACCGCTCTAGTCGCCGCGCCTTCATTCTCGGGCGAGAATGTGACGTATGTGTCCAGTGGTTCTTTGCTCGGGTTCGAGGTCTCCGATGATAAGCTCGTCCTGGGCGATGAGGCGGGTGTAGGAGGCGCGGTCACCTTCTATGCGAGCGACGGGGGGAGCTTCTCGCAATTCCTGAGCAGCTTCCAGATAACATCGGAAGGCATCCATCCCTTGGCCTTCTACAGCCGCGATGCAGAGGGGAACGAAGAGCCGGTGGTCATGGTGGATGTCGCGGTCGACCTGACGTCTCCCCAGGTCACGCTTCACTCCTCGGGGACGATGTATCAGATCATCGCGGAGGACCCGGTCGCTGCTGGAGTGGCTTCAGGTGTCCGAGAGATTCTCTACCTTGTCGATGCCGACCCGGAGACCTGCGATGAGGTCGAGCGCGATACGGGCGCGCTGCGTGGTACCTGTGCGAATCCCTTCTATGCGGGTCCCTTCGCCCTTTCTCCCGGAACGCACTCCGTGGCATTTGCCGCAATCGACAACATCGGCAATGGTGAGGATGTCGTCTTCTCGAGCTTTGTCGTCGTTCCCGCCGCGACGACGCCTCTGTCTCTGACATCCATTTCTCCAGAGCAGGGACCGGACACCGGGTCCTTGGGCGTGACCATCGCCGGGGAGGGGTTTCAGAACGGCGCGACGCTCAAGCTCTCGCGCGTGAACTCGGCCTCTGGCACGTGGGTCTCGGCTGGCGCCCTTTCGGTGCCGCGCGTCCGCCACGGCGCGGCGCGCCTGGCGGACGGTCGCGTGCTGGTCGCGGGCGGCCAGGGCAGCTCGAACAACATCCTGTCGTCCGCGGAGCTTTACGCTCCGGGCACGGACACTTGGGCGCCGGTCGCGTCAATGTCCACGCCGCGGAATCTCCATGGTGTCGTCGCGCTTCCCAATGGCCGGGCGCTCGTGATGGGGGGAAGGAGCGGGGATACGACGGGCCATCTTGCCACCGCGGAGCTTTTTGACCCCGCGGCGGGGTGGACGCTGACGGGTTCCATGGCGGCCGCGCGCGCCGAGTTCGCCGCCGTCCTTCTCCCCAACGGAAAGGTCCTGGTCGCGGGCGGGTTCAACGGCAGCGTGCTTTCTTCAGCCGAGCTCTATGACCCGGCCAGCGGCATATGGACATCGGCTGGGACGATGGGCACTCCGCGGCTGCGGCCGAAAGCGGTCCTGCTGGCGGGCGGCAAGGTGCTGGTGGCGGGCGGCGTCGACGCGTCCCTCAACCGCCTCTCGAGCGCGGAGCTTTATGACCCGGCCAGCGGAACATGGTCCCCGGCAGGCGCCATGAGCACGGGGCGCCAGAGGTTCGTCCTGGCGGCGCTGCCAGGCGGCCGCGCCATCGCGGCGGGCGGTGATACCGGCTTCACTTCCGCCACCGTCGACATCTTCACCCCCAACGTGGGCTGGGCGCCCGGCGCGCCGATGGGCACCGCGCGCAACAGTGCCTCGGCGACGACGCTGCCTGACGGTCGGCTGCTGGTGGCCGGAGGCATCGGCACGCCGTTCCAGCACCTGCCGACGTCTGAGATCTTCGACCCGACCTCGGACGCTTGGACTCCTGCCCCGAACCTGCCACAGCGCCGCTCGCAGCACGAGGCGGTGGCTTTGGGCTCGGGCCAGGTCCTGCTCGCCGGCGGGGCCGGCGACGTGGGCCTTGTTGCGGGTTCCGCCGTCTTCACTCCCGCCTCCTTCGCCGTCGTCGCGACGAGCGTGGTCGTCACGGGTCCTTCCCAGGCCACGGCCGTCCTCGACCTGACGGGGCGGCCGACGGGGCTCTGGGACGTGGTCCTGAATAATCCCGATGGGGGCGTCGCCACCCTGCCGGACGGCTTCACCATCTTCCACCCGGTCCCGCCCGCTGCGGTCGCGGACCTCTCCTTCGCCGTCGTGGGTGAGTCCTCCGTGACGCTGCGCTGGACCGCGCCGGAGTCGTTCAACGGCCTGTCCGGCTATGAGTTGAGGCGCGCGACCTTCCCGCTCACTGAGGCGAACTTCGCCTCCGGCGGGGCGGTCGCGTCGCCCGCTCCGGCGCCGGCTGGGTCGACCCAGAGCGCGGAGGTTTCCGACATCACGGAACCTTCCTTCTATGCCGCTATCCGCGCCTTCGATTCCTTCGGCAGCGTCTCGCCGCTGAGCAACGTCGTCGGCCTGGCCCGCAGCGACGTGGTCGTGGACGGCCTGCGGGAGGCCGTGTTCCATGCCTCCAAGCCCGTCTTCCTTTCGCCGGCCTCGTCCGCCGCCGTCGCGGGCCAGGCCTTCGCCCTGGGTCTGACACGACTGAGCGGGCTTTACGCGCCGGCGCCTTCGGGCTCCTTCGCTCCCCCGGCGACGCTCAGTCTCCGCTACTCGCATGCGGCGCTGGATGCCTCGCGCATCGAGCCGTCGACTTTGCTCATCTACTTCTCGACCGGCGGTCCGCTGCAGGCGGTCTCCAGTCAGACGGTCGACCTCGCCGGGCGCTCGGCGAGCTCGGCCATCACCTCGCTGCCCTCCGGGGCTGTCTTCGGTCTCTACGGACTCGCGCCAGCGCCGGTCGTGGCCTCCATCACGCCGCAGGAGGGGAACAACGCGCAATCCCTGAGCGTCGCGGTCAATGGGTCCGGGTTCGTCACTGGCGCCCGCCTCGAGCTCAACCGCTCCCTGGCCTCCGGTTCCGGTTTCACGGCGACGGGGCCCCTCGCGCTGCGGACCGACGCGAGGGCCGTGCGCCTCGGCAACGGCAAGGTCCTCATCGCGGGCGGCCGGGGCAGCACGAGCAACATCGTCTTTCCGACAGCCGCGCTCTTCGACCCCGCCAGCGGGACCTGGAGCGCCACCGGGAGTATGGCGGAGCCTCGCTACGGCCATACGATGACTTTGCTCCCGAGCGGGAGGGTGCTGGTCGCGGGCGGCTCCTCCGCCGACTGCGTCATCGGCAGCTGCAGTGGCCTGAGCACCGCGGAGCTGTATGACCCGCTGACGGGCACGTGGTCTTACACTGGCGCGCTGGCGCAGTCGCGCCTCTCCCATACGGCGACGCTGCTGGCGAACGGGAAGGTGCTGGTCGCGGGCGGCGGCAGCTCGAACAACGGAGCCCTTATCAGGCCCAGCGCGGAGCTCTATGACCCCGCAACCGGCATCTGGACTTCCGCGGGAACCATGCCCTCGGGAGCGCATTACGCGCACGCGGCGGCGAAGCTTTCGGATGGCCGCGTGGTCATTGCCGGCGGGCGCAACTCCTCCGCGGACCTGACCTCGGCGGTGGACATCTACGACCCCGCGACGGGGGCGTGGAGCCCTGCCGCGCCGATGAGCAGGACGCGCTCCTCATATACCCTCGATCCCCTTCCGGACGGGAGGCTGCTCGCGGCCGGAGGCGACGACGGGACGACCCTGGCCTCGACCGAGATATACGACCCCGCGACAGGGGGCGGAGTCTGGTCGGCGGGCGCTCCGCTCATCTCGGCGCGCGCGCATCACACGTCGGCGCGTCTCACGGATGGGAAAGTCCTGGTCATCGGCGGCGGGGACGGGGCCGGCGGGCTTCCGGCTCCGGCGGAGCTGTTCGCTCCTGGCTCGGGCGCCTGGTCGACGGTCGGAAGCCTGCCGAGCATCAGGCACACGCAGACCCTGCTCGCCGATGGGAGCGTCCTGGTTGCCGGAGGACTGGATGCGGGCGTGCAGCCGGTCTCGTCGCTCTACCGCCCGGCGTCGCTGAGCATCGTGGCGTCGAACCCGACGTACGGGGGCGGCGGCTCCATCGGCGGCACGCTCGACCTGGTCTCGCAGCCCCTGGGCGCCTGGGATGTGGTCGTGACGAACCCCGACGGGCGCAGCGGTCGCCTCCCTGGCGGCTTCACCATCACGCAGGCGAGTTATCTCGCCGTCAGCGCGGACGCGGTCGCCTCCCTGTCCTCCAGCCGCGCCGATGAG